>JAIEPW010000093.1 GCA_019748195.1 Bryobacteraceae bacterium
CCCTGCGTAACTCCTTTTCCCCACATCCCGCCCGCGCCCACGGCGATTCGGGATTGGATCACCTGATATCCGGCTCCTTTCGGATCCTGCGCCGGATTCACGAAAGTCATCAGCCGGGCCTTCTGGTAATCATGAAGCATCAGCCAGCCCAGCGGCAAAATCACCAAACAAATCAACCCGATCGCGACGGCGTGCTGCCAGCGAAGCCCGGCCAGGAACACGCCGCCCGCCAGCACCGGCAGATAGGTCAAGGCCGTCCCCAAGTCCGGCTGGAGCATCACCAGGCCCATCGGCAAACCGACTAAGCCCAGCAATTTCAACAAGTCCCGGGTTTCGAGCTGTTCACCCTTCAGCTCCGCTAAGTATCTGGCTACCAGTAATATTATCACTAGTTTGGCGATTTCCGAGGGCTGAAGATTGAAGGCCCCCAGCGGAATCCAGCGGCGCGAGCCGAACACCACCCGGCCCACCAGGAAGGTGGCGATGAGCAAAATCACCGTGCCCACGTACAAGATTGGCACCTGGCCGAGGAGCGTGTGGTAATCGATCTGTGAAATCAACCACATAGCGACGAGCCCGATGGCGACCCAGACGATCTGCCGCCACCAAACCTCGCGCCATTTGGTGTCCAAGGTGGCCGAATAGATCTGCAAAACGCCCAATCCGCACAGCAGCAGCGTGAGCAGGATCATCGGCCAATCGTAATCGCGGACGGAGCGGTGAGCGGCCATCTAGCGGGCGCCTCCCGGCGGGGTGAGCAAAGCCATGCGGGCTCGCATTTGCTCGTCGCGCGCAGCGCGGGCTTTCTTGTCGAAGTGAGCCTTGATGACATCGCGGACAATGGGCGCGGCCAGATTTCCATGCTCGCCGGCTTCAAACAGCGCCACCACGACGATCTCCGGATTGTCCTGCGGGGCGAAACCGACGAACCAGGCGTTGTCCTTGATGTGCGTAATCTTCTGCGCCTTGATCAACTCCTTGGAAACGAGCTGCGCGGTGCCGGTCTTGCCGCCGACGGGGATGCCCGGAAGCCGGGCGCGGACGCCGGTGCCGCCTTCGTTCACCACCCCGAACATCCCGTACTTCACCAGTCGAATCGATTCGGGATCGAAGGTGAAAGAACGTGGACGCTCGCCGCGCGCCTCCCTCACCAGGTGAGGCCGGTGCCAGGAACCGCCGTTGACAATGCCGCCGATCGCGTAAGCAAGCTGCAGCGGCGACATCTGCACGGCGCCCTGGCCAATGGCCACGGAAATCGTTTCTCCGGCGTACCACTTTTCGCGCTGCGTGCGGAGCTTCCACTTTGTCGAGGGCATGACTCCTTCCGCCTCGGCGGGAAGGTCGATTCCGGTGCGTTTACCCGCGCCGGCCATCTGCGCGTACTCGGCGATTTTGTCGATTCCCAGGCGGTTGCCGATGGAGTAGAAATACGTGTCGCAGGACTGGATGATGGCGCGGTGCATGTTCACCACGCCGTGGCCGGATTTCAGATGGCAGCCGAAGCGGCGTCCGTAGTAATAAGCGCCGCCCGCGCAGGAGACCGTGTCCTTAGGGTCGATGCCGGATTCCAGCGCCGCCAGCATCATGATGGGTTTGAAGGTGGAGCCTGGAGCGAGTTGCGCCTGAATCGCCCGGTTCATGAAGGGCTTATCGGGGTTGTTCACCAGCTCCCGGTACTCCGCGTTGGAGACGCGGCCGGCAAAGGTGTTGAGGTCGTACGCGGGCCGGCTGACCATGGCGAGCACTTCGCCGGAGCGGGGATCGAGAGCGATCACCGCGCCGCGCTTCGATTCCATGCTCAACTCCGCCACCGCTTGCAGGTCCAGGTCGAGCGTGAGCTGCAGCGTCTTTCCGGGGAGGGCCTCTTTCTTGCCCATCACCTCGCGCTCGCGCCCCATGTTGTCCACCACCACCTGGCGCTGTCCGTCGATGCCCATCAGTTGATCGTTGTACTGGCGCTCCAGGCCGGTCTTGCCGATGATGTCGCCCTGTCCGTACTTGGCGAACTCAGCCGTATTCAACTCGCTCTCGCTCACTTCGCCGACGTAGCCGATGGCGTGGGCGGCAAAACCGTCGCGAGGATAGAGGCGGCGCTGGGAATGAATGATCTCGAGTTCGGGGAACGTATCCGGATCGCGGTGCGACTCCACGAAGGCGAGCTCGCCGGGCGTCAGCTCCTGCTTAAGCATCATCGGCTCATACTTGGGCCGGTTCTGGAAGCGCTTCACGCGATGCAGGAGTTCCTCGTAATCCAGATTCAGGCCTTCGGCGATCGGCTTCAGGTGCTCCGGCTTCAGGTTCTCGCGGGTCAGGATGACGCTGAAGCTGGAGTGGTTGTCCACGATGACGCGGCCGTCTCGATCCAGAATCTTGCCGCGAGGCGCCAGAATCGGGATGCTCTTGATGCGGTTCCGCTCCGCGCGTTCGGTGTTGACCTCATAGTGCTGAACCTGCAGTTCCCAGAACCCGCTGATCAAAAAGACCAGGACGCCGACGGCTACGTACTGGAAAAAAGCGATTTTGCCGGACGCGAATTTGCCGTCGTCGCGATCGAGCAGATCGGGCCGGGGCGCTTCATGCGGCGCCTTCTGCACGGCGGCGGGATCGGGCCCGGTGGTTTGGGTCCTCACAGCGTTGTCACTCTCAGTTTATCGAAGACGCGGAACAGAGGCACCGCGACTATCGCGTTGAGCACCGCCAGCACCGCGGTTTGTTGCCAATCGAAATCCACGGCCTGACCCAGCAAAGCCCGCGTCATCACCCAGTAAAAGAACTGGTGGAAGACGAAGAAGAACAGGGCCAGGAAAAAACGAACCACACTGCTATCGACGTCAAAACGAAGGCTGACGGATGCGGCAAAGTAGCCCACCAGCGTTTTCACGATACCGAACATCCCGAGGGGCTGGTGCGACAGCGAGTCTTGCGCCAGTCCCACCGCCGCCCCGAACAGCAGGCCCATGATGGCGGACCGCCGCATGAGCGAAAAATAGACCGTTACGGTCAGCGGAAGCTCAAGATAGGAAAGGGATTGAAAGAACCGAGGCACGTAAACCTGAAACAGGATGGCGATCAGCGGCAGGCCGATCCAGGATACGGCGGCGAACCGGAACCCACGCGACCGCAGAGGACGCGTCAGCAGCTCTTCCCGGTAATCGTTCATGCGGGAGGCTTCCGCGGTGCGGGTATGACGGCGCCCGGCGCGGCGGGCGGAACCGGTGAAGCTCCGGCAGGCGGCTTAACGGGAGCCGCGGGATTTTGCGGCGGTTGGGCGGGATTGACATTGAAGTTCGGCACGGCGCCCATGCCTTCGCCGTACACGTGGCGCTGCGCTTCCCCGATCCGGCGGTATCTCTCCATGGCGCGATCGGCCTCGGTGAGCAGCGGCGCCGGAGACGTGGCGGCTTGCGGTTGCTGTTCCGCCGGTTCGGTTGGCGACGGCGGGGCAGGCAGCAGCGTCACCGGCGCCGCGGTCGGCGCTTTGTCCGGGATCTGCGAGTGCACGCCTTCGACAATCACCAGGACTTCCTCCAACCCGTTACGGAACCCGCTGGGAACAATGAAGATTTCCTTGAAAGTTTTGCCCTGCCGGACCACCTTCGCCTGGCCAACCGGCAAGCCTTTGGGGAATACGCGATCATCCCCCGAAGTGTAGAACCATTCGCCCTGCTCCACCTTCTCTTCGTTCTCGACATAATCCACCAGGCAGGTGGAGTGACCCTGGCCTTTTAAGGTCCCATGGACACGGTTCTTCTGCGAGATCACCCCGGCGGCGAAGGTTGGATCGTTGATCAGCAGGACCTGGGACGCGGTGGGGTAGACGCCGATCACCTTGCCGACAATTCCGTCCGGCGTGATCACGGCCATGCCGCTGGCCAGCCCGGCAGTGGCCCCTCGATCGATGAAAACCACCTTCGCCGTTGCGCCGGTCCCGTTGCCGATGATTCGCGCGCCGATGGTCTTGGACGGCGAGCGTTCCTGGAAAGCCGCCAGGGCGCGGGCGCGATCCGCCGTGGACAATTCGGTGCGAAGAAACTGGTTCTCCATCTGCAGGCGATTCAGCTCCGCGCGCAGATGCTTGTTTTCATCGCGCACATCCAGCAAGACGAAGTAATCGGTGAAAAACCGGTGCGTGGAGCCGCGCACCGTTTCAATCACGCGCGCCAGTGGGGTGACGGCGCTGACTGCCCAGACGCGCACCAGCCGGGCCTCTTCCTTGCTGCGGACCTGCCAGGCGAGCAGCAGCACCTGGGCGATCACGACAACCGCCAGCACCGTCAGATTCCGATAGCGATTGAGGAAACTTTCCATGCTCCCCTCCCCGTCCCCCGGGAGAGCTTATTCGATGGCAATGCGGCGCAGTAACTTGAATTCCGTCAGCATCTTGCCTGTTCCCAACGCGACGCTGGCCAAGGGATCCTCGGCAATGGAAACGGGCAGGCCCGTCTCCTCCCGGATGCGCCGGTCCAGGTTCTTCAGCAGGGCTCCGCCGCCGGTCAGGACGATGCCGCGATCGCTGATGTCGGCGGAAAGTTCCGGCGGTGTCCGCTCCAGCGCCACGCGAATGGCATTCATGATGGTAGCCACGCACTCCGCCAGCGCTTCCCGGATCTCGCCGTCCACGATGGTGATGGTCTTGGGGACGCCCTCGATCAGGTTGCGGCCCTTGATCTCCATGGTCACCGGGCGGTCGAGGGGATAGGCCGAGCCGATGTTCATCTTGATCTGCTCCGCCGTGCGCTCGCCGATCAGCAGGTTATACTTCCGCTTCAGGTACTGCATGATGGCGTCGTCCATCTCATTGCCGGCGACGCGGACAGAGCGCGAATACACAATGCCGGAAAGCGAAATGACGGCCACGTCCGTGGTGCCGCCGCCGATGTCCACCACCATGTTGCCCGAAGGCTCCGTGATGGGCAGTCCGGCGCCGATGGCGGCGACCATCGCCTGTTCCACGAGATGCACTTCACTGGCCTTGGCGCGATAAGCGGAATCGATCACCGCGCGCTTTTCCACCTGCGTGATCTCACTGGGAACGCCGATGACGATGCGCGGATGCACCAGCATTTTGCGGCCGTGCGCCTTCTGGATGAAATAATTCAACATGCGCTCCGTCACCTTGAAGTCGGCGATGACGCCGTCCTTCATGGGACGGATGGCGACGATGTTGCCGGGCGTCCGGCCCAGCATTTCCTTGGCTTCCTTGCCCACGGCTTCCACCTCACCCGTAGTCTTATTGATGGCGACAATGGACGGCTCGTTTACAACGATGCCCTTGCCCTTGGCGTACACCAGGGTGTTGGCGGTCCCCAGATCGATGGCTAAATCCGAGGAAAAGAGGCTGAACAGCGACCTCACGTTCATAGGGCCTTATTAAAGATTCTCCTTACTGATGCCGTGTGCGAGCGCGGCGTCCGCTGGCTGCGGAAGATCCCAAACGCCCTGCGCGTGACGCGCGCAGACATTCATCCTGAAAACGGCCAAGGCGGGGTGAACCCTGGTCCTAAGCGTACCACACGCCCCCTGCGTCTTCAACCCTTCGTCGCGAGAGTTTCTGATTGTTTTTCAACAAGTTGATGGAATTCTTGCGAGACACGGTAGACTAGGGGCAGGATGTTACTCAGCCGCCGCGCGCTGCTCGCGCTGCCCCTTGCCGCGTGCAGCCGGAAGAAGGCTTCGGGCTTTCCGGGCTACGCTTTTGTCGCCAACGAAGAAGGCAAAGCGGTGGCGGCGGTCGATCTGACGGCGTTCGCGGTGGTAAAGCACATGCGCCTGGATGCCGCGCCTTCGGCGGTACTGGTTTCGGCTTCACGCCCCGCGGCCTATATCCTGACGCCGGAAACCGGCTCCGTTCACGAGATCTCGACGGATCATTTAACCGCCACGGGGCAAATCATGGCCGGGCAGAAGGCGCTTTCGATGTGGATGGCGGCGGATGGGAACGCGCTGTACGTGGTCTGCCGGTGGCCCCGCCAGGTGACGCGCATCGCTTGCAACCCGATGCGCGTGGAATGGAAGATGCCGCTGCCTTCCGAGCCGGTGGATTTCGCGCTCGCGGCCAACGGTGCGCTTGCCGCCGTAAGCTGCACCGGGCCGAAACCGCTCTTCCTGCTGGACTTGGAATCCCGCTCCGCCCATCCGCTGGGCGCCGGGGGCGAGATCGGCGCCGTGCGCTTCCTGTCGAACAGCAGAACGCTGATCGCGGCGGACCGCGGCGCCCGGCGGCTTTCGCTGTACGATGTGGCGTCGCGGCGGCTGGCCACGCACCTTCCGTTATCGGTCCGCCCCGATCACCTGTGCTTCAACGCGGACGGGGGCCAGCTCTTCGTTACCGGCGAAGGGATGGACGCGGTTGTCGTGGTTTATCCGTACTTCACGCCGCAGGTGGCGGGCACCGTGCTGGCCGGACATTCGCCCGGCGCGATGGCCGCCTCCGCGAATCCGCCCTACCTGTTCGTCGCGAATCCGAAGGCGGGCGACGTGAGCATTCTGGAAATGAACTCGCTGAAGGTGATCGCCTCGGTGCCGGTCGGCGCCGACCCCGGTTTTATCACGGTGACGCCGGACGACCAGTACGCGCTGGTGTTGAACCGCGAGTCCGGCGACATGGCGGTGGTGCGGATCGCCGCGGTAACGGCGAACCGCACCAAGTCCGCGCCGCTGTTCACCATGATCCCGGTGGGCTCCAGGCCGGTGAGCGTAGCCGTTCGCGCCGTCTGAGTCAGTTCTCTCCGCGCCATCTCTTCATGGCGCGGTGGATCGATTTCCAGCGCCGCTTCTCAGCCTGCGCGGCGGCGACGTTCGTCCGCCGTTCCGCGAAGGCAAGCTCCCGGGAGAGCTTGCGGTAACTTTCCAGGCGTTGCGGATCCAGCGTCCCTTCCGATGCGGCGGCGATCACCGCGCATCCCGGCTCCGTGGAGTGCCGGCAATCGGCGTAGCGGCATGCTTTCGCGAGTTCCGCGATTTCGCCGAAAGCGTCGCCGGCGTCGCCGCCCCAGAACTGCAGTTCGCGGATGCCGGGCTGATCGAGGAGCAGGCCTCCGCCGGGAATGGGAAAGAGCTGCCGCCGGGTGGTAGTGTGACGGCCGCGGTTGTCGCCGGCCCGGACCGGGTTGGTTTCCTGCAGGTCCACGCCGATCAGGCGGTTCAGCAGCGTACTCTTGCCCGCGCCGGACGAGCCGGCAAGGGCGGCGGTCCGGCCGGGTTGCAGCAGATCCCGCACGGCGTCCAGGCCCTGGCCGGTCTGGGCGCTGATGGCCAGCACCGGCGCGCCAGGCGCGATGCCGCGCGCGGCCGCCACCGCGGCGGCCACGTCCGGGTGCAGGTCGGCTTTGTTCAGGATCAGCGCGAGGTCCGCGCCGCTCTCGGCCGCCACGATCCTGTATCGTTCCAGGCGGCGGAGATTGAAGTCGTGGTCGAGCCCCGTCACCACCAGCACGATATCGACGTTGGCGGCGAGCACCTGTTCCTCCTCGCGCTTGCCGGGCTGGCGCCGTGACAGCCGGGTGCGCCGGGGCAGAATCTGATCGATCACCATTTGCGAGCGCAGCCCCACCCAGTCGCCGGCGACCGGGGGTTCCGCCGCATAGAGCAGACGTCCGCTCGATTCCGCGGAGCGCTCGCCCGAGGCGGTGATTACCAGATAGTGATCGCGTTCCTGGGAAACGACCCGGGCGGGTTCCAACCCGGGCAAAAGTAATTCCGCAAACGAGGATTGCCATCCCCAGTCTCGTAGAGACATGCCACAAGCTCCTGATGAGACACGAAGGCCGCGGGAGACACGAGCGCCGCGTCATTGGCCGGTGGACGGCCGGATGCGGCTAGAGGATGGAAACAATGGGTTGCAGAATGAGCGCCAAATCACAAAGGTAGCACTTCAGCGGGTCAGCCGGTAGATCATCAGCGCGGCGCGCTTCATCTGCACCGGCATTCGCGGCAGGTCGATCGTCTCGCCGGGCGCGTGCGCGCCGCTGCCGATGGCGCCGAAACCGGAGAGGCTGTCGACGAAGGGCGCAACGAACGAAATGTCGCCCGCGCCCCGCAGTGACGGCGGCAGCGCGTCCATTGCCTCCAGGTTCAGATCGCGATTCACGGTGTTCAGTATCCGCAGTAGATTGCGGTTGCCGCCCGTGGGCGACATCGGCGGGTAGCCGTCCTCGAACTCGAGAACGGCTTTCGTTCCGGGAAGATGCCGCGCAACGATCTCGCGCATCTTGCGCTGCGTGCGAAGCACCTGCTCCTGCGTCAGCGCCCGCAAGTCGCCATGCGCTATTGCCTCGGCCGGCACGATGTTCGCCTTGCTGGCGGCGGAGATCATGGCGGCGGAGGCGTCGAAGCTCGTCGTGGTTCCTCCCGCGATGAGGCCGGCATTGAACGTCAGGTCCGGCTCGCGGAGCTGTTCCTGGAAGGCGGTGAGGATGCGAGCCATCTCGTAGATGGCGCCGTAGCCCAGCTTCTCTCCAAAAACTTGAGAGGAGTGTCCGCCGTTGCCGGTGGTGCGCAGCCGCCAGCCCACGTAGCCGCGCCGCGCGATCGTGGCGAAATCGCGGCCGTCGGTGCGGTGTCCGGCTTCGAACTCCAGCGCCGCATCGGATCGCTTTCCCGCCTCAATCAGATCGGCTCGAGCCAGCGACAGAGGCTCGCCCGGGGATTCCTCGTCGCCCGTGAGCACGGCGGTGATGCGCGTGCCCTCCAGCGCTCCCGCGGCGTGGAGCGCCTTCAGCGCGTAAAGCATCACCACCAGCCCGCCCTTCATGTCGTCCACGCCCGGACCTTCGGCGATGTCACCGCGGCGGACGAATTTCTGGAATGGGCTGGAGGGCTCGAACACGGTGTCCATGTGACCGACCAGCAGCAGCCGCTTCCCTTGCGAGCCCTGGCGCTCCGCGACCAGATGGCCGGCCCGCTTCAAGCGATCCATGGGAACCCAGCGCACCTGGAATCCGAGAGCTTCAAACTCGGGACGAAGCACGTCCGCTACCCGGCGGACACCTTCCAGGTTCATGGTTCCGCTGTTGATGTTGACTACTTTCTCCAACAGCGCGAGGGACTTCGGAAAACCCGCGTCGACGGCGGCGGCAATCTTCTTTTCCACCGGATCGAGCTGCTGGGCGTTCAGAAGTCCCGCAAGAATCAGGACGGATGCCAGGCGCATCCGCATATGGTATCGGATGCGGGGTCGAGTTACCGCCGCATCCGGACGCGTTGCACGCGGCCGGTGTCGGCATCCACGCGGCACTCGAAGTCATACGTCTGGTTGGACCAGTTGTCGCGACCCATCGCCTGACCGCTCAGGATGGCCCACCTCCCGTTGGGACTGGAGTCCGTCTCCTGACTGAAGCGGACATCGATGTTGTAGATGTTGTAGCGGCGCGAAGCCTCCGAGCGGACCGCCTCGCGGCAGTTGCGGCGAGCGTCGCGCAACTCCGTGACCTGCGGAGCATTGCCGGAGGGAGGCCAGTCTCCCCAGCCGCCACCTGGCCGGTTCGAATCGTTGGGATTAACGTTGCCGTCGCGGCCGCCCCTGCCGCTGAAGCGGTCGGCTTGCCAGCGGATCTCGATGACGTAAGTGTCTTCGCCGGAATCGCGATCGCTGATGCGGGCAGCGAAGCCATTGCTATTCGCGCCCGGCTGTTGAATCATCTGCACATCGCCGCGACCGCCGGTCTTGCGGAAATCGAAGTTAACGATACCGCGGCGCGGCATCGGGCTGGTGCACTGGCTGCCGGCATCGCTGCCGGGCCTGCCTCGCAACGTGCGAATTTGCACGCGATCCTGCTGCATCCGGACCTCGGCTTCTTCATCAATCCGCAGCCGCAGGGTGCAGGAACCTTCCGTTGCGTTCGGATCGTACTGCTCGAAGTAAGGACGGAAGTCGGCCGGATTGCCGCCCCATTGCGCGTTCACGGGCATCAGGCCCGCCAGCGCGGCAGTCGAAAGTAGTAGGAACATTGTACGCATCGCAGCACTCCTTAACTGGAAATGCTGCAATTCGACTGCCACCAAGTTTCAGGATTCGTAGACCCAGCGTCCGCCGGCCATGGTGCGTTCGATCGGAATCTTCACCAGACTGAGTGGATCTTCGCGGAACGGGTCGCGCCCGAGCACCACCAGATCCGCGAGCTTCCCTGCTTCGATGGAGCCTTTGTGTTTCTCCTCGAAGGAGGCGTACGCGCCGTGCAAGGTGCCGACGCGGATCGCCTCCTCCAGGCGGATCTTCTGCCGGGGACCCCACACGTTGCCCTTGCTGTCGGTGCGTGTCACTTCCGATTGCAGGGCCATCATCGGCTCGAACGGTCCGGGTGGATAGTCGGAGGCCTGCGTCGCCATCACGCCGGCGTCCAGGAAGCTGCGCAGCGCGAACATGCGATTCAGCCGCTCGGCGCCGTATTCGGCCATCTTTTCCCCGTGATAGTAGACGTACGTTGAAAACGGCGTGGGGATCGCGCCCAGCGCCTGGATCCGGCGCACCAGGGCGGAAGTAATCATGGTGCAGTGCTCCAGCCGGAAGCGCGGATCGCGGCGCGGAAACTCGCGATGCAGGCGTTCGTACACGCGCAAGGTCAGGTCGATGGCGTAATCGCCGTTGCAATGCGTGCCGATCTGCCAGCCCGCCTGATGGGCCTTGCGAGCCTGCTCGTAGAGCTGGTCCTCGGGTGTGACGAGGATGCCGTAATCGTCGGGACGCCCGATGTAGGGTTCGGCCAGGCGGGCGGTGCGTTCCGAGATGGAGCCGTCGCACATCAGCTTCACGCCGCCCACGCGGACCCATTCATTGCCCAGCCCGGTGCGAATGCCCGCCGCGGTCATGCGATCCAGATTCGCCTGCCCGAGGAAACAATAAACGCGGAGGTTCAGTTCGCCCGCTTCGAGCGCGTCCTGATAGGCGCGAAGGTCCTCCGGCGAGCCGCCGGTGTCATGCACGCTGGTGATGCCCGCGCGGGTCATCATGCCGGAGATGATCTTCACGCCTTCCCTGCGATCGTCACGGGTGTAGGCGGAGGGGATGCGACGCAGGAAAGGAGCGCGAGCGGTTTCCCGCAAGCCCCCGGTCAGCCGCCCGGAGGAGTCGCGATCCAGGTGGCCGCCGGGCGGGTCCGGGGTGCGGTCGTTGACGTCGGCGATCTGCATCGCCTTGGAATTCACGTAGGCGGTGTGGCCGCCGCGATGAGTGACCATCACCGGATGATCCGGGGCGGCCGCATCCAGGTCCGTCCGGTTCAGCTTGCGTCCATCCGCGGTCTTGGTGTCGTCGTACTTGAAGCCCAGCACCCACTGCCCCGCGGGAGTTTTCGCCGCCTTGGCGCGGATGGCGGACTGGATGTCCGCAATGGACCGAAGGTCGCAATCCACTTCGCGAAGATGGCTGAGCCCGGAACTCGCCGGGTGGCTGTGGGCGTCGATAAAACCGGGCAGCACGGTCTTGCCGCCCATGTCGGCCTGCCGCGTGCGGGCGGAGGCAAGGGCTCGGACTTCCTGGTTCGATCCCACGGCCAGGAAGCGCCCGCCGGCGATGGCCACCGCCTGCGCCCGCGGGTTCGCGGCGTCCACCGTGAAGATGTTCGCGTTGTACAGGATCAACTCCGGGGTGAGGACGCCCGCCCGTGAGACCAGCGGCGCGGCGCAAGAGCTGAGAAACGCGCGGCGCGAAGAGGCTCGCATCATGGCGAGCGATTATACCGGAATTACTGCTCGGGCTCGACGGCGACGCTGTCCCGAATCAGTTCCCGCCGGAGCAGTTCAGTCAGCAGCGGAAACGGATTCAGGATCCCGGCGTGCTTCCACCATCCCTCCTCGGGCCGCGCCTTCAAGATCTGGAAGTGCAGGTGTGGAGAGGTATAGCGCGCGTTTCCGGTGTTGCCCACATAGCCGATCACATCGCCGCGGCGGACCGCCTGGCCCTCGGCGATCCCGGGGGCGTACCCGTCCAGATGGGCGTAATAGAAGCGGTAGTTGCGCGTCTCGTCCGCCAGGTACAGCGTGGCGCCGCCCAGGCGATTGTGGTGGATCTTCTCCACCACGCCGTCCACCACCGCCAGCAGCGGAGCGCCGATGGGACGGAAGATGTCGATGGCGTAGTGCACCAGGCCGCTCCGCCGCCGGTGGAAGAACGAATTCTGCAAATCGGAAGGTGTCAGATCACTGAGCGGGGCGACCATCGGCGGCAGCTCATCAAACGCCGGATTCGCAACCGCCCAGCGCGAAAACGCAGCAGCAATCCGGCGGTTTCGCGGCCGTACCGGCTTACGGGACGCCGCCCGTTGAATTTTCGGCGCCGTCTTGTTGCGGACGATCGCTTTGCCCGTCCGCGGCGCAACCGAAACCGCCTTGGCGCGCGGCTTGGCCTTCGCCGCCGCTTTCACGGGAGTGGGCTTTCCCGCGGCCTTGGCGGACGCCGACAATGCTCCCGCCGCCAGAAACAGCCCTGCAAGGCATGCCACCAGCCCGGGTCCGAAGGTGACGCGGTTCCTTCGCACGGTTTTCCAGCATACCAAGCCAATGCTGTAGGGCGCGACCCCGGTTCATGAGAAAATAGAGAGTTCGCCTCCCTTCCGGATCCCATCCTATGCTGCGACAAATTACCGTCCACGGCGCGCGCCAACATAACCTCAAGAACATCGACGTGCAGATCCCGCGCAACTCGCTCACGGTGATTACGGGATTAAGCGGGTCTGGGAAGAGTTCCCTCGCGTTCGACACGATTTACGCCGAAGGACAGCGGCGCTACGTGGAGACCCTCTCGCCTTACGCCCGGCAGTTCCTCGATCAGATGGAGCGTCCCGATGTGGACTCAATCGACGGGCTCAGCCCCGCGATTTCCATCGAGCAGAAGACCACCAGCCGCAGCCCCCGCTCCACCGTGGGAACGGTAACGGAAATCTACGACTACCTGCGCGTCCTTTACTCCTCCATCGGCGTTCCGCATTGCCCGGAATGCGGCCTGGAGATCGCGCGGCAGACCGCGGATCAGATTCTGGAGCAGATCCTCGCCCTGCGCCAGGACGAACGGGTGATGATCCTGGCGCCAATGGTTCGCGGCCGCAAAGGGGAGTACAAGAAGGAGCTTGAGAAGCTTGCCCGGCAAGGGTTTGTACGAGCGCGGATTGACGGCGTACTGCGATCCCTGGATGAAGAAATTACACTGGACCGGCGCAAGAATCACACCATCGAGGTAGTGGTCGACCGGCTTCTCATCAAGCCGGGAATCGAAAAGCGTTTGGAAGCCTCCATCCAGACCGCCACCAAGATGGCCAACGGGCTGGTTCAGGTGGCGGTGGTGAATGGAGAGGAGCGCCTGTTTTCGCAGAAACTCGCCTGCCCGCAATGCGGCGCAAGCGTGCCCGAACTGGAGCCGCGGTCATTCTCCTTCAACAGCCCGTTCGGAGCGTGCGAGGCTTGCTCCGGCCTCGGCAGCAAGTGGAGCTTCGACCCGCTGAAGGTGATCGTGGATTCGTCCAAGCCCCTGTTCGACGGCGGCCTGGGACCCGGGGCCAGCTCCAGCTACATGAGCCAGCGGCTGACGGATCTGGCGGCCAAGAGCAAAATCCCCATTCAGAAGCCGTTCGGCGAGTTGACCAAGAAAGCACAGGCGACCCTGCTGAACGGATCGAACGGCACGCCGGGAATTCTGGGGATTCTGGACGAAACTTACCAGGAGGCGAGCGCCGGATATCGCGACTGGCTGATGGACTACATGTCGCCCGCCACCTGCCCGGTGTGCGGCGGCAAGCGGCTGAAACCGTCCAGCCTGGCGGTTCGCGTGAAGGGCATCTCCATCGTGGAGTTCACCGCGATGTCCGTGGTCCGCGCCCTGCCCGCGGCGCGCGCCTGGGAGCTCACCGATCGCGAGCGACAGGTGGCGGGACGAGTGGTGGAGGAGATCAGCAACCGGCTGGGATTCCTGGAAGCCGTCGGGCTGGGTTACCTGAGCCTCGATCGCTCCTCGGCCACCCTCTCGGGAGGCGAGGCGCAGCGCATCCGCCTGGCGACCCAGATCGGCTCCAAGCTGCGGGGCGTTCTGTACGTGCTGGATGAGCCATCCATCGGATTGCATCCCCGCGACAATGACAAGCTGCTGGATACGCTGACCACGCTCCGTGACCTGGGAAACACCGTTCTGGTGGTGGAGCACGACGCCGAAACCATCGAGCGCGCCGACTACGTAATCGACCTCGGACCCGGCGCGGGCCGGCTGGGCGGCGGTCTGGTAGCCCAGGGCACGCCGAAGGAAATCGAATTGTCGCCGGAGTCGCTGACCGGGCAATACTTGTCGGGCGCGCGCAGGATTCCCGCCCCGGCCTCGCGCCGCAAGCCCTCGCATGGAAAGCTGGTGATCCGGGGCGCGGCCGAGCACAACCTGAAGAACGCCGATGCCGAGTTCCCGCTGGGCCTCCTCACCGTGGTCACCGGTGTCAGTGGAAGCGGGAAGTCCACGCTGGTGAACGACATCCTGTACCGCGCGCTGGCCGCTCATGTGTGGGGTTCGCGCACCGAGCCCGGCGCCCACGGCGCCATGGAAGGCCTGGAGCTGGTGGACAAAGTGATCGACATCGACCAGTCGGCCATCGGCCGCACGCCGCGATCCAATCCCGCGACTTATACCGGTGTGTTTACTCCCATCCGCGATCTGTTCGCGATGCTTCCCGAAGCTCGCGAGCGCGGCTACAAGCCCGGCCGCTTCAGCTTTAATGTCAAGGGCGGGCGCTGCGAAGCCTGCCAGGGCGACGGATTGAAGCGCATCGAAATGAACTTCCTGCCGGACGTCTTTGTCACCTGCGACGTCTGCCGCGGCCGCCGCTATAACTACGAGACGCTGCAGGTGAAGTATCGCGGTTATTCCATCGCGGACCTGCTGGAAGCCACCGTGGAGGAAGCGCTGGGCGCGCTCGAGAACATTCCCCAGATCAAGAACAAGCTCGAGACCCTGGTCGAGGTCGGGCTGGGATATATTCACCTGGGCCAGTCGTCGACGACACTTTCCGGCGGCGAGGCGCAGCGCATCAAACTGGCGCGGGAATTGAGCAGGCGGCAGACCGGCAAAACCGTCTACATTCTGGACGAACCCACCACCGGACTTCACTTCGAGGACGTTCGCAAGCTGCTGGACGTGCTGCAACGCCTGGTGGACCTGGGCAACACCGTCATCATCATCGAGCATCATCTGGATGTCGTCAAGGCGGCGGACTGGATCATCGACCTGGGCCCCGAAGGAGGCGATCGCGGCGGGCATATCGTGGCGGCGGGCACCCCCGAACAGATCGTGAAAGCACGCAAGGGTCACACCGCGCAGGCGCTGTCCAAGGTCCTGCGGTGATCTAAACTAAATGGAATCCCGTGAGCAAATACCGCCACACGCCGCTCGAATTCGACAGGCTTTCCACCATCCCGATCGCGGATCGGGGCGGCAAAGTGCAGGTCCAGCACTTCGCCAGGCCGCATCAGAAAGGCGCCGGCTTCGCCGCCTGGCTGGATTCCCTGCCGAAAATACTGGCTGCCGATTCCCTGCGCGCGATCGCGGAGGCGATCCGCGGCGCCCGGCGGCGGAATCGGGCCATACTCTGGGGCATCGGCGGCCACGTGGTGAAAGTCGGCCTCGCGCCCGTGCTGCTCGACCTGATGCGCCGCGGCTACGCGAACGGATTCGTGATGAACGGCGCGGCCTCCATTCACGACTTCGAGATCGCCATCGCGGGCGCGACCAGCGAGGACGTGGAAGCGGTCCTGCCTGACGGCCGATTCGGAACGGCGGAGGAAACCGGCCGCGAGATGAACGCCGCGATCGCCCAGGGCGCGGCGGTGAATGCCGGCATGGGCGAGGCCCTTGGCGCGCGGCTGGAATCGCTGGCCGACCCGCGTTTCGCCGGTGACAGCATCCTGCTGGGCGCCTATCGCGCCGGCATTCCCGTCACCGTTCATGTAGCCGTGGGAACCGATACACCGCATACGCACCCGGCGGCCGACGGCGCGGCCATCGGCGCCGCCACGCATCGCGACTTCCGGCTGCTGTGCTCCCTGGCGCGGGACCTCGACAACGGCGGCGTGTATCTGAACGTCGGTTCCGCGGTGGTGCTGCCGGAAGTGTTCCTGAAGGCCGTTTCCGTCGTCCGCAATCTGCAGCATCCCCTGGCGAACTTCACCACCGTCAACTTCGATTTCCTCCAGCATTACCGCCCGGTGACCAACGTGGTGAACCGGCCCCATTCCAAGGCCGGCGGGAAAGGATATTCAATCACCGGGCATCATGAGCTGACGGTGCCGCTGCTGGCGGCGATTCTGATCGAAAGCGAATCATGACGCCGAGGGGCACTGACGAGCGGGCATTCTGGGGCTTTGAAGACGTCCTGCTGTTTTTTGGACTTTCGCTCCCCGCGCTGCTGCTGGCGAACCTGCTGGTGCGCCTGATGCAGTGGACGCTTCCCGGCGTGTTCTCCACCAAGGCGATGCAAGTGCTTCCGATGCAGTTCGTCTTTTACCTGCTGCTGTTCTCGATCCTGTGGATTCTGATGCGGACCCGCTACCAGCGTCCCGTGCTCAGATCGCTGGGCTGGACCTACCCATTCCCGTGGCGCTGGACCATCATGCTGCTGGGACCCGTGCTCGCGTTTTCGCTTTCGGCCCTCGGCGCCGCGCTGAAAGCCCCCGTGCTGCCGATGGCCTTCGACGAGATGGCGCACGACCGGACCTCCGTGATCCTGCTCGGACTCTTCGTCACCACGCTGGGACCCATCTGCGAAGAGGTGGTATTCCGCGGATTCCTGTACCCGGTGATCGCCGGCGTGGCGGGGGCGGCGGCGGGGATTGTCTCCGCCGCGCTCATCTTTGGAATGCTGCACGGGCCTCAATACTCCTGGTCCTGGCAGCACGTGGTGGTGGTCTCAGCCGCCGGAATCGCGTTCGGCTTCGTCCGCTGGTTCACCGGATCCACCGCCGCCTCGGCCTTGCTGCACGCCACCTACAACCTGACGGTCTTCGCCGGATTCCTGGTGCAGACCGGCTGGCGATCCTGATCTCGCCTGGACGCACCGGATCTGCGCCTCGATGGCTGCCGTCGGCGGCGCTTGCGCCGGGTAGCGCCCGTGCGATACAGGCCAGTGATCCGCTTCCAGCACCCAAACGAAACCGCTGCCCTCCCGCGACACGCGAACTGCGTCCGCGCGCTCGCCCTCCGGGAAGCGGCTGCAGCGCCCGCGCGCATAACCGGTATTGCAGCAATCCTCCATCGTCCGCGCGCCGGGTTGCGGCTCGTTCGAAGGCGCGCTGCACCATCCCCGGTATCCCGTCCCCAGCGGCAGACGCGGCGGCTGCATCCAGGATGTCGAGCTCATGGGCTCCGTGGGTGTGAAGAACGGACAAGCCACTCGCTTCAAATTGTAGCGGTGCGCCTGCTACCCTGACCACTGACCCTATGAATCGCCTGGAAACCTTACGACAACTGGTGGCGCAGGACCCCGGCAACAGCTTTGTTCGCTACGGCCTCGCCATGGAACTGGTGAATTCCGGCGACCTGCGGGCAGGCGCGGCCGAATTCGAAGCCATCCTGGCAGGAAACCCGGACTACGCCGCCGCTTACTTCCACGGCGGCCAGACCTACGAGAAGCTAGGCGAGCTCGACCGAGCTCGGCAAACGTACCGGAGCGGCATCGAGGCCACCACCCGCACCGGCGATGCCCACACCCGGTCGGAGTTACAGGCCGCGCTCGATATCCTCGGCGACTAGGTCCCGCCGGCCCTGCCGCGCTACAGTTGACTCTGAACAATGCCGGACCGTGAAGCGACCAAGAAGCTCGGCGCCTGGTTCCTCGGGCCCAAGGCCGAAAACGCGGAGTGGGAGGAAAAGATGATCTCCTACATCCTGCAAGATTACTTCCATTGGCGCCGCAACTACTTTCCTTCCGACGAAATCCTTATCACCCAGTCGCTGCGGCGTGAGGCGACTCCGTTCAACGATCGCCTCTTCCAGCAGCTCATGGAGATGCTCGCCGGCCTCCGGCGGCACTTCCCCTTCTACTCGCCGCGATACATCGCGCACATGCTGTCGGATCAGACCATCCCCGGCGTGCTCGGCTACTTCGCCGGGATGCTCTACAACCCCAACAACGTGACGCCGGAGGCCGCGCCCGTAACAGTGAAATGGGAAATGGACGTGGGCGCGGACATGCTCCGGATGCTCGGCTACGCGCCCCCTCCCGAACTCGGGGCGGACTCCAGGGAGGAGTTCGGATGGGCGCACATCACCGGCGGCGGCACCGTGGCCAACCTGGAAGCGCTGTGGATCGCGCGCGCGGTTCGCTACTTCGCGCTCGCCGTACGCGATTGCCTCTCGCGCCATAACCTCCCGCTGATCTGGAAGGTCCCAGGCGCCGGCGATCACCGCGACCTGCGCGAGTTCGATACCTCCGAATGCCTGGGCATCCGTCCCGGCGCGGCGATCTACCTGCTTCCCCGCTTCGTCGAAGCCGTCCGCCGCCGTTACGGAAACACGCGCCCGGAAGCCGCCGCCCGCGCGTTCGAAATGCTCGCCGAAAGCGAGTTCAGCATCGCCCATCACGGTGTCCGCGCCTGTTACGGCGAACGCCCTCCGGTGCTGTTCGCGGGCGGATCCCGCCACTACTCCATCGATAAAACGGCCGACCTGCTGGGCATCGGGAAGGAAAACATCGTCCTTGTGGACCTCGATCCCATGTTCCGAATGGAAATGCGGGATCTGGAGGCGAAACTGAATCACGTTATCGAGCGGGGCATGCTGCCGCTCGGCGTGGTGGCGATCGCCGCCAGCACCGAGGAAGGCGCCGTGGATCCGATCCACCGCATCGCCGCCCTCCGCTCCGCGCTGGAAGCCCGCGGACACAGCTTCTGGTTGCACATCGACGCCGCCTGGGGCGGCTATTTCCGCTCCCTGTTTCACTCCGGAACCGCCGAGACCCCCGAACAGTGCGCCGCCGAAGTGCGCCAGTTCGTTCGCCGCGACTTGATCATCACCAGCGGCCGCTATGAAAAACACCTCAGCCTGCAGTGGGGCTTCCCCGATCTCTGCGCCGCCTTCCAGGCGTTCCCCCTGGCGGAGTCGATCACCGTCGATCCGCACAAGATGGGCTACGTTCCTTACCCCTGCGGAGTGGCCGCATTCCGAAACGACATGGTGCGGCACTTCCTGACAGAGGAGGCGCCCTACATCTCCGACGCTTCCGAGGAAGACATCGCCCAGCGCAAGCATCAGCCGCCCGCCAGCATCGGACCTTACATCCTGGAAGGCTCCAAGAGCGGCGCGGCGGTGGCCGCGTGCTGGCTGTCCCACCGCATGATCCCGCCCACCCGCGAGGGTTACGGCGAGATCATGCGCGCTTCGCTGCTGGCTGCCCGCGAACTGTACGAACGCCTGATCCACTTCGAAACCGCCGCTCGCGTGAACGGCGAGGAGCCCGGCTTCCGCTTTGTTCCCATTACCTCCATGCCGCCCGATACCAACATCGTTTGCTTCGTGGTGGCGGAGGACGGACCCGTGCCTCTCGAACGCCGCAACCGCCTGAACCGCGCCGTATACCAGCGCTTCACCATCGATGCCGAGCACGGCGCCAGCCAGTACAGCTATCTGCAGCCCTTCTTCCTCTCCCGCACCACCTTCCGCCCGCCCGCATACCCGGCCGCGGCGCTCTCCGCCTTGCTGGACCGAATTGGCGCGGATCCGGTGGAGTATCACGAGCAAGGCTTGTTCGTGCTCCGGGCGACCCTGATGTCCCCCTACCTCACGCTCGCGCCCGAAACCGGGCACAAGCAGGAACTCCTTGCCGGTTTTCTCGAGGAACTATCCCGGCGCGCGCGCGAGGCGTGGAACGAACAGCGGCGTCCGCTATAATCAACGTTCCGGATGGCCGCGGAACAAGAAATCGGGCGCGCGCAGCACCTCCATACCTTTTTCTTCTTCCCATTCTCCATTGACCAGAACGCCATCATGATCGACCATGAGTCGATCTGGCGTGACTGCCCGCAATGGATCGACGGCCTGGATGCCTGGATCGCCGCCCACTGCACCCAGGCGGGAGCTCCCGTTCTGGCCGCCCTCGGACCCTGGAGCCGCAACAAACTGCAGCGGTTTGACATGGATTCCCGAGCCTACCAGAACATGGTGTTTTTCCACCCCATCGTGCGCCGCGTCTTCTTCGACCGCACCGAGCCGGGCCAGCAGTCCGAAGCCCTGCTCCGGGCTTATCGCATCCCGCTCGACGGTAAGCAGTTGAAGCTGGAGGCCGAGGACGCCCGCGGCCGCTCCGCAAGCGTCGACATCACCAGCCTCCGCCTGTATCTCTTCGACAACTCCATCGGCCTGCTGTGCATCGGCGTCGAGGCTCGCGACATCAGCCTCGATCACGCGCTCTGGATCAACGAAATGATGCGCAAGGTCTACCCCTCCAGCGGACGCCAGCTCCGCGAGGGACGCATGCCCTCGCGCACCGCCCTGGTGCTGCATCAGGAAGGCGCCGCGCCAAAGGTCCTGGTGGAGGAGCGCTTCCAGACCGCCCGCATGATCGGCTACCTCCCGCCGCTCTCCCGCGTTATCAAGAGCCTGCTGTACTTCACCAGCTACGAACGGCAGGAATTCGAGCCCGTGCTCGACGAGCGGATGATCGTCTATAGTTACTTGTCCGTGGACCCCGCCAGCGTCCCGCCGGATTACGTGCAGTCCCGCGACTACAAGGTCCTCATCTCGCGCTTCCTCTGGGTGGACCGCTGGTCCGATCGCTACCGCTACGATCGCGACTTCGCCGAGGAGCAACTGAAGAAGTTCCTGTACTCCCGCTGGGCTCATCAGGGAACCTACTACGGCTTCACCAGCTATTCCAACGTCACCATTACCATCGGCAGCTTCGGCGCCGAGGAGCATGAGCTCAGCGAAGGCTTCCTGATCTACCGCATGTTCCGCGGCCGTTACTTCATCACGGCCATCGCCGCGCTCTTCTACCGCGCCACCTTGCTCGACTTCGCCGAAGAGGCCGCGCTCGTGTCACGCCACCTGTTCCGCAAGTACGCCATCGGCGAGCTGACTCGCGCCGACTTCAAGCGCGCCGACAACCTCCTGTCCGAGTTCCAGCATTTCTCCAACTACTGGTACTTCGGCGAGCTCGCCAACAAGGACGAGGAGCAGGAGCACTTCCAGATGCAGTGCGATGCCTACCGCCTGGGCCCCATGAAAGACGAAGTGGAAAGCGAGATCGAGAAGCTCAACAACTCGCTCGACCGCTTCCTTGCCGTCCGCAACACCGAAGCCGTCAACCGCCTGGCCATGATCAGCACCATCCTGGGCGGCGGCGCCATGATCACCGGCTTCTTCGGCATGAACTTCGCCCGCGAGTTTGGAGACTTTCTCTTCGAGGGCAAAAGCAGCCCGGCGCCTCACTACCTGGCCATCGCGTTCGTCTCCGTGATCTTCGTGGGCGCGCTTCTCTTCGCCTTCTATCTGATCTCCTCCAACTGGACCGACTACAAGCCGATCCTTCTGCCGCAAAGCAAGCGCGATCGCACCCACGCCGACAGCCTTCGCCGCGTGGCCGGCGAAAACAGCGAGGAAGAGGACGCTTGACTCCGTCCCTGCGCGTCGTTCTGGTGGCGCCCCGCAACCCCCTGAACATCGGCGCCGCCGCGCGCGCCCTCTCCAACTTCGGTATCGGCGATCTCCGCCTTGTGAATCCCTACGAAGTCGCCTACCAGGAGGCCCGCTCCGCCGTCGGCGAATCCAAGACCGTGCTCGCCCGCTCCCGCGAGTTCGCGACCCTCGCCGATGCCGTCGCCGATTGCAGCCTGGTGGTGGGCACCACTTCCCTCGGACCGCGCGGGCTCGAACATCCCCTGAAGCGCCTGGAAGCAGGCGCGCGCGTGATCCGGAAAACACTGGCCTCCGCCCCCGTGGCGCTGCTCTTCGGTTCGGAAAAGTATGGATTGTCGAATGAGGACCTCAGCTATTGCCACTGGCTGATGCGCATCCCGACACGCGAAGAACACGGTTCGATGAACCTGGGCCAGTCCGTCGCCGTGTGCCTGTATGAGCTGATCCGCAATCCCCGCGCCCCGTCTCCGGCTGCCCGCAAACGGGCCGATGCCGCAAGCGAAGAGCGCATCTCCGCGCTGCTCCTCGAGGTTCTGGCGGCGTCCGGCTATGTCCACGAACGCGCCGCCGGCTCCACCTCGCAAAAGGTCCGGCGGCTGGTCCGGCGCATGCATCTCGAAGCCCACGACGCCGAAATCTGGCTCGGCATTCTGCGGCAGATCCGCTGGAAAATCGGCTATCCTGATACCGGATGACCAAGGTCCAGCACGTCTACAATCTCACCCGCCCGCTGGAGGATCATGACCTGGAAGGCATTCGCAAGGCACACTCCGTGTACGGGATGCTGCGGGTCCAGGCTGCGGCGGCGAATCAGTTAATCGTCGAGTGGGACGCTTCGCGCCTCGCCCAGGACGACGTGGACGCGGTACTCGCCACCCACGGCCTTCCCGCGGTTAAATAGAGCGCGCGGCAGGGCATACACTGGTGACGCCGCGGAGGCCTTCGGTACTACGTCCAGCTTGGTCTTGAAGCCTCCGTCAACCGGGACATCACCGTATCGTTGCCCTGTCGGCGCCATCCGGACACTTGGTCCTCAAGCCAGTCGCCGCCGCGAGGCCGGGACGAAAGCAACAGCTTTCCGGACCACGAACCGGTAATCGGATACAGATTGGAAACCATGCGATCTCTTCTTTATAGCCTCACCGCGGTTTAGGGCAGAATCAACTGCGCCGCCGCCCGCCTCGGCGTCGACCGCCCGGTTTGCCCGTACCCGATCCGCAAGAGCAACTGCGGCGAGCCTTGGATGCCCAACAGGGCCGCCACCTTGGGCCGCAGATCGTCCACCTCGATGGGCTGGTTCAGGTACGACGCCGACAGGCCTTCCTGCTGCGCCCGCAGAAGCACGCGCGCCAGCGCTTCTCCGGCATGGAGCCAGCTTCGCGTGGCATCATGTTCCGTCGCGATTACCGCCAGCACCGGCGAACCCTCCATCAGCTTGCGGTCGTCGATCGCCTGCGCGGTGCCCCAGTCGAACGTCCGCACCACGAACGGCGTCACGTACGATGCCCACTCGGAAGCGCCCATCGCGTATCCGGGAATGCCGTCGTGGCTGTGCGTGCGGTTGTTGTGCAGCCAGCTCGCCAGCTCGCGCCGGAAGCGCTTGTCGGCGCCCTGCCGCCGGTCGCCTTCCATCACCAGTTGCGCCAGGGCCTGCCGCTGTTCGTCGGGCGCCAGGTGAAACGCGGCGCCTTCCTGCTCGCAGGCGCCGCGCAATTCGTCAATTACCGGGCCGGGAACGATACGCATTTCGAATGGAAAACGGAAGGTGTGGCGCGCCGGGATCGCCTCGAACAACGCCTTCTCCGCCGGCGTGGCCGCATGCGCTCCCGCCGCATGGACCCGGGCCAGAAGGTCCGGACGCGCCTCCGGCTCCGGCGCCCGTTCCACCCTGTCCGCGAGGCCATGAACGCGCATTCCCAACCGCACATGGTACAGCAGCGCGCCGCAGCTCATCGTGAGTTCGCGATCTTCCGGATCGACTACCGGCAGCGCCCGCGTCCGATCCGCCAGGATCTCCACTCCATCCTCCAGCAGCCGGAACAGCCACGGCTGCGTGTTGTGCGAGGAAGGCGCCATCACGGCATAGTTGAGTAGCTTTCGAAATAAGTCCTGCATCGGATGATCCTCCTTTTGAGAAATCGGATAAAATCCGCACTCATCATACGCCTTCAGGCACAAAAAAGGCGGCCCCGTTCGGAGGCCGCCTTCTGATTCCGGATTGCGGTTCGTGTCGTCAGCCGCCCGACGGCAGCATCTTGGCGATGTCGTTGTAAAGGACGAAAACCACCACCATCATCAGGAAGACGAAGCCGGCTTTCACCACCGCTTCCTTGACGTTCAGGCTCAGGTCCCGCCGCAGCACCATCTCCACCAGCAGCATCAGAATCACGCCGCCGTCCAGGATGGGAATCGGCAGCAGGTTGAAGATCGCCAGGTTCAGGCTGACCATCGCCATCAGTCCGATGTACGGCACCGCCCCCTCGCGCGCCGCGTCGCCCGAGATCTGCGCGATCCGGATCGGCCCTTCCAGCGATTTCGCCGACATCCGGCGCTCCACAATGCCTTCCAGCAGCTTGAAGATCAGTGTCGCGCTCTTGGTGTTCTGGCTGATCGATTCGCGGATCGCGTCCGGGAAGCTCAGCTTGGTGATCACCATCCGCGGCTCCAGTTGCACGCCGATCATCCACCGCTCCTGCGCGCCGTCCGCGTTCGACTTCTGCGGCTGTACAGTCACCGTGTTCTCCACGCCGCCGCGCCGGTACGTGATTTCCACCGGCTTGCCGTCCGCCCGTTTCAATACCTCATGCAGCTTGGGCACCGCGCGGATGGGCTCGCCGTTCGCCTTCACCAGCATATCGCCGCTCTTCAGCCCGGCCTTTTCGGCGCCCATGTCTTTCATCAGCGACGCGATCTGGATGTCGGCTTGTTCCGTCCATCCCAGGATCCCGATCCCCTGCCGCGCGTCCAGCGCGGGCGTCACGGGGATCACCAGCCGTTCCCCATTCCGGCGCACAGCCACCTGAATCGGCTTGTTCGCGCTCGCGACCTCGGTCAACAGAATGTCTTCCCAGACTGGATTCGCCTTGTCGTCGAATTGCACCACCTGGTCGCCCTCGCGAATCCCGGCCTTCGCCGCCGCTCCGTCCGGCAGCACGTAGCCCACAACCGGAGAGGGTGTGCTGGGGAATTTCGGGTAATGCACCATGAACAAACCCGCCAGCAGCGCCACCGCCAGAACGATGTTGATAAACGGCCCGGCGAACACGATGATCAGCCTCTGCCAGCGCGGCTTGGACTGAAAGCCTCGCGGATCGGCGCTGCCGTCCTCGCCCGGATGCTCGCCCGCCATCTTCACATAGCCGCCGAAGGGAATCGCCGATACCCGGAAGTCTGTTTCCCCGCGCCGGAATCCGAACAGGCGCGTGCCGAAACCGAAGCTGAACGCCTCCACCCGGACGTCGAAAAACCGCGCCGCCCAGTAATGGCCCAGCTCGTGGACCAGGATCATCACCCCGATCAGGACCAGATACCACCAGATGTTTTCGAGCAGGACCATATATTTCCTCTACGCGCCCAAAGCCGCCGTGGTTTGGACCAAGTTACTGTTCATCCGCTCCCGCGCCACTGCCCGCGCTTCCCGATCCACTTCCAGCACTTCGGCCACCGAAGTGGGAGTCCGCGCCGGCATCCGGTTCAGCGTCTCCTCTACCACAACCGGGATCGCCAGGAACGGAATTTGCCGGGTCAGGAACGCCTCCACCGCCACCTCATCGGCGGCGTTTAGAACGCAGGTCGCCGCCCCGCCTGCTTGCTGGGCTTCGTAAGCCATTCTTAGCAAAGGGAATCTCTGGAAGTCAGGCGCCTCGAAGTTCCACGTCCGGCTCTCCCGCCAGTCAAGCCTCGGCACTGGCGCGTCCATACGCTCCGGATACGTCATCGCGTACTGAATCGGCATCCTCATGTCGGTCGCCGAGACTTGCGCGATGACACTCCCATCGGTGAACTCGACCATGGCGTGAATCGACGACTGCGGATGCACCACAACATCCACTTGCGACGGCGGAAAGTCAAACAGCCAGCACGCCTCAATGACCTCAAAACCCTTGTTCATCAACGTCGCCGAGTCTATCGTGATGCGCGGGCCCATCTTCCAGGTAGGATGATTCAACGCCTGCTCCGGCGTCACCGCCGCCATTTTTTCCTGGGGTGTATTGCGGAACGGTCCACCCGAGGCGGTCAGGATCAGCTTCGCGACTTCGCCCCGCAGCCCCGCCCGCAAACACTGGTGCGCGCCGTTGTGTTCGCTGTCCACAGGGATGATCTCCGTGCCCGCCCGGCGCGCCGCCTCCATCACCAGCCGCCCGGCGGCGACCAGCGTCTCTTTATTCGCCAAGCCCACTCGCTTGCCTCGAACCACGGCTTCGTAGGTCGCTTCCAGCCCCGCGACTCCGACAATCGCGCTGAGTACGAACTGCGCTTCCGGCGCGATCGCTGCCTGCACATAAGCCGAGGATCCGAAGGAGATTTCCGGCTTGTGCTCGCCCAACAGGGGGCGCAGGCGCAACGCCGCGGCCTCGCTGGCCAGAACGACTACCTCCGGCCGGAATTCGCGTACTTGTTGCGCCAGCAGTTCGACATTGTTCCCGGCCACCAGTGCAAACACTTGAAACTGGTCCGGACGCTTGCGGACCACGTCCAAGGTGCTGGTTCCAATGGAGCCAGTAGAGCCGAGAAGAGTCAGTCTCGTCACGTTTTCTGATGATACCACTGCTGTTGGAGGAGTTTGCCCGGCGAACGATGGCTTGCTTTGCTCTGAAGCCCTGGTGAAAACTGAACCCTTGCGGGCGCCGGGGAGGATGCTTCAGGGGTCTTTAATGAGGTTAGTCTCGCTTTGGTGGGAGTTGCCTCCCCGGCTTGATTCCAATACTAGTATAGTTCGCCCGTGAATGCAACTAGTTTTTGTAGTTTACTGAAAAAAGTTTAATGGAAGGCAAGTGATTGTAAACCCTATGTAAATAGAGACCCCCTACGCATACCGTCGAACGGGTATACGGTTCCTGGTAGAAGGCCGTACCATCTTTGATTAAGAACCTTTCACCTTCACCCCGCCCCATCGCTCCATCACCTGGATTGTGGCGCAAAAATCCTCCTCCGCGTGCCCTTCGGCGATCGCAGCCTGGAACATCTGTTGCGTCAAGGCGGTAAGCGGCAGCGGTACGTCATTGGCCTTACCAGCCTCCAGCGCCAGTCCGATGTCCTTGTGCATCCACTTGGTAGCGAAGTTGGTCTGAAAGTCCCGCCGCAGTACGAAAGGCGCCTTGAAACTGATCAACCCGGACTTCGCCGCCGAGTTATTCAGAATCTCTAACATGAGCTCCGGCCGAACCCCCGCTTTTGTCGCCAACACCATGCCCTCGCTGAACGCCTGCATCACGTTCGCCAGGATCAGATTCTGGGTCAACTTGGCCTGAAGTCCCATACCCGGACCGCCGCAATAGTACAGAAGCTTGCCCATCGGCTCGAAGTACGGCCGGACCCGCTCGAACACGCCCTGATCTCCCCCCACCATGAAGGTCAGCGTTCCGCCCTCCGCCCCCGGCTTGGAACCGGTGCACGGGGCATCCAGGAAATGGACACCCTTGGCCCGGTACGCTCCGTGCAGCTTCCGGCTTATTTCCGGGGAGATTGTGGAGCAGTCCACCGCGACCCCGCCCGGCTTCATTCCTTCCAGTAAGGACATCGCCGTGAACTCGGACATCGCCGAGTCCCCGACGCAATAAAACACCACCTCGGACTCCGCCGCCACCTGGCCGGGCGTCTCGCAGAACAGCCCGTCCGCGGTCGCAGCCAGTTCCCGGGCCTTGGCGGCCGTGTTCGACCACAGCGCGACGCGATGTCCCGCCTGAAGCAGTTGAGCCGCCATCGGCTTGCCCATGATCCCGAGTCCGCAAAATCCCAGCTTTGCCATAAGCCGTTTATTGTACGCCTGCGTGTGGTACGATCCGGCGGGGTGTCCGGAGCACCCGGAATCAGTATGAACCTGCTCGAGACCGTTCTGAATGCAAACGGGGGAGACGCTGTCCGCAAAATGGGACAGCAATTCGGCCTGGACGATCACCAGACCAGTTCCGCGCTGTCCGCGTTGATGCCGGCCATCGCCGGCGCTCTGCAGCGCAATGCGTCCGATCAGGACGGGCTCGCCTCCCTGCTGGGTGCCCTCAGCGGCGGAAACCACGCCCAGTACCTCGATGACCCCTCCACCATCGGAACCGGGCGGGCCGTCCAGGAGGGCAACGGAATCCTCGGGCATCTGTTCGGCAGCAAGGAAGTGAGCAAGGAACTTGCCAGCCGCGCTTCCGCGCAGACCGGCATAGGGGGCGACATCCTGAAGCAAATGCTGCCGATCGTCGCCGCGATGGCCATGGGCGGTCTCAGCAAGCAGGGCGTGGGAATCCCGCCTCCCGGAATGCCGCGGTCCCAGGCGGGCGCCGGCATTCTCGATATGTTGACGCCCTTGCTCGATCAAAACCGCGACGGCTCGGCCGTCGACGACATCCTGGGCATGGCGTCGCGTTTCTTCGGCAAGCGCTGACGGCTCCCGGCGCGGCCCCCTGGCCCGCGGACGCCAAAGTATCATAAAGCTTTGGGATCTAACACAAACAACGCCGGCAGGGTGCTGGTTACCGGAGGCGCCGGCTTCATCGGCTTCCATGCCTGCAAGTTGCTGCTCGGCCGCGGCCACCGCGTCCTGTGTGTCGACAACTTCGACGCCTACTACGATCCGGCGATTAAGCGGGCCAACGCAGCGGAGCTGTCACAACATCCCAACTTCCAGTTGCTCGAAGGCGACATCCGGGATCGCGACCTGCTGCGCCGCGCCTTCCAGCCCAACGTCGATCGAATGCTGCACCTGGCGGCTCGCGCCGGAGTCCGCCCCTCCATCGCCAACCCGCAGCTCTATTTCGACGTGAATGTCGGCGGCACACTGGAGATCCTGGAGTCCATGCGGCAATACGGTTGCACCAAGCTCGTATTCGCATCCTCATCATCGGTTTACGGCAACTCGCCGCGCATTCCGTTCTCCGAGGACGATGCCTCGGCGGAGCCGATTTCGCCCTATGCGGCCTCCAAGCGCGCCGCGGAGCTGCTGTGCTACTCCTACCATCATCTCTACCGCTTCGATATCTCCTGCCTGCGTTTCTTCACTGTCTACGGACCGCGCCAGCGTCCGGAAATGGCGATCTCTCTCTTCACCGACCGCATCCGCAAAGGCGAGCCGGTGGAAATGTTCGGCGACGGCGCCACGGTTCGCGACTACACCTTTATTGACGACATCACCGCGGGCATCGAAGCCGCCCTCCAGCGCGTCTCCGGATTCGCCATCTACAACCTGGGCGGCTCCCGCACCACCAGCCTGCGGCAAACGATCGCGGCGATCGAGGACGCCCTCGGCCGGCGGGCAATCATCCGGCAGTTGCCCATGCAATCGGGCGATGTCGACCGCACCTTCGCCGACATCTCCAAGGCCCGGCGCGAGCTCGGCTATCAGCCCAACACCCCGTTTCCCGAAGGCATCCGCATCTTCTGCGAATGGCTCACCCGCACCAAACCCCTGGCGGCGGTGACCCCATGATCTCCCTGCTGCTTCCGGTTTACAACGAGAAGCCGAACCTGGTCCGGCTGCTCGAGGAAATCGAGACCGCGCTCGCCGGACAGCGGCGCCCCTACGAAGTGATCGCCGTGGACGACGGATCCAGCGATGGGAGCGCGCAATTGCTGGAGAAGCTGGCTTCGGAAAAGCCGTACTTGAAGGTGCTGATGTTCCGCCGCAACCACGGCCAGACGGCGGCGTTCGACGCCGGCTTCCGGCACGCCAGCGGGGAGATCGTGGTCACGCTCGATTCCGACCTCCAAAACGACCCCGCCGATATTCCGCGCATGATCGCGAAGCTCGAGGAAGGCTTCGATTTTGTCTCCGGCTGGCGAAAGAACCGGCAGGACGGTTTCGTGCTGCGCCTGCTGCCCTCCCGGATCGCGAACTGGCTCATCCGCCGGATCACGGGCACCAGGGTCCACGACCTGGGGTGCTCGTTAAAGGTGTACCGCCGCGAAATCATTCAGGAATTGCACCTGTACGGCGAAATGCACCGCTTCATCGCCGTGCTCGCGGAGGGCGTCGGCGCGCGGATCGCCGAGTATGAAGTTCACCACCGTCCGCGCGTCGCCGGAGTCAGCAAGTACAACCTGACCCGCACCTTCAAGGTCCTCCTGGACCTCACCACCGTGTGGTTCCTGCAGGGCTTCCAAACCAAGCCCATCTACGTGTTCGGGACCGTTGGCGGCATCCTGATCGGCCTCAGCGGTCTGCTTTCCACCTACGTGCTGTACGAGAAATTTTGGCTGGACATCTTCGTTCACCGCAACCCGCTGTTCACCATCGCGATCTTTTTCGCGCTGGTGGGGGTCCAGTTCCTGGCGATCGGCCTGCTGGCCGAGCTGTTGATCCGCATTTACTTCCAGTCGCAGGACTTCCGGCCGTATACGATCGCGCGGAAGATCGGTTTCGAGCGCCAGGACGAGGCCGTTGGATCGGGGCGGCCGTAGCCGATGTGCGGCATAGCGGGCTTCGCCGGACCTCGCGACGCCGGCGATCCGGATGAGGTGCTCGCGCGAATGCTCGCCCGCCTGGAAAGCCGAGGCCCGGACGGCAGCGGCGCGGTTATCCGCACCCATGGCGATTTCCTTTGCGCCCTCGGACATCGCCGCCTGTCCATCATCGACCTCGCGGGCGGGGCGCAGCCGCTCGCCAACGAGGACGGCTCCGTTCAGGTCACCTTCAACGGTGAAATCTACAATTTCCGCGAGCTGGTGACGGAACTCGAAGCCCGCGGCCACCGCTTCCACACCCGCAGCGATACGGAAGTGCTGGTGCATCTCTACGAAGAGCGCGGTATTGACGGTCTGGAACGGCTGAACGGTATGTTTGCGTTCGCCATCTGGGACCAGAATCGCGGGCGGCTGCTTCTTGCCCGCGATCGTTTCGGCATCAAGCCACTCACCTACGCGGTGACGGATCGCGGGATCGTCTTCGCCTCCACCGTCGCCGCGCTTCTGGCGCACCCCGGCATCTCCCGCGCCATCGATCGCCGCGAACTCGCCGGCTACTTCTTCGCGGATTACGTTCACGCGCCCGGCTCGATTCTTCAGGGAGCGCGCAAGCTCGCCCCCGGCCATTTCCTGATCTGGGAAAAAGGCGGCGCCGCCGAGCCCGTGGCCTTCTGGAGTCTGGACCCGGCGGGCGGCCGACGCACCGGATCGGAATCCGAACTTGCTTCCCGCTTGCAGGATACGCTGGAAGCTTCCGTGGAGCGGCAGTTGATCTCCGACGTTCCGGTCGGGTCGTTCCTCAGCGGCGGCATCGACTCTTCGCTGATCACCGCCATCGCCCAGAAGAAGTACGGCGTTCCGGTGCAGACCTTCTCCATCGGCTTCGCGGACAAGGAATTCGACGAGAGCGAGTACTCGGACCTCGCCGCCCGCAAGCTCGGCACCGTCCACCGCAGCCGGCTGGTGGATGAGCGGGATCTGCTATCGGAGCTGGACGCCGCCCTCGACTCGCTGGATGAACCCCTGGCCGATCCCTCCATCGTTCCTACCTACATCGTCAGCAAGCTGGCGGCGGAGCACGTAAAAGTGGTGGTCGGCGGCGATGGGGGAGATGAATTGTGGGCCGGCTATCCCACCTATCTGGCGGAAAAGTTCGCCCGTTATTACTCAAGGATTCCCGCAATGGTCCGCGGCGCCGCCGGTTCCGCGATCGCCGCGCTGCCCGTCAGCGGTTCCTATCAAAGCCTGGAATGGAAGCTGAAGCGTTTCGCCAACCGCTGGGACGACGAACCGGTCCGCCGTCACCTCCGCTGGATGTCCAACACCGATGTGGACGATCTGCCGCTGATCCTGCCCGGAGTCAACGCCGAACCGCCGTTGCTGAACTCGTTCCGCTCTCCCGCCAACGGCGATCTCCTCACGCCGATGCTGGCTCTCGATTTCCGCACCTACTTGCCCGGCTCCGTGCTCACCAAGGTGGACCGCGCCTCCATGGCGCACGGCCTCGAAGTGCGTCCTCCCTTCCTGGATAACCATGTCGTGGATCTGTCGTTTTCCATCGCCGCCGAGTGGAAGCTGCGCGGGCGCGAGCGCAAGTACCTGCTCAAGAGAGTAGCGGAATCGTATCTGCCGCCCGAGATCATCTATCGCCCGAAACGAGGCTTCGCGATCCCACTGGCGAAGTGGATCGCTGGTCCTCTGCGGCCGAGAATCGAACAAATCCTTCGCGACTCACCGGCGTGGGACGGCATGAACCGCGAAACCTTCGCCGCCTGGCTGAAACTCCATCTCGCCGCGCGTCAGGATTTTTCCCGGTCTCTCTGGGCCTTGCTGGTGCTCGACCACTGGATGCGCCGTGAGAAGTGCTCCTTCGCCTAGCCGGGTTCAGGGAGCGGTGCGCGCGGCGCGAAAGCCGTACGCCACCGCCCGCGGAGCCTCGCCCCACGCGCCGTAGGTGCGGAACTCCGTCCTGCTGTGCGGATTCAGCGGTCCCGCATCGAATCCATGCTGGTAGTACCCGCCTCCGCGATAGCCGAACCCGCCGCCTTCGTTGTCGCGCGGCCAATCGGGATTCGTCGCCGACCCGTAGGCCGACAACCGCCCGTCCCCGTGCGAGCCGGTGAACGCCCGGCCCACCGGATGCCCGGGCGTAACCACCCGCTCCCAGACCGAGCCGGCCAGGTCCATCACCCAGTAGAACGAAGCTCCCAAAACGTCGCGCGTGGCGTCGCTCAGGCGCGCTTCGTCAGCTTCGCCCTCCCGCGCGATGTCATCCACGGGCGGAACGATCAGCCGCCTCAACCGGTCCTTGCCGGCGGTGCCCCATGGGTAATCGCCCGGCGCCGGCTGGTCCGGACCCCGGCACGCCTTGGTGAACTCGAACTCGGTCATCGGCCGCAGCCCCATCCAATCGGCGAAGGCGATGCTGTCTTCCCAACTCACCCAGTTCGCGGGGCGGTCCGGCGCCGCGGCGTGATAGCGGCCGTCGCCAATCGAAATGGATCCCCGCTGCGAGGCGTACAGAAGCCCGCCGTGAATCGCCCGGAAGTTGGCCGACGCCTCCGGGATGTGATTCAGAAAATCCGCGTACTGGCCCTGATTCAGTTCGTACTTCATCAGGTAGAAGCCGCGGTATCCCTTGGGAAACGCCGCGGGAACCGGACCCTGCCGGTCGCCCTGATACTGCGGCTCGCGAACGCCGTAGTACAAAGCCTCGGGTCCGATCTCGATTGCTGCTTCCGACTCCACCCGCCACATCCCCGCGGGCTTTCCGTCCTTGGCGCGATAGAAGGAAAAACGTTCCAGCGTTTCCGGATGCGTGGATCCCAGCCAGAACGGACCCTCCGGCACTTGCACCATCTCGATTCCGAAAACCCGGAAGGCAGTGGGTGGCGGCGCGCCCGCCGGCAGGTCCAGCCGGATGCGCAGCGTCCATTCCACCGCTCCACGATGAGGGGCTGCCGGGTGAAGAAACAACCCCACTCGATCGCCTGGAATCTGAATGGACCCCGGGACAGCGCCCTGCGCCTGATGCCCCTCCGCCTGCACCATCGCATGACGCCATACCGGCGAGTTGCCCGCGCGATACTTCACCACCAGCCACGCCGCGTCATGATTTCGCGCGGTGCGCCAGCCGTTCGCCCACCGTACCTTCGCCGTGAGGACGCCGCTTTCATGCGGACCGGTTTCCACCTGAAGCCCGGAAGCGGACAAGCAAATCGCAGGGATAAACAGCAGCAGAAGCAGCATCAGAAATCGGACGCGACAGCGGCCGAAAGGTGAGAGGCGCGGAAGTTCAAGCAGGAAGCCGGCGCGGGCCGCAACCCGCGCCGGGCGAACATCCTTAGTTCTGGCCCGGCGCGCTCAGCACCAGCGAGAACCGGAAGTTGAACACATTGTTTCGGGTGAAGGTGACCCCGTCCGCCGAGGTGTAGGACAGGCCGAAGATCGGAACATCGTTGCTGGCGACGCCGCCGTCCAGACCCATCAGCGGCGCCTGCCCGCTCACTCCGGGAAACGGCGTTGCCGCGCCGACGCGAAGCACCAGGAACAGGTTCTGGATTGTCCCCGCCGCGATGCCTTCCCGTACCGTCTTGCCCAATTCGTGCGAATCGTCAAAGAAGAAGGGAGCGAAGTCGCCGTCCTGGGCCAGAAAAGGCGCCACCCGCCGCAGCGGATTGGCCAGGTTCAGCGTCGCCACGGAGCCGTCAGCGTTGGTCGTGCCGGTGGTCAGCAGGGCTTCGCCGAACAGGACCGGAACTGACGCGTCGAGGTGGAACGTTTCGAAGTTGCCGGAGTGAATCAGATAGTCAGGACCCACCGAGGCGGAGTTCAGCGCCGTCACGGGGATCCTCACGGCGTAATACAGCCCCGCCGGGACGTTGATAAACCCCACGAAGTTGCGATTGCCGAACTGATTGATGTTGAACGTCCGGTTGGTCAGCAAGTCGATGCCCGACTGAATCCTGCCCGGCTGCATGGGGATGTTGACCCCGCGTCCCGGCCGGCGCTCCAGCACCGCCTCCTGCTGCCCCCGGTAGAACTCCTCGTTGAAATTCTGCTGGCTGAAAATCGCGCCGATTTGAGCTGTCAGATTAACGGACGAAGCAGCCACCGGATCTCCGTCCACCGCCTCCACTCCCACCCAATATTGCCCCCGCGGCACCGGAAGGACGTAATTGCCGTTCAGAATGTTGAACGCCGGGTTGATCAGGAACAGCCCTCCGGTGGGGCTTACCGAAACCTGCGTGGTTCCGCTGTATCCGGACGAGGAGATCGCCTCGTCCCGCCGGTCCAGTGCGAAGACGCTGGCCCCCGCCAGGGGCTGGTTCAGGACGCCATGCCGGACCTCCCCCTGAATCAATCCGAACTCCGCCGAAAACGGCACGTCCCCTGGTTGAATCGCGGCGGGACCGCTGGCCGCCGTGCCTTCCGGATAGAGATACGACGCCCATGCGATGTCGTCGATGTCCAGCGACCGCTGCGCCAATTCCGTCGCCGGATCGCTCGTGTCGATGAACGGGTACATGGTCGCGCCGCTGCCGTCCGTCGCGCTTTTCTGGTTGTTCAGCACATGCGCGAGGCCGATCGAGTGACCGAACTCGTGCACCGCCACCGCCATCAGATCCACGGAGCGGGACACCGTATCCACGGCGCCGTCGGCAACGGTGAAGCGCAGCCCGTTCGACGCCTTGGTATTGAACTGGACGTCGTTGTCGAGTATCGTGCCGGCCCGGTAGAAGCCCGCAGGAAACTCGATATCGCCGTCGTTATCCACGTCCTGCGCCGCGGTGATGGCGCTCGATACGTCGGAGTCGCCATCGCCGTCGATGTCATCGCCGTGGGCGAAGGTGGAATCCGCGATCAGATTCACCGATGGCGAGGACGCGATGGCGCCGAAGCCGGCCGAGGTCCGGAACGAAACCTCGTTCACCATGTTGAACCCCACCAGTCCGGCATTCGCGGTGGTTCCATCCACGATCATCGAAATGAAGGAAGTGCGAATGTTGTTCCACTGATCCAGCGACTGCTGGATCGTAGCCGTCGCGGCCGCCAGGGTCAAGAACGGCGGTCCCAGCGGGTTGGGAACCGGATTCAGCGTGCTGTTCATGCGGTAGCGGACCGGCAGGCTGCGCGCGTCCCATCGGATGCCGATCACCCGGCCGATCACATGGCCGGGCAGCGGTGAAGGCGCCAGGCCGGTGATGTCGACGCTCTCCAGACGCCCTCCCGCTTGCAGCAGTCCGGCGGCGCAAAGTGCGATTGCGGCAAAGTTTCGCGGTCTCATCATGTCCCCCTATTGCCCCAGATTCTTTTTCACTTCGTTCCGGAATTCCTCCAGCGACGTCAACACGCGGGTGCCGCGCGCCGGTCCGGAAGCGGAAACGAGGGTTAGATTGGTGAGATCCCGCGACACGGACTTCTTCTGCTTGGAATCCGTGAGGATGCTGAACTTGCCCTGGGAGAAGCCCAGGACCGTCTGTCCGGACGAAATCGCCGGATCCGCCGCCAGGAAAAGGAACACTTCCTCCTCCGGCTGAATCGAGGGCGCGCCCGGAAAAGTCATGCTGACCGGGAACTTGCGATTCGTGTCGATACCCCCGGGCAGAGTCACCGTGATCGACCCGGTAACGCCGCCCTTCAGCGTTTCGGAAATCGAAATCGTCGCCAGCGTGACCAGCGTTCGTCCCTCCCAGGCGCTCCGCACCGACTGGCACTTGCCGATCACGATCGTGTCGGCCTGCTGGGCCAGTTCCAGGTTGGTGAGTTCCACGGCGGTGGTCGCCTGCAGCGCGGCGGCAAACAGCACGGGCGCGATGCAGACGAGGGATGAGGCGAAGCGGCGCAGCTTCATGGATGTCCTCCGATTCGGTCGAAACGTTGATGCGAACGCGCGGGTTGACGGAGTCAAGGGAACAAGCCTCCTCGGCAAGCCGAAAAGCCGCGAGTCGCCTTACGCAACTCGCGGCTTCCTGATGACTCCGGCATTTTCCGGTCAGAACTCGATGCGCAGGCCGAACTGCACCTGCCGCGGGGTCGCGTACTGATCGGTGATGACGCCAAAGCCCGCCGGGTTGAACAGGCTAATCGTGTTCCCGGTCGGATCGGCGAACTCGCGCCGGTTGAAGAAGTTGATGAAATCGGCCGTGAACACCACCCGCACGCCTTCCGTGATGTTGGTGCGCTTGCCGAAGGACTGGTCATAGTTCCAGCGGGGCAGGCCGCGGAACACGTTGCGGCCGTGCCGGAAGTCGCGGCTGATCTCGATCTGCCGCAGCGAGCGGAACACCTGTTCGGGATTGCCGAACAGATTGATCCCCGATCCCCGGCCGCCGGCATTGGTGCCGATACCATTCGATCCCACCGACGACTGGGACGAATTATCGTACTTCTGCGGCACGATGGGCACCGCGCCCGCCGCCAGACCGCCGAACACCTGCGCGCCGCCGAACGCCTGGACGTTGGTCCCGGCCAGAATCGGCAGACCCGAGTTCGACGCGAAAATTCCCGAAACGTACCAGCCGCCGGCCACCTTGCTCAGCAGGCTGCTCTGGCCCTTCAGGAACGGCAGCTCATAGAAGTACTGCGCGTTGAAAACGTGCGTCCGGTCGAAGATCGCCGGACCGTAGTCGACATCGAGATCGTAGGGCGTGGAACTCACCCCGATGTTCTCCTGGTTCAAACCGTACTGATCCAGCGTCTTCGACAGCGTGTAGTTCAGCGTATAGCTGAGACCGGATCCGAACCTCTTGGTGAGGCTGACGAATCCCGCGTTGTAGTTGGCCCGCCCGCCCGAGCCGCGCACGAACAGGTCGCGGACCTGGCGGCTGTAGAACGCCCCGCCCGGCCGCACTCCGTTCAGGAAGTTGGTCAGGTTGTTCACCTGATTGTTGGTGAAGTCCGCGCTTCTCGCGCCCGCCAGCCATGCCGTGCAGTTGGGAACGCACTGCGAAAGCCCGCGGAACTGATTCTCGAAGATCGGCTGCGCCGCCACGTTGGCGGCCACGGTTCCGCCCCGCAAGGAGCGGGCAACGGCGTCGTAGGCTTGCGCGAACGTCTGCCCCGACGAGTCCTTGAAGAACAGCGGCATCGAATTCAACTGGAAATTCTGCGGCAGCTCATTCGACCACCGGCCGACGTAGCCGGCTTCCACGATCAGGTTGCCCGGAAGCTCCCGCTGAATCGTCACATTCAGGGAATGCGATCGTCCGATCTGCATCTTGGGATCGATCGAGAAGCTCAGCGTCTCCCCGTCGATGCCCGGCGTAATGGGCACGCTGGGACGCGGCGTTGCCGGCAGCGGCACCGTCGCGCCGTCCACGCCGATGCGGAACGCGTTCGTTTCATCGCTCGCGCCCGCGCACTGTCCGTTGCTCCGCGGACCGGTGCAGTTGATCGTCTGCGAAAAGCCGACGCCCAGAATCGGCAGCATCACCACGCCCACGCCGTTCACACGGTCGAAGGTCATGCCCCAGCCGCCGCGCACCACCGTCTTCTTGTTGCCGAACAGCGCGCCCAGCAGCCCGCCCGACGCTCCCGGATTCCACGCCACCGCGATGCGGGGCCCGAAGTTGTTCGCGTCGATGTCATAAATCGCGCTGCGCTTGGACTGCGCGATCGGAATATACGACAGCGTCGGATTGAACACCCGGCCCGCTTCCGCCTCGCGCGTCCGCTGCTGGAAGAAGTCGCGCTGCACCACTTCCGCTCCGGTCTGATCCACCAGCACCGTCTGCAGCCCGTTGTAATCCTTCGGCGGAGTCTGAATGGTGTAAGTCAGCCCCGCGGTGATGTTCAGGCTCGGCGTGATGCGCCAGACGTCGTTCACATACATCTCGTAGTTGTGGAAGTTGGCGAAAATCCGCATCGGAGTCCCGATCGGATTCGGATCCAGGTTGCCGTTCCGCGTCAGGATCACGCCCGCCTTGTCCACCATGCCGGTGGCCGCCGCGAACAGCGTATTGAACCGCGCCGCGTCCACCGAGCGGATCGCGCCCGGCCGCGTCGTTCCCGTTACCGTAGTGGCCGTGCCTTGCGTCAGCTCATACACCAGCGAGGTCAAGGACCCGATCACCTTATCGTCGCGCTCGTGGAACACCCGGAAGAAGTTGTAGCTTCCGCCGAATTGAACCGTATGCCGCCCCTTGATCCAGGTCATGTTCTCGGTCACCGAGTACGTCTGGTCCCGCCAAACGCGCGACCGCGCCCGCTGCGTGTCCACGTCAATGCCCGAATCCAGCGTCCCTTGCGCCACCATCAGCGCTCCGGCGGTCCCGGGCACCTGCGGGAACGGGTTGATCCGCTTGTACGCCCACCAGCCTCGCTTGTAGCCGATGTTGGTTTCGCTGATCAGCGTGGGCTTGATGCTGCCGTTCAGCGTCAGGCTGAAGAACCGCGGCTCCACCGGCGTGGACCCGCC
>JAIEPW010000132.1 GCA_019748195.1 Bryobacteraceae bacterium
CATCGCTCCAGCAGCGACGATTGAAGCCGGGGCGAGGAACCGCATTATGGATCGCATCACAGCCTCCATAGGTTGCGTTGTGGAGTGCACGCGGCGTACCGAAGGTAAGCTCATGATTCTACAGATTGTTCTGTAAAAAAGTCGGGTGAAATGACGCATCCTGGGGCAGTGCGCTGACATGGTAATTTAGGAGTGGAGGAATGGCCGAGCGGTTGAAGGCAGCGGTCTTGAAAACCGCAGTAGGGGAAACTCTACCGGGGGTTCGAATCCCTCTTCCTCCGCCATCTCTCGTCGGCGTCCCTTAGCGCAGCCAGTTCACGCAATGCAAGTCCTTCACTCTGGCGAACTCGCGAGCGTTGTCAGTCACTAGGGTTAAGCCGAGAGAAATGGTCTGGGCGGCGATCAGCAGATCGTTGCCGCCGACCACCTGCCCCTCCTGCTCCAGGCGTGCGCGCAGTGTTCCGTACACTCGATCGGCGGGTTCTTCGAAACGCAACACTTCCAGAGCACCGAGGATTGCCTCGACTTGTGCAGTGAGCCGTGCGGACTTCCTCTTAGCTGCGCCATATCGCAACTCTGCGGCGACGATGATGCTGGTTACCACATTCCGTTCGCCCACATGGCGAATTCGCCCTGCTATCACTCCCTCCGGGTTTCGGATCAGGTCGGAAACGATGTTTGTGTCCAGGAGATAACGCATTTAGAGCTTGACCCGGCGGGGGGGCAGGTCCGCAATTTCCGGGAAACTTTCATTCAACGGAGTGAGCGTCGCGAGCACCTCAAGCAACGACTTCGCAGGCGCTGGTTCAACAATCAGCCGCTCGCCTTCCTTGCGCATCACTGCGTCCCTGCCGGGAAGCTCGAACTCTCTTGGAATTCGTACCGCTTGATTTTTGCCGTTTCTGAACAGCCTCACGCGTCGCTCTGAGCTCATCGCCGTACCCTCAGACCTATGTTAACGCATATGCAGGGCGCTCGCTCCGACCCCCGACTACTCCCGCACCCCTTCCACGATTCCAAACCCCGATTCCGTCGGGGTGATTCCCTTCAACCGGAACCCAGCCGATTCGAAAACCCGCCGGAAGTCCTCAGCAGACCGCTCGCGACCGCCCGTCATCACGAGCATGTTCAGATCCATCCACTTGCCGAACGAGGGCTCGTTGCCGGGTGGCAGGACAAAGTCGATGGCGATGACCGAGCCGCCGGGCTGCATCGCGCGGTGGCAATTGCGGAGGATCGTGCCGCACTGCTCGTCCGTCCAGTCGTGCAGGATCCACTTCATTACGTAAGCATCGCCGCCTTCGCTTACCGCTTCAAAGAAGTTTCCGGGCGCGAGCTCACAGCGATCCGAGACCGGAGCGATGCAGCTTGCACCCGCCAGCACCTCGGGAGCATCGAACAAAATGCCCCGCGCCGCCGGATTCGCCGTCAGAATCGCCGCCAGAAGCGCCCCTTGTCCGCCTCCCACATCGACAACCTTGTGAAACGGCGAGAAGTCATAAGCCGCGATGACGCTGGCGATCACCGCCTGCGAGAACGCAGTCATGGAGCGGTTGAACGGCGCGGCGTGCTCCGGATGCTCGTGGTAATACTGCCAGATCTCCTTCCCGAACCGCTTGACGAACGCCATTTCTCCGGTAGCGAGGGAATGCGGGAAGAACTCCCACGCCTGGTAGTGCGACAATCCGAGCTCCGACATCACCGTGTAGCGCAGCGTGCCCGGTACGTCCGATTCCAGGGTCGCCGACAGGGGCGTGCTCCTGTAGCGGCCGTCCGCTTCCATCGCGAACACGCCGATGCTGGACAAAGCGCGAAGCATCCGCCCCAGCGCTCCGGGATTCGTCTGACTGGCGGCGGCGATTTCCTCGACGCTGCGAGGCCCGTCCTTCACGATGTCCGCGATGCCGAAGTATGCCGCCGCGAACAGGGCTCGAGAAACCCAGAAACCCTGCAGATGATCCCGCATCCGCAGGAAAGGAGAACCGTCTGTCTCAGGCATAAGGGAGAGACCAACAGATCCTTGGCGCCGGATCTCGTGCTAGCCTGCTCACATGCCCGCCGGCGACCTCATTGAACGCCATTGGAAACCCGTCGTCGACCGCTTTTTCGACGCCGGACTTGAAGGCTTGCAGCCGCACGAGCAGCGCTACTTCCTGATCGTCAGCCTGCTCGGCGACCTGGACGAAGGCGGGCTGGAGCAATACCTCTCCGGCTCTCTGGGGGCGTTGTTGCCGCAAGCGGCCGAGGCCATGGAAGCCATCGGGGACGCGGAAACGGCGGCCAGCCTGCGGGAGGTGGCGGCGTGGTTTCCCGGTGGAGCGCCGGCCACGGACGACAGCGAGCGAGCCCGGCAGGTCAGCGAACTCTCGAATCCGCAACTCGGCGCCCTGGAGGAGATCAGCGACGCGCTCGCCGACAAGGAAGGCGATATCCTGCGCGAGTTGGAAGCACACCTGACGCCGCATTACAGCAATTAGGGAGGTCAGTCGTGGCGCAGCGTGCCCACCGGATCGACGGACGCCGCCCGCCGCGCCGGGATCCATGCTGCCGCCAGCGCGATCATCAGCAGGAACAGCGGCACTCCGGTGAACGTGATCGCATCGGTGGCGGAAACCCCGTATAGCAGGCTGGAGGCCACCCGGCTGACGGCCAGCGCCAACCCGACGCCGAGCGCGATCCCGATCAGCGAGAGCGTCATCCCGTCCTTGAGGATGAGCGCGACCACCTTGCCGCGCTCCGCGCCCAGCGCCATGCGGATGCCGATCTCCTTGGTGCGCCGCGCCACGGTGAAGGAAATCACGCCATATAGGCCGATGGTGGAGATCAGCAGCGCGATGACGCCGCACAGTCCGAACATCACGGCCCCCAGGCGGGGCGGCAGCAATGCGCGTTCCAGGTGCGTCTCGATGGTGCGCATGTCGAACACCGCCAGCGCCGGATCGAGCGCGCGGATCTGGTCCCGCGCCGCATCGAGCATCGCCGCCGCCGGGCCGCGGGTTCGCGCCATCAGCGAAAAGCCCATCATGCTGTCCTCCCGCCCGTAGTATTCCGACAGCGGCAGGTAGATGCAGGCTCGCGGGTCCTCGCCGATGGTTCGCAGCTTCGAATCGCCGGCGACGCCGATGACGCGCACGTTGCGTTCGCGGACCCGGATGATGCGGCCCACGGGATTTTCGCCCGCGAACAGCCGGCGCGCCGCGGTCTGGTTGAGGATTGCCGCGCCGTGATCGGAGTTGTCACCGCGAAAATCCACGCCCTCCGGAAGACCAATGCCGAGCGTCTCGAAGTAACGCGGCGCGACCACGAAAACCGTCGACTGCAACGTCTTCTTGCCGTCCGGCGTGCTGACACGCGAGTTGGACGCGCCGATGCTCAACGGCACGGTCTGCGTGAAGGTCGCATCCTCCACCCCGGGGAGGGCGCGAACGCGGTCGAGCGCTGTCCGGAAGAACTGTTCCGCCTTTTCCATCGGATACCGGTTCAAGGTCGGATCGACGGCCAGGATCAGAATGTCGCGGGAACGCATTCCGAGCGGTACGTTGCTGGCCGTATACAAGCTGCGAAGGAACAGGCCGGAGCAGATCAGCAGGAGCATGGACAACGCCACCTGGCTGACCACCAGCGCATTGCGCAGGGAAAAGCCGCGCGCCGGCCTGCCGGTATTGCTGATTTCCTCCTTCAACGCCGCGGCGAGGTCCAGGCGGGTGGCGCGGAGCGCGGGGGCCAGCCCGAACAGGATCCCGGTGGCCACCGAAAGCAGCAGCGAGAAAACCAGAATGCGGTAGTCCACCAGGACGGTGAAATCGAGGGGGACCGGGAAGGGAAGCTGGATGCGGCCGAGGCTCGCCGCCGCGACGGCGGCCAGCGCGCAGCCCAACAACCCGCCCGCGCCGGCCAGCAGGACGCTTTCGGCGAGCAGTTGCCGGACCAGGCGGCCGCGGCCCGCGCCGATCGCCAGCCGGGTAGCCACTTCCCTGCGGCGGCTTGCCGCGCGCGCCAGCAGCAGATTCGCGACATTGGCGCTGGCCACCAGCAGAACCAGCACCGTCACGATCGCCAGCAGCCCGAAGAACAGGAACAGCAGATCCTTGGCTCCCGCGTTGATCTGGCCCGCCGGCTGAAGATGGAAAGCGCGGTCCTTCTGTTCCGGGTACTGCTGTTGCAGGTTCGCCGCCAGCACCTCGAGTTCCGCCCGCGCGTCGCGAATGGTCTTGCCCGGAGCGAGCCGCGCGACGCCCATCAGCCAGGAGTTGCCCCGCGAATGGAATCGCCTGTTGCCTTCGCTCTGCAGCGAGGGAACGTCCGCCGCCATCCCGAACGGCACCCAGAACTCGGTGACCAACAGCAGCTCGGTTCCGCGAAACCCGGCGGCAGTGACGCCGGTGACCGTCACCGGACGGTTGTTCCACCTGATGGTGCGGCCCACAATGGCCGGATCGCCGCCGAAACGGGACTGCCAAAGGCGGTAGCTGAGCACGATCGACGACGCTCCCGGCGTATCATCGCGCGCCGGATGAAAGCCGCGGCCCAGAGCGAAGGCGGGCCGCGCCACATCGAAGAAATTCGCTGTCACCAGCGAGCCCCAGTGCCGGTGCGACTCACTCCCCATCGTGAATGATCCCGTAGTCAGCAGATAAACGCCGGCGACCCCCGCGAACGATTTCGACGCCCCGACATCCAGCACTTCCGGGTACGACAGCGAATCTCCCACGTCGTTCCTGCCGGTCCGGCCGTTCAGCGACAACAGCCGCTCCGGCTCGGCGACCGGCAGCCCGCGAAGGAGAAGAAAATTGGCGATACCGAAGATCGTGGAGCAGGCGCCGATTCCCAGGGCGGCGGAAAGGATGGACACCGCGGTGAACCCGCGGGCCTTGGCCAGCGTCCGCAAGCCGAAGCGAAGGTCCTGCGCCAGGTCCGAAGCCCAGCGCGCGATCCAGATCTCGCGCGACTCTTCGGAGGTCCGCAGAACATTGCCGAACTCGCGCCGCGCCATCAGGGCGGCTTCACGACGCGGCAAACCGCGCTCCTCGAGCTCGGCGGCGCGAAACGCAAGGTGCGCCTCCATCTCCTCCCCGAGAGTGTCGGATTGCAACAAGCGCCGCAGCCGCCGCAGGAGTCTCATCCCAGCACCTTCGCGATGGCCGTGGTCAGGCTGCGGTACCGCGCCGTCTCGGCCTGCAACTGCTTGCGGCCCGAGGCGGTGAGCCGGTAGAAACGGGCGCGCCGGCCGCTGGCCGAGGTCCCCCATTCCCCTTCAATCCAGCCGTTGAGCTCCAGACGCTGCAGAGCCGGGTAGAGCGATCCTTCCTCCACCTCCAGCACCTCATCGGTGACGGACTTGATCGACTGCGCGATCGCGTACCCGTGCAGGCTGCCGCGTCCCAGCGTTTTCAAGATCAGCAGATCGAGGGTGCCGTGCAGGAGGTCGGTTTTTTGTCGCATAGACGTCCTAGGGGTAGACTGTCATAGTATACGCCGGATGACGCGAAACGTTCCAGGAGTTTTTTCGCGCGATCATAAAGGCATGGATCAGTTTGTTTTCGTTCAGGACTTTCGGGAACATGCGCCGCTTCCGGAGCGGGGCATCCTGAGCCGGACCGTGCACAACGACGCCCGCGCCAAGGTGATCCAGTTCCTGTTCGCGCCCGGCGAGGGGCTGTCGGCGCACCGCGCCCCGATGCCCGCGGTCCTTTATTTCGCCCAGGGCGAGGCGAAGGTCACGCTGGGCGGGCAGGAAAAGGCGGCGCGGGCAGGGACTTTCGTCTACATGCAGCCCGACCTGGAGCATGCCATCGAGGCGTCCACCGAAGTAGTGATGCTGCTGATGATGATCAAGAATCCAAGCTAAGCCTTGCGGGCGAACGCGGCGTAATCCTGCGCCCCGAAGAACTGCTCGCGGAGTTCGGCGGGAAGCGAGGCCAGCGCGGGGGCGTTGTCCACCGCCGGATGCAGCCGCGTCACTTCGATCCGGGTGAAGCCAAGCTCTTGCAGATAAAAGGCCAGCAGCGCCGGCGGCACGGGGCGGGAATGAGTTGGATCGAGGTAGAAGTGGGTTGCGAAAATCGCCAGGCACTCGGGGTTCGGAGTTTCGATGGCGATCAGCCCGCCGGAGCGCAGCTTGGCGTGAGCCAGGCGCAGCAACTCGGGGACGCGTTGGGGCGGGAGGTGCTCGATGACCTGAGAGCAATAGAGCCCGCCCAGCGATTCGCCGGGCAGCGAACTCAGGTACTCGAAGAGGTCCGCGGTTTCCGCCTCCAGACCCCTGGCGCGGCAGATCGCCACCATTTCGGCGTTGGCGTCGATGCCGCGGGCCGGAATGCCGGCCTCGCGGGCCGCTTCCAGAAACTCGCCGCGCCCGCAGCCGATATCGAGCACGTCGTCGGCGCCGGCGAAACGCTGGACGTACATTCCCTGTTGCGCGCGGATCGACTCCGGATCGCCGCGAAACTTATTGCCGAACGCCAGCCAGTCCACCGCGAGCGGCGGTTCCGGAGCCGGCGGGGATGCGCCGGCCGCGGGGGGGATCGCCGCCCGCTGCCGGATCAAGCGGAGTTCGGCATGAATCATCTGCTCGTAATCGCGGCGCACGCGCTCGAAATCCGCCCACAGGCGTTTCTGAACGTCCTGGGCGACACGCTCCAGGGCGGCGTTGTAATCGGCGTGCTGCGCCCGAACTGTCTCCCGGAAGCCGGACTCCAGAATGCCCGTGCGATGCTGAAACGCCCCCTGCATCTCCGACACTGTCCGCAGCAAACGGATCTCGCTTTGGCCCAGCCGCTCCTCCCACTGGGGCCGCCACTGCGACCAGTGCAGCCGGATGTCGGCGGCGTCCTTGCGGAGCTCCGCGAGCTGATCCGGCACGTTCTCCTGCCGCGCCGCGAGATCGTCCATGCGCGCGGCGGTCCGCTGCGCGGCCTCCTCGGTGAAGCGGACCATCTCGGTCATGGCGCGTCGCATCTCCGACAGGGCCTCGATGTTCGCCTGCAGGTAGTTCGTGACCGCGCGGTTGAAATCCACCTGCCCTCGGCCGAACCAGGTAAGCGCCCGCGCGACGGATTTCTTGGCCGCCTGAACGAGATCGTTGAGGAGACCCGGCGGACGCGGATTGACGCCGCCGATGGAGGCCACCTTCGCGTCCGCGGCATCGCGAGCGTGGACCAGCGGCATCAGGTCCGGCAGCAGGATGCCGCTGGATCCGATCTCGCCGGACGGGTGCCGGGCGCGCACGCGGCGCTGGATCTCCTGGATCGCGGCCGAAAGTTCCTCGGCCGTCATGTCCTTACCGTTTGCCACGCCGCTTCTTGCCTTCCGGACGCGTCCAGCTTGCCGTGATGCGGGAATAAACGCCGCCGCGGGGCGTGAACTCGCCCACCACCGTCGCCGAAACCGGCTGCGCCGCCTTTACGATGTCCCGGAGGAACTGGTTCACCGCGTTCTCCTGAAAAATTCCCACATTGCGGTAAGCCAGCATGTACATCTTCAGCGACTTGAGCTCCAGGCAGAGCTTGTCCGGAACGTAGGTGATGGTGATGGTCCCGTGATCGGGGAGTCCGGTCTTGGGGCACACCGAGGTGAACTCCGGCATGTCGATTTCGATCTCGTAACCGGGGAACTGGTTCTCCCAGCATTCGATGGCGGGAAGCGGGGCGTCCAGACCAGAACGGGCGTGCTGATCGGTGTACTCGCGTTTCTTCATTTCTTCTCCAGTTCGCGGGCCAGCAGATCCAGGAACAAGCCGACGTCGGTCACGACGCCGATGGCCTGACCGGTGCCGCGATCGCTGACCTTGGTGGCGACGGCGGGGTTGATATCGACGCACACGATCTTGACCCAGCTCGGCAGCATGTTGCCGACCGCGATGGAATGAAGCATGGAGCTGAGGCACAGTACGATTCCGGCGCCCCGCAGGTGCGCGGCATAGGCGTCCTGGGCGAGGTTCATGTCGGTGATGGTGTCGGGCAGGGGACCATCGTCGCGGAGGCTTCCGGCGAGCACGAAGGGCACGCCCGCCTTCACGCACTCATACATCACGCCCGTGGTGAGCCGCCCCGCCGCCACCGCCTCCGGGATCGACCCGGCCTGGTAAATCGCGTTGATGGCGCGCATGTGATTGCGATGCCCGTGTTCCTCCAGGCGGCCGTCGCTCTGGCGGACCCCAAGGGAAGTTCCGAGCAGCGCCGCTTCGATGTCGTGCACGGCGAGCGCATTGCCGGCGAGCACGGAACTGACCCAGCCGCCGCGGATCAGTCGGATCATGGCCTGCGCGCCGCCGGTGTGAACCACCACGGGTCCCGCGACGAACACCAGCTTCTGCCCGGCATCGCGCACCTGCTCCATCAGGCGGGCGGTTTGCCGCACCGCGGTCTCCACCTGACGTTCCGAGGAGATCTCGTTGGACATGAACGCGAACGACAAGCGGTCGCGTTCCTTGGCCTCGGGGATGACGCGGATGCCGCGCATGCCCGCCACCACGGGATCGCCCGCGCGCAGGTCGCGAAGGCGGCGGCACACAGCCCTGCCGTCGCGCACAACGATTACCGCGTCCATGCGCTGGTTCTCCGCCTGCACCCATTTGCCCTCATGGCGGACGAAAGTGCGCTGATTGGTGGTGGAATAGAAGTCATCCGGCGCGCAGCGGTCCTTCTCAACGATCTTCAGGTCGGCATCGCCGCCGTGGACCGGGCTGCAACCGAGCTTCAGCAACTGCCCCAGCAGTAGCTCCATGTCGTGCGCCGACCCCGTTTCCACTTTCAGCCGCAGATGGGAGGGGTCGCTGTTGGTCTTGCCGATGCGGAACTGCTCCACTTCGAAGCGCCCGCTGTATTCGACCACGGCGTCAAAAATGCGCTCCATGATGTGGGAGTCGATCAGGTGGCCTTCCGCCTCGACCACTTCCTGGAAGGAGGCCCGGATATCATTCATAAGGGGTTCTGTTTCAGTGTGGCACACCGGCTTCGCGGTGCGCCTCCTTAGCCGCCCGGCCGACATCCACGCGGGTGAGCACGATGGCGCCGGCGATGAAGAAGACCAGCAGGGTCAGGATCGCCAGGCGGTAGTTACCCGTATAGGTGAGCGCCAGCCCGAAAATCAGCGGGCACAACCAGCTCGTGCCCTTGTCCGAGATCTCGTAGAGCGAGAAGTATTCGCCTTCCTTGCCGGGCGGAATCATCAAGGAGAACAGAGACCGGCTGAGCGCCTGGCTTCCGCCCATGACGATGCCCACGATCGCCGCCATGACGAAGAACTCGGCGGTGGTCTTGACGAAGAAGTACATGGACGCCACCACGCCGATCCAAAGCGCCAGCGCCACCAGGACCGCGCGCTTGGCCGTGATCCGCGCCGCCAGCCAGTTGAACGCCATCGCGCCCCCGAAGGCCACGAATTGCACCATCAGGATCGCCAGCGTTAGTGAACTGAGCGGGATTTTGAGTTCGTCGTTGCCGAACTGGCTGGCCAGCGAGATGACGGTCTGGATCGCGTCGTTGTACAGCGTGTACGCCACCAGAAAGAGCAAGGTTTGGGGGAACAGCCGCAGGCTCGCCAGGGTGCGGAACAACTGCAGGAAGCCGATGGTCAGCAGGTGCTGGCCGCGATCCAGGCGAAGGGGTCCCGGGCGATTGCGAAGAGTGAGCAGAGCGGGAATCGTGAAGGCGGCCCACCACGCGCCCGCCGACGCGAGGCTGATCCGCACCGCCATGCCTTCCGAGATTCCATAGGACTGCGCGTTGGTGTAGAGCGCGAGGTTCAGCGCCAGCAGGAGGCCGCCGCCGAGATATCCGAGGCCCCAGCCCCGGCTGGACACCGCGTCGCGCTCCTCGGGCGGCGCGATCTCGGGCAGAAACGAGTTGTACACCACCAGCGCGGAGCCGAACATCACGTTGGAGATCAGGAACAGGATGCCGCCCAGGGCCCAGTCGGCGTCTTTCAAGGTGAACATGGCGATGGTCGCGCCCGCGCCGGTGAGCGCGGTCGCGCCCAGGATCTCGCGTTTGCGCCGCCCGTAGTCGGCAATCGCGCCGATCACCGGCATCACAAAAGCCTGCATCACCACGGAGAGGCTCACCAGGTAACCCCACAGCGCTCGCGGATCGGTCTTGATGCCCAGAGGATAAATGAAGCCGTCGTCACCGGCGCCCGCCTTGGCCAGCGCCGTCAGGTAGGGACCCAGGAACAGCGTCACAACCGTGGTGGAGAAGGCGGAATTCGCGAAATCGTAGGCGTACCACCCGCGCTGCTCGCGCTTGCTGTAAACCGGAACATCCACCGCGGCGGGGGAGCTCATTGCGTCACCAGTTCCTGAAGCATCGCGGCCAGCGTGACGTAATCCTTCTTGCCGTTGCCGAGCAGCGGGATCTTATCCACGTGAACGACGCGGCGCGGCACGGCGAGCTCGGCCGCGCCCATCGCGCGGGCCGCGCTCACCAGTTGTTCGCGTTTCAATTCCTTGTCCTGGGTGAGCAGCACGATCATTTCACCCCGGTTGGCGTCCTTGATCGCCACCGCGCCGTGAAGCTGTTTCGGGGAGGCCGCCTCGGCGATCTTCTCCGGCATCTCCAGCGAGACCATCTCGCCCGCCACCTTGGCGAAACGCTTCAGCCGCCCCTGCATGCGCACCACGCCGTCCCCGTCCACGGTCACGATGTCGCCCGTGTCGTACCAGCCTTCGCCGAACTCAGGCGAGGAGGGTTTTTCGAGCACGCCCGGATTGGACTCGCGCAGATAGCCGAGCATCACGTTGGGGCCGCGGACCACCAGCGATCCGCCCTCCTCGATGCCCTCCACCTTACGGATGCGGTACTCCATCCGGGGCATGAATTCGCCCAGCGTTCCGGGGTAATTGGCCATCGGCACGCTGGCGGAGATCACGGGGGCGCATTCGGTTGCGCCGTAGCCCTCGAAGATGCGCACTCCGAACTTCTGCTGATAGACGTTGCGCGTTTCCTCGGCAAGCTTCTCCGCTCCGGTCACCAACAGGCGCAGGTTGTAGAAATCATAGGGATGCGCGTACTTCGCGTAGTTCGCCAGAAAGGTATTGGTGGAGAAGAGAATGGAGCAATCGCGGTCATAAACCATTTCCGGCACAATGCGGTAGTGCAGCGGTGAGGGATAAAAGAACACCCGCGTACCGTTGATGACCGGGAGGATGGTGCCGATGGTGATCCCGAAGGAGTGGAACATCGGCAGCGCTGTCATGATCTTGTCGGAGGGCCGCACGTCGACTACCGAGAACAACTGATGAACGTTGCTGAGCAGGTTGTCATGGCTCAGGACGACGCCCTTCGGCTTGCCCTCGGACCCGGAGGTGAAAAGGATCACGGCCGGCTGAGAGGGGTTCTGGGGGCGCATCACCGCGCGCGGGAATCGCAGGGCGAACAGCATCAGCCAGAGCTTGTCGCCCAGCGAGAATTGCGGGCGCAGGTCTTCCAGGTAGAGAATTCGGAACTCCTTGGACAGCGGCTCCACCAGTTTTTCCAGCCTCGCCTTCTCCACGAACGCGCGCGAGGTGAAGATCGTTTTCACCTGCGCGGCGCGGCATGCGCTGGTGACCCCTTGCACGCCGGCCGTATAATTCAGCATCGCCGGCACGCGCCGGAAGCAGTGCAGGCCTAGAAACAGGTACAGGTTCGCGCCGGCGTTCGGCATCATCACGCCGGCGGTTTCGCCTTCAGCGGTGTGCTTGGACGCCAGGCGTCCCAGCGCCAGACTCGCCTTCAGCATGTGGCCGTAGGTCTCCGGGATCATGCGCACGTCCTCGATCATCACCCGCCCGCGCCCGTGGCGATCCACGGCGTCCAGCAGCGCTTCGAACACCGTCTGCCTGGGACGCGCGTCGAAATTCGCCTGCTGCATCACGCGCCGCAACCGCTCGCTCGCCTTGCGCCGCCGCTCCCGCGCCGTGCGCGCTTCCGGCATCTCGATCTTCTCCGGCGGCAGGATGGTCATGGTGATCTTCGGAAACCACCGCTTCGGAAAGTCGCCCTTCATCCGGCTGAAATAGCTGAATCGGGGCCCTTCCAGATGCACCGGGAGCACCTTCGCGCCCGATTTCGCGGCGGCGAACGCCGGGCCGTCGTAGATTTTCATCTGGCTGCCGGTCACCGTAATGCGGCCTTCCGGGAAGATGCAGACATGCTCGCCCGCCTCCAGCATCGCGATCACCTGCTTCATCACCAGCGGGGAGGTGGTGTCCACTTCCTTGTAGCGGATCACCGGCAGCAGATACTTGAAGGGCGCCTTGCGAGCGATGGTGGTGTGCACCAGCCACACCGGCTCTACCGGAAGGAAAGTGCCGAGGATGATCCCGTCCAGGAAGGACTGATGGTTGGGCACGATCAACAGCTTGCCGTCGTGCGGGGCGTCTCCTTTCACTTCCACGCGAAACAGGAGGCGCAGAACCCAGCCGACGATAACCTGCAGGATCGAGTACACCCCGCTATTCTACTGATTGAGGCGGCCGTTGGCTTGCCGCCTTTGCACTATTCCACCCCGAACGCGAGCAGGACGTTCCCCGCAACTCCGCCCCAGTTGGCGTAGCCGGAGTTCACGAAAACCATGCCCCCCGCGATCGCCGGACCCGCGGCATCCAGCGATCCGCCGCGGCCCGGAATGCCGTTCACAGTCGGGTACTCGCGGATGGTGTTGAACTCCCACAGAATCTTGCCGTCGCGCGTCGAGTAGGCGCGCAGGCGCCCATCCACCGACCCCGAAAACAAGACGCCCGGCATCGCCGACACGGCCTGCGACTGCGCCGGCGAGCAATTCTCGCGGTCCGCGGGGCAGGGAACTGGGGGAGCGTGCCATAGCTGTTCCCCGGTGGCGATGCGGAACGCCCAAACGCCTCCGCCTTTGCTGGGATCGGCGATCCGGCGGCGCATCTGCGCGTCGCGGGGCGTCAACCGAACGTCGGACAGAGCGGCGTAAACGTTCTCGCCGTCGGCCGCGACCCCCCACTCGATGCCCCCCAGCGTTCCGCCCGTGCCAATTCTGCGAGTCCACAGGAGCTTGCCCCCGTTGTCCGGATCGAGGGCGTGCACTTCGCCCGACTTCTGTCCGAAAACGATCACCCGCTTACCGTTTTTCAGATCCACCAGAACCGGCGAGTTGCCGATGTCGTGATCCGGTCCGGCGTTCTCCGGGCAGTTCGGACCTCCGGTGGTGCAAGCGATGTTCCAGGGATCTCCGCCCTTGGTCATCTGCGAAATCCACAGAATCTTCCCCGTCTCCAGGTCGGTAGCGATGACGCTGTCCGAAGTGCCAGTGGGCGGATTCGAATGGTTGTTCCCGGTGCCGAAGTACAGCGCGTTACGCTTCGGGTCAACGGTAGGCGAGTTCCACACGCTTGCGCCCGATGGGCCCATGATGTTGACCCCGGCCTTGGTTTGCCCGATCACCTTGGGTTCCTCGGTCACCGTCCGCGTCTTCCACAGGATGCGTCCGGTGGCCGCATCCAGCGCAACCACCGCGCCCGAGTACTTGCAGCACTCGTACTTGGGGTTCGCGGATGGCCCGTCCTCCAGCGAAGAGATCGGAACGTAGATCCGGTTGGCTTGATACTTGGGCGCGCCGGTGATCCGCGACACCGGCATGTCGTCCGTCTTCGTTTTCCACTTCATCTCGCCCGTGGACGCGTCGAGCGCGTAAACGTTGGTCCGGCCGTCGCCCACAAACGCGAGCCAGCGATCCACTCCGTCGGGCTTGGCGATCGTGATCGCCGCGCGCACCGAGCTCTCGGTCTTGAACTCCCACAGGATGCAGCCCGTCTTGGCGTCCAGCGATTGCACCTGCCGCCCGCCGATGAACACGCGCCCGCCGACGATCACCGGCTGCATGTTCATGCTGACCGCGCCGGGAAACGCGAATGCCCATTTCAGCTTCAGCTTGGGCACATCCTCCGGCTTCAATCCGGGGCGCGGCTGATAGCGGGAGTTGGATATGTCGACGCCCCAGCCGTTCCACGACGGTTCCCGGAACGGATCCCTCATGTCTCCGGGCGGGGCCTTGCAGAACGCGTCGCGAGGCGTCACCGGTTCGGAACCGATCTTGCGCCCCGCCAGGAACTCCGCCACGGCCGCCCGCTCCGCCGCGCTCAGGCTCGCGGCCTGCATCTGCATCACGCCGCTGTTCAGCGATTGCAGGATCAGTTCCGGCGACATCCGCGCGATGGTGGATCGCTGCGGCATGCGATCCACATTGCTTTGCTCATGACAAATGGCGCACGCCTTGCGATACACCGCCGCGCCATCCGGCGCCTGCGCGTGTACGCCAACGGCCGGCAGAATGGCCCAATACAGAACGCGTCTCATGATTTTGGGGTCCAGCATATCTCATGCCGGGCTGAGGAGAGGGGCATCATGAGACGATCGGGGGAGTGACGTCCGACATCATCGTTTTGGGAGGCGGCGCGGCCGGGCTGTTTTTCGCTTTCCACGCCGCCCGGCGAGGGTTCGCCGTCGAGGTTCTGGAGCGGAACACCGAAACCGGCCGCAAGATCCTGATCTCCGGCGGTGGACGCTGCAACTTCACCAACACGGGAACCACCGCGGCTAACTTCCTTTCCGGCAATCCGCACTTCGCGAAATCCGCGCTGGCGCGCTACAGTCCCGCCGATTTCGTCGCGCTGATCGAGCGGCACGGCATCCGCTACCACGAAAAGAAGCTCGGCCAACTTTTCTGCGACGGCAGCGCCCGCGAGATCACCAACATGCTGGACCTGGAATGCGCGGACGCTCGCGTGAAGGTCCGCGCTGGTTGCGAGATCCGCGCCGTCGAAGCCGGATTTCGGGTCGAGACTTCGCGGGGCGTGTTCGAGGCCCCGCGGCTGGTGGTCGCCACCGGCGGACTTTCGATCCCGAAGATCGGCGCAACCGGGCTCGGCTACCAGATCGCCTGCCAGTTCGGGCTGGAGGTGATTCCCACGCGGCCCGCGCTGGTCCCGCTGACGTTCGCCGAACAGGACCGCCGCCGCTGGTGCGACTTGGCCGGCGTGTCCATGGACTCAGTCGTGTCCGCGAATGGAACCAGCTTCCACGAGAAGGTGTTGTTCACGCACCGCGGGCTCAGCGGTCCGGCGATCCTGCAGATTTCCTCTTACTGGACTCCGGGACGCGAGCTCGAGCTCGACCTGCTTCCCGGGCTGGACCTGGAGGCCCTACTGCTGGAGCGCCGCGCAGCCGGTGATTCCGCCACCCTGCGCTCGATTGTCGCCGAGCATCTCCCGAAGCGTCTGGCCGACCGCTGGTTCGAGCTCCAGGCCGAGCCCGCTCCGGTCAGCCGCGCCGGCAACGCGGAGATCGCCGCGCTGGCGCGAGGGTTGCACTGCTGGACCTTGCATCCAGCGGGCACAGAAGGTTTCGCCAAGGCTGAAGTGACCGCGGGCGGTGTCTCCACCGCGGAGCTGTCGTCCAAGACCATGGAGGCGAAGCGCGTCCCGGGCCTGATCTTCATCGGCGAAGTGGTGGATGTAACCGGCTGGCTCGGCGGGTACAACTTTCAATGGGCCTGGTCGTCCGCCTTCGCCGCCGCGGAATGCCTGTAGCCCATCTGTGTTACCTTCGAAAGATCCCCCCTTGGCCCTCACGGATACCAGTGTCAAAACTCCCGCGCTGCTGATGTTCGCGCTGGAAACCGCCGCGTTTCTTGTCTCGGCGGAAGCTCGCGTGATCGCGCCGCTGTTGCCCGCCATCTCCAACGATCTGAAGGTCACCATCGGACAGGCAGGCCTTTTGATCTCCGCCTACGCGGTCCCGTACGGGCTGTTTCAACTCGTCTACGGTCCCATCGCGGACCGCTACAACCGGCAGAAGGTGATGGGCTTCGCGCTTGGGTTGTTCTCGCTCGGCACGCTGATCTCCGGCTTCATGCCGGACCTCGCTTCGCTCTCGTTCATCCGCTTCGCTACGGGCGCGGCGGCGGCCGGGACTATCCCCGTCGCGCTGGCCTACATCGGCGACGCGGTTCCTTACGAACGCCGCCAGGCCGCGCTGGGCAAGCTGGTGGCGGCGGCCTCTCTCGGCGGCGTGCTCTCCGCGGCCATGGGCGGCATCATTGCCACGCTGGTGAGCTGGCGCTGGCTGTTCTGGATCTACGGCGCGGTATCGGTAGGCGCGTCCGTGCTCCTGCTGCGGATGCCTGCGGCTCCCAACCTGCACGCGCAGCCCGCGCGCTGGTTCGATCCGTACGCGGACATCTTCACCCAGGCCCGCGCCCGAGCGGTCGCTCTGTACGCGCTGGTGTTGTTCGAGGGGTTCGCCCTGCTGAGTACGCAGGGATTCCTCGGCGCCTATTTGTATGAGACGCACCACCTAAGCTATGCGCTGATCGGCCTGTTGCTGATGCTGGGCGCGGTGGCGAGCACGATTACCGCGCGCTTCGTCGGCCGCATGGTGGCGCGCATCGGAGAGGCTTGGATGCTGCGCTCGGGTGGCGTGCTGCTGGCGCTGATGTACGTGCTGGTGCTCATCGAGCCGTACTGGATTTTCTTCCCGCTGGCAATGCTGGTGGGCGGCACCGGGTTTATTGTCGCCCACAGCACATTGCAGGCTCGGGCGACAGAGCTTCTCCCCGCGCGCCGCGGAACGGCCGTGGCGCTGTTCGCGTTTTCTCTGTTTGTGGGCGGCGGCTTCGGGACCTGGGTGGCCGGCATCGGGATCGAGCAGTTCGGCTACACCGCGTCGATGCTCGCGACGGCCGCGGTGGTGCTGGTGTTCGCGGGAATCGCCCCGCCGCTCGCGCTGCGGAAGGGGTAAGGGAGCGGAGGGCGTGTTCCCGAAAAGCCATCATATTAATTTTTCATGAGAAAAACGGAGGAATTCCGTAGTGCACATTGAAATTATCGGGACACTCGACAGAAGCTTAGTGGCAATTCTCGGCACCACCCCTCGCGTTTACTACGGGATGGAGCGCTTGGTCATCGTTGATCTCAGGAAGGGAATCACCTCGCGCTCCAAGCCGTTCGATTCGGTTATGAGCCACACTCTTGGTGGAATCAGGTTCAACGTTGAAATTCCCGAAGAAGACCGCGCCGCGGCGATCGAACTTGCGCGGAAGCAATTCGAGCTGGAGGGGTATGGACCTGAAGACGAGAGAAACGATGAGAATAGTCGCTGGCGCTAAAGCACTCATCGCCACGCACTGAAACTTGCATCTCCACGCGAGCACATCGGTCGGCCTGACTTGGCTCCGGGCGCGGACCCAGGCGCCAGTCTGGGATCGAACTCATTGACTCTTGCCTTCGCTCCGAAGGCTCGCAATCCCTCGACACAAAAAAGGAATGAATCGGATGCCGGCGGCGATCCGCTCGTTTTTATTGGTCGGGGCGGCCGGATTCGAACCAGCGACCCCCTGCGCCCAAGGCAGGTGCGCTACCAGGCTGCGCTACGCCCCGACTCCTACTGAATCGATTCTAATACGTCCCGGCCCGCCGCCTCCGGTTACCCCGCGAGCTGACCGCGCAGGTTCCGGTAGGTCTCCTCGAGATCCTCGGGAATCACGCGAGTTTCGGCTACCGTGGTCATGAAGTTCACGTCTCCGAACCACCGCGGCAATACATGCAGGTGGATATGTCCGGCTACGCCCGCTCCCGCCGCCTGTCCAATGTTCATTCCCAGATTGATGCCGGACGGCTTGTAGATTACCCGCAGCGCCGCTTCGATCCGGCGGGCAAGCTGCATCATTTCCGCAAGCGCGGCGGGATCGGCTTCCTCCAGCGACGCCACGTGTTCGTATGGCGCGATCATCACGTGTCCGCTGGTGTAGGGATAAACATTCAGGAGCACGAAGTTGCGCTCCGCGCGCAGAACAATGAACTGCTTTTCGTCGTCGCCGGCCGCGGGCTTGTCGCAGAAGATGCAGCCGCCGCCCGGCGTCGAGTTCTGAACATAGCGGGACCGCCACGGGCTGAAGATGCGCTCCATGGCGGGATGGTCAGGCGCTGGGAGCTTCCGCGGCGGCAGGCGCCGCGGCTTGATCCTCGCCGTTCACCAGATCCTTCAATTCCTTGCTGGGCTTGAAGTAGGGAATCCGCTTGGCGGGCACCTCGACGCGCGCGCCGGTCTTGGGATTGCGGCCGACGCGAGGCTGGCGCTGGCGCGTCCGGAAACTCCCAAATCCGCGGATTTCGATCTTGTCCCCCGTGCGGAGGGCGCGGACAACGCTATCGAAGATCGCCTCGACGATCACTTCGGAGTCCTTGCGGGTCATCTCGACCACTCGCGAGACTTCTTCGATCAATTCCGCTTTCGTCATGCTAACGGCTTTCCCCTTTTCCACGTAAGTTCATTACCTCTTCGATCGTGCTGGTGGCGGCTGCGGCTTGCCGCTGGTAATCTTCAAGCCGGTTTCGTTCTTCATCATCGCCGACGGCGCGGAGGCTGAGCCCGATCTTCTTCTCGGCCTCGTTCATCTTGATGATCTTGAAATCGAACTCCTCGGCCAGGGGCAGCGGCGACTCGTCGGGGCGCTTGCCTTCGACGCCCGGAATCTCGCTGCGGTGACACAAACCTTCCACGCCGGGGGCCAACTCCACGAAAACACCGAAGCTCGCGGCGCGGCAAACCCGTCCCCGCACCAGGTCACCCACCTGGTGCGCCCGGAAGAAGCTCTCCCAGGCATCCGGCTGCAACTGCTTCACGCCCAGGGACAAGCGGCGGTTCGGCGCGTCAATGGCCAGAATCACGGCCTGCACCACCTGACCCTTCTTCAGAATCTCGCTCGGATGCTTCACGCGCTTGGTCCAGGACAGGTCCGAAATGTGAACCAGGCCGTCGATGCCTTCCTCGATCTCGATGAACGCGCCGAAATCGGTCAGCTTGCGGACCCGGCCCTCCACCACGCTGCCGATGGAGTAGCGATCCGCCACCGTCGTCCAGGGATCGGCCTCGAGCTGCTTGATGCCGAGCGAAACGCGGCGGTCCCGGCTCTTCACTTCCAGCACCACCGCTTCCACCTGATCGCCCACCTTCACCACCTTGGACGGGTGCTTCATCCGCCGGCTCCAGGTCATTTCCGAGATATGGATCAGCCCCTCCACTCCGGGTTCCATCTCGACGAACGCACCGTAATCGGTAACGCTCATGACCCTGCCGATCACGCGGCTTCCCGGCGGGTACCGCTCGGCAACCGTCTCCCAGGGATCCGGATTGAGCTGCTTCAGCCCCAGCGAGATGCGCTCCCGTTCCTTGTCGAACTTCAGAACCTTCACCGTCACCGTGTCGCCGACGTGGACCACTTCGGCCGGGTGCGCGATCCGCCCGTGGGAAAGATCGCTGACGTGCAGCAAGCCGTCGATACCGCCGAGGTCGACGAAGACGCCGTAGTCGGTAAGGTTCTTCACCACGCCGCTGACTATCGAGCCTTCGGCGAGAGTTTCGATCACGTTCGCCTTGCGCGCCAGCACGTCTTCCTCGACCGCTGCCTTGCGAGACACCACCACGTTGCCGCGGCGGCGATTGAGCTTCACGATCTTGACCGGGATGTCTTCGCCGACCATCGCGTCCAGGTTGTGAACCGGGCGAACATCGATCTGCGAGCCGGGCATGAACGCGGGCACGCCTACATCGACATTCAAGCCGCCTTTGGTTCGTCCCAAGACGCGTCCCGACACCACCAGACCCTCGCGATGCGCCTGCTCCAGCACATCCCATGCCCGGAGCCGGCTGGCCTTGGTGTGCGACAGCAGAATGTAGCCTTCAGGTTGCTGTCCGTGCCGATCGATAATGACGTCGATGACGTCTCCCGCGCGCACGGAAACCGAGCCGTCCGGACCGCGAACCTGTTCAATCGGAACCAGGCCTTCGGATTTGTATCCAAAGTCGACAATCACTTCCTGCGGGGTTACCTTCAGTACATGTCCCTGCAGAAGCTCGCCTTCAGCGGGGGGGGCCAGATGGCTGTAGTCCTCGATCAGGTGCCCATAATCATCGGGCTCCGAGGGTTCTCCGGGCGGAAGAGTTTCGTTGTCGCGTTCTTCCAGATTCCGCTCGTCCGGGGTGCCAGCCATTGCGTTTTTCAACTCCCGGTTGTCGCGCCGCAAACACGTTTGACACCGACAAACCGTTGATAGCTCAGTACTTCAGAAATATAGCGGTTTGGGAACTGGATGTCAACCGCACCCGAAGGCGGGGGTGCGAGACAAGGAGCCGTGCACCCGCGGCTCCTTGTCCCCGGACAATGAATCTACCAGAACAGCTTCACGCCGAATTGAAACTGCCTCGGGTTTAAGGCCGACGTAAAGGCCAGCGGGTTGGACGCCGGTCCCCGGTTGCCCACGATCGGGTTGGGCAGGGCGCTGATCGGGACATCGCCGACAATGTTGTTGACGCTGCGGAAGTTGGTCCGGTTCAGCAGGTTGAAGCCTTCGGCGATAAACTCCAGCGCGAGCCTCTCGCTAGCCGCCAGGGCGAACCGCCGGGACAGCCGCATATCGAAGGTGACGAAGTCCGGCCCCTGGCCGCGATTCCGCCCCAGGTGCGCCGGCCGCTTGGTGTTGACATACGTGTCGCCTTGCGCATCCACGCCGGTGAGCACATTGAAGGGACGCCAGGAGTTGTAGATCAGAATCGGGGCCACATTCCAGCCCGTGAACAGGTAGCTCGGCGACGTCGACTGGAAGACTCCGGAGATCACGATGCGATGCGCCTGGTGGAAGGGGCTGAGGGCACGCTCCGCGCGATGGTTGAGCTGATCGTTGGGCGAGTAATCGGAGTTGAAGTCCGTGGACTCGTCAATCGCCTTCGACCAGGTGTAGTTGCCGTTAATGGAGAAGCCCTTGGAGAAGCGCTTGGTCACCTGCAGAATGCCGGCGTGATAGAAGCTGTTGGCGCTCGACTCAAACACGTTGTTCTGCAGGATCAGCGGGTTGATGCGGGTGAACACCGGACGCCCGTCGGCCAGGCGCTGGCCGGTGTAGGCGACATTGCGTCCCAGAGTCCGGGCCAGGTGCGCGGCGCGGTTGAAATTGTATCCGGCCGACACGGCGAAGTCGCCGATCTGCCGCTCGATTTCGAAGCTCGCCTGGTGCGCCCAGGGGTTCTCGAAGTCCTTGTCCACCCCGAAAATCACCGAGCCGGGCAGGTTGGGACCCACGGTGATCCCGAACTGCCGGAGATCCTGTTCCGTGATGGAGCGATTCCCGAGCACGCCCTGCCGCAGCAAGGTCTGATAAACGGTAGTGGAGGTGACGAACTGTCCGGTTCCGGGATCCCGGAACAGGGTGCTGGCCGGCGTCAGCAGGATCTGATTGATGAATCGCCCGCTGAGAGGGTCCGCCACGCCGGCCACCTGCGCGTTCACCTGGGAGTAGAACAAGCCGTAGCCGCCGCGCACCACGGTTTTCCCGCCCTTTCCGGGATTCCAGGCAAAGCCGAACCGCGGCCCGAGGTTGTTGCGGTCACCCGGAATCACCGGAGGATGGAATTCCACTTCATACCGCGCCCCGAAGTTCAAAGTCAGCCCCGGACGAATCCGCCAGGTATCCTGCGCGTAGAAACTGTTGCGCTTGATGAAATTAACGTAGGAAGGGTTGCCGAAGCCCTGCTGGTACAGTTCCGGGATGCCGAGCGAGAACGATTGCAGGGCGTTCACTGGCGCCGTGATGTTCGGCGTCAGGTTTGCCTGCCCGCTCGCCGCCAGGAACTGCCCCAAAAGCGCCGGAAAGTTCGCGTTGCCGGTGGCGGAGATCATCACGCTGGCCAGCGGGATCCGCTGTCCGAACGTGAAACGCCCCCCGAAAAACGTTTCCGAGTCATTGGAGTTGCGCACCGGATTGATGTCATAGCCGAACCGGATATCGTGCCGTCCGCGCTGGTGCGTGAAGTTCTGCAGGATCTGGTAATGCCGCTCGATGCCTTCATAAGGCAGGAAAATCTGGCGTCCGAAGAAGCCGAACCCGTTGATATTCAGTTCCGGTCCCAGCGGGTCATTCGGCGCCACCTTCAGGTAGTTCCAATTGAACATCGCCCGCGTTTCCATGATCCAGCGCGGGCTGAACACATAGGTATCGCCCAGCGTCGCCGTGGAATCGGCCACATCCAGGCCGCGACCTCGATTGAAGCCGTCCAGCGCCCCGAAAGCGGAGTTGTTCTGCACGTTCCAGGTGGAGTTCGAACGCAGGAATATGTTGTGATTTTCATTGAAGCGGTGGTCGAAACGCACCGAGAACTGATCGGAGCTCTCGGCGAACGGGAACGTGCCCGAGTTGGCGTTGAAAATCTGGTTCACCCGCGGATTGTTGGCCGGAATCAGCGCCGGACGCAGCGCGGCGGCCACGCCCGCGAACTGCGGATTCCCACTCTGCAGCATGGCGTTGAACAGCGCCGTTTGCGAAGGAGTGAGCTGATTGAAAACGGTGCGATCCTGGAGGATCGGCACAAAGCTGGTCTCGCGCCGCTGCAGCCGTTCATATGCTCCAAACACGAAGGTCTTGTCCTTGCGAAGGGGACCGCCCGCGGTGGCCCCCGCCTGATAACGGGTGAAGGCGCTCTTGACCGGATCGAAGTAGTTGCGGGCCTGAATGTCGCGATGGCGGAAGAAGCCAAATAAGTTGCCCCGCCAGGAGTTGGTGCCGCCCTTGGTGATGATGTTGATCACGCCGCCGGCGGCGTTGCCGAACTCGGCCGTGAACCCGTTGCGGTTGATCTGGAACTCCTGCGCGGCCTCCTGCGATACGCTGGGCCGCACCCCGCCCGAGTTGTAGTAATTCTCCACGCCGTCGATGAAGAAGCCGTTCCCGCGGCCGTTCGATCCGCCGAAACTCAAGCCGGAGTTCGGAGTCTGAATGGGCCGGAAGCTGGTGTCATCCACCAGCGACGTGGTCTCCACCACGCCCGGCACCAGGACAGCAAAGTCAAGGTAGTTGCGGCGGTTGATCGGCAGGTTATTGATGCTTTTCTGCTCGATGGTGTTCGCCTGCTGGGTCCGCTCCACCTCGACGGTGGGAAGGTCGGCGGTCACCAGGATCTCGCTTTGCACGGAACCGACGGTAAGCTCCACCGGGAGGGTGACGATGTCGCCCACGCGAACCTCGACTCCTTCGAGAACCTTGGGCTGAAAACCGGAGGCTTCGGCTTTCAGCCGGTAGGTTCCTGGGGGAACAATTGGGAAACTGTACTCACCTGTTGGGCCGGTTTCCGCAGTGCGGCTGAACCCCCGGTCGGGATTGGTCAGCGTTAGTTTGGCGTTCAACACGGCGGCGCCCGTAGGGTCCGTTACCGTGCCGCGGAGATCGCCCCCGCTCGACGTTGCCTGCGGAAGTGCAACGGAACAAAGAACAAACAGAACCATGATGACCCTGAAGCAAGACATCCCACTCTCCTTATCGAACCGCTCCAGCGGAACTGATGCCGTTGCGCCGCTCGCGGTCCCAAAATTTAGAATCTGCACTGGAATTCGCTTAAGTCTGTAACGCATCCGCAACTGGGTGGCCACCGCCGCGAGTCCGCTAGACTAGAGAGGCCCAATCACGGAGGAGGGCGTATCCATGGAACGGTTCGACGAACTCAAGCTGAAGTATCAATCAGTGATTAACCTGGCTAAGACGAAAGGAGTGCGGCTGGCTCATGTGCATCTTCAGGATGGGAAGCTGTTCATCCAGGGGGCGGCGCCCTCGGAAGATGTGAAAAACGACGTCTGGAATCAGATCAAGCTGATCGATTCCACCTATGGCGACCTGACGGCGGACATCAGCATCGATCCCAGTCTCGCTCCGCCGCCGCCCACCCAGAAGACGTACACCGTGAAGAAGGGCGATTCCTTATGGAAAATCGCCGAGATGCATCTGGGCAACGGCTCCAAATTCCCGCAGATCATCGCCGCGAATCCGGATCGCCTGAAGGATGAGAAATCCGTGATCCACCCGGGCGATATTCTGGTGATTCCTTCCTAGAGCAACTCGATTGACGTGAGGGTGAGCGTCTGGCGCACGTATCCGGCGCTCACCTTCGCCGGCCGCTCCGGCGCGCCGCAGCGGAACTCGAATGGCAGTCCCGAGGGCGTCTGGACCAGCCGCGGATCGCGGACCTGCAGCGTCAGGCGCTCGCGGTCAGAAGCGATGGTGAGATAGATCCCGCCATCCTGGCAGTGGACTCGCGTAAGCAAACCCTCGATGCGCGCGTCCTCGCCGTTCACCCAGGAAGAGGGCGTGCGCACCCGATCCCCGGGCACGGCTGGAGCCGTGGCGGCGGGAGCGCCCATGTCGTTGAGCAGGGCAGTGGCCATGGCCTGCTCGGCGGGCGTGGCGGCGAAGGCGGCCGCCCTGCGCGCAGCCTCGCGTGCCTCCGCGACGCGATTCGCCTTCCATTCCGCGAAGGCGAGCGCGTGCCACCAGCTCGCCTGCCGCGGGCGGAGCTGCGCCGCGCGGCGAAGGTGCGCGGCGGCCTCCTCCCAGCGCCGGGATTCGGATGCCATCAAACCCAGCAGGTGGTGCGCTTCCGCGTGGCGCGGGTTGAGCACGGCAACGCGGCGCAACAGGTCCCCTGCTTCAGGCGACCGTTCCTCGCGAAGCATCGTCGCGAGGTCGAACAGCACCGCCGCATTGTCGGGGGCGGCTTCCGCCAACGCGCGTAGCGCCGCGCGATCGCGGTCGAGCGCAGCCAGGGCGGCCACCGCGGAGGGTGATCGCGGATGTTCACGCGCCAGCCGGCGGATCAGATCCTCGCCTCGCGCGGCGTTGCCCGTCTCCAGCAGCAGTTGCGCGCGCAGCAAGCCCGCTTCGACAGCCGGAAGTGCCTCGCTCCGGACCGAAATCGCGGAGGTTGGGGGCGCCGGCGTTCCCCCGAATCCCGTCGCCCGGGGAACCAACGGCAGCGCCCGGCGCAGCAGGTCCGGGAGGCCGCGGCCGAACGCCGACTCCACCGCCGCCGGATCGCCGCTCGCCAGCAGCCGCCGGAATTCGTCCCATTGTCCTTTGTGAGCCGGCGCGGTGAGCAGGTAGTGCACCAGGGCCCAGCTCTGCGCGTAGAACAGCCCGCCGTCCGCCTCTGAGGGGGCGCGGCTCAGATCGAGCGCGCGATCGAGGGGTGCGCGCAGATGACCCGGCACCGGGTCGCCCACCCGAAGGCGGCCGCCGTCGACGCGCAGCGTGGAATAGAACTCAGCTTGACCTTCCTCCGCCCACGCGGGCCAGGGAATCGCTGTACGCCCCAGAAGCAGGTGGATGTATTCGTGCTTCAGAATGCGCCGCCAGTCCGGATTGGAAGCATAGGCGATGATCCAGTCCTCGCCGCCGCGCGAGTGCGCCACGCCCTGGGTGTTGCCGTCGGCCCGGAAATCGCGGAAGAGCGACTCGGCCACCGGGAGGAAGACGCGGATACGGTCCGGCTGGCGTTCGAACCACCGCGGGGTGGCCGAACGTAGGAACTCGATGTCGCGGAGGGCGGTGAGCGCGACGGCAGGGCTCGCGTCCGTAACGACTTCGCCACCGCTCGAGGAAACGCGGATCCAGGAAGTTGCACCGGCAAGGGGGACCAGGCAGAAGATCGCGATGAGCCGGCGCATGGGTTCCTGAACCCCAGTATAGGGTGAATGCACCCAGAAGCAGACCTCGGTAGTCCGCAAAGCAAAGACTCTGGAACACGGCGGCGTGGAAGGCGATCTGCAGTCTGAATCAGCGCTACGGGGAGGAAAATCATGAACAAGGTAGCTATCGAGAAAATCAAGAACCCGGAGACCCCCGCGCTTCCGGTATTCGAGGAAATGCGAGAGTTCATGGAGCGGGTCCGCGACCGCGCTTATGAACTCTTCGAGAAACGCACCCTGAACCCTTTCGCCGATCTGGAGGACTGGTTCCGTGCGGAAAAAGAGGTGTTTGCCTTGCGGCCGGTGGATCTGGTGGAGAAGCCCGAAGCCTTCCACCTGCGCATGGCCGTTCCCGAACTGAAACCTGAAGACATCAAGATTACCGCCACCCCGGAGGAACTGGTAGTGCGGACCGAGCCGAAGCCGGTAACCCGGACGTCGGAAGACAAGGTCCTGATCAACGAATTCTTCGAGGAGAAGACATTTCGCCGCATCGGCCTGCCCTCGACGATTGACGTGGAGAAAGTAACGGCGCACCTGAATGCCGGCGTGCTGGACATCGTCGCGATGAAGGCCGCGAAGCCCGAGGAGGTGCCGGTGCCCGTGAAGGAGGAAATCCGGAAGGCGGAGGCCGCCAAGGTGTAAAGAGCGGCGCTGCCGGCGGGCCCAGGGCTGCCGGAAGTGGGTGACCTCGCGATCAAGGTCCCGCGAGAGGCCGCTTCCGGCAGGCGCCTACTCGATCGCCTGGTCGAGCAGGAGGGTGAAATGGCGGGCTTTGGAATCCAGACTTTGCCGCACCTCAGCGAGTTCGCGTTCCAGGGAGCGGAGCCGGTCGGCCAGGTGTAAGCAGGCGAGTACGGCGGTGCGGGTGGAGTCGATGTTGCCGGCCCGCGTGGCGATGGAGGTCATCAGTTCGTCCACCGATTGGGCGACCTGTTCGATGTCGGCCGGATCGCCTTCCGAAAGCAGGCTGTAGTTCTGGTTGTAAATCGTGACGCGAACGGTGCGTTTGACGGGTGAATCCATTGAGCGCGCGCCTCCTGCCCGGGAACGCCGGGCACGCCCCGTGAAGCGAAGCCGGTTTCCGTTTCCGTAGGGTAAGATAACAAACCGCGGCGAGGATTTGCGTCCTTGCCGCGGTTCGTCTGTTTGCGGATGATTGGGGGCGATCAGCCGGCGAGCTCGTCCATCTGGCCCAGCAGCCGTTCGATCCGCTCACGGACCTGCGACCGCTCAGCGCGTAGCTCCTCGACTTCCACCGCCAACTTGCGGGTTTCCCCCCGCGCCTGATCGCGCTCGGCTTGCGCCGCCTCGAGCAGCCGGCTCAGGTTTTCCTTCTCCTTGCGGAGAGCCGCCAGCGTTTCCACAGCGCGCTGGATGCGCTGTTCGAGGCTGGCCAGGGAGTCCGTATTGGGGTCTAGTAGTGGTGCGCTGGACATAGAAACTTCCTGGAACATCCCGGGGCGGGCGCCGGTCAGGCGCGTGTGCCGGCGGCCTTGGCCTTCTCCACCAACTGCTGGAAGGCCGGCAGGTCGTGATAGGCGATCTCGGCCAGCATCTTGCGATTCAGGTCGATCCCGGCTTTCTTCAGGCCGTCGATAAAGCGGCTATAGGACATGCCGGCGGTGCGGCAGCCGGCGTTAATCCGAACGATCCACAGAGAGCGGAAGAGGCGCTTTTTCTGGCGCCGGCCGATGTAGCCGTGGCGCAGCGACCGCTCCACAGCTTCCTGAGCTGCCCGGTACAGTTTGCTTTTGTTGAGGAAGAAGCCTTCCGCCAGGTGCAGGGTCTTCTTGCGGCTGGCACGGCGGTGGGTACCGCGTTTTACTCTTGGCACGTTTGTCTCCTTTCAAGATGCGGCTTGCGGTAGCAGGCCGTCCGGCCGGATCAGGCACGTGCCCGCGCTCTGTCCGGACCGGGAAATTCAAATTCTAGTACGGCAGCATCCGCTGCAGCGCGGGCTGGTTCGTCTCGTCGGCGACGACGCTCTGGCCCAGGCGGCGCTTGCGGGCACGCGACTTCGTGGTCAAGATATGACGGGCAAAGGCTTTGCGGCGAACGACTTTGCCGGTTCCCGTCTTCTTGAACCGCTTGGACGCACCCTTGTGAGTTTTCAGCTTCGGCATTTCGATTGTTCCTAGGGTGAACTGCGGTCAGTGAACGACTTAACAAGAATAACACAGGCATGGGCCAACCGAAAAGGTACACTCACCCCTCAAGCCGGGAGATCCGCGCCGATAAGAAAGCCTAGACGGCAAGTGGAGCGAAGCCTATGGCCCTGGACATTTTGATTGTGGACGATTCGGCTGCGATCCGGAAGATTCTGCAGCGCGTGCTGGTGCAGGCGGAGGTCGCGGTAGGCAAGGTGCACGAAGCCGCCGACGGCGAAGAAGCCTTGATCAGGCTGGAGGAGGGAGGCGGCAAGGTCGGCCTGATCTTCTCCGACATCAATATGCCCAAGATGGACGGCATTGAGTTGCTGGGGCGGGTGCGTGCGCAGGCGGCGTACCGCGAGGTGCCCTTCATCGTGATCACCACGGAGGGCAGCCAGCAGCGGGTCTTGCAAGCCATCGAGCTGGGGGCCAACGGTTATGTGCGCAAGCCCTTCACGCCGGAGCAGATCAAGGAAAAGCTGGTGGGGCTGGTATAGGGGGCAGGGATGAAGCCAATGACAAATGAAGAACTGGTGAAAATCATGTCCGACGCGACGCTCGATGTATTCAGCACCATGCTCGGAATGAAGGCCCTGCCCGGTCCGGCGCGGCATGAGAAACCGTCCACCGAAAGCGTGGACGGAGTCCTGGTGGTGGTCGGCATCGCCGGACACTGGACCGGGTCCGGGCGCATCTGGTGCAACCCGGCGTTTGCCTGCCGCCTCTCGGCGAACCTGACCGCCACTCCGGCCGAAGCCGTCGATGAGGAGGTGCTCGACGCCATGGGCGAAATCGGCAATATGATCATCGGCAACATCAAGACGACGATCGAGGAAAAGGTCGGGCGCCTGGGGCTGAGCGTTCCCACGGTAATCTATGGCCGCAACTTCCAGACCCGCTCCAAGGTGGAGACGGAGTGGATCGTGGTGGACTTCGACTCCGGCGCCGACCGCTTCGAAGTCAGCTTCTGCCTGGAACCGAATCACGCGCCCCAGAGTCACAACGTGCATCACCCCGCCGCCGGCGCGGGACGCGCCATCGCGTAAGCTTTCGAAAATTCCACGCTTCAGGGGATTGGCTTTTCGCCGCGCATCAGTATGATTAGGTATGACGGCTCCCCTTTTGGCCGCCGCGGTGTTCTGGGCCACTTTTCCGCTCGCGGCCGATGTAACGTTCCACAAAGACATCGTTCCCATCCTGCAGACTCGATGTCAGGGATGCCATCGCCCCGGCGAAGCCGCTCCCATGTCCTTCCTCACCTACAGGGAAACCCGCCCCTGGGCCAAAGCCATCCGCGCCGCCGTCCTCTCCGGCAAAATGCCGCCCTGGTTTGCCGATCCCCGTCACGGCAAATTCGTCAATGACCTCTCGCTCGCCCCCCGCGAAAAGGAGATCCTCGTCGAATGGGTGGACTCGGGCGCCCCGGAAGGCGATCCCAGCCAGGGTCCCGCCGCGCGCCCCTTCACCGAAGGTTGGAAGATTCCCAACCCCGATGTCATCTTCGAAATGCCGCAGGACTTCCCCATACCCGCCAGCGGGACGCTCGATTACCAGTACATCAGCGTGCCCACCCATTTCACCGAGGACAAATGGGTAGAGATGGTGGAAGTCCGCCCCGGGGATCGCGGCGTGGTGCATCATGCCATCGTGACCGCGGGCGCCGGAGCCGAGGGTTTCAGCGGACGGCAGTATCTGGCGGGCTACGCGCCCGGAATGTCGCCGCAGATCTGGAAACCGGGCCAGGCGCGGCTCATCAAGGCCGGCTCCTATCTCACGTTCCAGATGCATTACACGACGAACGGCAAGGCAACCCGTGACCGCACCCGAATTGGCATGATCTTCGCCAAGAAGCCCGCATCGCAGCAGATTGTCGCTCTGAGTTCCTCCGCTTACTGGTTCTCCATTCCGCCCCAGGATCCGAACTACAGGGTGGAATCGTCCACCATGCTGCGCGAGGACGTTCATCTGGTCGGCATGAGGGCGCATATGCACCTTCGCGGCAAGTCGTTCCAGTTCCGGGCTGTGTATCCGACGGGCGAAAGCGAAATCCTGCTGGACATTCCCCGTTACGATTTCGAGTGGCAACCCTATTACTACCTGGAGACGCCCAAGCTGCTGCCGCGCGGCACGCGCATCGAGTGCACCGCCGTGTACGACAACTCCGCGAACAATCCGCGCAATCCGGACCCCAAGGCCGAGGTCTCCTGGGGCCCGCAGAGTTGGGATGAAATGATGATCGGCTGGTTTGACGTGGCGATCGACGCCGCGAAATCGTCCCGGCTGTTGCGAGGCTTCCGGGGAGCGGTGGAGTAACGTCAGCCCAGCAGCGCAGGGATCCTCTCCAACGCGAAATCCAGCCGCTGCGGCTTGGTGAGAACTCCCTCGAACAAATCCCCGGCGCGGTCAAAGCGGTCCAGAACGTTCTTCATGGTGAACTGTTGCGGCGTCAGCCGGGGAGTCACCTCCCGCCAGGCCAGCGGCGTCGCGACGGTGGCGCCCGCATAAGGGCGTACGCTGTACGGCGCCGAAATTGTCTTCCCCTGGCCTACCTGCATCCAGTCGAAATACACGCGGCCCTTCTGCCGCTTGGCCACAGCCCGCGGTGTGGTGAACAACTCCGGACGCTCGCGCGTGACGATATGCGAGAGGAGCTCGCCGAAGCTGCGCACCTGGTCGTAGTGATAGATGGGCTCCAGCGGGACGTAGATGTGCATCCCGTCCCCACCCGTCGTCTTGGGATAGCCCTCCAACCCCAGCAGCTCGAGTTTCCCGCGGAGCAGGCACGCCGCCTCCACGATCCTGGCGTACTCGCATTGCTGCGGATCCAGGTCAATCAGCAGGAAGTCGGGATGCTCCAACGAGCCCACGCGGCTCATGTACGGGTTGTGATCGATGCAGCCGAGATTCACCAGGAACAACAACGTTGCCCGATCCTCCCCGATCACGTAGTTGATATCGTCCGCGAGCGCGGTACGCAGCCACTTGGGGAAGCTCGGCGCCACTTCCTTCTGGAAGAAGTAATCCTGCCGGATGCCGTTCGGGTAGCGCTTCAGAGACAAAGGGCGGTCCTTCAGGTGCGGCACCAGGAGCGGCGCAACCGCATCATAGTAGTTCAGCAGATCGCGCTTGGTGTATCCCTCCTCGGGCCAGTAGACCTTGTTCAGGTTGGTAAACTTCAGTTTGTGGCCGTCGACGGTAAGCGAGACCTCTTCGACGCCGCCGGACAGCAGTTCGGCGCGTGGCGCGGGTAGCGGATCCGCCGCGGAGCCCTCGCGAATGCAATCCCGCGGGTCGATGTCGTCTCGCAATCCCAGAAACACCGGCGCCCGCAAGCGGTTGTCGTGGGTCCAGGACGAGAACTTCACCTCGCAAACCAGTTCCGGCTTCAGCCATACGATGCCCTTCGGCAGATCGGGCTCGGAATCGACAGCTTGGACCCCGGATTTCAGCGGCTGCATGCGATCGAAGATGAGGCGCAGCATCGCGCGATCGAAGCCGGTGCCGACATTACCCGCCCACTTCAGCCTCTCCTTCTCGTACAACCCCACCACCAGGGAGGAGAAGAACTCGCGCTCACCGAGCGTGTAGCCGCAAAGCACGAACTCCTGCTGCTGGGTCACCTTGTACTTCACCCAGTCGGAAGTCCGCTTGGAGACGTAACAGCTTGCCGGGTTCTTTGCCACGATCCCTTCCAGCCCCTGTGCCTTGGCGGCCTCGTACAGCGCGGCGCCGTCCGCGAAGTCCTCGGAAAGGCGGATGAGCCCGCCCGGCGTCAGGATTTCGCGGAGCAGTCGTTTGCGCTCGCTGAGCGGGACGTCGCACAGGTTCCAGCCGTCCAGGTGAAGCAGATCGAAGACGTATAGCACCACCGGAGTGCTGCGCGACAACGCGGCGACGCTTGCCGGATCGTCCACGTGCATCCGCCGCTGCAACATGCCGAAGCTCGGGAGGCCGCGTTCGTCGAGCGCGGCGATCTCGCCGTCCAGCACCGCCTGGCTCGCCTTCACGTGATGCGGGAGAATGCTCAGTTCGGGGTAGCGACGGTCAATGGCATTGCCGTTGCGGGAGAGTATGCGGACGCGTCCCTCCGCCACGAAGCACAGGGCGCGGACGCCGTCCCACTTCACTTCGAAGATCCAATCCTTCTCCCGCGGCGGCGCATTGCCGATGACGGCTTTCATCGGCTCGATCCAGCCCGGCAGGTCCGCCTTGCGCGCTCCGCGCGACTGCGAGAGGTCCCGCTCCTTCCCCGGCTGGGGGTTCGCGGCGGATAGTCCCTGTGCGATTTCCTGCTGGGTCCGGCCGGTAAGGACGCTGACGGCGTGCTGGTCGGGATCCCAGCCCGGCTGGGCGAAAGCGTCCTTTTTCTTCAGTAGCAGCCACTCGTTGCCTTTGTTCTTGGACCCCTTCATGCGCACCAGGGCGAACTCGCCTTTGAGTTTTTCCCCATGCAGGCGAAACTTTAAGTCGCCACGTGCAAGTTGTTCTTCCGCCGAGGTTTCTCCCAGTAGCTCATACCAACCGCGGTCATACAGCATGACGCTCCCCGCGCCGTAATTACCCTTCGGGATGATGCCTTCGAATCCCCCGTATTCCAGCGGGTGATCCTCTACGTGAATGGCGACATGTTTGGGCCCCGGATCCAGGGTAGGTCCCTTCGGTACCGCCCAGGACTTAAGAACCCCGCCGGCTTCCAGCCGCAGGTCGTAATGCAAGCGCGTGGCGTGGTGGCGCTGCACACAAAAGCTGTTTCCCGCCGGTGGTGGAGGCTCGGAAACGGCTGGGGCGGGCTCCGGCGTCTTTGAGAAGGAGCGCTTTCGCGAGTACTCGCCAAGCGACATAAGAAGTTGAAAATGTTCAGCCGAATGTGTTAGTTGTGGCTAAGGCTTCGTCGGCTGGGCCAATCCAATACGCGAGGGACACCATGGCATCCACGGTCTGGAAAGGCCATCTCACTTTCGGGCTCGTCTCCTTCCCAGTGAAATTGTACAGTGCGGCGCGAAGCGAAAGCATTAGCTTCAACCAGCTACACAAGCATGACGGCTCGCGCATCAAGCAGGTCATTTACTGCCAGGCCGAAGACAAGCCGATTCCGCGCAGCGAGATCGTGAAGGGCTTCGAGTACGAGAAGGATCGCTACGTTACCGTCGAAGACGAGGAGATCAAGAAAGTCGCTCCGCCTTCGGCCAAGGTCATGGAGATCCTGGAATTCGTCAAGAACGATCAGATCGATCCCATCTACCTGGAAACGTCCTACTACATGGCTCCCGACGAGGCGGGCGAGAAGCCCTACGCCCTGCTGTTCAGCGCGCTGCGAAACTCCGGTTACGCCGGGATCGCCAAGATCGCGATGCACAGCCGCGAGCACATCGTCATTCTGCGTCCGGGACAGAACGGGGTGCTCCTGCATACCATGTACTACTCGCACGAGATCCGCAAGGTGGATGAGTTCCGTACCGATCTCTCGCTGGTGAAAGAGACCGAGCTCAAACTTGCCGACTCCCTGATCCAGCACCTGGCCGCTGATTTCGAGCCCGAAAAGTACAAGGACATGTACCGCGAGAACCTGCTGGGACTGATCGAGGCCAAGAAGGCGGGTCAGGAAGTGGTCGCAACGCCGGAGCCCAAGCAGCAGAAGGTCGTCGATATCCTGGAAGCGCTGAAAGCGTCCCTGGCTTCGGTGAAGAAACCCCCCGCCGCTGCCTCGGCGCCGGCCGCCTCGCAGGATGCCGATGAGGAGCCCGTGGCCGCCACCGGCACCGGTCCCGTGGCGGTGTCCAAGCGTCCGCGGAAACGGGCGGGCAAGAGTTCCTAGCCCTTCGCGGCCGACTCCCGCGCCGCGGCGCCGAAGATGCCCTTCGACATGGTCGAAGGCTCGGACTCCATCCTCCTGGTATAGATCGCCGCGCGGATTCGATGCACTTCGACGGACTCCGGCGCGGCGTCGCCCGCCCAGTCCGCAAGATGACAGGCGAGCCTCATGTCGCCGGCTTCGGCCAGTTCGGCGGCGCGCTCGATCAGCCGCCGCGGTCCTCCGGCTAGCGCGGCGATCTCGCGCGCCTGCGCTTGGCGGGGCGCCGGTTTCAGTTCACTCGGAACCCCGCTCCACCATCCGCCCAGGCAGCGGTGAATGTTGCGCACGATGAACTCCGGCTCATCGTAGATGGGCAGCAGATACGGCTTGTCGGCGAGATGAGGCGGCGGCGCGATCTCGTGAATCATGTCCACTACGGGCACGCCGGCGTTGAGCAACGCTAAAGTCTGCGTGTACAGTGACTCCAGGTAATCCGCCGTATCGGTAAGCGCTTGCGCGACATTCTCGCGTCCGATCACCGGCAGACCGTGACCCGGCAGCAGAATCTCCGGCGCCAGCGCCGCCATCTCCCGCAGCCCGCGCGCCCACTCGATCGCGTACCGCTGCACTTTTTGCGGGTTGCCCGCATTCGGGGCGGCCCAGATGAAGAGGTCGCCGGTGTACAACACGCGAGTTCGGGGCAAAAACACCCAGGCGTGATCGTCGGTCTCGCCTTTCGCATGGCGGATCCAGATCTCCTCGCCGCCGACCGTCAGATTCAACGCATCGTCAAACGTCCGGGAAGGGAAGATCGGATTTGTGGGCCACTCCGTCTTGACATTGAACTGCCGCGAGTTGATGACGGAGTTATAACCCGCCGTTTCGTTGTAGCGGCGCATCCGCGGGATCACGCCCTGATGCCCCAGAATCTCTGGCCGGCCCCAGTTCTTCTCGGCGGCTTCCTTCAGAAACGGCGGCAGACCGTATGCGTGATCCACGTGGCCGTGCGTGTAGATGGCTGTATGCAGCCGGTCCGGCGAATAAGACCGCACCTTGTCGAAACTGCGTTGGTGGGCGGTGGGGTGGTAGGAGCCGGTATCGATGAGAACCAGGCCGTCGGACGTCTTCACGGCGGCGATGTTGGAGAAGCCTTTGTAGAACGCGACCCCCTCCGCCACCTCCTCCATCTGATTCAGGGCCACGAAGGGATGATGCTGCGGATCGCTGGTCCGTATCTCGCCGCGCCAGAGCTGCTCCGCGAGTTCGGTAAGGGAAGGCATGCAGGGCAGGATATCACCGGAGGTCTATCACGCACCCGGCGGCGCCAGGCGACGTTCGTACGTGTCCATCCACGTGGTCTTCTGCGTCCGACAGCACAATTGCGATCCGTCCACCACTTGCGTAACTTAAATCAACCAACCAACGAAAAATGGGAGCCACGAGCGTGAGCGAGTGGCAAACGTTCTCGGCGACAAGGGCTCACTTCTAAGTAAGGTTAGTCTGGCAATGCCAAGGTGTAATACCCGCCTAGCCCACCGCGACCTCACGGTTCGCATGACTTAAATCATGCGACCGACGACAACTGGGAGCCACGAGCCTCAGCGAGTGGCAAACGTTCTCGGCGACAAGGGCTCACTTCTAAGTAACGTTAGTCTGGCAATGCCAAGGTGTAATACCGGCTAGCCCACCGCGACCTCACGGTTCGCATGACTTAAATCATGCGACCGACGACAACTGGGAGCCACGAGCGTGAGCGAGTGGCAGACGTTGTCAGCGAACCGTTGTTGTTCGATGGTGATAACCTAGCCCTGGAAATAACAGCGTTGACAGGCGATTTGTCTGCCGTCCATTATCAAATAACGGCAAACGCTCTCCGCTTGCCGCTGGCTCGCGCGCGGCTCCCGCCTATTGCTCCTCCCAATGTATCGAATGCGGCCAGCGGCGGGATCCACGATCCAGCAAGTGGCAACAGGTCTCAGCGCAAGGTATTGCTACCCGGAGATCACGACCTACGGAACGCTCACCGCGAACCGCGCCGTAGCGTCCCCCATCTCCAGTTGAATATCCAGCCGCCCGCCTCCGAGGTCCGGCGGAAGCGACGCATTCACCTGATACAACCCCACCCATCCCGGCGCTAATCCGGAGAAGAACACCGCCAACTCCCGGCTGTTGGCGCTGACGCGAGGCCGCGCCAGCGTCCGTGACAATGGCGACAAGGCGGACGGCAGCCCTGGAACGGGCCGGCGATCCACATCGCCCAAACCGGTGCAGTACAAAACCAGCGCGCCGCGATCGATCAGCGCCGCGCGAATCACCGGCTCCGCCGCGCGCACCGGCATCGACGCCGACGCCACCAACGACGTGCCGGACACGACTTCGACCCGCGCCGTCGACCCGGCCGGCACCGTAAACGGAATCTGCGCATTCACCTGACCCGGCGAAGCGTACAGCAACGGAGCGGGCTGCTGATTCACGCGGACCGAGACCCCGGCCAGCCGGTCCGCCCAGCGCAGCGAATCGGCTGCCATCACGCTTCCGGAAGTCAGACTCGATCCGAACAGCTCCAACGCCGCGCCGGGCGCGAGCGCCCGCGGCGCCAACTCGCCCCTCGGCAGCGGCCGCGGCGTCGCGCGGCCGTCCGCCTGCCTGGTCAGCCATGCCAGCGCCCCTTCCAGCATCTTCTGAACGCGCGGGTCCCGCCAGGTTCCGTCGAAGTGGCCCAGCGCGGTATAGAAAACGCGACCCTGACCGAATTCGCGCACCCAGGCGAGCGCGAAGTCCCGGTCCGTACGGTTCACGCCTGGTTTCGCCAGGTCGACAGAGGTAACATCCAGCGTCATCAGAACCCGCACGCGGTCACGCGAAAAGGCGCGGAACTGGTAGTACTCCTCGGTCAGCGAGAACGACGGCTTTGGAAGGTCGCGGGTCGCCGGGTGGTCAGGATCTTCAATATCGATGCGCGCCTCCTGCACCCAGGGATGCCCGTCAAAGTATCCGCCGATCAACTCCCCGTATTCGGGCCAAGCGTAGAGCGTGTCGGTGGCCGAGTGCGCCCCCCCGAATCCCTTGCCGGAGCGTACAAACTCGAGCAGATCCTGCTTCTGCTGGGCGCTGATCGGAAGCTCGCCGGATGTGTAGAAAAAGACCGCGTCGAATCCGGCCAGAACTTCGCGGCGGAGCATCTGCACGTCTTCCGAGGAAGTGACCTCGACATTCACCCGCGACCCCGCCTGCGCGAGCATTGCGCGCGCCACCGGAATCGACTCATGCCGGAATCCCGCCGAGTGCGTCAGGAACAGGACCCGTTTCGGCTGCGCCTGCGCGGCGCACAATGCCAGAAGGAACGCGGCCAGAAGGCGCATCTCTCCATGTTGATACAGAATCAGGCGCCGTTTCGGAACGCCTCCAGGGCGGCCGGATTCTGCACCGTGGACGTGTCGCCCAGATCCTCGCCCAGGAACTTGCGCCGGATCAGCCTGCGCACAATCTTGCCGCTTTGTGTTTTCGGCAGTTCCGCGACCGCGTGAATCGCGTTCGGACGAAACGTCGGGCCCAGGTTCTTCACCAGGAAGTCCGACAGCTCCTTTTCCGGTACCGGCGACTTCAGAACCACGAAGCACACAATCCCTTCGCCCTTCACCTCATCGGGAACGCCGATCACCGCCGCTTCGCTCACCTGCGGATGCTCGATCAGCGCATCCTCCACTTCCGCCGGGCCCACCTTGCGCCCGGCGACATTCATGGATTCATCGGCACGGCCGTGCAGATACCAGCAGCCGTCTTCGTCCACGCTGGCCCAATCGCCGTGGTGCCACACGCCCGGCCACTTCGACCAGTAGGTTTCCAGGTATCGTTCGGGATCGCCCCAGATGCCGCGGGTCATGGAAGGCGCGGGCTTCACGCACGCCAGATACCCGGTTTGGCCGGGTGGAGTGGGCGATCCGTCTTCATTCAGGATCGCCGCCGCCATTCCGGGCGCCGGGGCGCCCAGCGTACACGCCTTCAGCGGCTGAATCGGCAGCGGGAACAGGAAACAGCCGACAATCTCGGTACCGCCCGAGATGTTGATCACCGGGCAGCGCTTCCCGCCCACCATTTCGAAGAACCAGGAGTAGGAGGTGTCGTCCCAGGGCTCGCCGGTGGACCCCAGCAGGCGCAGGCGGCTGAGGTCGAACCGCCGCGGATCGGAGTTGCGCATCAGCACGCGGATCGCGGTGGGCGAAACTCCAAAGGTGGTGATGCGGCGCCGCTCCAGCATGTTCCACAGGCGATCGGCGTCCGGATAATCCGGCGCGCCGTCATACAGCAAAATCGTTCCGCCGAAATGATGGTTGCCGATGATGGTCCACGGACCCATCATCCAGCCGATATCGGACAGCCAGAAGAAGCGATCGTCCGGCTGGTGGTCGAAAGCCAGCCAGATCTCCTTCGACATCTGCGCCAGCGCGCCCGCATGGGTATGCACGCATCCTTTGGGTTTGCCCGTGGTTCCGGAGGTGTACAGGATGAACGCCGGATGCTCGGAATCCACCTCCTCGGTGGCGCATACCGGGGACAGGCTGCGGAGCATCTTGCTCCAACCCGTGTCGTAGGGATACACCACCACCTGGCGCACGCTGGGTGCTTTGGCCGCTGCCTCGCGGACCTTGGATTCCAGGTCCTGGCGCTTGCCCCGCCGCTGCAGGATATCGCCGGTGAAGATCACCGCCGCGCCGGAGTCCTGCAGGCGCGTGGCGATCGCGCCCGCCCCGAATCCCGAAAAGATCGGAACGACAACCAGCCCGAGCTTCAGGCACGCGTACACCACCGTGACCACTTCCGGGACCATCGGCATGCACATCGCCACACGATCGCCTTTACGCAGCCCCAGGGACTTCAGGTAATTCGCAAGCTGGTTGGTTTGCCCGTGCAGCTCGGCGAAACTGATCTCGCGCGAGGGCCCGTCCTCGCCCTCCCAAAGGATGGCCGGGTGGGCCGAAAGCCCGTAGCGGTCCAGGGTGTTGTGGACGATGTTCAGGCGGCCGTTGATAAACCACTTGGCCCACTCGACGCCCTTGGAGGTGTCCAGCACCTGGGTATATGGCTCGAACCAGTCGATCCTGGTCTCCTGGACCATCTGATCCCAGAAGTTTTCAAGTTGATCGGTGGAGTACTTGAGGAACGACTCGCGATCCGGCAGGCCGAGGCGGTTCAGGAATCGCCAGACGTTGGTTCGTGGGATGGATTCGGAATCGGGCTGCCAGAGCCAGGACATGGTTTCAGTGTAGAACCCGCCGGACTATCCTGAAACTAGGCGCATAGCAATGACGACGGGCACCCTTGAGTCGATTCCCATCACGCTCGGACGCGAGGACGACGGTCGTTGGTGGGCTGACCTCGAATCCATGCCCGGCGTGATGGCCTACGGGCAGACCCGCGAGGAAGCGGTCACGGCCGTTCGGGCATTGGCGTTGCGCGTCGCGGCGGACTGTCTGGACCACGAGGAAGTCGCTTGTGGGCCATCAAGGCCACAGGTGGCGATTCGCGAAGGCGCGGCCGGAGCCTGATTTCAGGTACCGCTCGAAAACCGCTGCCTGTTCTCTGGTGAGAAATGCGGTGTAGTTCTTGAGAGCCCACGGCCGGAACTTCGAGGTGTGTGGAACCTCCCCCGCATTATGTTTTGCCAACCGGTTGTTCAGATCGC
>JAIEPW010000118.1 GCA_019748195.1 Bryobacteraceae bacterium
CGCAACCTATGGAGGCTGTGATGCGATCCATAATGCGGTTCCTCGCCCCGGCTTCAATCGTCGCTGCTGGAGCGATGCTCATCGGGTTGCCCTCGTCCGCTTCGCCGGACCTTGCCAAGAAGGAACGGCGCGACTGCACGTACTGCCATACCACGAAGACCTCGCGCGAATTGAACGAAGCCGGGAAGTACTACAAAAAGCACAAGACGTTGGAAGGATACGAGCAAGGCAAGAAGAAGACCTGACTACGCCCTGGTAAAATGGGACTTGGACCCGTTCGTCCCGTTTTTCCGTAACGCCCACTTGGCGACCATCGCCGGGAACTTCTGGTCTCGCCCCGGTTCCGAAGACACCCATCCCCTCGAACCCGTCATCTACGACACCGGCCCCGGCGTCCGAGTCCTGGTCCACCGCCAAAAAACCAGGCTGAGCCAACCGCGCGGACACCTGGTCATCATCCATGGCTTGGAGGGCTCCAGTTCGTCGGGCTACGTGCGGTCGCTGTCCCACGACGCGCTGCACGCCGGGTTTCATATCCACCGCTTCAACATGCGCAGTTGTGGCGGCACGTTGGATCTGGCGTTGTCGAACTACCATTCGGGTCAGACTGGGGACGTCCTGGCGGTGATCCGTAAGATCCGCGAAACCAGCCATTTGCCCATCTTTCTCACAGGTTTTTCCTTAGGCGGCAACGTGACCCTGAAGCTCGCCGGAGAGCTGGGCGATCTCGGTCCGCAATTGCTTTCCGGCGTATGCGCGGTTTCCACCCCCATCGATCTCGATGCATGCGCCCGCCGCATCGATCATCCTTCCAACCTCGTGTACCAGCGGCGGTTCCTGATCGCGCTGAAGCGGAGAATCCGCGAACGGCACCTGCAAGCGCCCGATCAGTACACTTTGGAGCATCTGCCCAAGGTACGTAGTATCTATGACTTCGACGATTTTTATACCGCAAGGCTTTTCGACTTCGGACGGGCGGCCGACTACTACCGGACGCAATCGGCGCGAAACTTCCTGGACCGCATCCGCGTGCCGGCACTGATCATTCAAGCTAAGGACGACCCCATGATCCCGTTTGAAGTCTATGACTTGCCTGTGTTTCGCGAAAATCCGGCTTTAACTCTGCTGACGACCGATCACGGAGGCCACGTGGGCTTCATCGCACGAAGCCGGCCGCGCTTCTGGATCGACCGCGTGGTGCTTCGCTGGATGGGAGAGCGGCTCACGCAACTTACCGGGAACACGCAGCCTTCCGCATCCGTTTCCCTGTAAGGAAGACGCCGCTAAGCCCGTCTCTATTCTTCAACACCCTGTGAAGTCCACCGCATCATTTTGGGAATCCGCGATGGTTGCGGCAGACTCGCTGCGATCGAGCAAGCTGCGAAGCTTTCTCACGCTGCTGGGGATCATTCTGGCCACGGCCACGCTGATCGCGGTCATGGCGGTGATCAACGGCATGAACCTTTATGTGGCGGAGACGGTGTCGACCATGGGCTCCGAGGGTTTCCGCGTGGTGCGGATGGCGTTTGTCGGCGAGTTCGATCCCAAGAAGTTCGTGGAGTGGAATCGCAAGAACCCGCAACTCACGCTGGACGAATTCGAGTTCCTGAAGGCGAACGTGAAACTTTCGCGCGAGCTGGCGGTGTCGGCGTCGCGCCGCAGCAGCGTATCCTCGGGACGCGAAACGATCGAGGAAGTGACGCTGACAGGGACCAGCCCTAACTTCCACCTGGTGGAGAACGTGCAGATCGCGCAAGGCCGTTTCTTCACCCAGGTGGAGGATCACAAAAAGATCGAAGTGGCGTTCATCGGCAATGACCTGAAGGAGCGGTTCTTTCCGAGCACGGATGCGGCGGGCAAAACGGTGGATATCGCGGGGCGGCCGTTTACCGTGGTGGGCGTGGCCAAGGCGCGGGGCAGCGCCTTTGGACAGTCGCAGGACAACTTCGTGTACATTCCCGCGGGCACGTACTTCAAGATGTACGGCGCCCGGCGCGGCATGGCGTTCCTGGCGCTGGCGAGGGATCAAAGCGTGCTGGAACAGGCGCAGGATGAGGTCCGAAGTCTGCTGCGCGCATACCGCCACCTGGGTCCCGGACGCGAGGACAACTTCACGATCCTGAATTCGGAAGCCCTGGCCAATGCGTGGAAGCAGCTCACGGGAACGATTGCCGGAGCCGCCATCGCCATTGTCAGCGTGTTCATGGTGGTGGGCGGCGTGGTGATCATGAACATCATGCTGGCGGTGGTGACGGAGCGCACGCGCGAGATCGGCATCCGCAAGGCTGCCGGCGCGCGGCGGGTGGACATCCTGCGGCAGTTCCTGGTGGAATCCTCGATGTTGTCCGGCGCCGGTGGCGTGATCGGTGTGCTGATCGCGACGCTCCTCGCGGTGCTGGTGCGCAATTTCACGCCCGTGCCCATGCAGGTGCCGCTGGCGGCGGTGGTGGTCGCGGTGGGCGTCTCCACGGCGGTGGGTTTGTTCTTCGGCATCTACCCGGCGCGGCGCGCCTCGCGCCTGGACCCGATCGAAGCGCTGAGGTTTGAGACATGATCGTCGACCTGGCCCAGAGGACCGGTCGGGAAGGCGGTTCGGCGTGGCGGCTGCGGTCCCTGCTGGCCAGCGTTCAACTCGCCCTGGATACGGTGCGCCAGCACAAGATGCGCGCATTCCTGACGGTGCTCGGGGTGATCATCGGCACGGGCACCATCATGGGGGTCGGCTCGATCATGGCGGGCCTGGACGGAGCCATCACCAGCATCCTGCGCAGCTTCGGCACCGATACGGTGATCGTATTCAAGTTCCCCATGGGACCGCGGATGGGAAATCTTTCCGCCGAGGAACGGCAGCGCAAGCCGCTGACGCTGGAGAACGCCATCGCGATCGCGGAGCGGTGTCCCTCGGTGCGCCACGTGAGCCCCTATCTGTTTCCCCCGCGCGCCTTCGGCCCGAACGTCAACAAAGTCCGCTACCAGGGCAATGACTTGTTCAGCATCAACCTGGGCGGAACGGAGCCCGGCTACGCCGAAGGCGGCCAGGCCGAGATGCTGTTTGGACGGTTCTTCAGTGACGGCGAGAATCGCCATCGCGTGCCGGTGACGGTAATCGGCGAGGACGTGTACAAGGCGCTGCTGAGCGGCCGCGATCCGCTGGGAAAAAGCATCGACGTCAACGGCCATCAGTTCGAGGTGATCGGGGTGATGAAGCGGCCCGCGAATTCGTTCCCCGGCCAGCAGGATCTTCGCGTGCTGCTGCCGTACTTCACGATGCGTAAGTTCTATCCCAAGGCCGACGAGCACATGCTGGTGGTGGTGGCGCACGAGGGCAGGATGGCGGCCGCGATGGATGAGGTGCGGGCCGTGTTGCGGATGGAACGCCGGGTTCCGCTGTCCGCGCCGGATAACTTCGCGATGTCCACCGCCGAACAGATGGTGGAGCAGTTCCGCTCCATCACCGCGATGACCGCGCTGGTGATGGTGGTGATGAGCTCCATCGGTCTGCTGGTGGGCGGCATCGGCGTGATGAACATCATGCTGGTGTCGGTGACGGAGCGAACGCGCGAGATCGGCATCCGCAAGGCGATCGGCGCCCGCCGGATCGATATCGTCGTGCAGTTCCTGACCGAAGCCGTGGTGTTGACCGGAATCGGAGGGCTGCTGGGGATGCTCTTCGGCTACCTCGTGTCCCTTGGTGCGCGGCTCGCCTTCCCGGAACTGCCGACATCGGTTCCCCTCTGGGCGGCGGCCGCGGGTGTGTTGATGAGCGTCGCCGTGGGCTTGTTTTTCGGGCTTTGGCCGGCGAACAAGGCCGCGCGGTTGGATCCCGTGGACGCGCTGAGATACGAGTAGGCTCGCCCGGAACCGGGAACGTGTAGGATGAAGCGATGCCTCTGTTGCGGTTGGCTTGCGCTTGTTTCCTCGCGGTCGGTTTCGCCGCCGCCACGGATGCCGACGGAGACGGCCTGGACGACGCGCTGGAGCAGCAATTGCTCGAACGCTTCCAACCTACCTTGTTTGTCAGCGCCACCGACTGCGATGGTCTCCCGGCCGAGATGACGCCGGGGCTGGGCGAACCGGTGGTGGCGGCGCGAAACGGCACCCTCTACGGGCACGTGATCCGCAATGGAGCGCGGATCGAGGTCCGCTATTTTCACCTGTGGGGTCGGGACTGCGGCCGATTCGGCCATGCGCTGGATGCCGAGCACATCGCCGGATTGTTGGAGGCGGATCATCCCGATGCTCCCGCTGGAGAATGGAAGGCAATCGCCTGGTATGCCGGCGCGCATGAAGACACGATGTGCGAATTGAGCACGGCAGCCAAGGCGTCCGTGCTGCGGGCGGAGCATCACGGACCCGCGGTCTGGGTGTCGAACGGGAAGCATGCGTCCTACTTCGATCCCAAGCACTGCGCGGCAGGCTGCGGAGGCGACGTTTGCCATTCCAACCGGCGGTTGCGAAGCCCGGCGATCGTCAACCTGGGCGAAGCCGGAAAACCACTGAATGGAACCGCGTGGCTTCAATATTCCAAGTGGCCCCTGGCGGTGAAGCTGCGGCCCGATTTCACCGCGGAACTGCTGGCGCAACTGGAACCGAGGAGCCTGGTGGCGGCGAGGCGGAAATCACCCGCGATGCAGGGCGTGGTTCAGGTGAGCAACACGACCATGAACGCGCTCGATGCAAGCGGCCGCAAGACCGGGAACGCACTGGATAGGAGCGCCTCGAACACCGCGGCGGCGGTGGCGGACGCCACGGAACGCACCGGCAGCGCGGTGGAGAGGAGCGCCGCCGCCACAGGCCGGTCGCTGGACCGGGCGGCCAGGAGCGTTCGCCGGTTTTTCGGCGGGAAGTAAGCTCCGGGGCTTGCCGTGCCAGTTCGCCCTGCTCCCGTGCCGGAGACAAACGGACGAACGGTGCCGAGCCGACGACGAACGGTGCCCACGAACTGCCCACGAACGGTGCCTGTTCCACCTGCTCCGCTCCTAAAATACTCCGGGGGTAAGGGGGAGTACCTCCTTCGGGATATGGCTGTTGATTCTAAGACCCTAAACTCTCTGCAAGCGCCTGCCAGAAGCCAGAACTGGTCAGAAACGGGCTAAGCATTCCGATCCTCTCTTGCCCCGTAACTTATTGATTCGCTGTCACCGCACTCACTTTTCGGAACAGCCGTCCCCTCCCGGTGCCTCCCGGTGCCTGTTCCACCTGCTCCGCTCCGAAAATACTCCGGGGGTAAGGGGGAGTATTCCTTTCGGGTTATCGCCGTTGATTCTAAAGCGACTCACATTGGCCAGAGACTGCAACCAGGCTCACTTACCAAGAAAACGGGGTAAGGATTTGGACCCTCACTCCATCCGTAACTTGTTGATCCCCCGTAACCCACCCTCGCCTTTCGGAACAGCCGTCCCCGCCCCGTGCCAGTTCCACCTGCTCCGGACTAAGAACATACCGGGCTAAGAAGCACTATTCCCTATATGCCCCGCCCCCTCGAATCGTAGGCCCCGGGATCTGGCAACACGTCGTCCAGCGTGGCAACGAAGCCCGCCAGATCTTCTTCGCCGACGCCGATCGCCTCCTCTACCTCGATCTGGTCGCCAAGTTCGCCGAGCGTTTTCAGACCGAGATCGTTGGTTTCCGCGCCATGACCAACCACGCGCACTTGGATTGTGATCCCCCACCGGCACGAGTCCCTCAGCCGCACTTTCGGCAACGCACACGGCGATTACGCCCGTTAGCAATCGTTTACGGCAGGTGAAGGGGCACCTGTGGCAAGCCCGATTCTCACTCCTTAGCCGGCCTGGCCTATGTGGAGAGGAACCCGGTACGGGCGGGGATTACGGACAAAGCTGAGATCTACACCTGGTCATCGGCCGCAGCGCACTGCGGGTTAGGAGCTTGGGATAAGCTGGCGGGCGGCGATTTCGGCCAAAAAGGGCATAATCCAAACCGCTGGAAACGGCTGCTGGAGACCCGTGGCGCGCTGGAAGCGCTGGAGGCGCGGATCCGCGAGGCGACCCGCGACATGGCTGCGGCGGGCCCGGCTGAGTTCCTGGAAACAATGGAGTTCCTGACCGGCCGGCCCGCTCCGCAAGCCACCGAGGAAGCAGGTCTCGACCCCAAGCGGTGATCGGAGCAACCGGCTGATCCGGGAACAGGTGGAACTGGCACGGGGAGGGCGCGGAAGGCGCATCGTGCCGCACGTTTGCGAACATAGAGTCATGGATCACCCCCGGCGCACCGTGCGCGTGAAACGCGTGGACGAGGTTCAAACTCTGGACGAAATGTTCCGCCATTGCCTGCCCGCCTTCGGCGGGGGCTACCTGCGGCGGATCTACACCATTCTCGACCGCGCGATCGGTATGGGGTGCCCGCTCACCTTAGCGGTCAGCGGTCCGATCACGGTCTCCGGCCAGCACCAGGCCTGGCTCATCCCCCTGATCGAGGCAGGCTGGATCGCGTACCTGTCGACCACCGACGCGGTTTGCTATCACGACGGCCATCGCTCGCTGAACGGGCATCGGGAACCGATCCACGAAGTCCCGATTTTCGGCGACGACGGCGCCCTGCGCGACGAGAAGACCATTCGCGTCACCGACATGGCGTTTGATGAAGAGGTGCTGCTGGACCAGGACAAGTTCCTGACGGCGATGCTGAGCCGCCCCGACTTCCAGCGCAGGATGACGGGAACCGAGCTCCGCTACCGGCTGGGCGAGTTCTACGCTCAGCAGGAAGCGCGTAACGACATCACTCCGGGGTTGCTATCGACCTGCTACCACATGGCGATCCCCATCTTCGTTGGGGCGCCCGCCGACGGCAGCGTGTTCCTGAACTCGATGAAGCTCTGGGCGATGCGGGAATCGGGCCTGATTCCGGAGTATGGTTTCGATCTGGATCTGCACGCCGAAGTCTTCGAGGCCTGCGCCTACCACCGCTGGGGCCTGTTCGAGAGTGACGCAAAAGCGCTCGGTACGTTGATACTCGGCGGGGGCGTTCCCAAGAACTACAACCTGCAGCCGGAGCCTGCGCTGGGGCAGGTGCTGGGTCTGCCGGAGGTGCGCGGCTACGAGTTCGATGTGCAGATCGTGACCGCTCCGGTCACGGACGGATCGCTGTCGTCGTGCCCGCCGGCGGAGGCGGTTACTTGGGGGAAGGTGGACAAAGACACCTACCAGCAATCCACCGAGAGCATGCAGGCCGATTACTCGACCGTGATGCCCTTCCTCGTGAAAGCGCTGTTGGACAACCGGAAGCGCTACGAAGAGCGCGCGGCTGAGGCCGGGCTGGAGCAGACGGTGCGCGAGGATGCTCGCGCCGCGGGCTATCTGCGGTCCCGCGAGGGCTACCGGCTTTTCGAAAAGCGCGAGGCGCTGGTGGAACGGCTGAAGTCAGACCTGGTGTCGAACCGGGAGTGGCTGATGGATTCCCTGACCTACCCGTCCACTAAACAAGAAAAAAAGTAAGGATCTTCCGCCCGCGCCGTCTCGTACTCAGTACCAATGACGACGCTGTGGAATGACGTGAACTATGCCATCCGGGTTTTGCGAAAAAGCCCGGGATACATCGCTGTCGCCGTGCTGACGCTGGGGCTGGGCGTGGGAGCCAACACCGCGGTGTTTTCGATTATCAACACCCTGCTGTTCCGCCCGCCCGTGGCGGAAAGGCCACAGGAACTGGTTCAGCTCTACCAGACCAGCCAGAACAGCGACATCCGCATGCTCCAGGAGTACGAGCCCTGGAATTACGCCGACTACACCGACGTGCGCGATGAGAACCAGGTTTTCAGCGACGTCATGCTCTACAACGTTCATGAATTCCGCCTGGGTGACGACGGGCCCGGCGAGCAGGTGATGTCCAACATGGTTACCGGCAATTACTTCCGGACCCTGGGCACGCGAGCGAAACTGGGCCGGTTGATCACGCCGGAGGACGACAAGCCGGGCGCTCCTCCGGTGGTGGTCATCAGCGAGCGTTTGTGGAAGCGTTTGGGCAGCGACCCCAAGCTGGTGGGCGGGACGCTGCGGCTGAACCGCAACAGCTATACGGTGATCGGCGTAACGCCGGAGGCGTTCCTGGGAACGATGATCGCGGTCGCGCCGGACATCTGGGTGCCCATCACGGTGTTGAGCGAAGTCACCAAGGCGCCGCAAATGCTCACCTCGCGGACCGGAAGGTCGCAATGGGTCATCGGGCGGCTGAAGCCGGGAATCACACGGGAGCAGGCGCAGGCCAGCCTGCAGCCCGTGGCGGCGGCGTGGCACGCCAGGTTTCCGGACACCCACAAGGGACGGGGCATCAACGCCACCCCGGTCACGCTGCTGCCCGCGATGGTGCGGTCCAACGTGGCCGCGGTGTCGGTGGTGCTGCTGGCGCTGGTCAGCCTGGTGCTGCTGATCGCCTGCGTGAATCTGGCGAACCTGGCGCTGGCGCGGGCCGATTCGCGCCGCCGCGAGGTGAGTATCCGGCTCGCGCTGGGGGCCAGCCGGTGGCGCATCGCGCGGCAACTGCTGTCGGAGAGCCTGCTGGTTTCGGTTCTGGGCGGCATGGCGGGGCTGGCGCTGGCAGCGTGGGCCGCGGGCGCGCTGAATGGAACCATCCGGTTCCTTCCGGTGCCTGTCTACATTGACCTTGCCACCGACGGCAGGGTGGTGGCGTTCGCGCTGGGCATTTCACTCCTCGCATCCATTCTGTTCGGACTGTGGCCGGCGTGGAAGGCGACACGGCAGGACCTGGGACCCGCGCTGAAAGACGGATCGGCGGGCGCCGGCGCCACCCGGTCGCGCGTGCGAAAGGGCCTGGTGGTGGCGCAGGTCGCGGCGTCCATGGTGCTGCTGGTGACGGCCGGCCTGTGCCTGCGCAGCCTGGGCAACGCGGAGCAGATCGACATGGGGTTCGACCCCAACCCGAGCCTGACGGCGAGCATCGAGATCCCGGCGCGTACCTTCCCGCCCGAGGATACGGAAGCGTTCTACCGGCAGGCCATGGATCGCCTGGCGTCGCTGCCCGGCGTGGCCAAGGTCGGCTCCATCTCGCACCTTCCGTTGCGGATGGAAATCCGGACGACGCAGTTGCGGGTGGAAGGACAGCCTCCGGTGGAGGACGACCTGCTGCCTTCCTTTGATACCGCGTCCGCCGGACCCGGCTACTTCAGCGCGATGAACATCCCGGTTGTGCAGGGCCGCGAGTTCCAGATCACCGACGATGTGAAGTCGCCCCGGGTGGCGCTGGTGAACCAGGCCTTCGCACGCAAGTATTTCCCCAACGGCAGCGCCGTGGGCAAGCGCCTGCAAACGGAGATTCGCGGCAAATGGGAATCGATCGAGATCGTGGGCGTGGCTCAGGACGGGAAATACCGCACGCTGGGTGAGGAGACTCGCCCGTTCTTCTGGGAAGCGGCGCTGCAGCACCCGGCGAATCTGGGCCGCACGACGCTGATCGTGCGCGCGCGGAACGGGCGTCCCGCGGACCTGGCGGCGGCGGCGCGGCGCGAGCTCACCGCCATCAACGCCGCTGTCCCGGTGAACCTCCGGACCTTGAACGAGGCGATGGAGCTCGCCCTGCTGCCTGCGCGGGCTCTGGCCGCGGTGTTGGGCCTGTTCGGCGTTCTGGGGCTGACGCTGGCCGCGGTGGGGATCTACGGAGTGGTGACCTACCTGGTGGGACGCCGTACGCGCGAGATCGGGCTGCGAATGGCCCTGGGGGCTCGCCCGGGGGACGTGCTGTCGATGGTGCTGCGCCAGGGCGCCGTGCTGGCGGTGACCGGCGCCGTGATCGGCATGGCGCTGGCGATCGGCGCCGCGCAGCTCATCGCGGAGATGCTATATGGGGTGAAACCGTGGGATCCGGTGACGCTGGGCGGCGTGGGCCTGCTGCTGGTGGGCGTCGCGCTGGCGGCGAACCTGGTCCCGGCCCGCCGTGCCATGCGCGTGGATCCGCTGGTGGCGCTGCGCGAGGAATAGGTCAGGGCCAGGACTTCCACGCGAGAAAGGCGTACCCGGCCGCAAATCCGAGCAGCGCGTTGTATTCCTCGTTGCGCCACCAGGTGCGCCAGGAGAACTCGGAAGCGCCGCGAACGCGGGGCCGGCGCGGGATCAGCGCCGGCACCCGATCGCAGTAGTCGCGATAGGCGGGAAACAAGTTGCGCAGGTGGCCTTCCTCGTTGGCGATCACCGGAAGGTAGATCAAAGCGAAGACGGCGGCGAACAGCACGCCCAACTCCCAGCGGCGCGTGGCGATCACCAGCCCGGCCGCCACCGCCAGCGTTCCCAGGTAGAGCGGGTTGCGGACCCAGGCGTAAGGTCCGCCGTCGGTCAGTTGCTGATTCTTTCGCAGGTGTCCGGCGGCCCAGGCTCGCAGCGCGAGCCCGGCCGCGCCGAGCGGAAGTCCGGCCCACAGGGAATCTCGCGTCGGCGCGGCGAACCAGAGAAACGCGGCCACCAGCACGAAGCCGGACGGCACGCGCAAACGCGCCACGAAGTCCGCGTAGGGCTTGGAAAAGATCACGCCGGGCTGCCCGCCCTCAAGGAACTCAACTGCCGCTCCAGCTCGCGGAACACGTCCGCGGACAGGATCGCGCGCATGCTCGGCTCTTCCTGCCCTCCACGCTGGTAGGAAGTGCGGGCCGCCGGATCGCGCAGCACGCGGATGGTGCCGCCGTAAGGACCGTTGCGGGCGGGATCGGTGGGCCCGAAGATCGCGACACCGGGTTTGGAGAGCGCCGCGGCGATGTGCAGGGGACCGCTGTCCACGCCCACTACCGCGCAGGCCTGGCGCGAGGCATGCAGCAAACCGGCAAGTCCGGACAAATGAACCACCGCGCCGTCGACCGGTCGCAGTCTGGATTCCGCCTCCGGCGGGCCGTTGACCACCAGCGGAATGCCGAGCGAATCCCGGAGCGTTCGCGCCAGCTCCGACCAGCGATCGAGAGGCCACTGCTTGGAGGTCCAACCGGCCAGGGGACAGCCCAGCACGAAGCGTCCGGACGGCAGATCGCCCTCGGGATGCCCGGGCGGCAGGGGAAACGCCCGCACAACGTTGGAAGCGCCGCCCGCCTGGGCGACCTCCAGGTTCTGATCCACCACGTGGGCCGACTTCACGCTGACCGCCGTCGAATAGAACAGGCGGGCCGGAAGCTCGCGCGGGCGATCCGGACCATAGATGCGCTCCGGCCGCGCCATGGAAGCGATGATCGCCGACTGCAACAGGCCCTGGAAGTCGAATGCGAGATCGAAGCGGCGGGACCGCAGCCGGCGGCGAAGGTCGCGCCAGCCGGCGAGTCCGGTGCGCTCGAAAGGCAGGATCTCATCGACAAACGGATTCGCCTCCAGCAGCGGCGCCCACTTCGTCTTCACCACCCAGGTGAGACGGCTGTCAGGGAAACTGTGGCGGAGCGTGGCCGCGGCGGGCATCGCGTGCACGATGTCTCCCATCGCGCTCAAGCGGACCATCAGGATGTTGCGTGCTCCCATCCTCAGCGGTGATTCTACGCCCGATTCCGTTCCTGGACAAATGCCACCAGCTCGCGGAAGCGGACGGTGTGTTCGGCTTCCAGGCGCACGACGGAACCGCGAAAATCATCGGGCGCGCCTTCCATCACCAGGTCCACCCATGCCAGCCCGGCCACCAGCTCGGCGCGCGCCCGCGCCGGCAGGATGGGCTCCTCGGGATCGAGAACGGCCACCGCGAGTTTGCCGCGGCCGTGGCGAAGCCCGGCCAGTTGCTCGGCGTCGCGGGCCAGGAGCGGATCGAAGTAGCCGGTCACCAGAAGCGTGTCCGGACCGGCCTGGCACGCGAACTCGTGCCGGGGAATGATCTTTGTGCGGGTGTCCAACCTTCTATTTGAGCAATTCGGGAGCTATTTCAGCAATTCGAGCGCGGTGCGGGCCACGCGCGCGGCATCGACGCGGGTCATGCAGCGGTGGTCGATCGGACACTCGCGCAGCAGGCAGGGGCTGCAATCGACGGGCTCGCGCACCACGCGGGCCAGCGGACCCGTGGGTCCGGTGGCGGCGTCGTCCGTGGCGCCGAAGACCGTCACGGTGGGAGTTCCCAGCGCGCTGGCGATGTGCATCGCGCCGGAATCGTTGGTGAGAAGAACACGGCACGCCGCGGCCATCGCGATGAACTGCGCCAGCGTCGTCTCGCCGGCGAAGTTGCCGACCTTTACGCCGGAGTTCCGCAGCGCCACCGCCACCTGCTCGCACAGCGGCCGCTCCGCCGCGGATCCGAACACGGCGGCGGACGCGCCCGTGCGGCTGGAAATCCCGGCGGCGGCGGCGGCGAAGCGATCGGGAAGCCAGCGCTTGGCGGCGCCGTACGCCGCGCCGGGGCTGACGCCGATGACGAAGTCGCCGAGGCCGGCCTTCCGCAGCAGTTCAATGCCGCCGTGCCGGGCATCGCGCGCCCCCTCCAGGCGAATGGCGTCCACTTGCGGCAGCTTCGGGATCAGCCCCGCCCTGCGCAGCAACTCCAGGTAGTAGTAGCGTTCATGGCGCGGGATTTCGCCGGGCTTGGGGACCGGGACTGGGTGCGTCAGCAGCAGTCCGCGTCCGTCGCGATTGTAGCCGATGCGGCGCGGGATGCGCGCCATCCAAACCACCAGCGCGGCCTCGAACGCATTCTGCAGCAGGATGGCGGTGTCGAATTCCAGGCCGCGAAGGCCGCGCGCGGCCCGCAGTTTCGAACCCAGGTCGCGGGCGCCGGAAGCCGCTTCGTAAGGAATCAACTCGTCGCAGAACGGCTCCCGTCCATAGAGATCGCCCACCCAGGGCTTGGCCAGGATCGCGATATGGGCGCCGGGGTTGGCCTCGCGCAGCGCGCGCAACGCGGGAAGCGACATCACGGCGTCGCCGATCCAGTTGGTCGCGCGCACCAGAACGCGCTTCATTCCGGCGCGCCCCAGCCTCCGCCGCCGGGTGTCTCGATGCGCAGGACATCGCCGGGGAGCACCTCGAAACGATGCTTGGCGGGAAGCACCCGTTGCTTGCCCGCGCGCACCAGCACCGCGCGTCCCAGCCATCCGGGCGAGCCGTGATTCAAGCCGTAGGGCGGAAACCGGCGCCGGTCGGAAAGCAGCGTCACCTCGGCGGCGGCGAGGAACTCGAAGGCGCGGATCAGGCCGCTTCCGCCGCGGTGCATCCCGCGGCCCCCGGAACCGCGGCGCACCCGATACTCGCGGATGCGGACTGGATACTGCTGCTCGAAAGCTTCGATCGGAGTGTTCCAGGAGTTGGTCATGTGCGTGTGCACGGCATTCCAGCCGTCACCCGCCGCGGACGCGCCCATGCCTCCGGCCAGCGTTTCGTAGTAGGCGAAGGACTTCCCGCGGATCGGGTCCCGGCCGCCGAAGCTCAGGTTATTCATCGTTCCCGAACTTGCCGCGGGAATGCGATCCGGCGCGGCCTGCGCCAGCGCGCCCAGAACCGTATCGGTGATGCGCTGCGAGGTTTCCACGTTGCCCGCCGCCATCGCCGCGGGCGGCAGCGCGTTTACTACCGTGCCCCGCGGCGCCAGGATGCGGATGGCGCGCAGCATCCCGCTGGTGAACGGGACCGTCTCCCGAACCAGACAGCGGAAGCAATACAGCACGGCGGCGGTGGTGACGGCCAGGTTCGCGTTCACCGGACCCTCCGCCTGCGGGCTGGACCCCCGGAAGTCGACGGTGGCCTCGCCTCCGCGAATCGTGACCGCGGCTTTCACCGTCAGGGGCGTGTCCGTCAGGCCGTCGCTGTCCAGGACATCGGAGAACGTGTACACGCCGGCCCCCAGGTCGGCGATCGCCGCGCGCATCATGCGATCGCTGTAATCCCGCAGGTCGCGCATCGCCGCCTGCAATGGCTTCAGGCCGCGGCGCCGCACCAGCTCGCGGAGCCGGACCTCGCCCCGATGCAGGGAAGCCAACTGCGCCATCAGGTCGCCGCGCCGCTCCACGGGGGTTCGGACATTGGCCAGAATCAGATCCATCAGGTATTCATCCAGCCTGCCGCCGCGGACCAAAAGGATCGGCGGCAGCCGGAGCCCCTCCTGGTAGATCTCGCGGGCAAGCGGCATCGAACCGGGGCTCATGCCCCCGACATCGGCATGGTGGGCGCGGTTGGCCAGGTAGAACGCCGGCTTGCCGCTGTCCTTCAGAAACACCGCCGATACGGCGGTAATGTCGGGCAGGTGTGTTCCGCCCTGAAACGGATCGTTCACCAGGGCGGCATCGCCGGGACCCAGCGCCAGGCGCTCGCGGACCGCGCGCACGGCCATCGGCATCGCCCCGAGATGCACCGGCATGTGATCGCCCATCGCCACCGCTTCCCCCGCGCCGTCATAAACGGCGCACGAGTAGTCGCGGCGCTCCTTGATATTGGCGGAATAGGAGGTGCGGCGGAGCACCACCCCCATCTCCTCGGCGATGGATACCAGCAGTTGCCGGAACAGCTCCAGTTCGACGGGCCCGGTCTTCACGGCGTCTCCGCGGGGCGGCACACGCCCACCTGAATCGGAAAGCTGGCGATGACCTGCCAGCGATCCCCGGTCTTTCGTTCCAGCCGGTGCAGACGGGCGGCCGCGTCGGCTCGCACACGAATCAGCAGGTCGCGTCTTTCCTGCTTCAGGCGGATCGCCGTGGACTTGATTTCCTTGGGCGACCAGGAGTCGCCTCCCGTCTGCGTCTCATAAAGCTCCCACCGCCCCCCGCCGCGGATCACCAGGCTGCCGTTATTCTTGTTTTCGAAGACGAACTGCTCCACGGAGCCGGGGCGCCCGTCCTCCACCACGGCGCGCTGCTTCCAGGTGTTGCCGCCGTCGCCGGTGATCAGGAAAAAGGGATCGCGCGGCAGGGGATGAATGAGCTGACCGGCAATCCAGCCCGCGTCAAATCCAAGCAGTTGAATCTGCTCCAGAGTGGCGTGAGGAATACGCGCGACGGGCTCCGTCCAGGTCGCGCCGGCGTCGGAGCTCGCCAGCAGGATCGAGTACAGCGTCGCGGACGCCGTATGCAGGTTGCCCGCCAGAAAGATCTTGTCCCCCGCGGTGTCGAACGCGGCGATCTCGAGAAATACCTGGCAGGGCTCCTCCGCCGTGCAGGATAAACCGAAGGTGTGGACATCCTCGGGCGTGCACTTGTATTCGATCGGGACCGGGGTCTGCGCCCACAACGGCAAGGCCAACAGGATCGCGCGGGCGGTTTTCACGATGGCGTTAGAACTCTTATTGTACATGGCGGCAGCGGCCTTTCCCGCGCGATCGCGTCCAGCGCCTCGCGCTGCCAGGCCAGCAGCGCTCCCGCGTCGATCTGCTCCCACCCCGCGGGAAAGGGCTCCAGCTTGGCAACGGCCTTGCGAAGTTGTCGCCGCGCGCCCAGCGCGTTGCCCCGCCCGTGGTGATGCAGGGCCACCGCGCAGTGGATCAGCGCCTGCAGGAACACGCGCCGCCGGCCGCGTTCCGCGGTCCAGATCCGCTCCCAGGCCTCATGGGCCTCGAAGTACTCGCCCGCGTTGAACAGCTCGACGCCGCGGAGCAACTCGCTTTGCATGCTAGATTCAGGGTAGCGTGGCGGCATGGTTTCGATTCACGAAGCCGGGACCCCGGCCGCGGGGTGCTCCGGCCGTGCGGCGGCTGAAAACGTATTCGGCGGAAAGCGGCTTCGTGTTCCAGTACGTTTACGAGGGTTCGCGCGAATCCGCGGAGGCTCGCGAATTTGTGTTTTCGGCCTCCCACGACCGCGCGGCCTATCTTCCGGTGCAAGTGATCCTGACCCGCGCGGCGTGCGAGCCCTGGGAATCAGCGAACCGTCCTCTGAGCGCGCACGAGCTGTACGGAGTCGCCAAGCTCGCCCTGCTGAGCGGCTTCGATCGGGCCGACCCTGGAAGCTGGGACCGGCGGATTCGCCCCGGCGCGGAAGAGATTTCCGCGCACTGCCGGACGCTCGACTACTGAACCCGCCGGAAACAGAATCATGCCGTTTTGTATGCTAGTTCCTGCCGCCGGACACCGGATCCCCCCATGCTGAGCGAAATGGATGCCATCGAATTCTATGAGCTTGCCCTGTGGGCGGCGATCGCGGTGGGTTTCCTGCTGTCGTTCCTCTTTCTGCGGGCGTGGATCGCGTGGCGGCAGTTGCCAGAGCTGCCGGCGGCGCGGCATCGCGAGGCCGCGGAAATCACGGTGATCATCCCGGCGCGGAATGAGCGCGCCAATATCGCCGCGGTCATCGAGTCCCTGAAGCCGGCGCCGGTGCTGGTGGTGGACGACGGATCCACGGACGGAACCGCCGAACTCGCCCGGCAGGCCGGAGCGTTCGTGATCCCGGCCCCGCCGCTGGCCGCCGGACTTCCCGGCAAGTCCAACGCCTGCCTGGCGGGATCCACGCACGCCCCCACGCGCTGGATCCTCTTTGCCGACGCCGACACCCGCTATCAGCCGGACTTTCTCTCTTCGCTCACCGACTATGCCCGGCACGGAAACCTGGACATGGTCTCGGTACTTCTGCGCGAGCAGCCGGACTCCTGGCTGGAACGCGCGGTGCTCCCGTTCGAGCGGGCGCTGGGGCTGGTGGGAGTGAATCCGAAAAACGCGGTGGAAGTCCTGGTGAGCGGCTCCTGCATCCTGTTCCGCCGCGGTGCGTACGAGTTCATCGGCGGGCACAAGCCTCTGATCGCCGCCCTGGTGGAGGATCTTCCGCTGGCCGCGGCCGCGCGGCGGCATCGCCTCAAGGTGGGCATCGTGCGCGCCGAAGCGCTGGGCTCCCGGCGCGGCTATGCGGGATTCCGCGAGTTCTGGACCGCGCTCGAAAAGCACGCCTACCGCTACCTCCTGGACCCGCCGGCGAAAGGCGTGCAACGGGGAATCGCGGCCCTGCTGATGGCCGCCCACCCCGTGATTGCCTATCTGCTGATCCGCGAATCGCCGGACCTGCTGGGAATCGCCTTCGCCGCGCTGCCGCTGGCTCTGCTGCTGCCCTGGTATCGCGGCGCGGCGGTGCTGCTGGCGCCCCTGGCCATCTACTTCTACCTGATCTCCGCCGTCAACGGCCTGATCGCCACCTCGCTCGGAACATCCATCCGCTGGAAGGGACGCAAAGTCTCGGCTTACCGGTACGTGAAGTAATTGGCGATCTGTTCGCCGATGCGCGCGATCGCGTCCTCCAATTGCGCTCCGATTCCCTCGTGTTTCGCGGTGAACACGCAGACTACGATGTTGCGTTCCTTGCTTTCGAACACGCCCACGTCATTGCCGATGTAGGGGAGAAAATCGCCGGTCTTGTGCGGGATGCGGAACCCGGTGACGTACTTGGGCAGCCGCGTGCTATAGACCTGCCCCCGCATGGCCTGCATCATTTTCTCGCTCGCCTCCCTGCTCACCGCTTCCCCGCGCTTGATCTTCTCGAGCAGCCGTCCCATGTCGCGGGCGCTGGACAAACCGAAGGGCGTTTTGCCGGCGCGGTGGAACTCGAGCGCTCCCGGGGCGGCGCGCAGCGCCGCGAACCACGCGCTGGTGGCGCCCGTGGCGCGGATCGACTTCAGGCCGTAGCTCTCCATCAGCCGGTTCACCGGCTCCACGCCCCCCACCTTGTCGAACAGCAGGTCCGTCGCGGTGTTGTCGCTGACGATGTTCATCAGGGTGACGAGGTCGTGGATCGTAACCTGCGCGCCCTCGTCCAGGGAACGCAGGATGCCGGTGCCCGGGCGCTTTTCGGACTCCTTCAGCGTATGACGATCGCTCAGCCGGAACTTGCCCTCTTCCATCTGCCGGAAAGCTTCCACCATCAGCGGGATCTTAATCACGGACATGGTGTCCATCACCTGGTCCGCGTTGAGGGCGATCTCCTCGCCGGTCTCCAGGCACTTTACGTAGATGCCCCACTGGGCGTTCACCGATCGGGTGATGCGTTCGATGTTCGCCTTCAGGCGATCCAGCGGTTGTGCGGAGGCGAGAACGGACGCGGCGAGAAGAAGCGGGAGAAGTCGCATGGCTATACCACGCGATCTTACAGCAGGTGATCGCGTTTCTGCTTCTCCAGCAGCTTTACCAGATCGCCCACCTGCTGCGACCGGGAGCGGTCCGCGATCAGCAGCGCGTCCGGCGTATCCACCACCACCAGGTCCCGCACTCCCAGCAGCGCCACCAGTTTGCCTTCCGCGTCCACATAATTGCCCGAGGATTCCGTCACCAGCGCGTCGCCTCGCACCGCGTTGCCGTCGGCGTCGCGGCGGGCGAGTTCGTACACGGCGTGCCAGCTACCCACGTCGTTCCAGCCGATATCGCCCGTCGAGATCCCGGCCACGTTCTTCGCCTTCTCCATCACCGCGTAATCGATGGAGATGTTTTCGCAGTGCGGGAAAACGCTCTTCAGCCGCGACGGGAAAGCGCGCGAGCCCGCCCCCGGCAGCCCGGCGAGAAGCGTGGCCGTCTTGGGCAGGTGCTCGCGTAAGGCGTTCAGGACCGTATCGGCGCGCCAGAAGAACATGCCCGCGTTCCAGTAAAACCGTTTCGCCGCCAGAAACTTCCTGGCGGTGGCCAGGTCCGGCTTCTCGCGAAAGCTTTTCACCGGCGATGCGATGCCGGGCTGGGACTCGCGCGGGAACTCGACATAGCCGTAGCCGGTTTCCGGCCATTTCGGCTGCACGCCCAACACCACGATCCGGCCCTGCTCCGCCTCGCGGAACGCCGCGCGCACCAGCTTGCGATACGCGGCTTCCTTCGCGATCAGGTGGTCGGCGGGAAAGACGCCGAACACCGCATCCGGGTCAAGGGAATGAAGGATGTGCGCGGCCAGGCCGATGGCCGGCGCGGTGTTGCGCTGCGCGGGCTCGGCTAGAATTTGCCGTTTCGGAATCTCCGGAAGCTGCTTTCGGATCACATCCACCAACGCCGCCGAAGTAAGGATCCATTGGCGTTCCGGCGGGATCACCGGCGACAGCCGGTACACCGTCTGCTGGATCAGACTCCGTTCCCCGAAGAAGCTCAGCACCTGCTTGGCGCGCGCGCGGCGGGACCGGGGCCAGAAGCGCGTGCCTCGCCCTCCGGCCAGGATCAGGCCGTATTGATTCGATTTCGACATGTTCGCCTAGGGGATGGGATGCCCGTGGATCAGCATGAAGGTGCGTTTCCAGCGGGTCTTGCTGAAGAAATTCTGCGCCAGATCCAGGATGTGATCGAAGCCGATGGAGGAGCTCGCCAGCCGCTCCGTGGGCGCGTCGTAGGACCAGTAAATGATCAGCGGCTTGCCGATGATATTCTCCCGCGGCACGAAGCCCCAGTAGCGGGAATCGAGCGAAGAATCGCGATTGTCGCCCATGGCGAAATAAGAGTTCGCCGGAACCACAACCTCGCCCCCCGCCACGTTCTTCTCCAGCATCACCTGCGCCGGCTCATAGACGCGAACGTTCGGCTCACCCGGGAAATTGTCGCGGTAGGAATCCAGGTAATCGGTCTTGTGGTAGACGTACGGTTCGCTGAGCTTCGAGCCGTTGAGGAACACTTCCTTGTTCACGATCCGCACGCGATCGCCCGGCACCCCGATCACCCGCTTCACGAACGTCTGCCGGATGTCGATGGGATAGCGAAACACGATGATGTCGCCGCGCTTCACATCGCTGTAGGGCAGAACATACTTGGACACCGGTCCGGGCGGCGCATAGGCGAGCTTATCCACCAGCAGGTGATCGCCGATCAGCAGCGTGTCTTCCATCGACCCGGTGGGGATCACGAACGCCTGCACCAGCGTCGTCGTGCCGAACAACAGCAGCAGAATGGTGATGGTCCACTCCGCGATCGCTCCCCGGGGATGATCGTGGGTGATGGCGGGCGGCTTGGCGGGAATCGCTTCCGGCTGGGCTTCCAGATTTACAGGTGCGTCTGCCAAGCTCTTATTCTACCGTGAAGCCCGGGCGATTGTCCGGGACTCCTTTAACATATTGAGAATGGAATGGTTTCAAGATGACCGCTTGTGGCGCGCCCTGTACCCCGTGCTGTTCAGCGAATCCCGCTTCCGCGAGGCGCAGCGCCAGGCGTTCCAGCTCCAGGCGCTTACCCGGATCCAGGGTGGCGACGCGTTGGATCTCGGCTGCGGACCAGGGCGGCACGCCGTCGCCCTGGCTCGCAGCGGATTTCGCGTCACCGGCGTCGATTTCTCCGAGTTCCTGCTAAACAAAGGGGCGGAAAACGCGCACGAGGCGAACGTCTTCCTCGACCTGGTGCATGAGGATATGCGCGGCTTCATCCGCCCTCACGCCTTCGACCTGGTGGTGAGCCTGTCCACGTCCTTCGGCTACTTCGAGAATCGCGACGACGACCTGCGTGTGCTGGCCAACGTCCGCGCCATGCTCCGGCCGGGCGGCACGCTGCTTCTGGACACCAGGGGCAAGGAGATTGTCGCGCGCGACTTCGAACCCGCCCGCGCCCATCGCGACCACAACGGCGTCGAGTACTTCGAACAGATCGAGATCACCAACGACTGGAGCCGTGCCCGCAGCCGCTGGACGGTGGTGAAGGAAGGCCAGGCCGAAAGCTATCAGTTCCAGGTGAATCTATACTCCGGACTGGAGTTGCGGGAGCGCCTGTTGGCGGTTGGTTTCTCCGGAGTGCGGTTGTATGGATCGTTTGAGCGCAGTGCCTACGGCCCCGGCGCGCGGCGCCTGGTGGCGCTGGCGAAAGTCTAGTCGCCGCGCGGGCTGTACAGGGGCTCGAAACTCTCTTCGGAACGCCGCCGCAAGGCTCGCGACTGGCCGGGCCAGTCCAGGCGCATGTCGTGGCAGACTTCGTCCAGCATTTCGATGGAGCTGACACGGCTCGCCATCGCGAACGCGGTGAGCAGGAGATTATCGCAGATCGCGTTGATCACGCGCGGAATGCCGCGCGAACGGTTGTGGATCTGGGCCAGCACCTCGTCGGGAAACACGGTCTGATCCCGCATGCCCACCTTCGCCAGCCGCGACTCGATATATTCGGTGCACTCCATCAGGTTCAGCGGGCGCAAATGGCAGCGCAACACGATTCGCTGTTTCAGTTGCCGCAGGTTGGGTGCGTCCAGCTTACGGTCAAACTCGGGCTGCCCGGCAAGCACGATCTGCAGCAGCTTCCCCCGCCGGTTCTCCAGGTTGCCGAGCAGGCGGATCTCTTCGAGGACGTCCCAGTCCAGATTATGCGCTTCGTCGACGATCAGAACCGTGGTGCGGCCCTCGTGCGCGCTCTGCAGCAACAGATTGTTCAACGCGAATAGAACTTCCGGCTTCGATTTCCGGTCGCAGTTCAGGTCCAGATCGAACGCGATCATCTCGAAGAACTGTTCCGGCGTGAGCCGCGAGTTAAAAATATAGGCGAACTCGACGTGCTGGGTCTGCAGGTGGTCGCGCAGGCACTCCAGCATGGTGGTCTTGCCCGTTCCGACTTCGCCGGTCAGAACCAGAAATCCCTTGCGGCTCTGGACTCCATAGATCAGGTTCGCCAGGGCCTCCTCATGCTGCTCGCTCCGGTAAAGGAATGCCGGATCAGGACTTAGGCTGAACGGACTTTCTGAGAATCCAAAAAAGGCGTTGTACATACGGATAGGTCAGCCCGGGGGTTTGCGAACCCCTCTCTCACCCTGATCGTAGCATGAGCCGGGCGCTATATATGAAATCGGCAGGGCGGGAAGGGTTCGCTAGGGCGTGAAGCCCTCACGCCGGTGCACTGGATCGTACCATTTCTCGCCGCACGGGCCGGCGGCAGGCGAACATAAAGCGAAGTTGTTAGGGCGTCGCCACCACCGCCACTCGCCGGAAAGAAACCACGCCATCGCTATCGCCACGGGTGAGGTGCAGCGGGGGAGCGCCCCTATCGGCGCCGAGGAGCGGCGAAGAAGCGGCAGGGGACGCAAATAGCAGGTAGTTGCTCGGCGCGGACACGAAACCCAGCGCGCGAGCAGCGGCAATCCAGTCCGGATGAGACCAATTGGCCACCAGCACATCGGCACCGGCCTCGATGAGGTGGTCGGCCGCCGCCGTCATCACCGCCCGCGCCGCCCCGGGCGGGCCGAAACCATCGGCCAGCACGCCCACGCATAAATCGCCGAAGTGATGATTGTCCTGCATGCGGGAAAGGCAGCAGACAGCCCAGCCGAGGGTCGTTCCGGATTCGCGGCCCGTCACGATCAGGCGGCGAAACCGGAGATCGCCGGCGGGGTAAATGGAGTTCAGAGATTCCGCGGTTCGCTCCGCCACCGCGGGGTAAGCGGCTAGCGAGGCGGAGAAGATATCGTCGGTTTCCGCGGGGAAGCGGTGTACCAGGGTGGTCTTGGTGGTGCGGCGGCCGGCGGCGACGCCATAGCGAATCGCCTGAACCAGCGATCCTGCGTGCCCTGCGCCCGACGCCGCCAACAAACGGCAAGCTGTTCCCAACCAGGGTTTGCGCCGCAGCGCCCGCAACTCCTTCAGTACACGCGGCACCCGGACAGGATGGAAGAAAAAAGGGATGCTGCGGCGTTTCCATCCCAGCGAAGTAGCCATGCGAGCCCAGGGTTCCTCAATGGAGCCGACGCCAAGGGAAAGCATCCACGGCGTCTGTTTGAGCGCCGTTCGCAGAATCTGAACGATCGCCATGGCATACGCACGGTTCACCATCCCTTCCGAAACAGGCAGTTGTATCCAGGCAAACGGTCGGGCCTCCCCGCCGACCCAGAAGCGGTGATGAACTAATTGCGCCGCCGCGCGGATTTCGTCTTCCTGGACGGCTACCAGCATCCGGCGGTAGTGGAGCCCCGTGGGTCCTGTGAGGGCCCGCAGAGTGGGTGCGGCGGCGGGAACGCGAGCCGTTGCGCTTCCCTGCTCCAGACGCCGATTCAAGCGTTCCAGCGCCGGCCCGTCCTCCAGCCTTGCCTCCCGGACGAAAATCGGGGGACTCGATCCGCTCACTGGCCCGAACTCAAGAAGGAGCAAAATCGCTGGTAGGAATCAAACTCCGCAATCCGGTCCACGGGAAGCTGCACACCAAATTCTTCCTCGACGACGGTCACCAGAGTTACGCCGGCGATCGAATCCCATTCCTTCAGGCTGGAAGTGCTTAGGGTCTCGAGTTCGCCATCGCCGACATCCGGGAAGACCGCGGCGAAGCATCGCCTGAGCCGCGCGGTGGTGTCATCCATCGGAACCTTTTTCTCCTGCTAGGATTATAACCGCAGCCTCGACGCCGGTCTCGAAAACATGCCCTCCCGTATCGAATGGCCCGATGGGAAGCAGTTCGCGTTCACCATCACCGACGACACAGACCAGTCGACCTTGCTGAAAACGAAGCCGCTTTACGACGTCCTGCGGAACCACGGCCTGCGGACCACCAAGACCGTCTGGCCTTTGCGCGCCGCGGGCAAATGCATCACCGGCGGGGAAACACTTGAGGATTCCGGATATCTGGAATGGGTTCGGGACCTGCAGAAGTCCGGTTTCGAGATCGCCCTGCACGGCGTTGCCGACGAGACATCCTCGCGCGAACGCGTGAGCGCGGGGTTGGACCGCTACCGCGAGCTGCTGGGCAATGATCCGCGTATGCACATTAACCACGTCGGACAGAAGGAGGGCATGTATTGGGGCCCGGCCCGTCTTCACGCTCCCGCTTCCTGGTGCTACGACGCTTACCTCCGGTATCGCGGCGGGATTCGCGAGTACGAAGGGCACGTGGAAACCAGTCCGCTTTTCTGGGGCGACTTGTGCTTGAGCCGCACGCGATACACGCGAAACCTCGTCTGGCATGACATCAATACGACCAAGGCAGACCCGCTATTCCCCTACCATGATCCTTCGCGTCCCTATGTCAACTACTGGTTCAGCGCGACTTACGGCTCCGGGATCCGCAACTTCCTGCGGCTGGTGGAACAGCAAAACCTCGATCGCCTGGCGCGGGAAGGAGGCGCATGTATCGTCTATACTCATCTGGGCACGTTTCCCACCGCCGCGCCGGAATTCTCTCAGGCCATCGCGCGGATCGCGCGGATGAACGGCTGGTTTGTTCCCGCCTCTACATTGCTCGATCACATCGGCCGCTCGCGTGGATGGACGAATGTCGGCAAAAGGCGGCGGGAGCTGCTTGCATTGGAGCTGAAGTGGATGCTCCAGCAGGTGAAGTCGCCCACGGGATGAAACCGCCGGCTTCGTCTCCCCCCGTTGGCGATGTCTTCGTTGTTTTACAGCGCCCGCGTCGAAGTGATGCGGGCCTAAGCCCAAGCCCGTCTCAACGTCCAAACCCGATTCCCAGCAGCACTTGCACCTGATCCCGCCGGAACTCCAACAGGTTCTGCAGGCCCGACACAAGGTTCGTCCGCCCCGACCAGCGCACATAGCGAGCTTCCGGCGTGAAAATCACCGGCCCGAGCTTGAAGTCGATCCCTACCCCGCCCGTAACGCCGACATGCGCGGATCCCTCGGTTTCAAAACGATCCGGAATGGTGCGGAACGTCGGGCCCACCACCACAAACGGCTTCACCACCGGGAACGGCGCGCGCAGCTTCGCCATAACGGGAAACTCCCACGAACTCGATCCCTGCTCGGCTCGCGCCGGCGCCAGCGTGCGATATTTCACCGGGCGGTACAACGCGTCCACCTCCAGGCGAATCCAGCTTGCGCCCACCTCGAAAAACGGCCCTACCAGGTACGGGTTCGACAAGTCCTCGGCGTTCACCCGCCGCTCGATCAGCGTGTCCAGCGCCGACCAGCCGCCCTTCGCGCCTACCGTCCAGGACTGGCTGAACACCGGCGCCGCAACCGCCGCGCTTAGCAAAAAAGCCGACAAGATCCGCATGAATCCCTCCTACAGGAGCAGACCCACAAAGCCGCGGAATCGTAACGGCAAGGCGGCACCGCGGATGTGTCTTATCTCACGAGCCCAAGTTATCCGCGATCCACCGCAACTAAGAACCACGGCCAACGGAGTGGCGAACGTTGGTTCGTCTGCCTCCTATATCGATCCACGCTGTACGATCCATCATTCAACTCGATTAATGACAGCCCATGCAGGTGAACCCTCGGCCGTGGCACACCGCGCAGGTCGTGCGGTCCAACTGCAATGTCCCCCGGCTATGCTCATCAATGAATTGCGGGCTGTGATTCGCTGGTTTCAGCTTCGCTCCTGCTTCATGGCAGGTGGCGCAACTGAAGGGAACCTCGATTTTGTTGTGGCACGTCAGGCAATCCGCCATCGCCGCCGGCTGAGGCTCCTCCGCGGTGCGATGGCACGCCAGGCACGCGTCCTTTGTATCCAGCAGCGGGCGGATCTGCTTGCCGTTCGCGCCCAGGTACGTCCCGTTATCGATCGCCCGCGCGATTACGCTCGCCGGGTTGCCCATGCTCAGGTGCTTGTCGTGACTGAAGTCCTTCAGAAACGCCTTGCGCGGAGATCCCACCCGCCGCGCGTCCGCGTGGCACTTTCCGCAGGACTCCGCGGACGGCAGCAGATTGTCCGCCGCGCGCGCGCTCTTGCGCGCCGCATGACAATCGGCGCACTTCACATCCTGGTGCCGGGCGTGCGGGAATTCCGCCGCCGCGCACCACGCCGCGGTCAGCAGGAAAACCGTGGCCGGCTTCATCGCTTGTAAGCGATCCGCCAGATTTTGTTCCCTCCGTCATCGGAGACCAGCAGGCTGCCGTCCGGCATCTCCAGCAGCCCCACGGGCCGTCCCCACACTTCCTTCGAGTCCGGATCGGTCATCCACCCGCTGAGGAAATCCCGCGGCGGACCCGAAGGCTTCCCGTTCTGAAACGGCACGAACGCAACGGAATACCCCACACGCTTCGACCGGTTCCAGGATCCGTGATACGCCAGGAACGCCCCGCCCCGGTACTCGGCCGGAAACATCCGGCCCTGATAGAACTGGAAATCGAGCACCGCCGCGTGCGACGGCAGCAGCACGTCCGGAACGATGGTCTTCTTCACCAGCTCCGGCTGCTTGCCCGCGTGCCGCGGATCTTCATTCGGACCCACATAGGCGAACGGCCAGCCATAAAAGCCGCCCTTCTGCACGCTGGTGAAATAGTCGGGAACCAGGTCGTCTCCAAGAAGGTCGCGCTCCTGCACTGCCGCCCACAGCGTGTTCGATCCGGGATAGAACCCGATATCGGTGGGATTCCGCGTTCCCGTGGCGAACAGTTCGCGGCCGCTGCCGTCGGGATTCATCACGCTGATCGCCGCCCGGATCTCCGGCTCGCCCGCGTCCACGTTCGACAGGGAGCCAACCGTCAGATACAGCTTCTCCCCTTTCGGATCAAAAGCAATGGACCGCGTCCAGTGACCCTTGCCGTAGTCCTTCAGATCCGCGATCATCTCCCCGGCGCCCGCCGTCATCGCCTTCGCGTCATAGCGATAGCGCTTCAGCGCGGTGGTCTCGGCGACATACAGCCAGTCCTTCCAGAACGCAATCCCATAGGGGCGATCCAGCTTCTCCAGCAGTACCTTCCGATCCTTGCCGCCGTTGGTCAGGATGTAGACCTTGCCATCCTGCGTCGAGTCCGTCAGCAGGATCTCCTTTGACGGTCCCAGCAGCATCATCCGCGGACGCTTGAATCCGGTTGCGAATTCCTCGATCGTGAATCCGGGCGGCGTCCGCAGTTGCGATCCTTCCGGCCGGGCAACCACGCGCGGCGGATTCACGGCCGACGGCGTCTCGAAAGGTTTGGGCAGCTTGGATGCCGGCTGCGCGCAAAGCGCGGCGGCGGTGGCGAAAAGCAGCGGGAGTGTGTTCTTCATGCGCTGCTCTCAGTGTATCGCGACCGATAAACCCGGCCGCGCCGCGGCCGGGTTCGGTGGATCTGGAGCCGTTGACCGGGATTGAACCGGTGACCTCGTCCTTACCAAGGACGCGCTCTACCATCTGAGCTACAACGGCGAACTCTCTGGTGGACAGGGAAGGATTCGAACCTTCGTACCTCGCAAGGAGGGGCAGATTTACAGTCTGCTGGCTTTAACCACTCACCCACCTGTCCAGGGTGGGACTCCGAACCCGCAGTTTAGCACGACCGCTTGGCCGCCTCAAAGTTTCCCGGGTGAGGTTTCGGCCAGCCCCGCCAGCGTACGGAGTTGCTTCCGCATCATGATCCAATCGCCGAAAGGGAGCAGCCCCCGGAGGATTGTCCCATACCACCCTGTGGGATATTGCACTCTCAGTTTCGCCACCAGCCGCCCCGGAAAAACGCGATAGGTCACTGCTACTTCCCCGAACACCTTAGCCGCGGGCTCCGTGATCCGGATCGTAAGGTGTTCCCCCGGAGCGAACGATACCAGCCGGAAAATGGTCATCACCGCTTGCCCTGGTTGCAAATTCTGAGCCCCCGCGGTCAGCTTCCGGGGACTTCGCCGGCCCCAGTTGTCGATCCAGTCGTAGGAATACGGGGCCACCCGTAACTGGCAGAGCCAAAGGAAGATAACCTCGGCTGGCGCCTGGCAGGAAACGCCCCGGAAGTAGGCGTCCGACCCGAACGGCAGGACCTCATCACAGGGGTAGGGCAATTGCTGCTCGTGAGGCGTCACACCCCAGACGCGGAATTGGGGCATAGCGCATTATACCGGGCCCGCTCAGCGGGGGTGGCTCGCCAGTCTCGGCGCGAGGGTATGCGGAACCACACAAGTCTATGTTTCTGAATCGTTTCGCAGACCGTTGGTTCTGGTACTTTTCCGCTGATTCGAGGCTTGTGCCCGATTAGGGTTTTCCCCTAGAATGAGGATGGTCTGATTGGTTGAACCCTACGAGGACTACAGGCAAAGGGTCGCCAGCCTGACCAGCTTACGGAGGAGCTTATGAAAAAACATCTACTGAACGCAGTGTTCGCTGGACTGGCGCTGGCTACGATCATGCCCGCCAATACGATCCCGCTTCGGGTTTCTTTTGACGGACTGGACTTCGCCTACGACCCCGAGACGGGAAACATCTGCGATTCGGGCGGCTGCTTCTTCGGCGCCGGCAATAACGACGCCGTGGACACCCTCAACTTTCGCATCAACGGAATCGTGATTCCGACGCCCAGCGCCTTAAACCCCCGCATTGACCTGCTGTTGAACGTCGGAGCGCTGCCCCTGAATGGCAACGCGGCGATCAATCCGGCGGCTTTCAATGCCCTGGACATTCTGTTCAACGGCGGCGCGCTGTTCACGGAAATCAACGGCGGCAATATCAATATCACCACGACCTGCGCGCAAGGCGGCACGCTTCCCAATTGCACCAACAACGCGGTAACCATCACCGTTCTCGGAAACTCCGTGAACCTGGCGAGCCTCGGCTCGCTGTTGCCGCAGGAGTTGAACAACCTCGGCATTCAGGACAATACCTTCATCCCCGTGGTGCTCACGTTTTCCGGCAACTTCTCCGGCCCGCTCCCGCTGAGTGAACTGGGTGGCTTCTCGGCCCAGGGCAGCGGCGAGCTGCAGGGCACGGTTCCCGAAGTTCCGGAGCCGATGACCATGGCGTTGATGGGCGCCGGTCTGGCGGGCATTGCCCTCCTGCGCCGCCGGAACTCCAGGTAATCGAAGCACGCTCCTCCTTGTACAGGCCACCGCTCCGGCGGTGGCCTTTTTGATTTTGTCCTAAGCCCTCCCCTTTGCCTTCGAGACCGGGATTTCACCCCTAATCAGTTGTGCGCAATGAGCTTAGACTACCTAGTCCGGGTACCATTCTGGGATTCGGACTCTGGCGCTCCGGGTCGCTGATCGGCGGCGGTCTCGCCGGTCGGGCGCTGCTTCGCCGCCGCGCTTCCAAGTAAGCAAAACCACAGTCCTCCTCCATCCAAGGCCACCGCTCCGGCGGTGGCCTTTTCGCTTTGGCACCGCACTAGGGCCCTTCCAAAACCGGTCCGCTGCGTCCCTAAGCTATATCCAACACTGGGCTTAACTCTCTCTGGTCCTGGTACTTTTCCTGCTTTTCGGGCCTTGCGCCCCGTAAGGCCAACACCCTACACTGAGACAGTTACGAGCTTACAGAAAACGTTGTATTCACCTGTACCATTTCCTAGGAGGAACTTTGAAGAACACTTTAGCTAAGCTTTTCATCGCCGGACTGATGGGCACCGCCATTCTCAGCGCCGGTCCGATCCCCGTCCGCATCTCGTTCGACGGGCTGGACTTTAACTATAATCCCGGCACGGGAACGATCTGCGACGCCAACACCTGCAACTTCGGGACTGCCGCGGTGGGCGACTCCATCGACACTTTGAACTTCCGCATCAACGGAGTGGTCGTGCCGACCCCCAGCGCCACGAATCCGGTGATCGACATGTTGCTCAATGTCGGAGCTCTTCCGTTGAACGGCAGTGTCAACATCAGCACGACACTGCTGAACGTCTTCGACATCTGGTACAACGGTGGATCTCTGATCAACAACATCACCAGCGGCACCGTGAATATCACCACCACCTGCCAAACGGGCGGTGCGGTGCCGGCTTGCACCAACAACCTGGTGACCATCACGGTTCTGGGGCAGTCGGTCAATCTGACCAGCTTGGCGTCCGACTTCCCGGCCGAGCTGGGGGGAATCGCCAACAACACCTTCACCCCAGTAGTGCTTACCTTCTCGGGCAACTTCTCGGGCCTCCTCCCCCAGAGCGAGCTCGGCGGATTCAGCGCGCAGGGCAGCGGCGAGCTGCAAGGCACGGTTCCCGAGGTTCCGGAGCCGATGACCATGTCGCTGATCGGTGGCGGTCTGGCGGGCCTGGCGCTGCTGCGCCGCCGCGCCACCAAGTAAGCAAAACCACAGTTCTCCTCCATCCCAGGCCACCGCTCCGGCGGTGGCCTTTTCGATTTGGCGCCGCACTAGGGCCCTTCCAAAACCGGTCCGCTGCGTCCCTAAGCTATATCCAACGCTGGGTTAACTCTCTCTGGTCCTGGTACTTTTCCTGCTTTTCGGGCCTTGCGCCCCGTAAGGCCAACACCCTACACTCAGACAGTTTCGAGCTTACAAAAGACGACCTACTGATCTGAACTTGTAAAACGTTGCCTAGGAGGAACTTTGCAGAATACTGCCATGAAACTGTTTTTGCTGGGTCTGTTGGCTGCGGCGATTTTGCCCGGCGCTACCATCCCGGTTCGCGTCTCGTTCGACGGTCTCGACTTCACCTACGACCCCGGCACGGGCAGGATCTGCGATAACGGGGGTTGCGGCGATACCTCCGATTCCATTGACACGTTGAACTTCCGCATCAATGGAGTTGTCATTCCCACCCCGAGCGCCACCAATCCCAGGATCAATATGCTTCTGAACGTCGGGGCTCTCCCGCTGAACGGCTCGGTGAATATCGGCGTCGGCAGCACCTTCGACATCCTGTACAACGGTGGATCTCTGATCAACAACATCACCAGCGGCACCGTGAATATCACCACCACCTGCCAAACGGGCGGTGCGGTGCCGGCTTGCACCAACAACCTGGTGACCATCACGGTCCTGGGGCAGTCGGTCAATCTGACCAGCTTGTTCTCCGACTTCCCGGCCGAGCTGGGGGGAATCGCCAACAACAGCTTCACTCCGGTAGTGCTTACCTTCTCGGGCAACTTCTCGGGCCTCCTCCCCCAGAGCGAGCTCGGCGGGTTCAGCGCGCAGGGCAGCGGTGAGCTCCAAGGAACCCTTCCCGAGGTTCCGGAGCCGATGACCATGTCGCTGATCGGCGGCGGTCTCGCCGGTTTGGCGCTGCTGCGCCGCCGCGCTTCCAAGTAGCGCAAAAGTAAGTGGGTTGCCTGAAGCCCCCGCCGCGGCGGGGGCTTTTGCCTTTTCCGGCCGATAAGGTTCCAGGCGCGGTAGCCATGTTCAACCGCTTATTGAATTGGTACGCTCAATCCCGGCAAATGGACAAAGCCGTGGAACTCCAGATCCTGTTGGACGAAGCTCTGGAGGCATATCGCGGCCTGATCCGGACGCTTGCCGAAATTGCTGGCGGCTCCCCGGACCTGGTGGAGGCGCACCGGCGCAACCTGGAGATGATCCGGACCATGACCCTGGGGCCACTTCGTCCCGGCGCGCTCACGCGGCTTCAAGCGCGGCTGGATGAGGAATTGCTTGCCTACGGATCGCGGCTGCTGCCGCCCTCGATTCCGCCGGAAACTCCTCCGCGGCTGGGGCCCGCGCCGCGGCGGCTGATGGAAGTGTTGGAGTCCCGCCGGTTGCGTCCCGCGCCATGCACGCTTCTACTGCTCCCCCGCCACGCCTTCGGCCGCGCCAAGGCGATCTCCGGACCGGCCGACTTCGTCTGCGTGTGGGAACCCGGCTTCACGGCGGCGCTGGTCGACGGCGGCGCGGTGGCCGCGCGCGAGTTCGCTGAGGCGGCTGGCGAAACTTCCTTCCGGCTGGCCGAGGTGCGCCCAGGCGAAGACTCGCTGGGTGAACTGACCGCCCGCCTGGTGAGCTATTGCACAGCCATCGGACCGAACACCGGCGCCGCGAGATCGGCCGAATCGCGCAGGTTGCAATAAGGATCGCGGCCGTAGCCGTAGTGCAGCGCCGCCTTCTCCGGAAGTTTGCCTCCCAGGTACAGCAGTACATCGGTGGGCTTTTCCGGATCCACCACCACTTTGTAGATCAGCGACTGCGGCGCTCCGTCCGCGGCGTGAATGGAGAAACCGGAAGCCCGGCCCTCCGCCAGCAGGGATCCGTTCACGTCGTCGAAGCTGAGCCGGATCATCGATCCCTCGAGTTTCGCCGCGCGAGGCCTCGGCCCGCGCTTCAAGCCCGCGCTCTCCTTGGCGTCCGGGAACAGGTCTTTCGAGACGATCGTCGCGAAGCGGCGTCCCAGCCGTTTCAGATCCGGCGTCGCGATGTGGATCGCGTCGTCCAGCGCGGTGTCGATGGTGGCGATCATGCCTCCGGGGCCCAGCTTCGGTTCCAGTAATCGCTGCGCTTCCTGAATCGCGTTCCAATTGTTCCGGTTGTCCGCCATCCCGGCGAACCGCCCGAGCTGCGCGTAATAGAAGGGGAGCTTGGGATCCTTCAGATCGGCGCGCAGGGCGGCCACCAAGCGCTCCATGCGGGAGGCGTACTGACCGGCGCGATCCCCGACGGTTTCCGCCTCGCCCTGGTACCAGAGGACGCCCCGGACCTTGCCGCCGGCGGCCTCCACGCGGCGGATCAAGGCGCCGTACAGCGATTCCCCGCCCTTCGACTTCAGCGCCGGATCCCATTCCTCCATGCTGGAGCCGCCCTTGGCGCAGGGGATCAGGCCGATGGGAACCCCGGTACGGGTCAGCATCTGTACGGCGAAGGGAAGGCCAAGCCCGGCGCCCTGTTTGCGCTCCGCCATGAACTGCTCGATCTTGTCGCCTGCCAGCCGCTCGGGTTGTCCCTGGGCATTCTTGGACCAATAGGCGGAGTCGGCTGCCCATCGGGGCGAGTGCAGCGGTTCGGTGGCCACCAGCCAGCGGTCCGTCATATCGAAGCTATGGATCTGCTTGAGCGGCTGCTGCACGTCGATCAGATTGCCCACGCCCTGCATGTTGGACTGGCCGGCGAGAATCCAGAGGTCGCCCACCAGGATGTCCTCGACCGCAGCCACGCCGGGCACGCCGGAGGCGCGCACTTCCACCCGATACGGTCCGCCGGCGGGGACGTTGCGGAGTTCACCGCTCCAGCGTCCGCCGGCGGCGCGCACCAGCGGCGTCCAATCCAGTCCGGCCACCGGCGCGCCGTCCTGCAGCACGCGGGCTTCGATGTATTTGCCGTTGGCGCGGGCGGCGGCGGAGCCGCCCAGCCGGAGGTCGGCGCGCATGGAATCGTTGCGCTGGATCACCTGGTTGTTCACCAGGCCGGTAAGCGTGATGTCCTGGGCGGAAAGCGCCAGCGAAAACACCGCGGCGAGAAGCGGGAGACGGATGAACGCTGCCAAGCGGAAGACCTCTGGGCGGATTTTAGCAAACCGGCATTGGGGAACGGTACGAGAGCCGGGCCGCGAGACTGCTTCAGGCTTTCCAAACGAGTCACGCGAAACTTCCAGCTAAATATCCCGCCTCGCCAATCACTTGCGCGAAACCACGCCCGCGCCCCCCACTCCGTCGTGTTAAAAAATGTCCGAAGCGCGACGGGCTGGCCAGCCTGCTTCTTAAGCCGGGATCGATCCCGCACCGAAATTCCGTCGACAAGGGCCGCCTCCGCCCAGGAGGCGGCCGGCACGGCGCACCGGCGAAGGCCGAGGTGTGCCTACGCTTCCGCCCGTTCGCGGATCCCCAGCATCATCCGCCGCTCCATGAGGAAATGGGCCGGATCGAACACGTAGCGCCGGAACAGGTTCGACGGCCCGCGGGAGCGCACCAGCATCCGCGTCGCACCGCGCGACAACGCAAACAAATGGAAACTCCACGCGCCTTCGAGGATGCGTTCTCCGCGCTGCTTGCGCGTCCAATCCTCGGGCGTAACCAGCACCAGCGTGCGCGGCGCATCCACTTCGGACACGACCATGCGCCCCGTGCCTCCATAACGGCTGGGCGGCGCCATCCACACATTATCCCCCGGCTGGCGATGCTGCCATTCGCCGTGCAGCCGGTCGGCGTTGACCATGTCGGCCAGGAACAGGTTCTCGAGCGCCGTGTAGCTGTAGAATCCGCCGCGATCCTGGCCCAACTGGATCAGCCAGGCCCACACCAGTTCCACCGGCGCCTGGATGGTGAGCGCGCGCGTGGCGCTGGTCTCCACCGCCGATCCCTCGTCGCCGGGCAGATCGGCTCCGCATTCTTCGCCGGTGGCGCCCCAGCGCAGCATCCACGGCCGGACCAGGCATTCGTAGACGGATAAGGCCGCGAACGCGGCCGCCGGTAAAGCCTTCATAGGTCCAATGTAAGCGCGTGATATGCTCCAAGCAAGGCCGATGCCGCATCGCCGGTCCATATTGCTGGTGGCTTCCGCGCTCGCCGGTCTGGCTTGCCTGCACGGCTTTCAGAGCCGCTTCCGCGTGTACATCAGCATGGAGCCTTACGATCAGGTTCCCGTCCCGCCCGATGCGGAGCAGCCCTCCGAGTGGGTGTTCGGGCGGCTGATGTATCCCAACCACCCGAACGCGCGCTTCGGCCGCTGGTTCGGCAGGTCGCAGGACTGGCGCGAGGGCGGCACCAGTTGGACCCAGGATTACCCTCGCGCCGACCGCCACTTCCTGATGGCGCTCCGCCGCCTGACCCGCGTGGAAGCTCGCGCCGCGGAGCAGCCGATCAACCTGGATGACGGCGACGACGTTTACAACTGGCCATTCCTGTTCGCCGGCGAAATGGGCGACTGGCTTCTGACCGATCAGCAGGCCGCGAAGCTCCGCGATTACCTCCTTCGCGGCGGCTTCCTCTTGATGGACGACTTCTGGGGGACGCCCGAGTGGGAGCAGTTCCTGGAGAGCATGAATCGCGTTTTTCCGGACCGCCCCATCGTCGACATTCCCGACGACGACCCGGTCTTGAAGACGGTCTACACCATCCAGGAGCGGCTCCTGATTCCCGGGCAATGGGGCCTGCGCCGCGGCACCCTGTACCGCAATGACGGGTCAACGCCCTATTGGCGCGGCATTTACGACGATCGCAACCGCCTGATGGTGGCCATGTTCTTCAACTCCGATGTCGGCGATTCGTGGGAGTGGGCCGACGACCCACGCTATCCGGAGAAGTATTCGGCACTCGGCATCCGCCTGGGCGTGAACTTTGTCATCTATTCGTTGACGCATTGAACACGCTCCGCACGGCTCCGCAGTGGTTCGACAAGTTACCGGCCAAAGTGCGGGACAAGTGCTAAGTCCGTTCGGAGCACGCGCGGTCGCAGGCGGATGGGATCGTTCTGCTGAAGCGGACAACAGATTGATTTCCCTAGCACTATTCTGGGGACGCAGGCTGGAATCACGAGGGAGGAGTTCTCACGGGCGTACGAACGATCCTGAGCATCAGCAGAAGCTGGCTGAGCCTTACCGATGAGAAATCGTAGTGCAAGGCGCCGCTGACGTTTTTATTTGGCTTAGTGCGATCAGTTTGGTGGACCTGAAGGGATTCGAACCCTTGACCTCTTCCATGCCATGGAAGCGCGCTCCCAACTGCGCCACAGGCCCACTTCGGAAGGGAACTTTCTAGAATATAACACAGCGATGTCGTCTCTCGACAATCCGCTGTGGGACTACGCGACCGCGGTTTACGCGCGTCCGGAAATCGCCGCCGCGTGCCTGCGCCTGCAGGATCAGCAGGGGCTGGACGCCGACATCCTGCTGGCCGCCGCGTGGGCCGCGAGCCTGGGGTATCGCATCGGGGTGGAGGACGCCGCGGCGCTCGAGGCCATCGCCGGACCGCTGCACGCCGAGGCCGTACATCCGGTCCGCGAACTGCGCCGCCGCGCCGCGGCCGATGCCGCGCGGTTCCCCGGCTTGAAGGAGAAGCTGCTCGCGGCGGAACTGCAGGCCGAGCGCATCGAGATCGCCGCGCTGCATGAATACCTCAGGGAAAAGATGCTGGCGGCGCCGTCGCCCGGGACGGCCGATCTGGAGGCGAACCTGCTCGCCTATGCCGGCCACGCTTCACCGCCGCTCCGGCAATTGATCGCCGCTCTGCGTGGATCGTAAATTCACAACGCAAACTATGGTAAATGTATACGCTTATGGCTACGAATCCAGCGGGGCTGGTGGTGCTGACGGGAAAGACGGCTTTGGTCACCGGAGCCGGACGGGGCATCGGCCAGGCGGTGGCGCGGCAGCTCGCCGCGGCCGGCGCGTCGGTGATGATCAACGACATCGATCGTGACGCGCTGTTCGAAACCGGGCACCTGATCGGCGAGGCCGGAGGTCACGTCAAGGCGATGCCGGGCGATCTCACCTCGCCCGAGTTCCCGCAGAAACTGGTGGACGCCGCCGTGAACGGCTTTGGCTCGCTGGACATCATTGTCAACAACGCCGGCTACACCTGGGACAACGTGATCCAGAAGACGACCGATGAGCAGTTTCAGGCGATGCTCGATATCCATGTGGTCGCGCCGTTCCGCGTGCTGCGGGCCGCTTCCGCGTGGCTGCGCGATACCGCGAAGAAGGAGATCGCGGAGGGCCGGCCGGTGATGCGCAAGGTCGTGAACATCACCTCGGTGTCGGGAACGGACGGCAACGCGGGGCAGTCCGGATACTCGTCCGGTAAAGCCGCCGTGATCGGGCTGACCAAGACGATCGCCAAGGAGTGGGGCCGCTACAACGTGAACGTCAACGCGGTGGGCTTCTCCATGATCGACACGCGAATGATGAAGCCGATGGGCGAAGACTCCGTGATCGAGATGAAGGGGCAGAAGATTCCGATCGGGGTGCAGCCCGCCATGCTGGGCGCGGTGGAGCGGTTCGTGCCGCTGCGGCGCATGGGGACGGTGGAGGAAGCCGCGGGACCGGTGCTGTTTTTCTGTTCGCCCTTGTCGGATTTCGTGACGGGCGAATGCCTGATCTGCGGCGGCGGGGCGCGCTCCTAGCGATTGCGGGCCAGTTGCTCGCGCAGCGTGGTCGCATTCTTGCGCTGTTCGGGATTCAGTTCGGTCAGCGCGGCGTCCAGCAGCTTGCGCGACGCGGCGTCGTTGCTGTCGCCCGCGAGTTCCAGCCAGGCCACGGCCTGCACCAGGTCGCGCGGGCTGCGATCCGGGCGGGCGAGAAGGAGAGATCCCAGGCGGACCTGGCACCGGGCATCGCCGCGCGCCGCGCAGAGGCGGAAATACCGGGCGGCTTTTTCCAGGTCGAGGGGAACACCGGAGCCTTTTTCGTGGAGCCGGCCCATTTCATATTGCGCGGCCTGGCTGCCAAAGTGAGCGGCGTCTTCCAGCTTGCGCATCCCCGCTTCCACGTTCTTTGGCGCCACGTCGCCGCGGAGTTCCGCTGTGCCCAATAAAAACAAAGCAGCGCTGTTATTGCGATCGGCGGCGCGGCGGAGCAGTAGGAGAGCTTTCACCGGGTCCCTGGGAAGATGTTCGCCGTGCAGCAGAAATGCACCGACTACGGCTTGCGCCGGCGGGTAATCTTCGGCGGCGAGCGCTTGCAGCGTAGCCAGAGAATCAGCTACCTTATCTTGGGCCTTGATTCGCGTAACAGCGATGTTGTAGGCGTTGCGCCGGCGCTCCTGCTTGTCGTCAAACGACTTCTCCCGGAAAAGAAAATTGACTTCAATTGTCGCTTGGATCGCCACTGGTTTACCGTCCTTCTCGGCGGGGCTGTATCGCCATTGACGGATCGCCTGCTCAGCCCGCTCGTCCAGACCGAAGTCTAACGGGCTTACGATCTTGATCTGCTCCAGCGTGCCGCTGGTGTTCACCACGACTTCAAAAATCACCCGGCCCTGAACGCCAGCAGAGCGCGCCGCTTCCGAGTATTCCGGACTGACGCGATGAATCAGCCTGGCGGGCTTAACTTTAGTCGTGCCCGCCTTCGGTTGCTGGGATTGCGCGGGCAGCACGGCCAGAAGCAGTGTCGCGAGTGCCGGAATTCCTCCCCGTTTCATGCTGGAAACTTATCACACCTTCCCGTTGTAACTTCACCCCCACAGCCCGGTAACTCATGCACGGCCGCAATTCGTCCGCAATCGACGGAACCGGCGGCGCGTTCCGCCGTTATTCCTTAGGGAGAGAACCGCATGAGAACAGTTGTCCAGGACCTGAAGTACGCGCTGCGCATCATGGCGGGCAACCGCACCTTCACAGCGGCGGCAATCGCCTGCCTGGCGTTGGGGATCGGCGCGACCACCGCGATCTTCAGCGTGGCCTACGCGGTGCTGCTGAAGCCGCTGCCGTACCGCAATCCGGAGCAACTGGTCCGCCTGTACACGGAATGGCCGACGTGGCCCAAGGGCGCCTTGAAGCGGTTCTGGACCTCACCGCCGGAGTTCGATGATCTGAAGCGCGAGCTTACGTCATACCAGACGCTGGAGGCCTGGTCTGCCGGCGGCGTGAACCTGGCGGGCGGCGGCGCGCAGGAGCCGATGCGCGTGAACGCCACGCAGGTGACGGGCGGGCTGCTGGGAGCCCTCGGCGCATCGCCGCTGCACGGCCGGGCGATCGCGCCGGCGGACGATCAGCCGGGAATCACGCGCGTGGCTGTTCTCTCGTATTCCCTCTTCCAGCGCGCCTTCGGAGGAGATCGGGGCGTGATCGGCCGCACGGTCCAGATCAACGGGAGCAACGCCACCGTGGTCGGCGTAATGCCCCCGGAGTTCCGGTTCCCTCCCGGGGAGGCGGACCCGACGGAGCTTTGGTATCCGGCGCAATTGGGACCGCCGAATCCGCAGCGGCGAGGCTCGCATTTCCTCTACGTGCTGGGCCGCCTGAAGGACGGCATCAGCGTGGAGCAAGCTCGCCAGGAACTCGACCGCTACGTGAACATGAAAGGCGAAACCGCCGGAAATACAAATCACCAGTTCAATCCAAAGACGCACACGCTGGTGGCGCACGGACTTCATGACGAGGTGGCGGGTCCGGTGAAGAGCGCGGTGTGGATGTTGCTCGGCGCGGTGGGATTCGTGCTGCTGATCGCCTGCGTGAACGCGGCGAACCTGCTGCTGGCGCGCGCCGAGGCGCGGCAGCGCGAGATCGCGGTCCGCCAGGCGATCGGCGCGGGCACGGGCCGCCTGCTGCGGCAGTTTCTTACCGAGGGGGTTTTGCTGGCCGGCGCCGGCGCGATCGCGGGCGTGCTTCTGGCCGCGCTGGGGCTCAGGATCCTGATCGCCGCGGGATCCGCGAGCATTCCCCGCGCCGCCGAAATCGGGCTGAACGGTCCGGTGCTGCTGGCGACGGTGCTGATCACTTTGCTGACCGGCGTGCTGTTCGGGCTCGCGCCGCTGCTGCATCTGGCGTCCAAGAATGTTCATGAATCGCTGAAGGCGGCCGCCGGACGCACCACGGCGGGCGCCAGCTCGGCCTGGTTTCGCAACGGCATGGTGGTGACGGAGCTCGCGCTGGCGCTGGTGCTGCTGATCGGCACCGGCCTGATGGTGCGCGCGTTCTGGAAGCTGCTGGCGGTGGACGGCGGCTTCAACCCCAGCAACGTCATCACCATGCGGCTCGTGCTGCCCGCTACCACCTATACCGACAGCACCAGGACCACCGCGTTCTGGCGCGGGTTGGAGCAGCGCGTCCGCAGCCTTCCCGGCATCGAAGCGGTGGCGGTGGCGGACGACCTGGCCCCGACCATGCAACTGGACGCCAACGACACCTTCATCGAGAACTTCGTGCAACGGGAAGGCGGGCCGATTCAGAACATCGACTATTGGACCATCGTGGGCCACCAGTACTTCGACGTAATGAAGATGCGGCTGATCGAAGGCCGCACCTTCGACGAGCGCGACGGTCCGGGGTCGAACCCGGTGGTGATGGTCAGCAAGACGATGGCCGAGACGTACTGGCCGGGACAGAGCGCGGTGGGCCGCCGGGTGCGGCCCCCGTTCGGCCCCTCCAGCACCGGACCCTGGTTCACTGTGGTCGGCGTGGTGAACGACGTCAAGAACGGCGGGCTGGACAAGCCTTCGGGAACCGAGCTGTATTTCGCGCACGCGCAGCTTTCGGGCACGCAGTTCGCGCTGCGGGGCGTCACGCTGTTGGCGCGCACCAAGGGCGATCCTCTGGCGGCGGCGCCGGGCATCCGTTCCCAGATTCGCGAGATGGACGCGGCGCTGCCGGTGTCACGCGTGCGCAGCCTGGAGGAGGTGCTGGAAAGCGCGCAGGCGCGGCC
>JAIEPW010000020.1 GCA_019748195.1 Bryobacteraceae bacterium
ACTCCGGTGGGAATCAAGGTTTATGGTTCCGACCTCAAGGAGATCGAGCGCATCGGGACGGAGATCGAGGGGCTGCTCCCGCAAGTGCGGGGCACCCGCAACGTATTCGCGGAGCGCACCGGCGGCGGCTACTTTCTCGATTTCGATTGGAAGCGCGAGGAGCTCGCCCGCTATGGTTTGAGCATCGAAGACGTGCAGGGCGTCCTGATGAGCGCCGTCGGCGGGGAAAACGTGACGACCACGATCGAGGGCCGCGAACGGTATCCCGTAAACGTCCGCTACTTGCGGGACTTCCGCAGCGACCTAACCACGCTGAGCCGCGTGCTGGTGCCAGTGATGGACGGCAAGATGCAGATCCCGGTCTCTCAACTCGCCGATATCCGCATGGCCACCGGCCCCGCCATGCTGCGCGATGAGAACGGCATGCTCAACGGCTACGTCTATGTGGACGTCGCGGGCCGCGACGTGGGCGGCTTCGTGGAAGACGCCAAGAGACTGGTCCGGGAGCGGGTGAAACTACCCGCCGGCTACACGCTGGTTTGGAGCGGCCAGTACGAGGCCATGCAGCGCGTACGGGAGAAGTTGACGGTCATTGTCCCGTTGACGCTTTTCCTGATCGTGATGCTGCTGTACATGAACACGAAGTCGGTGACGGAAACATTCCTGATTGTGCTCGCGGTTCCGTTCTCGGCCGTCGGCGCGGTCTGGCTGCTCTACTTACTCGACTACAACATGAGCATCGGCGTCTGGGTGGGGCTCATCGCACTGCTGGGCGTGGACGCCGAGACGGCCGTCTTCATGCTCCTGTACCTCAACATCGCCTACGAGAAGGCCAAGAAGGAAGGGAAGATGAACTCGCTTGTCGAGCTTCAGGAAGCGATTCACGACGGCGCCGTGAAGCGCATCCGCCCGAAGTTCATGACCGTCGCCTGCATGTTCATGGGGCTGGTACCCATCATGTGGTCCACCGGCGCGGGGGCCGACGTGATGAAGCGCATCGCCGCGCCGATGATCGGCGGTATCTTCACATCGTTCATTCTCGAGCTGGTGGTCTACCCGGCGATTTACGAGGTTTGGAAATGGAACACGGAAGTCAAAAAGCAACCGGTGGCGGCATGACGGCGCTGCTCTTGTTCGCCATTGCGGCATCGGCATGGGGCCAGAGCCTCCAATTCGAGGTTCGCCATCAGCGGGCGCTGCTCGATCATCCCGGCCGGATCACAGTCGACGACGGCGGCCTGTTGTACGAGCAGGTGCTGACGCCCAAGCAGCAGAAGAAGGTTGCCAAGGGCAAGAAACCGCCCAAGCTCGAAAGCGCGCGCTGGGACTACCAGGACATCCAGCAACTCTGGCTCTCCCCAGACAAGCTGGTGGTCGTTACCTACAAAGACCGGAAGTGGTTTCTGGGCGTTGACAAGGAGTTCGAGTTCTACTTGACGGCCAAGGACCAGTCGTTCACTGCTGTCTACGAGCGGTTGAAGGGGAAGCTGGACGAGCGCTTCGTCGCAGCTCTGGCCGATCCCGCGGTCGCCGTCGAGTGGGAGATCCCGGTGAAACTCCTCGGCGCCGTGCAGGGCTCGGAAGGAGTCCTTCAAATCGGCCAAGACCGGATCGTCTACCAGACCGGCCGGAAGCACCACTCCCGGACATGGCGCCTCGAAGACATAGAGAACGTCAGCACGTCCGGACCGTATCAACTGACCCTGACGACCCATGAACGGGCGATCACCCACTACGGCGGATTGAAGGGCTTCAACTTCCAACTGAAGCGCAAGCTGGACACGGGCCGTTTCGAACGCCTTTGGAAGCGCCTCAATCGCGACAAGGGCCTGGAGTTCTTGACATCCCTACAGGAAAGGAAACAGTGAATTCGATGAAGAAAGCGATTCTCGGTCTGGTGTTCGCGGCGGTAGTGGCATCCGCCGCGGAGAAGGTTCAGACCTAAACGGGCATCGTAACCGAGACGATGTGCGGGGCCAAGCACACGATGGGCATCAGCCCGGACGACAAGTGCGTCCGGGAGTGCGTGCGGATGGACCCCAAGAAGTGGAAGTACGCCCTGCTGGTGGGCAGCGACCTGTATGTTCTGAGCGATCAGCAGACGCCGGAGAAGTTCGCCGCGCGAAAAGTGAAAGTGACCGGCGCGCTGTTCGAGAAGACGAAGATCTTGCGGGCCGACAAGATCGAAGCCGTTCGTTAATCATGGCCCGGAAACACAAACGTTCAGGAGATGCAACATCAACATGAGAAGAACCTTAGGAACGCTCGCGCTGGCGATTTCGACCGCCGCCGGACTCTACGCCTGGCAGCAGCATGCCCACGGCCACGGCGACGCGAAGGCGACCCAGATTACCGGGCAGGTTGTGGATATCGCCTGCTTTGTCGGCCATAACAGTTCCGGCGAAAAGCACGCGAAGTGTGCGGAGGCCTGTGCCCGCGCCGGGAACCCGCTCGCCATCTTCGATGGAAAGCAGATCTACTTGCCGGTCTCGATGAACCACAAGAACCCGAATGAGAAGCTGATGGCGTTCATCGAGAAGAAGGTCAAGGTGACGGGCACGGTGCTCGAAAAGGCCGGGATCAGGGGCATCGCCATCGACAAAGTGGAGCCGGCCCAATAGTCGCGGACTCTAACGCTGGAACTGGGAGGCCAACTCGGCGAAGCGCAACACTTGGCCTCCACGTTCGGCGGCGAAAGTCCGGGCGGCCTGAGTATCGCGAAACGCAAGCAGGCTTGGGGAGCAACGGTCGAAGTGAGTGTGCATCGGCTGCTTGTCGGAAGACACAGAGGGTTCGTGCCGAGAGCATGGATTCACGTTGCTGTCGCGGACGAGATAGGCTCCGGAGGGTTCAAGAGATCTGCCCGTGAGGAAGTCGGTCAGTTCAACGACTTGAACCGGCTTGCCCGCCTGTTGGTGCTCGGACAGCGCACAAGCGGGACAGCAGTAAACTCCGCGCTTTCCATCCACGGCCGCGATGGTCCGCATGTGCTCGTGAACTGGCCGGGAGCACGCGCGGCAGGAGTGATGCTCCCGCCGTTCGATAAAGCGCCACCCGGAGTAGGCGGCACCCGCGACCGCGATACTGGAGACGGCCGTGAAGAAGAAAGCGCGCCGATTCATACCCACGTTGCCCCTGGTCCGATGCTACCTCCGGCGGGGAGTCCGGGCAAGGGGGATGCTCCGCGGACCAGCCGCCGCGGGGCTTCGAGCCTGCTCCCCACTGCAACTTACTGAAAGAATTAGGCTTCGGCGATCGAGTCGCTTCAATGGGGCAACCGCGCGATCTCGCTCGGTGAGTCCTCGCAGTGGGTGGTGGTCAGCCGGTTCGCCGGGCGTGCTCGCCATCATCGCCGGCGGCAAAACCTCGCGCCGGGACTCGCGCTAGTTCTTGCGGAATGGAATGCGCGAGGTAATAGACATCTGAAGGGTGTGGTTGTGCTCGAACACTTTCCCGTCGCGCTGCTGAATGGTCTGCTCCAGGAACCCGATCTCCAGCCGCGTATCGCGGCCGATTTCCCGACCCAGGGCGATATACGCCCGGTTCTGATCGAACGTGTTTGCCGCGACATTCCGCCCAAAGTTCACGAAAACTTCGTCGTACAGGCCCAGGTAATAACGTCTCTGGTCCCACGGCAGCGGGATGTTGGTGCGCAGCATGTACCGGAAGCGGTTTTCGTATCGCGCCGCATATCCCAGAATGTGCCGCTGCTCCAGGCGCAGCCGGTTTTGCCAGTCGAGCCCCAGCCAGCGCTGGTTGATTTGCGCCTGCTGATAGGTACGGTGTTCCAGGAAGTTCTCCCGCGCGGGATAGTCGCCGTAGCGATGCGTCTTGATGAAGGCGTAGCCGCCGCTCAGCATCACCTTGCGGTTCCACTGGAAGTTCAGGGCGGTCCGCAGCAGCAGTTGCTGCCCGGTCAGCCCGAGCTCCGCGCGGCGCCACTGGCCCTCCAGATGCGCTCCAAAACGCGAGTTCCCGATCTGGTGATCGCCGAAATACATTAGCCAGGCGTGCCCGTTGTGGTCTGGCTGCGCGAACGCCGGGGCGGCCAACAGCATCCACAGCAGCCGCGGGCTTACGGCGCGGTTCCTTGGGTTCACTCGCCCTTGCATCACCTCTGCCAGTGTGAGGGACCCGCCGCGCGCGCGTCAATCGCCAGGCGCCGCTATTCGGAGGCCGCGCCCCGCGCCGCGGGTTCGCCGCGCGCGAGCACCGCCGCCAGTTCGCGCAACAGCGCCCCGCCGTCTCCGCGATAGGCGCTTCCGTGCATGCAGGCCAGCAGCGACGGCCTCAAATCCGCCAGCTTGCTCAGCACCGCGCCGGTTGCGGTGGCATGCGCGTAGTAGTCCAGCATGTGGCGCATTCCTTCGCTTGCCGTCAGGATTTCAGATTCGGTCACCGGCGGCACGTCGCTTCCCGCGTGCGTGAACAGGTCGGCGCACAAGAGCGTACCGGTGGATACGTCGAACAGGACGCCGCAATCCCAGCCATGGGGAACGTGTGGAGTGTACATCCACCGAAGACGGCGGCTGCCGATGGAGAACTCCTCGCCGTCGCCCAGCGCCCGCGCCGGCCGGGCGGCGAAATCGTTCAGCGATGTCAGCACGCCGATCTCGGAGCCGAACGGGGTAGCTCGCGGCGCCACGCTCAACCAGTCATTCATCGCCCCGTACTCATCGCTCTCGAAGTGCGATCCGCCGATCCAACGAAGCCTCTCCACCGGCATTACCGCACGGAGCGCCTCCAGGGTCAACGGGAACAACCGCCGCAGCCCGGCATGGAAGAGCACCGGCTCTTCGTCCGCAACCAGGTACGAACTGAACGTAAACCCGCCGGGAACTACATCAAGGGGCGTGCAAATGCGGTAAATGCCCGCGGCCACCTCGTCCACTCGAGTGTTCGTTTCCTGGTTGACGATCACAGCACGCCCCTCCTCTGGGCTGGCCGTGATTTTATCCCAAGCCTCACGTAATCCGCTAACGGGAACCGGGAGATCTGCCGAACTATTCAGAATGGGACATCTGTGGCTTCTTCCGATTCTGGTTCTCACGTTGCACGCTGGCGACCCTGCCGTGCTCGGCCGATGGCACTCGGTGGAGCGCTCCAAGGGCGGCATCGGCGCCATCTATGAGTTCCGCGCGGACGGCACCGTCACATTCAGCCCCGCCGCGATCGTAACGGGAACGTACGCCGAGGAAAACGGCAACCTGGTCCTCACCCTGGGCACGAAGTCAACGGTAATCAAGCTGGATCGCCGGGCCGGAGACTTGGTGAAGGTGACCGCCCCCAGCGGTCCCCCGCGCGAGATGAAGCGCATTGGCCCCCCCGAAGCCGCTCCGGCGAGCCTTCGCGGATACTGGCGGTCGCCGTGGACCGGCGGCCAGGATCTGGAGCAATACGAGCGCTTCCGCGCCGATGGCACCTATGTGTTCACCCTTCCCATGCGCCCCCGCAGCGGCTACTACAAAATAACCAAGGGATCCATTTGGATCCAGGTTGCGAACACGGTAACGGAGGGCCCCGTTGCCCGGGATGGCGACACTCTCACCCTCCCATCCCGCAAGGGCGCGCCGGACAAGTACGTCCCTTACTAACCAGCCGAAAGCACGACCATACCCGTAAATCCGGTACGAAGACTTCCCGCGATTTCTGCGAGAATCAGGGAGCGGAAGATGCACATTCGCTTTGCCGGAGCCCGATTCCCATCCTTACCCGAGATCTGCAGTACCAGTTTGGGCCGGCGGTAGCATGATGGATACCTTGCCGACCGACGAATTGCAAGCCCTGCGCCGCCGCGTGGCCGAGCTTGAGAGACAGGTCTCCCTGCCCGCGCCGGAACTCCAGCTTTACCACCAGTTTTTTCAACACGCGGCCGTCGGTCTCGCGATTGCCGGACCGGACGGAACCCTGGGCGTCGTGAATCCGGCCTTTGCGCGGATGCACGGCTATGCTCCGGAGCAGCTCGCCGGAACGCGGGTCGCGGGCTTGTCGGCCCCGGAAGAAATCGCTCTTCTGGCTGAAGCCGAGCGCTGCGCTGACGAGACCGGCCACCACCACTGGGAGAGCGTTCACGTGCGGCGGGATGGCAGCCGCTTCCCCGCGGCCATAGACCTCTCCGTCATCCGCCGCGACAGCGGAGAGGTGATCTACCGCGTGGCGAGCATTCGCGACATCACCGCGCGGCGGCATACGGAGGCGGCGCTTCGCGCCAGCGAAGCGCTTTCCCGCGCCTTGATCGACAACTTGCCCGGAGGCGCAGCCTTCATTGTGGACCGCGACCTGCGTTATCAACTGGCCGGCGGCGAAGCCCTCCAGGCCGCCAGCCTCGCCCACGAGGCTATCCTCGGACGCCGGGTCCAGGATGTGCTTCCGCCGGACCTCGCCCGCGAGCATGAACCGAATTACCGCCGCGCCCTGAACGGAGAGCCTTTCCATGTGGAACACACCGCTCACGGCCGGGTGTTCCTCTCGCGCGGAACTCCGCTGCGCGACGAGACCGGGGATGTCTTCGCGGCGCTCGCCGTTTCCTACGACATCACGGAGAGGCGTCAGATCGAGGATGCCGCCCGCGCCAGCGAAGCGCGCTACCGCATGCTCTTTGAGTCCATCGACGAAGGGTTTTGCATCATCCAGTTGCTCTTCGACGAGCACTTGCGGCCGGTGGATTATCGCTTCATTGAAATCAACCGCGTTTTCGAGCAGCAGACCGGACTAATCAATGCCGCCGGACGCAACGTCCGCGAACTTGTGCCCGACCTGGAGACCCACTGGTTCGAAATTTACGGACGCGTCGCCCTGACTGGCGAGCCCACGCGCTTTGTCAGTCATTCGCAACCAATGGGCCGGTGGTTCGATGTCTACGCCTTCCGCATCGGCGAGCCTGGCGAACGGCAGGTGGCCGTCCTCTTCAACGACATAACGGATCGCAAACGGCGGGAGGCGAACCAGAAGTTCCTGGCCGAGCTGTCGGAGGATTTCTCGCGCTGGCCGGAAGCCGGCGAGATTATGGGCGCCGTAGGCGCCAAAGTCGGCGCGCATCTGGGTATCGGCAGTTGCACGCTGTTCGAGATTGACGAAGCCGCCGACCGCATGGCCATCGGCTACACCTGGAACCGGTCCGGCGCTCCACCGGAGCCGGCGGAAATGCCCGTCGCGGCGCTCTTCGGGCAGGATTTCCGCCAGGCCGCGCGGGCCGGCGAGACCATCGTGGTCCGCGACACGCAGGCCGACCCCCGCACGGTCGCCGGCGCCCATGCGGCGCGCGGCGTTCTGGCCCTCATCGCCGTTGCTTTCCAGACCGGCGGCGCGTGGAAGTTCCTGCTCACCGTTACCGATTCCCGCCCCAGGGAGTGGCGCGCTGATGAAGTGGAGCTGTTCCAGGAGGTCGCCAATCGACTGGTTCCCCGCCTGGAGCGGGCGCGAGCCGAAGAAGCCCGCCGGCGCAGCGAGCAACGGCTTCAGCAGGTCTTTACACAGGCGCCCGTCGCCATCTGCGTGCTTCGCGGGCCGGACCTGCTGTTCGAGCTCGCCAATCAACCGTTCCAGAGCCTGGTGCAGCGCCGCGACCTGGTGGGCCACCGCCTGGGCGACGTGCTGCCCGAGCTGAATGCCGACGTATGGAGCGCTTTCGAGCGCGTGCTGAAAAGCGGTCAGCCCTTCGCCGCCAACGACTTCTATATTCCCTATGATCAGGACGGTGACGGCGCCATCGAGGATCACTGGTTCAACGTCGTCTATCACCCGCTGCTCGAGGCCGACGGCTCGGTTTCCGGCATCGTGGCGGTGTGCAGCGAAGTCACCGTCCACGTTACCGCCCGCCAGGAACTGCAACGCGTCAATCGCGAGCTGGAGGAGTTCGCCTACGCCGCCAGCCACGATCTGCAGGAGCCGCTGCGGATGGTCAACATCTACACCGAGCAGATCCTCCGCCGCCTGGCCACGGACGATCCGAAGATGAACCAGTTCGCCGCCTTCGTTCACCAGGGCGTGGGTCGCATGCACGCCCTGATTCAGGACCTGCTGTCCTATTCCCGTACCGTGCAGCGCGACGACGCGCCCGTCGGCGTCGCCGATCTGCAAACCGCGCTCTCGGAAGCGATTTCCGTTCTCCAGAACCGGATCGAGGAACAAAGCGCGGTTGTCGACTGCGACCCGCTGCCCAGCGTCCGGGGCGAGACCTCGCAGCTCGCCCATGTGTTCCAGAACCTCCTGTCGAATGCCCTGAAGTACCGCAAGCCCGATCTTCCCCCACGTGTCCGCGTGTCCGCCTCGCAGCGGGATCACTCCTGGGTGATCGCCGTGGAAGACAACGGCATCGGCTTCGACCAGCGCTACGCGGAACGCATCTTCGGGCTCTTCAAGCGCCTTCACAAGGACGAGTATCCCGGCACCGGGCTGGGCCTCGCCATCTGCAAGCGGATCGTTGAACGCTACGGCGGGGCGATGTGGGCCGAAGGCCGCCCGGGTGACGGCGCCACCTTCTTCTTCTCGCTGGCGCGCGCCGATGCGGATTAGCCTGCTTCCGGGTTCGTCAGCCGCCGGTAAACCGACGCCAACTCGCCCACGGAGAGGGTCTCCGCTCTCACATTCGCCTCCGGCAGCGCGTCCACCCGCTCGCGATCGTAATGCGGCAACAGGTTGTTGCGCAGCTTCTTGCGCTTCTGCGAAAAACAAAGCCCGGCGAACGCCAGAAACCCATCGGAGTCCTCAACGGCCCTTTCTACCGGAGTGAAACGGACCACCGCGCTGTCCACCTTGGGCGGTGGACGAAAGGCGCCGGCTGGCACCGCGAACAGCAACTCCGGCCGTGCGTACGTTTGCGCCATCACGCTCAGATAGCCGTATTCGCGAGATCCCGGCGGTTCCGTGAGCCGGGCGGCCACTTCCTTCTGTACCAGGAACACAGCCCTCACCCAGCTTCGGGATCGAAACACCCGCTCCAGGATGGGCGACGTGATGTAGTACGGGATGTTGCCCGCCACCACCGCCGGACCCCAGGCTGACAGGTCTGCTTTCAGCACGTCCGAAGCCACCAGCTCCAGACGCCCGGAGCCGATCTCCGGCCGGAACTTCTGCCGCAGGTAATGAACCAGCACGTTGTCTAGCTCGATGGCGACCACGCGTTCGGCGCGCTCCAGCAGGCATGCCGTGAGCGGGCCGCGCCCTGGGCCGATCTCGATCACCAGAGGCTGGCGTTCAGGACACGCCGCCGCGGCGATCCGATCCAAGAACGATTTTTGAAACAGGAAGTGCTGGCCGAGCCGCCGCCCCATCTAGCCGCGCACGTCAATGCTGCTGGCGCGGATCGAAAGGCGGATCCGGGAAATCGCCGGCAAGCCGAAGGCGGTGGCGGGCGTAAACTGCGTGAATAGCAGATTCGTCTCCAGGCCGCGCCGTACCCGCGGATCGTTCAATGCTTCCGGCCCGCTGACCACCGCGTAATCCACCATGCGGCCTTCGCCGTCGATCATCAGATCCAGCACGATTTCGTCCACGCCGTGGTAGCCCACCGGCGCCAGACCCTTCACCGTCGCCACCGTCGTCAGCATGGTGGGCACGTCATCGGTGGGGCGCGGAATGGCCAGACCGGGAACAAAGATGCTGAACATCACCACCGCCGCGCTCAAGCCTCCAAACGCAGGCACCGCCAGCGGTTTCATCATCGTGCCCAACAAGAATCCCGTCGTGTTCTTCCAGGCTTTCCAGATATCGGAAATCGTGCGCCGGGACCGGCGGCGCTCCGCCTCGCGCGAGGCGATCACGCGGAGCTTCAACTCCAGGTCCGCCGGCGGCGCCGGAAAGGGCAGCCGCCGCAGCGCCTGACGCGTCGTTTCCTCTGTTCGGAAGTTCATACTTGTCTTCCTATTCGGCCGGCTGGGGCGTCCACTGCATCCCCGCAACCGGGTTGAACCGCAATTCGAGCTGCTTCCGGAGCGCCTCGCGGCCGCGAACCAATCGCGACTTCACCGTTCCCAACGAAATGTCGAGAACCGAGGCGATCTCCTCGTATTCCAAGTCTTCCAGGTCCCGTAACACCACCACCGCCCGGAAATTCGGGTTCATGCGGCCTAACTCCGCCTCGATCGCGGCCCGCGTCTCCTGGTCCAGCGCCAGATCGAACGGCGAACGGCCCGGGTCCGGCAGCAGGTCCTGGTATGCCGTCATCCCGTCCTCTTCCGCACCCAGCCCGATCTGCTTCCGCCGGTGCCGGCTGAACCAGCGCCGGTGGTTGTGAGCTTCGTTTACCGCGATCCGGTACATCCAGGTCTTCAGGCTGGATTCTCCGCGGAATGAGCCGATCTTGCGGAATACCTTGAGGAAAACCTCCTGCACCACGTCGGCGGAGTCGCCGGGGTCGTCCATCAGCCGGTAAACCAGACTATATACAGGCTGCTGGAACCTCGCGATCAGAGCTTCGTAAGCCCAATCTTCTCCGTTCCTTAGGCCGCGGACTAAGGCGGTGTCTTCCTCCCTCGGGGTGGTGTCCCCCCGGAGTGCCGCGGTCTCGAGCGATAGGCCAAAGGTTGTGTCGGCCATGCCAGCCTCTTACGGACGATTCTAGCCTGTTCTTAGGACACCCGCCGGGGGCCAAAAGTTCCGGCTATGTTTCCCGCCCGATCACGCGCCGGCCATCCAGCCGGAACCGGCCCGATAACACCAGGCCGATTGCCTCGGAGTAGGTGCCGTGCTCTTCCCTCAAAATCCGCTCCGCCAGCGATTCCGCCGTATCCCCATCCAGCACCGGAACCACCGATTGCATCACGATGGGCCCGGAATCCAGCCCTTCGTCCACGAAATGAACCGTGCACCCGGCGACCTTCACCCCGTGCTCCCACGCCTGATGCTGCGCGTCCAGGCCCGGAAATGCCGGCAGCAGCGACGGGTGTATGTTCAAAATTCGCATCGGGAACTGGCGGATAAACCACCCGCTTAACAGGCGCATGTAGCCGGCCAGGATCACCAGTTCCACGCCCCGCCGGTTCAATTCCTCCGCCAGCAGGCGATCGTAAGCCTCGCGCTCCATGCCTTTGGAGGGGATAGCCATGACGGGATAGCCCCGCTCCGCGGCCAGCGTGAGCCCGGGGGCGTCCGGGCGGTTCGAGATCACCACCGCGATCTCCGCGTCCAGGCTGCCGCTCGCAATGTGATCGGAAATCGCGCGGAGATTCGAGCCGCGCCCCGAAAGTAATACGCCCAGCCGCCTCATTTGTATTCGACGCGGGCGCCGGAGCGTTTCTCGATCACGGACCCGATCGGATAGTAGTTCTCCTGCAGGGAATCCAGCATTCGCTTGGCCTGGGTCAACTTCGCCCTGGGCACGATCAGCACCATGCCCAGGCCCAGGTTGAATGTCCGCCGGAAATCGTCATTCGGAATGTCGCCAAGCTTGCGCAACAGGTCGAAAATCGGCAGCACCGGCCAGGACGCGATCTGAATCCGCACCGCCAGCCCCTTGGGCAGCACGCGCGGAATGTTGTCCGTCAATCCCCCGCCGGTGATGTGCGCCGCGCCCTTCAACAGATTCGCGCCGTGCAGCGCCCGGATCGGCTTCAGATAGCTCCGGTGCACCTTCAGCAATTCCTCGGCTACCGGTATGGCGAGCTCCGGCGGAACGTGCTGGGGCGCGTATCCCGCCACCTCAAACAGCAGCTTGCGCGCCAGTGAGTATCCGTTGGTGTGAAGCCCGCTGGAGGGTAGCCCCAGCAGAATATCGCCGGCGCGGATTGCCGCTCCGGTGATCATCCGCCTCTTCTCGACTACCCCCACGATGAAGCCCGCCAGGTCGTATTCGCCCGGTGCGTACAGGCCGGGCATCTCCGCCGTCTCCCCGCCGATCAGCGCGCACCCGTTCTCCCGGCACGCGGCGGAGAGGCCCTTCACGACGCCCGCCACCACCTTCGCGTTCAGCTTCCCGGCGGCGAAATAATCCAGGAAGAACAGCGGTGTCGCGCCCTGCACCGCGATGTCGTTCACGCAGTGGTTCACCAGATCCTCTCCGATCGTGTCGTGACGGCCGGTAAGGAACGCGACTTTGATCTTCGTGCCGACGCCGTCAGCCGAGCTCACCAGCACCGGTTCGCGGTAACCCTGCAGTAGATAGCCGCCGCCGAAGCTGCCGATATCGGTAAGGACGTTCCTGTTGAACGTGCTTCGCGCCATCTTGCGAATCGCGCTGACGGCGCGGTCGGCCTCGTCGATGCGGACGCCCGCGTCGGCATAGCGAATTCGCTTCTTGGGTTCGGGCATGTTCGAAGGAAAATTATCGCACCAACTGAAAGGCCGGGCAGCAACCCGGTGTGCGGGGCGCGGGCGATCCTGCCGAAAAGCGTCGGCGGTGTTGGGCGCCTGGAATATCGACGCAGGCAAGGGTTTGTTCTCAGGCCAGGCGATCGCCGGAGGTCTGGGGCTGCTTCTGGTTCTGATTTCCGCGTTCTGCGGCGATGCCAAGCCCGATGTGCCCGCCGAACCTCCCGGCCATCAAATCATGAAGAACCGTTTGCAATCTATGGAAAAAGAGGTCCAGCAACTGCGGAGTAACGTTGCAACGTTGCAAGCCGCCGGGAAGGCAAAGGCGGGCAGTTCCGGGCGAGGGAAAAAGCAGCCGGGGGGCAAGACACGGTGACCTTCCCTGGCGCGCTACACCTTCACAAACCAGCCACGCCGGTACATCACGTACGCCACCCCGTACAGGTACAGCACGAAGGCGAGCCCGAACAACAGTGACGCATTGTACGGGCTCGCCAGCGGCGCAAACAACGTTTCGTAAATCACCCGATGCAGCGATCGCTCGCCGATCTTGATCAGGCCCAACAGCCGCGCAGTCACCCCGCTCAGCACATACACCGCGATCGCGTTCATGCCGTAAATCGCGAACGGCCGCACCCATTTGCGGTGTCCGTGGATATCCACCACCCAATAGCAGCCCGCGAACGCGGTGGCCGCGATGCCGGCCATCAGCAGCGAGTACGACGATGTCCACAAGCTCTTGTTCACCGGCATCCACCAGTTCACAATCAGCCCCAACGCAGTTAACAGGGCGCCCCACAGGAACATCCACGATGTCCGTTCCGCCGCGCTCCACGCCGCGCGCAGCATGTGTCCGGTGAGGATCCCAAACAGGCAAGTGGAGATCGCCGGCAGCGTGCTGACGATTCCTTCCGGGTCCCAGAACTTGGTCTGGCTCCACATATGACCGGTGAGGAATAGCCCGTCGACGTACCGGCTGAAGTTGGCCTCGCGCGAGAACGGATCCGGCAGCCGGTCCGGGAATGGGGCGTAATTCATCAGCAGCCCGTACAACACCAGAAAGCCGCCGGCGAAAATCGCCTGCCCGCGAATCCGGGTGTACAGGAAGATGGTCCCGGCGATCACGTAACATACCGCGATCCGCTGCAGCACGCCGGGAATGCGGATGCGATCCAGCGGGAAATAGGGAAATCCGCTCAGGAACAGCCCGACCAGGAAGATCAATGCGCCGCGGCGTAGCGTATGCAGCAGCAGCGCCCCGCGATCCCCGCCCGACTCCACGCGCTTGGCGAAGGACAGCGTCATCGCCACGCCCACGATCCACAGGAACGATGGGAATACCGTGTCCGTGAAGGTCCAGCCGTTCCATTGGGCGTGCAGCAGCGGCGGATACACGGCGTCCCACCTTCCGGGATTGTTCACCAGCATCATGCCGGCGATGGTCGCGCCGCGGAAGACGTCCAGCGATTCCAAGCGCGGCCTTGCGGCCGCCACCTCTTCAGCGCTTGCGGCTGGCTGCGATTTCCAGGACGGCATTGTAGGTGAACTCGACAAACTGGTGAATCGCGCTTTCCCGGATTCGTTCATCGTCCGCGTGCGCGCCGCCCAAACCGCCGTCCGTGATGTCCATTGCCGGGCCGATCCCGTAGCTCTGCACGCCCTTGGCGCGCAGCATGGCCATGTCGGTCGCAGCCGTCAACATGCTGGGCAGCGCGATCGCGCCGGGGAACATGCGCCTGGTGACGGCTTCCAGCGCCTGGAACATCTCGCTGTTCAACGCCGAAGGCGGCGGCGAGGGACGCATCGCCGCGCCCGGCGATCCCGCGGAGCGATTGCCCGCAACCACCTCGACGTTCGGATCGCTGATTACCTTCCGCATCTGATCGTAAAACCAGTTCATGTCTTCCCCCGGCACCGCCCGGATGTCCAGCGTGGCCTCGGCTTCCGACGGAATCACGTTAGAGCGGAATCCCGCCTGCAAGATCGTCGGGCTGATGGAGGTCCGCACGATCGACGCGTGCCCGAGTTCTTTCCGCGCGAAGTAGCGCACGATCTCCGCCTGCTTCGCCGGGTTCAGCACGCCGTTGTAGCGGGCCTTCGCCTCCGGATCATCGGTGACGGTCGCCAGCCGCTCGAAATAAGCTCGCGTGGTGTCGTTGAGCCGAACCGGAGGCTCCCAGGCCGAAACCTTGGCCACGGCGTTCGCCAGCGCCACGATCGCGTTGTCCGGCCCGGGCCGGGACCCATGCCCCGCGGTGCCTTTCGCGATCAGCCGCGCGCCGCGTCCAACCTTTTCCGTCGTGGTGATCTCCACATACCGGGGCTTGCCGTCGCGCAGGCCGATGCCGCCGCCTTCGCCCAGGCAATACTCAGCTTCGATTTTCGGCCAATGCTGGTTCACCAGGTGGATGATCCCCACGCCGGGGGAGCCTTCCTCGCCGGATTCCGCGATGAAGATCACGTCGCGATCGAGCGCGACATTCTGGCGCTTCAGCAGGATCAGCGTCATCAGTGAGGCGACAACGTTGTCCTTATCGTCCACCGCGCCGCGTCCGTAAAGAAACCCGTCCTTGCGGATGGCGGCGAAGGGATCCACGGACCACTTCTCGCGCTGCACGCCGACGACGTCGGTGTGACCCATCACGATCACGGGCCTCTTCGATCCGTTGCCCTTCAAGCGCGCCACCAGGTTGGCTCGCGACGCTTCGGTGAACAGGACCTCAGAAGGGATGCCCTCCTTGTCCAGCACCGCCTTCAGGTATTCCACCGCCTTGGTCTCGTTGCCCGGCGGGTTCGACGTGTCAATCTTCAGCAGATTCGAGAAATGCTCCAGCGTTTCGGCCTGAATCCTGGTCCAATCGGGCTGCTGCGCCAAGGAAAGGCCGGCCACGGCGAATAGGAGGAAGAAGCGCATCGTGCGAACTAGCATATATCGAGCAGGCGGCGCGCGGCGGGTTCCAGTTCCGGCGTAAGCCGGTTTCCCCGCATTACGCCCATGCGCTCCAGCCATTGCTCGAACTCCGGGGCCGGACGCAAGCCTAGAACCTCGCGCAGGTACAGCGCGTCGTGAAACGAAGTGGACTGGTAGTGCAGCATCACATCGTCGGCGCCGGGCACGCCCATGATGTAGTTCACACCCGCCACGCCCAGCAGCGTCAGCAGGGTGTCCATGTCGTCCTGATCCGCCTCCGCGTGGTTGGTGTAGCAGATGTCCACTCCCATGGGGCAACCCAGCAGTTTCCCGCAGAAGTGATCCTCCAGCCCGGCGCGCAGGATCTGCTTGCCGTCCATCAAATACTCCGGTCCGATGAAGCCGACCACGGTGTTCACCAGCAGCGGCGAGAACTCGCGGGCCACCGCATAGGCGCGCGCTTCCAATGTCTGCTGATCCACGCCATGGTGCGCCGCGGCGGAAAGCGCGCTGCCCTGTCCGGTTTCGAAGTACATCACGTTTTCGCCCCGGTCCAGCTCGCGCGCCGCCTGATGAGCCTCGCCGAGCAGTTTCAGATCGATCCCGAAGGAGCGATTCGCCGCTTCCGTGCCGGCGATGGACTGGAAGATGAGGTCCACCGGCGCGCCGCGCCGCAGTGCTTCCATCTGCGTGGTCACGTGAGCCAGCACGCAGGATTGCGTGGGGATCTGAAACCGTGCGCGCACGTCGTCCACCAGTCTCAGCAGCGTTTCCACGACCGCGACATTGTCGGTGACCGGGTTAATTCCGATCACCGCATCGCCGCTGGCATGAAGCAGGCCATCCAAAATGCTGGCCGCGATGCCCTTGGGGTCGTCGGTGGGATGATTCGGCTGCAGCCGCGTCGCCAGCCGCCCTTTCAGACCCAGCGTGCCGCGAAATCGCGTGACCACTTCGCACTTGCGCGCGACGCTGACCAGGTCCTGCAGGCGCATCAGCTTGGATACGGCGGCCACCATCTCCGGCGTCAGCGCGCCGCGCAGCGCGACGATGCGTTCGGGCGTCGCTTCCTCGCTGAGCAGCCAGTCTCGAAGCTCGCCCGTGCTCATGCCGGAGATGGGCGCGAACGCGGCGCGGTCATGGCGGTCGAGAATCAGCCGCGTGACTTCGTCATGGTCGTAGGGGATGACGGGCTCCTCCAGAAACCGGGCGAGCGCGGTGTCGGCGAGCTGCATCTGCGCCCTTACGCGTTCCTCGGCGGACTCGGCCGCGATCCCGGCAAGCTGGTCGCCGGACCGAGCCGGGGTCGCCTTTGCGAGTAGCGCCTTCAGGTCCACAGTTCGATGGTATTCCACATGGCGCACACTGATTTTCTGCTGCCTCCTCGCAGCGCCATGCATGGTTATCATGGCTGAGAAAGCAGGACGTGAATCGTGAACAGTGGATCTCCTCCTCAGTGGAGCGAAGTCATCGCGGAGCGCCGCCTCGTTTTAGTTTCTCCGGACGAAACAGAGGTCGAGGTGATCGTCAGCTTCGGGAAACCGCAGCTCGTGGAGGAAGGCGGCCCGTATTATTGTCCGCTGAGGATCATCGGACTCGGCCCTGAGAAGAAGTCTGCATACGGAGAGGATTCCCTACAGGCGCTCATGCTGGCGATCCGGATGGCCAAAGCAACGCTCGAGCATCGGGCGACGAGCCATCGTGGAGTTCTCAGATGGGCCTCCGCGGACGGGACAGGATTGTAGAGCTAGCCGCGGCGCCAGGTGGCGCCTGCCTGGTACCGATCCCCGGATGAAAGAATCGCAAGTCTCGACAGATCTGGCACTTACGTGGAAGTTTTGACCTTCTGAAAGACCACCCCGTTGGCTTCTCCCACACCTTTGTATCGCCTCATTCCCGTGCCAAAACCGCCAAAATGTCAGGAATTCGCCACCTGAGCCAGCCTCCGCTGGCCTGCACCCGGATCCGCTAGGAAAGGGAGGGGGGTTCGTCCCTGGCCGTTTTCCGCCCGCTCGAAAATCCTCCACAATCGATACAAGAGCAACGAGTTACACTTGACCTCCCCCGGGAACGGTGCCTGGTGGTGCCAGGCACCGATATAGAGGCGCCGATATTACCAGGCACGATACGGCCACTGACATGGCTGTCGATGTGAGCCAGACGCGAGGCTTATCGCTCCTGGCGATACAATATGCCTTATGAGCACCACTGCCGCCGCCGCCGCCGAGACCCATCCAGCGCTCACGCAGCTCTCCGACGAAGAACTCATGTTCCGCGACTCCGTGCGCAAGTTCGCCCGCGAACAGATCGCGCCCCACGTCCGTGAAATGGACGAGGCCGGCGTCTTCCGCAAGGACATCCTGAAGAAGCTGTTCGAAATGGGGCTGATGGGCATCGACATCCCCGAGGAGTACGGCGGGCAGGGTGGACGCTTCTTCTCGTCGATCCTGGCCATCGAGGAGATCGCCAAGGTGGACCCCTCCGCCAGCGTGATCGTGGACGTGCAGAACACCCTGTTCAACAACGCCATTCAGCGCTGGGCCACCGAGGAGCAGAAGAAGAAATACCTGCCGCGTCTGTGCCAGGACACGCTGGCCTCGTATTGCCTCAGCGAGGCGGGCTCCGGCTCGGATGCCTTCGCGCTGCAAACGCGCGCCGTGGACAAAGGCGACCACTGGTCCATCACGGGGCGCAAGCTGTGGATCACGAACGCGGCCGAGGCCGGCCTGTACCTGCTGTTCGCCAACGTGAACCCCGAAGCCGGGTACAAGGGCATCACCGCGTACCTGGTGGAGCGCGAGTTCCCAGGCTTCCAGGTGGGAAAGAAGGAAGACAAGCTGGGCATCCGGGCCTCCTCCACCTGCGAGCTGATCCTGGACGATTGCCGCGTCCCCAAGTCCAATGTCATCGGGGATGTGGGCAAGGGCTACAAGATCGCGATCGAAACCCTGAACGAAGGCCGCATCGGCATCGGCGCGCAGATGGTGGGCCTGGCGCAGGGCGCGCTGGATCATGCCCTGGCCTATGCCCGGCAGCGCAAGCAGTTCGGCAAGACCATCGGCGAGTTCCAGGGCGTGCAGTTCGAACTTGCCGAAATGGCCGTGCAGGTGGAAGCGGCGCGGCTGATGGTTTACAACGCCGCCCGCTTGCGGGACAACGACCAGCCTTTCGTAACCGAAGCCGCCATGGCCAAGTACTTTGCCTCGCAGGTGGCGGAGGTGGTCGCCTCCAAGGCGGTGGAAGTGCTCGGCGGCGTGGGCTTCACCAAGGACTATCCGGTGGAGAAGCTCTATCGCGACGCCAAGATCGGCCGCATTTACGAGGGCACCAGCAATATGCAGCGGGTGACCATCGCGAAGGCGATGCTCGGCTAGCGCCGGGGCTGGAGCAGCGTGCCGGCTTTCAGCCGCCTCGCGGCTTCGGCGGCGAACGGGAAAAACTCCTGCATCGTCCGCGGGCCTTGTTGGTCGCCCCGCAGGAACGTCAACCCCTGCGCGTACACATAGGCGAATCCGGGACGATGCGCCCGACTGGCCAGAACGCGCGTCATCTCATCCGGGGCGCCCCCCGAATACTGCCAGTTGCCGTCCACCCGCAACAGCCAGGTGACGGCCGTGTAGCCGTCTGTCTTCAGGTCCGTGTCGAAAAACTCCCGGCTCTGGGTGGGCGTCGCGGTCAATTCCTTTTCGCCGATCGGCTGAACGATCACAAAGCGTTCGTCGCCATCGGGATCCTGGGTGAGCGATAGGACGTAATCGCCCTGCTCCAGCACCTCGCCCAGCTGGGGCATTCGCAGGCCGGCGGATTGCAAGGACGCGCTCAGCTTCGCCACCGCTTCGCGATATTGCTTATGCGGGCGATCGCGCTCCTCGGCGAAAATAGCGGCGCGGTCGCGGTCGAGTTTCACGCCGGCCGCCACCTCCCGCACGATGCGCTTGGCGTCTTCGAGCGATTCGTCTTTCTTGCGAACGCGGTAGCCCACCGAAAGCCCCTGGGCCGGGTCGTCGAACAACACCACCCAACTGGGTTCGTCAATCGTGTTCACCGTATACAATCCTTCGGTAAATCGCAGCGGACCCTCGGTCTGCCAGGTGAGGCGGGCGCGGCCGGTTTCCTCCGGCCAGCGGAGCTGCCGGTAGTTCAGGACCTCCACGCCATCGCGAGCGTGGTATTCCCACTTGGCGCCGCCCGGACCGGGCTCGCGTACTTCCACGACCAGGCGCTCCAGGGTCGGGTGGCCCGAACCGATGGTGTCCCAGCGGTACCAGGAGTAATCGCGTTCGCTGGTCAGGCGCAGGAAAGCCGGGTTGCGCTCCAGCCGCGCCTTGTCCAGGCGGGCGGGACGCTGCCAGGCTCCAAACCCATCAATCTTCTCCGGTTTCAGCCTGGTCTTGCCCCAACCCATGCCGCACCCTCCGCCCGCCAGCAGCGCCGGGAGCAGGCAAGCCGCTGTCCCCAAGGTTCTCATTCCCAAACCGATTCTAGATCACTTACGATGAAACCATGAACCTCCGGACCGCCGGGGACGTCGAATAGGTGCGTATGCGTTGGACACTTGCCCTCATGATTCCGCTGGCGCTTCTCGCCCAGAAGAAGGACCCGTCGCCGGAGGAGATTCAGGACATCATCCGCCAGTTCGCCGCCAAGGAGAGCGCGTTCTCCAAGGCGCGCGAGGCCTACACCTACCGGCAGAACTCCAAGCTGCTGGAGCTCGATGAGAACGGCGGGCGGATCGGGCAGTGGGAGGAAACGTTCGACGTGGTTTTCACCAACGCCGGCAAACGCGATGAGCGCGTGGTGCGGGCTCCGGTGCCCGCGCTGCGGAACCTGATCCTGACGCCGGAGGATCTGCAGGACATGCGTACGGTGCAGCCGTTCGTACTGACTTCCGAGGAAATCGGCAATTACAACGTTACCTATCTGGGGATCGAGAAGCTGGACGAAATCGAGTGCTACGCCTTCGCCGTGCGGCCGAAAGCGATGCAGCCGGGCAAGCGCTACTTCGCGGGCATCGTATGGGTGGACGATCAGGAACTGCAGATCGTGAAAAGCTACGGCCGCTCCACGGGCATTCTAAAGCGCGGTTCCGACCAGCGATTCCCCAAGTTCGAGACCTACCGCGAACAGATCGACGGTAAGTACTGGTTCCCGACCTATACGGTTTCCAACGATACTCTGGTGTTCGACTCCGGGCTGGCGCAGCGCATCCGCCTGACGGTGAAATACGATGACTACCGGCAGTTCAAGAGCGATGTGAAGATCACGTTTGGAGACGAGGTGACGGACCCGCCGAAGCCCAAGCCCGAGCCGAAGAAGCCGTAGCGTACGTTCCTTCACTCAAGATTTTATTGACGCGGCAGTTCCCCCTTGCTTTAGGAGCAGCGAAGCCCGTACTCTTGTTTTCATGCGAACCGGTTCACTAGTCGTCTTTTCGGGCTTGCTGGCGGCGCAACTCGGCAGTGCCGCGAATTTCTCCTTCCAAGGCACCTTTACGCAGGATGACCAGGTGCAATTGTTCACTTTCGTCGTGGGAGCGCAGTCGCTCGTCGAATTTCGGACGCTGTCGTATGCCGGCGGGCTGAATGCGGCGGGAGTGTTGATTCCGCGCGGCGGATTCGATCCGATTCTCGCCGTCTTCGATGCCGCGGGGGTGAAGATCGGGGAAAACGACGACGGCGGATCGGCCGTTCCCCAGGACCTGAGCGGGGTTCGCTACGACACGTACCTGACGCTGAACCTGGCGCCCGGAATTTATCGGGTATCCGTGATGCAGTACGACAACTTCTCCGCCGGCGACAACCTGTCGGACGGGTTTGAGCGCCAGGGCGACGGCAACTTCACCGCCGGTTTGTCCGCTAGCTGCGGCAACGCGACCCAGTTCTGCGATGTCAGCGGAAGCGCGCAGTTCAGCCGGCGGAACGGCAATTGGGCGTTCGACATTCTGAATGTGCAGGATGCGGACCTGGTAAGCCCGGTACCGGAGCCGTCATCCATGGCTCTGATGGGGGCCGGCCTGGGGCTCGCGGCTTTGCGCCTGAGGCGCCGCTGATTTCGACTTCTGCTCTCATTGCTGCCGATTACGGCGGGCGGCCCTTGGAAGGGGCCGCCCGTTCTGTTTGGCGCCGAAACCGTTCAACCCGCGAATTCGACCGTCCGCAAACCGGGCCTGTGAGCCGTCCGGGACGGTATGCTTAAATAGTAGAGTTTCGGACTACTTGCATGGCGGACCTGGGCTTCAGGATCAAGCGCAATCTGAAGGCGGCTCAACGCCGCGCCAAGGAGTTGCGGCTGATCGCGAAGGGCGCTCTTTCCACGGAGCATCCGGTAATGGCGCACATCATCCCCATCCGGCGCTGCAACCTCTCCTGCACATATTGCAACGAGTACGACGACTACTCGAAGCCCGTCCCGGTGGAGACCATGGTGGAGCGGATCCACCGGCTGGCGGACCTGGGCACAACGATCATTACCCTGAGCGGCGGCGAACCGCTGCTGCATCCCGACCTGGACGAGATCATTCACACCATGCACTCGCGGGGGGCGATGGCTTGCATGATCACCAACGGCTACCTGCTGACTCCGGATCGCGTGAAGAAATTGAACGCCGCGGGTCTGGATCACATGCAGATTTCGATCGACAACGTGATGCCCGACGATGTCTCGAAGAAGAGCCTGAAGGTGCTGGACAAAAAGCTGCAGGTGCTGGCGGATCACGCGCTGTTCCACGTAAACATCAACTCCGTGGTTGGCGGCGGCATCCGGAATCCGGAGGACGCGCTGGTGGTGAGCAAGCGCGCCATTGAGCTCGGCTTCTCCTCCACGTTCGGCATCATTCACGATGGAGACGGGCAACTCAAGCCTCTCGGGGGGCGGGAGCGCGCCATCTACGATCAGATGAACGGCGGCAAGAAGAAGCACTTCGCGCGGCTGAACCGGTATTTCCAGGATGCGATCGCCGATGCGCGGCCGCTGAAGTGGCGCTGCCGCGCGGGGGCCCGGTACATCTACGTTTGCGAGGACGGCTTGGTTCATTATTGCTCGCAGCAGCGCGGTTATCCGGGCAAGCCGCTGCTCGAATACACCAGGGAGGACATCCGGCGCGAGTACCTTACCGAGAAGGGCTGCGCCACCTATTGCACCGTTTCCTGCGTGCACTACGTTTCCTATTTCGATTTCTTCCGCGACCCGCAGACGATTCCGGCGGTAGAGCGTCCGGAGCCGCAGAAGACGCTCGTGCAGATTCAAGGCCGCTAAGATGGGTCGCTGGGGGATTGCGCTGCTGATCTCGTTGCCGCTTCCGGCGGAGTTTCTCGCGCTTCGGGTCGAGTTCCAGGGCACGGATTGCCAGCAGTGCACGGAGTCGCTTCCCGACCGCATGATGCGGGTGCGGGGCATGGAATCGGCCAAGCTGGAAGGGAACGCGCTGCTGGTGTTGAAACTCGGCGAAGGGAACCGGGTGCGGCTGGAGCAGTTGCGGGACCTGATTCAGCAGGACGGCACGAAGGTGATCGCCGCCGAGGTGGAAGTGCGAGGCGAGGTGAGCGGGCCGGAATTGAAGTCGGGGAACGCTGTATACGGGCTGAAAGGCCGCGAAGTCGCCGCCGGACCCGCGACTCTCAAGGGCCGCGTGGCGGATTTCACGGCCTCCAAACTCACCATCGAAGTGAAGTGAACTACCACTTCCAGTCGGCGACGAAGATATTGAACTCGTACGGCGACTTGGCGTTCAGGCTGGAGGAAAAGACCAGCTTCTTCCCATCCGGCGAAAACTCCGGGAACGAAGTGAACCCGCCGAAGAACGAGATCTGCTCCACGTTCGACCCGTCCGGATTCATCATGAACAGCTCGAACTTGCGGCTGTCGCATTCGTGCTTGTTGGAGGCGAATACGATTTTCTTTCCGTCCGGAGTGAAGGTGGGCGCGAAGCTGGCGCAGCCGAAATCCGTGATGCGCTTCTTGTTGGCGCCGTTTGTATCGGAAACAAAGACCTCCATCTTCATGGGCGCGGTCAAATTGTCCTTCAGCAGTTCCTTGTAGCGAGCCTTGCCGGGATCGTCAGCGGGATGGTGGGCTCGCCAGACGAGCTGCTTGCCATCACGGGAGTAGAATGCGCCGCCGTCGTAGCCACTGTCGGGCGTGATCTTCTTCTTGCCGCCGCCGTCGGACTTCATGCTCCAGAGTTCCAGGTCCCCGGAGGCGAGCGAAGTGTAAACAATGCGGCCGGTTTTCCAGTTCACGGTGCCCTCCGCGTCATAGCCCGGAGCGTCGGTCAGCTTCTTCAGAATCTTGCCCTGGTCGTCGGCGAGGTAGATGTCGAAGCCGGGATAGACGGCCCACACGTAACCGCGGCTTCGATCGGGGCGTTTTGGACATTCGGGCGCGGCCTCATGAGTGGACGCGTAGATGATGTGTTTGTTGTCCTTCAGGAAGTAGGCGCAGGTGGTGACGCCCTTTCCGGTGGAGACCATGCGCTGGCCGGAGCCGTCGGCGTTCATGATGTAGATCTGGTCGCATTCATGCGGCGGCCGGGTGGATTGAAACACAAGGCGCTTGCCGTCGGGCGCCCAATAGGCTTCGGCGTTCTGGCCGCCGCTGGTGAGCTGGCGGAAGTTGGAGATGTACTTGGCGTTGGGTGGCTGCTGAGCGGGGATCGGCGCTGCGACAAGCGCGGCCAAGCCTAAATACGAAACGAAGGACTTCATGATATTCAGGAACCTTCCTGTAAGGTTTGCAGGCGGATGTACAGCGCCACCATGCGTTGGTTGAATCGATACTCACCTTGAACGTCGCCGGAGCGCAGGACATTCAGCCGCTTCATCTTCTGCAGGAAGTTGTTGAATTTCTTCCGTTCCGATTCGGTAAGCGCGCCGGCGACGTCCGCCTTTCGAAAAGACATAATATCGGGGCTGATGCCGTCGTGGGCGGCGATCTTCTTCAGGATGGACCGATAATCCGCGCTGCGCAACGCCCGGTAAACCTGTTGATCGACGTACTGAGCCCCCACTTCATTGGCCGCCCGGTTCACGGCTTGGACGGCAACATCCAGGTCCACGACGTTACTAGAGGCGGTCCAGAATGCTTCGTCGCCCACCAGTTGCATGATCTTGGGGAAGCCGGCGGCCCAGTATGCCATGAAGCTGACAGCGTCCTTTCGCGTTTCCATGTTCACGGAGCTAAAGGTAACTTCGAAGAATCGCTCCGAATCCTTCTGGCTCATGGGAGCGATCTCGACAATGTCGAAAATGCGATCCACAGGCTGGTGATTCTGGATCATGCGGCGGCGACGATCCTCTGTTCCGCAAAGAGCAAGCAGCAAGGACTGTCCGGCTTCGGCGGAATCCACCAAACCTTTGATGAAATGCGCGAACTCCGGACTGTCCGCGATTCCATTGATCTCATCGACAACCAGGAATACACCCGTGGCGTTCAGGCGCCGCCGGTTTTCCTCGATGAACCCCAGTAATCCGAAAGGATTGCTCAATTGAGGAGCATCCTGGCGGAGGACCTCCATGTTGAGGCTGAAGCCGAAAAGCTCCTGCCGGCCGATATACTTCCCCAGCCAGTTGCGCAGCGCCTCTTCCTTGGTCGTATTCAGGCCACCGGATCGAAGAGCGGCCTGCAGGACGGCCGCGGAAAAGTCGCTTAAGTCGCGGGCTCCCCCCACCGAGCAGTAAATCGGGTGCAGTCCATAGGCTTCGCCCAGTTGCTGCGCGGCCTTGGCAAAGGACGTTTTGCCGATTCCGTACTCGCCCTGAATATAAAACGGAACCATCTTACCGTTGGCGACTTGCCGGATCCCGCGCTCGCGCACCCGTTCGATCTCTTCGGAACGGCCCACGAAAAATTCGGGGGGGACGGGATGATTGGGATAGAAGGGACTGTTGCCCTTCTCCAGTGCGGCCACGTCGCTATTTTAATACGCCACTCGTGGCATGATGGGGCTGTTGTGAAGCTTGGAATCGATTTCGGAACCACGCGCGTCGTGGTGGCGCACTCGGACCGCGGAAACTATCCGGTGGTGTCGTTCGAGGCGGGGGATGCTTCCTACGAGTGGTTCCCGCCCCTGGTGGCCTTGCGGGGAGAGGAACGCAAGTACGGTTGGGACGCATGGACCGTCCAGAGTGACCCCGGCTGGACCGTGCTCCGCTCCCTGAAGCGTCTATTGGAGGATGCCGGCCCTCAGACACGCGTTCAACTCGGGGACGCGGGTGATGTTCCGCTGCTGGAAATGATCGCCGGAATGGCCGCGGCGTTGCGCGCCGCCATTCAGGAGACTTCCAGCGTGCGGCCCGAACCGGGCGAGCCTCTGGAAGTAATGCTGGGAGTGCCGGCGAACGCTAATTCCAACCAGCGGTTCCTGACCGTGGACGCATTCCGGCGCGCCGGTTTCGAAGTGCTGGGCTTGTTGAACGAGCCCTCGGCGGCATCCATCGAATACGGACATCGCCAGCGCGGGACCGCCAAGCCGGAGAAGGTGCTGGTATACGACCTGGGCGGCGGGACGTTTGACGCGTCCCTGGTGGATCTGGACCAGCGGACGCATTCGGTGATCGCCTCCGAGGGCATTCCCACGCTCGGGGGCGACGACTTCGACCAGATTCTGGCGGAACTAGCGCTGGAGCGCTCCGGGACACTCCTGGATTCGTTGACTGCTTCCGAATGGTTTCGCCTTCACGACGAATGCCGGCGGCAGAAAGAGTCACTGAACCCGAACACGCGGCGGATCGCCGTGGATCTGGACGCGGCGCGGCCGGGCTTGGGGCAGGCGAACGTACCCGCCGCCGAGTTTTACGAGAGATCGCGTCCCCTGCTGGAATCCACTGTCGAGCTGGTGGCGAACCTGCTCGAACGCCAGGGGCATCCCGGGGGGTCGGGCCTCGATACGGTGTACATCACCGGAGGCGCCAGCGAGATGCCGCTGGTGGCGCGGCTGCTGCGGGAGCAGTACGGGCGAAAGGTGAAGCGGTCCTCGTACACGCGAGCCGCGACCGCCATCGGACTCGCGATCCAGGCGGACGAAGCCACCGGATACGTGTTGCGCGAGAGGTTCACCCGCCATTTCGGCGTGTGGCGCGAGGCCGCGGGCGGGCAGCTTCTGGTGTTCGATCCGATCTTCCCCAGGGGCACGCCTCTTCCGGGCGCGAAAGACGCGCCGCTCAAGATCCTGCGCGCTTACTATCCGGTGCACAACATCGGGCATTTCCGCTACCTGGAATCCAGTCACCTCAGCGAGAGCGGGTGGCCCACCGGCGATCTCGCGGTGTGGGATGAAATCCGCTTCCCCTTCGATGCGAAGCTGGCCACCACTCCGGATCTGGAATCCGTTGCGGTGACTCACATCAACGGGTCAACCCCGCCGCAGCACATCGAGGAGGAGTATGCGTGCGACGCGACGGGTACCGTGCGCGTCACGATTCGCAACCGTACCTGCGGCTACGAGCGCGAATACAAGCTGGGGCGCTGGTCCGGCAAGGCGGCGGCGCTGGAACCGGTGCGCAAGGGCCGCAAACGGTTAAAATAGCGGAACCCCCGCATGCTGAATCTCTTACTGGTCTTCGTGCCCATCGCCATTGGTCTGGAGTTTTTCGCGCACGAACGGCATGTGCTGATCTTTGTCGCTTCCGCGCTGGCTATCATTCCCGCGGCGGGGTGGCTGGGACGCGCCACCGAGCAGATCGCGGTGAAGACCGGGGAGGGGATCGGCGGCCTGCTGAACGCCACCTTCGGGAACGCCGCGGAGCTGATCATCGCCATCATGGCGCTGCAGCGCGGGCTCTATGACGTGGTGAAAGCGTCGCTAACCGGCTCCATCATCGGTAACATCCTGCTGGTGATGGGCGCCTCCATGCTCGCGGGCGGGTTGAAGTTCCGCGAGCAGAAATTCAATACCACGGCGGCGCGCACGCAGGCGACCATGATGACTCTTGCCGCGATTTCGCTGATCCTGCCCGCGGCTTTTCACTACCTGGGCGGCTCCGAAGCACTGGGGCGCGAAGGCGACCTGAGTCTGGAGATCGCCCTGGTGCTGCTGGCGACTTATGCGCTGCACCTGCTGTTCTCCCTGCGCAGCCACCGGCACCTGTTCGAAGGCGGCCACGGCGAAACCGAAGCGGGCGGCGCGCACTGGTCGACGCGGAAGAGCCTGCTGATCCTGACCGGGGCCACGGCCCTGATCGCGTGGATGAGCGAGATCCTGGTGGGCGCGGTGGAACCCGCCGCCGCCAGCGTGGGGATGTCCAAGATTTTCGTCGGCGTGATTATCGTCGCCATCGTGGGCAACGCGGCCGAGCATTCCACGGCGATCCTGGTGGCGATGAAGAACCGGATGGACCTTTCGCTGTCCATTGCCATGGGGTCCAGCGTGCAGATCGCGTTGTTCGTCGCGCCGGTCCTGGTGCTGCTGAGCTACGTGGTGGGACCGCGTCCGATGGACCTGGTGTTCACGCCGGCGGAAGTGCTGGCGGTATTCCTGGCCGTGCTGATCACGGGCGAGATCGCCGGCGACGGCGAATGCAACTGGATTGAAGGCGTACAACTGCTGGCGGTGTACCTGATCCTTGGAATCGTGTTCTTTTTCCTGCCGGAAGCGGCGGCGCCCTAACGCTTCCCCGCCAGCCTGGCCAGCGATTCCCGATACGGCGCGCGGGCGACGCCGCGTTCCGTGATGATCGCGGTCACGTAGCGATTCGGAGTCACGTCGAAGGCGGGATTGCGGACGGCGATCCGGTCCGGCGCCACGTGCACGCCATGGACATGGGTGACTTCGGCTGCCGCGCGCTCCTCGATGGGAATCTGATCGCCGCCGGCGAGGGTCAGGTCGAGAGTGGAGATCGGCGCGGCGACGTAAAAAGGAATGCCGTTTTCCTTGGCCAACACGGCTACGGAATAGGTTCCGATCTTGTTGGCGACATCGCCGTTGGCGGCAATGCGATCCGCGCCGACCACGACGCAGCCGAACTGCCCGGATTTCATGAAATGGCCGGCCATGTTGTCGGTGATGAGGGTGGTGGGGATCCCGTCCTGCGCCAGCTCCCACGCAGTCAGGCGGGAGCCCTGCAGGAAGGGCCGTGTTTCGTCGGCGAAGACGTCGATCTTTTTCCCGGACTCGACGGCGGCGCGAATCACACCCAGCGCGGTGCCGTAACCCGCCGTGGCCAAGGCGCCGGCGTTGCAATGGGTGAGCACGGTCTTGCCGTCGGGCACCAGGTCCGCCCCGTTGCGGCCGATCGCTTTGCAGATTTCGATGTCTTCCTCACGGATGCGGCAAGCTTCGGCGATGAGGCGGCCGCGGAGCTCAGCCTCAGGCAGGCCGTTCAGCGAGGCGCGCAGGTCCTTCATGCGCTGGATGCCCCAGAACAGGTTGACGGCGGTGGGACGGGTGGCGGCGAGGGTATCGCAGACTTTGTCAAAATCGGCGCCCTGTGCATAGCCTAAGGCGATGCCCATTGCCGCGGCGACGCCGATGGCCGGCGCTCCCCGGATCACCATGGAGCGAATCGCGTCGGCTACCTCTTCGTAGGTCTTGCAGGTTACGTAGATCGCCTCGCGCGGCAGCCGTGTCTGATCGATCATCACGACGCCATCGGCGGTCCATTGAATGGTTTCCACCATTCGATTATGCGCCAGCGGGCTCTACTGAAGCACCTTGAGCGGATTGACGGCGCGCACCGGGACCGGATTGGCAAGCTGCGGCATCGGCTTCGCCTGGAACAGCGCGCGGCAAGGGATCGCCAGCCAGCGCGCCCACCGGTTGGCGCGCTTGCGGCGCGCGCTGTCGGTGGCGATGCCGGTGCTCGCGTACATCTGGCGATACAGCTTGGAGATGAAGACAAACGCCAGGCGGGCTTTCAGCGTTTTCACGCAGCCCGCGCGCTTCCACACGGAGCGGAAGCTGTAGAAACGGTCCCACACCGCCTGGGTGCGCACGCGCATTTCATCCGAGCCCATGGTGGGATGCGGCATGAACATCTTGGGGCGCTTGTGGTTGGGGATCAACCAATAGCGCGATAGCGGGATGCCGTCCACCGCCGGCGGATTGTCGCCCAGCGACTTCTCCCATTTTTCAAAGTCGACGGTGCCGGCAAAGGGCGTCAGCATGACAAACTGCGCGAAGGTGAGGCCGGCTTTTTCCGCCAGCTCGCAAGTGGCGGCGAAGGTGTCTTCCCGGTCCGTTGGCAGCCCAAAGATAAAGGAACCTAGAACGTGGACGCCATGCTGACGGAACTTCTGAAGCTGCCGCACCAGGTTATCCCCGGAGAGGTTGAAGTCCTTGAAGACGCTTTTCAGGCCTTCGGGAGTGACGGCTTCCACGCCGACCAGCGCGCCCTTGATATGAGCATCGCGCATGGCGTTCAGGAATTCGGGATCTTCGGCAGCCTCCATGGTGATCTGGGTGAAGAACACCATGTCGGCGGGCAGTTGCTTCAGGCGCGCCATGAGCTCGAAGCGTTCCTCGCGGATAGCGTTCAACTGCTCCACTCGCGAGAAATTCTTCTGTTTCTCCGCGAGCTCGATGTCGCGATAGCTGACGGGGTAGAAATTATCGTCGGCGAGCGCGATGAAGCGAAAGCCTTTGCGCCGCAGCTCGACAATTTCGGAGACCACGCTGTCGACGGTGCGCTGGCGCGGCTTCTGACCGTCGGTTCGCCAGACGGAGCAAAAGGAGCAGTGTTTGGGGCACCCGCGCAGGGTCTGCACGGACGCCCACATGTACTTCTTGTCGGGCAGCAGATCCCAGCGCGCGGACTGGAAGTTCTCCGCTTCCACGCGGCCGCCGTCATAGACTTCCTGAAAGTCGCCATTGCGATGATCCTTCAGCACCTGGCCCCAAGCGAGATCGCCGTCGCCTTTCACCACCGAGTGGGCTCCACCCAGGGTGAGAGCCTCCCGCGGGTACAGGGTGGCGTGAATGCCGCCGAAGATGACGCGAGCCCCGCGGGCCCGCAGTTCGGTACCGATGGCATAGCCACGCAACGCGTTTCCGGTGTGAATGCCGATGCCAACGTAATCGCCAGGGGCTATCGCGGTTGCGTCGAGCGGTTCCAAAGCTTCATCCCAAACCAGCGGATCGCCGAAGGAGGCCGGAGTCGCGGCAGCCAAAACATATAACCAGCGCGGCGTAATTACCGCAGTCCCGAACGAACTGTCGCTCGGGTTAATCAAATGCACTCTCATCCGGACTTCCGCCCTTCCGTTCGCAGCCAATAGATGCAGGCCAGCATCACGTATCAAATCAACACTGTGTTGCAGTGGGTGATTAAGTCTATCATTGCCGGGAAAGGCCGGGCGTACCGTAGCGCCGGTACAATCGTTTCATGATCCACGAAACTCTGCCGGTCGGCCCCTTGCAGTGCAACTGCTCCATCTTCGGCGACGAGCAGTCACGCGAGGCGATCGTGATGGATCCGGGGGACGACATCGCCGAAATTGTCGCTATTTTGCAAAGGCACAAGCTTCGGGTGAAGGCGATCGTGATTACCCACGGGCATATCGACCATGTCGGCGGGGCGGCTAAACTCAAGAAGATCACCGGCGCGCCGGTGCACATGAACGAGCAGGATACGATGTGGCTGGACCGGCTGGAGACGCAGGCTCAGTGGCTGGGCATGGCGACCCCGGAGCGCACCGAGATCGATACGCCCGCGCGGGAAGGCGACACGCTGGATCTGGGACCCGCGCGAATGCACGTGTTGCAGACGCCGGGGCACACCCTGGGCAGCATTTCCATCTGGATACCGGCGGAAAACAAGCTGGTCGCCGGCGACACGCTCTTCCGCGATTCGATTGGAAGGACCGATCTGCCGGGCGGCGACTATGACACGATCCTGCGGTCGATTCACAACAAGCTTCTGCCGCTTCCCGAAGACGCGGAGGTCATTTGCGGTCACGGCCCGAACACGACTATCGGGCGGGAGAAGGAGCGAAATCCGTTTTTGACCCGGTGATGGTTTAACTTGACAATACAAAGTACTCTGCGTATAGTAGCTTCATGTATGCGCGCATCGGAGCGATCGGCCTGATTCTTGCTTGCACCTCCGTGGCCTGGATGATTTTGGGCAATACGATCTCGTCGCGGACGGGAAACGCGGACGAGCTGTTGCGAAGCAAGGTGGTGTCGAGTTGGGGCTCCCCGCACCAGCAGCAGCCGCCGTCGGCTTCTTACTCCGAGATCCGGCCGACGCGCGAGCGGAGATTGGTGGACGGCAAGCTGGTGGAGATCCCCGGAGAGCAGGAGGTGATCATCGGGCTGCCGCTCGAATCCTCGCGCATCGATGTCGATCTGAATCTCGAATACCGGCAGAAGGGGTTGCTCTGGTACAGCACGTACGGAGTGGAGTTCCGGGGCGCCTACACGTTCCGCAACACGAGCGCGCGGCCCGAGCAGGTGTCCTTCCGGCTGCCGTATCCCGCGGCGAACGCGATCTACGACGGCGTGGCGGTTACGGCGAACGGGCTTCCGGTCGCGTTGGAGATCCTGAACGCGGGGGCCACGGCGGAGGTGACGGCGCCCGCGGGCGCGGCGGTCCGGTTCGAGGCTCGCTACCGTTCGCGAGGTTTGGACTCCTGGACCTACAAGCTGGCGCAGCCGGACGGCGTGGGCCAGGTGCGCGACTTCGAACTGCGAATGAAGACCAACTTCCCCGAGATCGATTTCGCCGAGAACACGGTGTCGCCGAACCGGAAGCAGCGCAGCGGAGCGGGCTGGAATCTGGAGTGGAAGTACGAGAACCTGGTCACCGGCCTCCACATCGCGATGGTGATGCCGCGGAAGTTGCAGCCGGGGCCGATGGCGGGGCAGATCAGCTATTTCGCGCCGGTCAGTCTGCTGTTCTTCTTCTTCGCGATGCTGGTGCTCACCTGGATCCGCGGCGTGCCGCTGCATCCGGTGAACTACTTTTTCCTGGCGGCGTCGTTCTTCGCCTTTCACCTGCTGCTGGCGTATCTGGTGGATCACATCTCGATCCACATAGCGTTCGTGATCTGCTCGGTGGTTTCGATTTTCCTGGTAGTGAGCTATTTGCGGGTCGTGGCGGGGATGCGCTTCGCGGCGGTGGAGGCGGGAGGGGCGCAGTTCCTGTACCTGGTGCTATTCTCCTACGCGTTTTTCTTCAAGGGATTCACGGGTCTGGCGGTGACCATCGGCGCCATCCTGACGCTGTTCGTGGTGATGCAGGCCACGGCGCGGGTCGAGCGGCAGAGGCCGCGGACAAACTAAAATCTTAGAATTCCTGCCCGCCTGCTGCTTGCGCTCACGGAGTTCCCGCCGGAGATCGGAGGGATGCAGACGCATGCGGTGGAGATCGCCAACCGGCTGCACGCGGCAGGGCACACCCTGGAAGTTTTGACGTATCGGGCTCGCGATGACGCAGCGCTGCGTTTCGATGCGGCGCTCGCCTCTCCGGTGCGCCGAGTGCTCAGCCGGGTGAGTTTCTGGCGCAACATCGAGCTTGCGGCGGAGGCGGCGCGCGCCGCGGATCTGATCTACGCCTCCACGATTTATTTCGGGCTGGCGGGTGAGCGGGCAGGCGTGCCGGTGGTGTGTCGCTCGGCGGGCAACGATCTGCAGCGTCCCTGGATCGCGTATCCGTTCCGGTTCGGCAGCGCCGCGCTGAGCGCGCCCTGGTTCGAGGACCGCGCGTACCGCTGGTTCCGGCGGCGCCGTGGTCCGGAATGGCTGGACCGGCTATTGAAGCAGACGCGGCGGGACCTGGCTCGCGCCTCGGCGGCGGCGAACGATCATGTTTTCGCGAACAGCCGCTACACGGCGGAACTGCTGGCCGCGATAGCGATCCCACCCGCGCGGCGCGAGGTGCTGTGCGGCGGCGTGGACGCGGAGGCGTTCGGCGCGGCGCGCCAAAAGCGGGAGGAGGCTCGCGCGGCATTCGGCGTCGCGGCGGGCGAGTTCTGCGTGTTGACCGCGTGCCGTCTGGTGCCCAAGAAGGGGATCGATTTCCTGCTGCGCGCGATGGCGGCGGCGGGCGGCGATCCGTGGACGCTGCTGGTGGCTGGGGACGGGCCATATCGCCGGGACTACCGGGTGCTGGCCGAGAGCCTGGGTCTGCTGGATCGCGTCCGGTTCGCCGGCCGGCTGCCGCACACGGCCATGCCCGGGTGTTTTGCCGCGGCCGATGCCTTCGTGCTGTCCAGCCACGATGTCGCGGTGGGGGACGGCGCGGTGGATGCGGAAACCATGGGTCGCGTGCTGTGCGAGGCCAATGCCGCCGGCGTGCCGGTGCTGGCGTCACGCTGCGGGGGCGTTGAAAGCGTGGTCGAATGCGGCGTAAACGGCCTGCTGTTCGAACCGCGGAACCCGGCCGCTTTCCTCGAAGCCTTGGAGAGGCTGCGCCGCGACGGGAAGCTGCGGCGCCGCATCGTGGAGGGCGGCCTGGAAGCGGCCCGTACGCGATTCGACTGGCGGGTGATTGTGCGGCGGCACCAGCAGGTGTTTGAGCGGATCGCCGCGCGGGAAGGAACGGTGGCCGCCCCGGTTCACGCCTTGGGATGGGAGCGGTCGTAGACGGCCATCAGGTCCTGCAGCGAAACCTGAGTGTATTTCTGCGTGGTGGAGAGCCGCGCGTGTCCCAGCAGTTCCTGGATGGCTCGGAGGTCCGCGCCGTCCTGCAAAAGGTGGGTGGCGAACGCGTGGCGAAGCGAGTGCGGGTGAAGCGAGGGATCGCCGGCGAGGAAGCGGGCGTAAAACTTGACGATGTTCCGAGCGCCGCGGTCACTCAGGCGCGCGCCGCGATGGTTCAGGAACAAGGCGCCGTCCTTCGCTTCACGCTTTTCCAGATACGCCCGGAGCGCGTCAGCGGCCTTGCGCCCGTAAGGCACCTGCCGCTCCTTCTTGCCCTTTCCGCGAACGCGAATCCACTGCTCCTCGAAGTCGAAATCCGCCAGATCCAGGCCGACCGCCTCACTGACGCGGAGGCCGCAGCCGTAGAGAAGTTCGAACAGGGCGCGATCGCGAGCCGGGTGCGGGCGTTCCGTTCCGGCGGTCGCTATCCGGTCGATCCAATCGTTGGTCTGCTCCGCATTCAGCACTTGAGGCAGCGTTTTGGGAGCCTTGGGCGTGCGCACCAGCCGGGCGGGATTCAGGCGAACCGTGCCTTCCCGCAGCAGGAACGCGTACAGCGAGCGCACGGCGGCGAGCTTACGGCGTATCGAGACCGCGGTCAGGTTGCGATCGTACAAGCTGCCCAGCCATTCGCGGATCATCAGCGCGTCGATCGCCGCCGGATGCGGGCACGACGAGCCTTCCGGGGAGAAGTAGCTGAGGAACTGCTCCAGATCGGAGCGGTAGTTCCGCAGGGTGTGATCCGATGCGTTCTGCCGCGCCAGCTCCGCGAGATAGCGCTCGATGCCCGCCGGGAGCTCAGACACAGACACCCGCCAGGTACTCGTCCATCTTTTCGATCGCGCGGCGGCAGATCTCGGCATGGCGGCCGTGCTTGTCGCGGCGGAAACGGCTGCCGGTTTCGTCGTCGAGCCTGGGCAGAAGATCGAAGGTGATGTTGGCGGGCTGGTAATCGCTGGGATTCGCGCCGGAGATGTAGGCGCAAAGGGAGCCGAGGGCGGTCTCCCTGGGGACGCGGCGGACCTCCTCGCCCTGGGCTACGGCGGCCGCGTATCGCCCAGCCAGCAAGCCCGTGGCGATGGACTCGACGTAACCTTCGACGCCGGAGATCTGTCCCGCGAAAAACACCTCCAATCGCGTCTTCAGCCGCAGCGATGCGGTAAGCAGCTCCGGACCATTGATATAAGTGTTGCGGTGGATCTGGCCGTAGCGCAGAAACTCGGCATTCTGAAGGCCGGGAATCAGCCGGAAGATGCGGGCCTGTTCGCCGAAGCGCATATGGTTCTGGAATCCCACCAGGTTGTAGGAATCGGCGCGCGCGTTCTCCTGGCGGAGTTGCACGACGGCGTAGGGGCGGCGGCCGGAACGCGGGTCGGTGAGCCCCATCGGCTTCATGGGTCCGAAGCGTAGCGTCTCGCGTCCGCGCCGCGCCAGTTCCTCGATGGGGAGGCAGGCCTCGAAGAACTTTGGGTGGTCCTCGGGAATGTGATAGGGCACGCTTTCGGCGGCAAGCACCGCGTCGAGGAACGTCTCGTACTCCAGCCGGCTCATGGGGCAATTGATGTAATCGTCACTGCCGTCGAGCGACTTGCCGTAGCGCGAGGCGCGGAAGGCGACGGACATGTCGATACTGCCGGCATCCACGATGGGGCTGATGGAATCGTAGAAGAACATGCGCTCCGATCCGGTCAGCCGCCCAATCTCGTCGGCAAGCGCCCCGGAGGTCAGGGGGCCGCTGGCGACGATCCAGATTTTGCCAGGGTCGAGCCAGTGCACCTGCTCGCGGCGGACTTCGATCAGCGGATGGTTCTCCACCGCGGCCGTGACGGCTTCGGCGAAGGCAACGCGGTCGACGGTGAGGGCATGCCCGGCGGGGACTCGCGTCGCGTCCGCGAGGCGGATCAGCAGGGACTCCATCTTGCGAAGCTCATTCTTGAGCAGCCAGGGCGCCGTGTCGGGCGATTCGCTCTTCAGCGAGTTGGAGCAAACGAGTTCCGCCAGGCGGTCGGTTTTGTGCGCGGGAGTGACGGTGACGGGGCGCATCTCGTATAACACGGCGCGAACACCGGCTCGCGCCGCCTGCCATGCGGCTTCACAGCCGGCCAACCCGCCGCCGATGATGTGAATCGCGTGATGCACCTGGTGAGCCGGAATTCCGGCTAGGCCTCCTGATACTCGCCGAAAACCTTGCGCAGGCGGTCCGAAATCTCGCCGACGGTGCACAGAGCCTCGCAGCAGTCGAAGATGCGCGACATCAGATTACCGGAACCGCGCGCGGCGGTTTCGAGAGCGGTGAGCTTCGCTTCCACCTGCGAGGCGGATCGCGAGGCGCGCAGTTCCCGCAGCCGCGCCACCTGCTGCTGCTCCAGCGCGGGATCCATGCGGAACACGGGCGGCGAGGTTTTTTCCTCTTCTCGGAACCGGTTTACGCCCACCACGATCTCGCGGCCGGTCTCGACGGCCTGCTGGTATTCGTAGGCGGCGTTCTGGATCTCGCTTTGGATGAATCCCTTCTCGATGGCGGCGAGAGTGCCGCCCATGGCGTCGATCCGAGACAGGTACCCGGTGGCGCCGGCTTCAATCTCGTCCGTCAGGCGCTCGATGACTTCGCTGCCCCCGAGCGGGTCGGCCGTATTCACGACGCCCGTCTCGCAGGCAATCACTTGTTGAGTGCGGAGGGCGAGCGCCGCGGCGGCTTCGGTGGGCAGCCCCAGCGCTTCGTCCTTGCCGTTGGTGTGCAGGGATTGCGCGCCGCCGAGCACGGCGGCCAGGGCTTGCAGGGAGACGCGCACGATGTTGTTGTCCACCTGCTGGGCGGTAAGCGTGGATCCACCGGTTTGCACGTGGAAGCGCAGCATCATGGATTTCGGGTTGCGCGCGTGGAAGCGGTCCCTCATCAGGCGCGCATAGAGGCGGCGGGCGGCCCGGAACTTGGCCACTTCCTCGAGAAAATTGTTGTGGGCGTTGAAGAAGAAGGAGAGACGCGGAGCGAAAGTATCAATGTCGAGTCCCGCGTCGACGGCGGACTGGATGTAGGCGATCGCGTCCGCCATGGTAAAGGCGACCTCCTGTACCGCGGTGGAGCCGGCCTCGCGAATGTGATAGCCGGAGATGGAGATGGTATTCCACTCCGGCATTTCGCGCGCGGCCCAGGCGAACAGGTCGGTGATGATGCGCATCGCCGGACGGGGCGGATAGATGTAGGTGCCGCGGGCGATATATTCCTTCAGGATGTCGTTCTGGATGGTGCCGGACAGCTTGCGCATGTCGGCGCCCTGGGCTCGCGCCACCAGCGCGTAGTAGGAGAGCAGGATGGCGGCGGTGGAGTTGATGGTCATCGACGTGGTGATGCGGCCCAGCGCGATTCCGTCGAAGAGCCGCTCCATGTCGGCGAGCGAGCAGATGGCGACGCCGACGCGGCCTACTTCGCCCTTGGCCAGCGCGTGATCGGAATCCATTCCCATCTGGGTGGGCAGGTCGAAGGCCACGGAGAGCCCGGTGATGCCCTGCGAGAGCAGGTACTTGTAGCGCCGGTTAGACTCCTCCGCGGTGCCGAACCCGGCGTACTGGCGCATGGTCCAGGGACGGCCGCGGTACATGTCGGGGTAGATGCCGCGGGTGAACGGGAACTTGCCGGGGGTGCCGAGCGGATCAGTCATGAGCGATTGATTTTGCGAGCTTTCCAGAACGACGCGGCGCCGAAGGCGGCAAGCACCAGGGTGAAGCCGCCGGAGATGAGGGCGCGGAAAAGGCTGCCCGGATCGGTATCGTTGATTTCGCGCGCGGTGCGGATGGCGGAGGCTCCGAACCAGACGGCGAGGACGATGAAAAAGAAGCCGATGACCTCATTCCAGAGCACCCGCAGGGGCCGGATGACACCAGGAACGACATGCCGGACGAATCGCGCCACCACGGACATAAAGGAGAGCTTTCTTCATGCTAGCGCAAACCACTGGAGATTCACCTGCGGCCGGTATAGAATCGGGGGAACGATGCCGATACGGTGAATGTCGGCAGTGCAGCGTGGAGTCGCCGCGGGAAGCGGAATGCCGTAATCTCGTGGCGGGTCGGCGTTCAGGTGAAATGCTACTGCTTACCGGGAATACGGTAGGAGGAAACGGTTCGAAATCGGCGGGTGTCAGGACTTTGTATGCAACCCTTGGGGTTGTGGCAACATCCTGAACAGTAGAGCCTGGAAGGCCCGGAGGAAAGAGGCATAACTTGGACGATCGACTGAAAGAGCTGATGCAGGAACTCGGTAACGCGATCAACGAATCCTTGTCTGACTCCGATCGGATTGCCGGCGCGATCGGCGAAATCAAGCGCGCCGGCTACGACGTCTTCCTGGTACTGGAAGCCACCATTGGCTTTAACAAACGCGAAGACGCCGACGAGGAACCCGAAGCCGCCGCGGACCCGCCGGCCCGCCGCAAGTTCGAGACCACCGGCAAGATCAAGCTCACGACTCAGGATCAGAAATTCCTGAAAGCGCTGAAGATCTCCGTAGACGAGGAACACCGCTGATCTCCTGGTAAACGTCCCACGTCCGCCGCACCGCGGTTTCCCAACGAAACTCCGCCGCTCTTTGCAAGGATCTGCTCCGTAACTGCTCCCGGTACCCTTCATCCTCCATCAGGTTCCGCAATCCTTCCGCGATCGATTCCACATCCTCGGGGTCCACCAGCACGGCAGCGTCTCCCGCCACTTCCGGCATCGCCGACCGGCGCGACGTCAGCACCGGGACGCCGTGCGCCATGGCCTCCAGAACGGGCATCCCGAAACCCTCATCGAGAGAAGGAAAGGCAAAGATCCGCGCCTTGCGATACAGCTTTTCCAGCTCGGCGCCGCTGGTGTAACCCGGAAGAACGATGTCGTCGCGGCGCGGGCTTCGCTCCACGGCGTCCAGGGTCGCTTCGCCGCCGAAGCCCGTGGACCCGGCGAGAATGAGTTTCCAGCCGGGCGGCGTCCGGTGGAACGCCTCCACCAGCCGCTGTGAGTTTTTGCGCTTCTGCAGCACGCCGACGAACAGGATCACATTCTCGCGCTGGGAGTCGGCCGGCGGCGCGCCGGCGGGAAGATGGACCCCGTGCGGGATCACACGGATGCGGGAAGGTTCCACCTTCAGCAACTGTTCCAGGTGCTCCGCGGTGGCGCGGCTTACGGAGATGATGAGATCGGCGCGGGCGGCGGCTTGCACCGCCTGGCGGGTGAAGCGGGCGCGGAACTCGGCGCTGGAGTAGTCGCCGGTCATCACGAACAGGTCGTGGAAGGTTGCCACGGCGCGGCGATAGCGCCAGGCGTCCAGGCGCTGATTCAGGCTGTGAAACACCCGGGTGAATGCCGGGGTGGCGGAGGTGAGCAGCCAGCGCCTCGCATTCGGGGGCAGCGATTCGGAAAACGCCTGGCGGAAGCGGTGTCCGCGGTAGCAGAAGCGGAACTGGGCTTCGGGATAGGCGCGCGCGAGGCCCCACAGGATCTCGCGCGAGTAGATGCCGACTCCGGTGAGTTCGCCGCCGAGGCTGTACGTCGCGTCGATCCCGCAGGTCAATCTAACCGGCTATTGTCGCACGGCGGCGGATGGATTCCGGCTGCGGAAGCGGGGTCAGTTCGGATTGCAACTCTTCCAGGGCGGAGAACAAGTCGGATCCGCAGGGCACCTCGCGGCATTCGAGGCCGATGGCGTTCAGCCGCTTGGTGTCCTCGGGGCCGAGTCGCAGGGCGGCAAGGCGGCCATCGTCCAGGCGGCCGAGGACATCGGCGCGCTCCAGCCAGACGCGGGCAGGCTCCGCGATTTCGCGCAGGCGGTCACTTCGCTTAGCCGATTTGGCCGTGAGAGCGATGACACCGCCGACGCCGGCTCGCGCGGCGGACCGCAGTAGCTTCTCGCCGATGCAAAGGAAGCCGGCGCGGTTGGGAAGTCCGGTAACCGGGTCCAGGAAGTTCGCGGCGCGGGCCGCCCGCAGGATGCGATCGCGTTCGATGGAATTGCGCATCGCGTGGGCGAGCGCGGCGGGCGTCAGGCCGCCCCGGAGCAGGAAGTCCTGCGCCCCTTCGCGAATCAGCCGGGCGGCGAGCGCTTCCTCCGCCGGTGTCGCCAGCAGCAACACGGGAGAAGATGGCTCCACGTTCAGCAGCGTTCGCAGGGAGGCCGACCCCTGATAGCGGTCCAAGCGCAGCATCACAACATCCGGCCGCTCCGAGCGAACCAGGTCCACTCCGTCCGCGAGGGCGCCCACAGAGAAAAGCTCGCAGCGCACCCACGCTCCCCAGTGCTGGCCCGACTCGATCGCCGCCAGCAGCCCCCGAATCTGATCCACGCCCACCGGGTCCGGCTCGATGAGCAGCGTGCGAATTCTCATAACAAGGCCTCACTCAGCCCGAATGGTTAGTGCAAACCATGGCCGCGGATTCTCACCCCGCGATCCGATATTCCTTCAACTTCCGGTACAGAGTCGTTCTGCCGATTCCCAGCAGGGTTGCCGCGGTGGCGCGATCACCACGCGTATGCTGCAGGGCCTGCATGATTGCCTTTCGCTCCAGTTCCACGAGAGGGACAATCGGGTTTTCCGCGGCGGGTTCGGGGGTGGGCCACGAAGTCGCGTACGAAGGCTCCGCCGGCGCGGCCGGCCCGGCCGTGTAACTCGCGGCGGCGGTCCGATACTGTCCGTTGCGTTGCGCCAGCCAGTGCTGCAGGCTGGATGGAAGATCGGTGACGTGGACCAGCGGGCCGCTGTTGACGGCGATCATGTGCTGGATGCAGTTCTCGAGTTCCCTCACATTACCGGGCCACTCATACGAGAGCATCGCTTCCAGGGCATCCTGCGTCAGCCGGTGCGTGCCGCCGCAGCGTTCCAGGAAGTGCGCGATCAGGGACGGCACGTCCTCCTTGCGTTCGCGAAGGGGAGGCAGGCGCAGGCTGACCACGTTCAGGCGGTAGTACAAATCCCGCCGGAAAGTGCCTTTCTCCACTTCCTTGGCCAGATCGCGATTCGTTGCGGCGATCACGCGGAAATCCGAGCGGCGGTGAAACAGCGAACCCACGGGCCGGAATTCCTTTTCCTGGATGACCCGCAGCAGCTTGGCTTGCAGGTCCAGCGGAAGCTCGCCGATCTCGTCGAAGAACGCGGTGCCGCCGTTGGCGTGTTCGATCAAGCCGACCTTGGCGCCGGCCGCGCCGGTGAACGCGCCCTTCACGTGTCCGAACAGCTCGCTTTCCATGAGCGGGCCCACCATGGAGGAGCAGTCGATGGTGACGAAAGGTCCGACGTTCTCTACCTGGTGGACGGCGCGAGCCACTACTTCCTTGCCCGCCCCCGTCTCGCCCAACAGGAGAACAGGCCAGCGGCACTTGCCGAGCTTCTCCGCCATTCGCATCACCTGGCGCATTCGAGGCGACTGTCCGACCAGCACGTGCCGCGACGGATCGAGAGTCGCGGCCATCCGGCTCGCGCCCGCTGCTTTGTTGTCCCAACCTGACGGTGTCAATGTGGAGGTTCCCATTTGTATAGTGCGTGCTCGTGTCTAAAACTCTACGATTAGTTTCAAAACGGAACAAGAACCGC
>JAIEPW010000121.1 GCA_019748195.1 Bryobacteraceae bacterium
TGGTGGGCGGTCACAGGATCGAACTGTGGACCTCCTGCTTGTAAGGCAGGCGCTCTAACCGGCTGAGCTAACCGCCCGGTATCACCATCTTACCCGATGGTCTCCCCGAGCAACTCGACATCGCCCAGGTCTTTGGCCCGGCCCGTCGACCGCTTGTTTTTGAGCAGCGAAGCCCGCGAGAGGTAGTTCACCTGGATTTCCCCCAATAGACCTGGAACGCGATCCGGGCGAATCCAAAGATCCAGGTCGCCCGTCAAACCGCGGGACGCCGTGGAACGCGAGTGCGTCAGCGCCCACCACCAGGTACTCAACGTTTATCTCGTTGAATAACGCGGCAAACTCTCTCCAATCGCGGGGGATTTTGCTCATCCGGACAATAGTATCGCCACCACAACTCGAAAGCGATCTCCAGCCGTTGCTCCGGTGTCAAACTCAGGTAATCAGCGTTCCAGGCTAAAATGGCAAACCATGGCCGACATTCCGCTTCCGGACCGCGACCGCATCATGCCCATCGTCGAGGCCCTTCGCCGCGACTTCGAACCGCTAGCCGTGAATCTGCCCGCTCACCTCGAACCCGCCACTCTGTTTCGCCTGGAAGCCGCGGATGACCATTCGACAGATCGCTGAAGCGCTGCGCCAACGCCGCGTCTCCTCCCTGGAGCTGACCCGCGACGCGATCGGCGCTGCCCGCCGCCAGGAACTGAACGCCTTCATCACCATCTGCGAGGACGCCGCGTTGGCGTCCGCCCGCGAACGCGACGGCGAGCTCGCGCGCGGCGTGGATCGCGGTCCGCTGCACGGCGTTCCCATCGCCCACAAGGACCTGTTCCTCACCCGCGGCGTCCGCACCACCGGGGGCTCCCGCGTCGTCGACTTCATCCCCGATCGTGACGCCGCCGTCGTCGAACGGCTGGCCGCCGCCGGCGCCGTGACCATCGGCAAAACCAACATGCATGAGCTGGCGTACGGAATCACCTCCGCCAACCCCCATTACGGACCGGTGCGGAATCCGCATGACCCCGCGCGCGTCGCGGGCGGATCCTCCGGCGGGTCCGGCGCCGCTGTCGCCGCCGGCATCGTGCCCCTCGCCACCGGGTCCGACACCGGTGGATCCATCCGCATTCCCGCGTCCTTCTGCGGCGTTGCCGGCCTGAAACCCACCTACGGCCGCGTGTCCCGCTTCGGGAGCCTGCCCCTCGGCTTTTCGTTGGATCACATGGGACCGCTGGGCGCGTCCGTAGACGACCTGGCCATCGCGATGTCCGCCATCGCCGGCCGCGACCCTCGCGACGATTCGACCGCGGCGACCCCCGTTCCGCACTACCACTCCGAGCCTTCTGATCTCGCCGGACTTCGCATCGGACTGCCACGCAACTACTATCTGGAGAAGCTGGCTGTGGAAACAGGACTGGCCGTGCGGCGCGCATTTCAAGCCGCGGCGGCCCTGGGCGCGAGGATCGTTGAAACGGACGTCCCGGACATCGCGGCCCTGAACACCGTTGGCCGCGTCCTTCTGCTGGCCGAGGCCACCACTGTCCTGCGGCCTCATCTCCACCGCCGCTCCGAGTTCGGCGCCGACGTGCTCGCGCTGCTCGATCAAGGCTCGCTGATCACCGCGGTGGAGTATCTGGACGCGCAGCGGCTGAGGCGCGAAATGGTGTCGCGGTTCCAGAAGTTATTCGAGTCGATCGACGTGTTGTTCACGCCCGCAACCCCCACGCCCGCGCCGGAGGTCGGGCAGAAGGATCTGGAAATCGCCGGCGAAATCCACGACGTTCGGCTCGCGTCGACGCGCTTTGTCCGCGGGATTAACGTGTTGGGATTCCCTGCGCTGTGCCTGCCTTGCGGATACACCGAGACGGGCTTGCCGATCGGATTGCAGATCGTGGGTCCGCCGTGGGCGGAGGCCCGCCTGCTCGAAACAGGTCGGGTGTTGGAGCGTCGCGCCGGCTGCGCCGCGCGCATTGTGACGGTTTAGAAAAGCTTGCAAACCTACTTGTCCCGGACTCCTCATTCGAAAATGGTCGCAAGCTTCGCGAGCACTTCCTCCATGATCGGGGCAGGTACGCTCTCCATCTTCTTCCCTCCACGCGCTCGCAGGTCTAGAGCGCGCGGTTGATCGCAGCGGACTACTCCCGTCGTCTGGATCCCCGCCCCTGCCAAAGGGACGGCGAACCCGGCAGTTCGCGCGAAGTCTCGTCCACTGGGGATTGGAAGAACCACAGGCACTCTGGTTACCCGGTTGAAGGCATCCGGCGAAACGACGAAAACAGGTCGTCGGCCCTTCTCCTCCTGCCCTTGTGACGGATCGAGAACGACAAACCAGATTTCCCCGCGCTTCATCAGAGGATCTCCGCCCCTATTCTCGGGGCATTAAGCCATTCCCGTTCCTGCTTCGTCCAGGCCTTTCGGGGTTTGCACTGTGCAAGAAGTTCATCCAGCGTGTAGCGGGGACGCCGGCGCGTTTCCCCGATCAGCGGCCGCTTTCGATCGAAAGGCCCACCGGAGCGCCTGGTCCAAGGCCTAGGAGATTGAGCAGCGCCGCCGGCAGCGGACCGGCGCGCCTGAAGCGCGAATTCCTTTCTGATCCTTCCGCCTTCCCTTCGCCTACAGCACCCACCGCAGAGTCCTAAGGTGGTTTTGCTTAGCCACAAACCATACTTAGTACCTATATACCCGCGTTTGCGTAGCCGATCACCCTCCTAAGGAAATCGAGGCCACTACCCAGTGAACCGCATCACCCTATTTGCGTGTGAATCGCATCCGATCGTCGTCGAAGGACTGCTCCGCGTCCTCGATCGCGCTCCCGACCTCGAACTCATCGGGCAGGCTTCCACTCTCCCGGAAGCTCTCGAAACCATCCGCGGATTGCGTCCCCAGGTCATCCTGGTGGACCAGTCCGTGGGCCTGAAGATGGTCTTCCAATTCCTTTCCGACCTCCGCAGCGTCTGCCCCGACACCTTCCCCGTTCTCTGGGTTCAGGAAATGGCGGAAATCGACTGTTTCCGCGCCCTGCAAATGGGCGCCCGGGGCATCCTGCGCAAAAGCATGCCGGTGGCCAATGTCCTCGAATGCGTGCGCGCCGTCGCCCAGGGTCGCATCTGGATCGAAAACGGCATGTCCAGCAACGTGGCCGGCTACCTGCAACGCAAGCACGCCCCGCGCTTGACCCCCCGCGAGCGCGAGATCGTCAAGCACGTCTGCGGCGGGCTGAAGAACAAGCAGATCGCCGAGGAGCTGAAGATCACGCCCGGCACCGTCAAGGTTCACCTGATGCATATCTTCGAAAAGACCGGCGTGAAGGACCGCTTTGAACTCGCCGTGCACGGCCGGCGCCTTTCCGGCGAGTCCGCCGACGAAGAACCGGACCGGGCCCGCGCCCAGCGAGCCTCCGGCTTCTGATCCACACTCACTCGTAGCGGAGGGCGATCATCGGATCCACCTTCATCGCCCGGCGCGCCGGCGCATAACAGGCCAGCGCCGCCACCGCCGCCAGCAGCAGCGTTACCCCCAGGAACGTCGCCAGGTCCGTCGGGCTGACCCCGAACAACAGGCTGGATGCGACACGCCCCAGCGCCGCCGCTCCCGCCATCCCCATCGCCAACCCCATCGCCGTCAGCGTCATTCCCTGCCCCATCACTGCCCGCAGCACATCCTGTGACGAAGCCCCCAGCGCCATGCGGATTCCGATCTCGCGCGTGCGTCTCGAAACCATGTACGCCATCACCCCGTAAATCCCCACGGCCGCCAGGATCAGCGCCATCAACCCGAAGAACGCCAGCGTCGAAGCCGCCACCCGAGCCGGAAACAGCGTGAAGTTCAGATGCTCCGGCATCGTCTGCAGCATCAGCATGGGAACGTTGGGATCGAGCCCGCGCAGTTGTTCCCGAACCGCCGGTCCCAACGAGGCCGGGTCGCCCGACGTGCGCACGGCGAACGAAACCATGTTGTCGTGGGACTGCTCCATCGAAAGGTACAGGAACGGCCGCGCCGGAGCGTTCATGCTCGCGTTCTTCGCATCGCGGGCGACGCCCACGATCTCCAGGAACGGACCGTCCGGCCCTCGCAAGCTGATCCGCTTGCCCACTCCGTCCGGTTCGCCCGGCCACAGCGACCGCACGAAAGCCTCGTTCACGATGGCTACGCGCGGGGTTTCGGGCGTATCCGATGCCCGGAAGTCGCGGCCGTTCCGCAGAGGAACTCCAAATGTCGAAAAGTAATCCAGACCCACATGCGTGTACAAAGTGGTGGGGCGCTGCAGCCCCGCGCGGCGTTCTTCCCCTTGCAGGAACACCCTTGTGAATTGCCCGCCGTTCAACGGGAACGGCAGATCGTGGGTGCGGCTCACCGACTGCACGCCGGGAAGCGATCGCAGGCGCGCGGTGAATTGCCGGTAGAATTCGCGGCCGCGGGTGGCGTCATACCCGGCGTTGCCGATTTCCACGGTCGCCAGCAGCAATCGCTTTGTCTCAAACCCCGGATCCGCGTTCTGGGACAGGATCAGACTGCGGACAAACAGTCCCGCCGCCACCAGCAGCACCAGCGACAGCGCCACCTGCGAGACCACCAGCCCGTCCCGCAGCCGCGACTTGCGGAATCCGCTCGCCGATGCCGCGTCCTTCAGCGCGGGAACCAGATCCGGCCGCGAGGCGCGCAGCGCCGGAGCCAGCCCGAACGCCACGCCCGTCCCCACCGCGATGCCCAACGCGAACGCCGCCACTTTCCAGTCCAGGGCGAAATGGAGTTGCACGGGTACCGGAAACGGAGGCTTCATCAGCCGGAACAAACTGGTCAGCCACAGCGACAGCAGCAGTCCCGCCGCGCCGCCCAGCACGGCTACCGTGATGCTCTCCGTCAGCAATTGCCGCATCAGGCGGCCCCGCGTGGTTCCCAGCGCCAGCCGGATGGCGATCTCCCGCTGGCGGTTGGTCGCGCGCGCCAGCAGCAGATTGGCGATGTTCGCGCACGCCAGCAGCAGCACCAGCCCCACCACGGCCATCAGGAACGTCGTGAAGAACACCAGGTTGTCTCGGATGCCCGGCGACACCACCCCGGTGCCGGTCAACAGCTTCGCCCGGCGGCCCTGGTTCACATCCGGATATGTTTCGCCCAGGTAGCGCGCCACCCCCTGCAGGCTCGCTTCCGCCTGCGCGGCCGATACACCCGGCTTCAATCGCCCGATGGCGGTCAGCATATCCGTGCCGCGCCGCTCCAGCCAGTTGCTGCCGGTCTCGATCCAGGTCTGCATCTGGACCGGCACGAAAAATTCCGACAGGTACACCGGCTCGGCGCCGTGAAATCCTTCCGGCGCGACGCCCACCACGGTGAACGGACGCGTGTTTACCGTGATCGTGCGGCCCACGATGCCTGGATCCGCCTGGAATCGCCGGGTCCAGTACGCATGGCTCAGCACCATCACCGGATGCGTGTTCGGCGTGCGGTCTTCCTCGGCGGAAAACGTGCGCCCCCGCGCCGCCTTCACCCCCAGCACATCGAAATAGTTGCCCGTTACCAGCAAGCCCCACGCCTGCTGCGTGTCGCTCTGCGAGGCTCCCATGTTCACCATCACAATCCGGTAGCCGGCAAGCCCCGACAGCGCTTCGGCGCGGTCGCGGTAGTCCCGGTAGTTGGGATACGACAGCCCGGAAAGGTCGGCGCCTGCGTTGTTCGTCGTGAACAGCCTTGCCAGGCGGCTGGGCTCGGACACCGGAGGTTCGCTCAACACGATCGTGTTCAGGAAGCTGAAAATCGCCGTGTTCGCGCCGATCCCCAGGGCGAGCGAAACCACCGCCATCACCGCGAATCCGGGCGATCTTGCCAGCGTGCGAATCGTGAAACGCAGGTCCTGCCGCAGGGAGTCCATGCCTCACCTAGACGGAGCCCGGATCGAATTGGTTCGATCCGGTTGTGCAGGCTCGACATGCACCAGCACGTCGGCCACCCATGACAGCTCCTGGCGCAGCCTCGTCCGTACCGTCCCGGCAAGCTCATGCGCCGCCGAAACCGTCAGCTCCGGGTCCACCTCGATATGCAGGTCCACATGGAATTGCAGACCCGATTTCCGGGCCAGGCACTTGTCGATCCCACGGATCCCCTGCACGCCCAGCGCCACCGAGCGGATCTGATTCAGCAACATCGCGTCCGGACTGGTGTCCATCAGCTCCAGCGATGCGTCCCGCGCGACCCGGATTCCGGTGAGGATCACGATCACGCCCACCGCCGCCCCGCCATAGTGATCCGCGGCCAGGAACCGCGCCGGGTCGTACAGCGTCAGGCTCAACGCCGCCAGCGCCGCCAGTCCGGAGAGCACATCCACGCCGTCATTCCACGCATCGGCCACCAGGGAAGCGGATCGCAGCCGGCGCCCCACACGATACTTGGTGGTGGAGAGTCCGGCCTTCACCACCACGGAAACGATCAGCGTGTAAGCTCCCGCCGCCCCCGGCGCGGCGTGATCGCGGCCCACCCCCTGCAGCGACTGGTAGGAGATCAGCCCTCCCCCGCCCGCCAGCAGAATTCCCACCGTGAGCCCGGCAAGCGTTTCGAAACGCCCATGCCCGTAAGGATGATTCTCGTCAGGCGGCCGCGAGGCGATCGTCATGCCCGTGAACACCGCCAGCGAGGCCAGTACATCCCCCACGAATTCGAACCCCGCCGCCGTCACGGAAGTCGAGTTCTGCCACAAGCCCACCGCGATGTTCAAAGCTCCCAGCGACGCCGACGCCAGCACCCCTGCCAGCGCGATCCTCCTGCCCGTGTCGAGTGCGTTGGACCCCATCCGCTTTCACGATATCCTGTCTGGAGCACCTCCCCGAAGACAATGAAACGAGTCCGCTACAGCTTCGACAGAAATCTGCCCGCCACCGCTCCCGACGGGCCCGAAGTGCTCTACGGCGAATTCGGCGCCATCGACCTGAGCTCGGTGCGCCTCCTGCCTCCCTGCGCCCCGTCCAAGATCGTCTGCGTGGGCCGCAACTACGCCGAGCACGCGCGCGAGCTCGGCAATGAGCCTCCGGCCGAGCCCCTCATCTTCCTCAAACCCCCATCCGCACTCAGCGCCTCCGGCGACGCCATCGTCTATCCGCCCATTTCCGAACGCGTCGATTGGGAAGGCGAGCTCGGCGTCGTCATCGGTAAGAAATGCCGCAACGTCACTCCGGAAGAAGCCATGGACTACGTCCTCGGCTATACCTGCGTGAACGATGTCACCGCCCGTGACCTGCAAAAGAAGGACGGCCAGTGGACCCGCGGCAAGGGCTTCGATACCTTCTGCGCCGTCGGCCCCTGCCTGGTGGGCCGTAATGACCTGGACCTCGACTCCCTCCGCGTCCGCACCGTCGTCGACGGCGAGGTGAAGCAGGAAGCGCCCGTCACCGACATGATCTTCAACGTTCCCGTCATCATCAGCTACATCAGCCGCGTCATGACCCTCGAACCGGGAGACCTCATCGCCACCGGTACCCCCGAAGGCGTCGGGCCGGTAAAGCCCGGACAGGTGATGCGCATCGAAATCGAAGGAATCGGGACGCTCGAGAACCCCGTTGTGAAGGGCTGATCGCGCCCCTGCGGAACATGTCCAACTGGGTCGAACTCGCCTCTCTGGGGGCCGTGGCGCTGGTCTGCATCGCCGCCGGTGTGGTTATCCTGTTCCGCGTCCGCGATAACCCGGTGAAACGGGAGCAGCGCCGCCGGTCCCTCATCGCCCGCGAGGGCCGCCTCGGCGACGCCTTCATCACCGAAGCCACCGAGGATCACCTCTACTACACCTACGAGCTTCGCGGTGTCCAGTATGAAGCCTCCCAGGACATCACCTCCCTGCGCGGCCACCTGCCCGGCAGCCCCGCGCAATGGATCGGCATGGCGCACCTGAAGTATCTCCCCTCCAATCCCGCCAATTCGATCATCATCGCCGAAGAGTGGAGCGGGCTATCCCAGAAGGGATGAACTGGAGCTCGGAGGCGTGCGTGAGCATCGGTTTAGCAGTTCGCTTTTTCAGCGTTCTGGTTCGCTACATGGCTTCGCCTGTGCGCCCGATCCACTGCGTGAGTTGCGCAAGATCGTGTGCCCAAAACAGCGTTAGGCCGCGCGTCTGCGCGTCCTCCAGGTTATGGATTTTGTAAACGCCGCTGAGTACCGCCGCGGGAACGACTTGACGCCAGCCGAACTCCTGAATCCAAACTTCGGCCTTAATGGCGGCATCGTTGTTCAGCCGCTTTACAGAGTTCGTCGACGAGTTCGATACCTTGCATTCCACGGCAAGTATTCGGGCGTCCCACAATCCGATCAGGAAATCCGCCTTACGCCCACCGAACAGGCTCTCCCGGCAAAAGGTTCCGACCTCCGGAGCCTTCTGAACCGTCTGCACCGCACGGGGTTGCACCCGGCGCAACCCCGCTTTGATCAGCGTATCCTCCAATAACTGTTCTTGGGCGTCTTTTCCTTCATTGCGGCGCATCGCCGTGACGCGACTCGTTGCCATGAGTGCGGCGGACGCCAAGACGGCTGCCGCGCGTTCTTCCTCAGTGGGCTCGCGACCTTCGGTGACCCACGGGAATCGCCTTCGATCCAGGGCGATTCGAACAACATCGATGATTCTTCCCACCATGCGAGGGTCTTCACGCAAACGCCCAGGGGTAAGGACCGCCTCGCTGAGTGTTTTCAAGTCATCCTGGGAAAGTGGCGGGCCAGCGAGATACCGAAACGCTTCGAGCAATTGCCGGTCGGTGAGAACGTCGATGGCCGTCCGCTCCAATTCGATCAGATCCACGCTGGTCTCAAGGAGATTCTCAAACGAACCCTGATAACGCTCAAAGGCATCCAGGTAAGCTTCCAAAGGTTCCTGCAGGCGCTCCTGGCGGAAGATTTCCTGGGCACGAGCAAGGTCTTTTTTGAGTTGCTCGGTTGCCCATCGAGGAGGCTGAATCATGTGGACAGCAGTACCTCGGGGCTGGGCACCAGGATTCTTTCCATTTCGCGCGGCTCGAACTTCGTGAGACCACCGGCATACGTTCTTCCGTCGTGAAGCGATGTCTCGCGGGAGAGATAACCAGCCAGCCGTTCGAGTAGATGATCACTCATCGGTTCACGCGGATACAATCCGTGAGCAATGTTTATGTGCCGGGCTGACACGCGATTCACCACAAAGGCGGGAGTTCTGCGAGCCATGTATGTTGCGAGTATCGGCGCGGGCGAACGCAATCCAACGGACCACCAGACACGACGGTTTGCGGCCACGTACCCCGCATCCGCGCCCGCGTTCTTCGCGAAGCGGAGGAAGCCTTCTATTCGCTTCCGATCTTCGCCTTCAAACACCGAAAGGTCGGCTGGGAGGTCGATCACGTCCCGAAGCGTCGAAACGTCCGCCAACACCCCGGCAGCCGCGAACAACTCTCGAGCTTTCGTTACGGTTCTGAAGAGGACCGATGCTGGCAGATCAACGCTGTGGGGTCCCGCGATCCAAACCCGATTCGCCCCGGTCACCTGGCCGCGGTGGACGCGGCACAGCTCCCCGAGTTCAATATAGCCCGGCGGCGGCGGACTACTCCGGCGAGTGAGGTGTGACCACCTGGCCTGGCTCTCGAACCGTTCGCGGTGCAGGGGCCTTCCACTGTTAAGGGGCGCGATTTCGTCCACGCGAGAGACTCGACGTACCCGGATACGCTTCGGTTGAGAGCCGATCTCAAACGTCGCAACTACCGCCGTCGTGGCTGCATCGCTGAAAGCCTGGGCCGTAGGCTCAAGCACCGTGAGGCTTTGCCCGCCCAAGTCCTTAAGGAACAACTCTCTGAGGAGACTTCCGTAATTCACGTCCAGCCACTCGGCGGCGGTGATGAAACAGCCATAATCAGCCGGGCTGCTTTGCAGTATCGTCGCAAGGAAGAAGTGAACATGCAGCCCCGCGAGCTGGCTGGCCGAACAGCCTAGCTTCGCGGCCTGCTCCGCAAGCCACTTCTTCCAAGAGGCTTCCAGATGGTGATGGCGGACGTAGGGCGGATTTCCAATGTAAAGAGTTCTCCCTCGTGAGGCGGGTAAAGAGAGCGAACGGAAATCGCCACATAAGACGTTAGCGCGATCGGCCATCCCCATCGCGGCAATATTTGCCCGTGCGATCATCGTTGCGAGCGGATCCACATCAATGCCGATCAGCTCGGCTTCCGGGAACGCCTTGGCCGCGGCCAGAAGGAACCGCCCCGATCCGACACCGGGATCGAGGATTCGATCCGGAGGCGCTCCGCGCCCGCGCGCCCAATCTACCATCGCACGCACAATCACGATGGGAGTGTATGTGGAACCGGTCTGCCTGCGCACTGCGGGGCTGCGGAGTCGAAGGAACGCTTCGCCCAGAGGATCGTTACCCTCCCGAATCTGTTGTTTCAGCCAGGCCAGCGTTGAAGCATCATAGGACCGTGCCGAATCGGTGCACAACCTCTCCTCGGAAGGTGAGGGCGTCCGGACCGAAGTCGCACCCAAGGCAACCGCCGCCGACAGCAGATGCACTTCCGAATTCAAAACTTGCTCCAGTTTCGAGCGCGTTGCAGGCATGGTTGATTCCGCGTGGGAACTCTAAATAGTATTTCACGCAAGGACCTCCCGCGGCGCTTGCCGAATTGATTGGTCATCTACGTCCTCATCGGGCGTATGTAAGGAAGCTTTTGAATCGTGCCGCCGAAACGGCTTCGCGCGGAGCATCCCTCGAATCCGGCGAACTCCATCATCCTCGCCGAGGAGTGGAGCGGGCTATCCCAGAGGTCATAGCATTACGGTTTAGTCCTGCCTTCAGTTTGTCCCCTCACCTCCGATAAACGGGTGTGGTCGTTGACCTCCTCCTGTTCCCTCTCCTCCTGCAAGCTCCCGAAGCTCGCGGCGGCGCGGCGCTCCAGCAGGCGAGCCTGCAACGTCAGCTCGCCGCGGCTTCGGTTCCGCAGAAGCAGTCTGTCCGCAGGCAGATGGCCGCCCTGCATCCGGAAACCAAGGACATCGAACCCGAATTCTTCACGGTCCCCTGGGCCTCCGGAGACGCCGCTCCGCCCGCCGTTGCCGCTCCCTGCGATCCCCTCCCGCCCGGCGACATTGACCCGATCCTAACCGAAATGTCGCGGCGCCAGCGGCTGCAACCCGAACTTCTGCGTGAGGTCATCCGCAAGGAAAGCGGGTTCCGGCCGTGCGCGGTCTCCCCCGCCGGCGCGCAGGGCCTGATGCAACTCATGCCCGAGACCCAGCGCTCCTTCGCCGTGAACGATCCCTTCGACCCGCGCCAGAGCATCGAAGCCGGCGCGCGATTCCTCCGCCAGTTGCTCGACCGCTACAACGGCGATCTCGCCCTCGCCCTCGGCGCCTATAACGCCGGCCCGGCGCTGGTGGATAAAGCCAAAGGCATTCCCCCCATCCCCGAAACCCAGGATTACGTCGCCGGCATCCTGAAACGCGTCAATCGCGACTAGGGAAGCGCCGCGAGATCGGGTTCCAGCCACCCCGCCCGCGCCTGCTCCGAACCCAGACGCTCCGCCGAGTAATAGCGCGACAAGATCTGGCGATCCAGCAACTCCGGATGCGCCTCCAGAAACGCCTCGAACCCTGCGTCCGGAACCCGTGACCGCAACCCCGCCACCAGGTGGAACCACGCCAGCGTCATCGTGTGGTGATACTTGCCCGGCGCCCCATGATGCCTCGCGAAACGCCGGATCGTGTCCGCGCATCGCTGCGCGCCGTCCTCCGGCCAGTCCCGCGCATAAAGCCACGCCAGGCGCACGTGATCCCGGTGATGAAAGTCGCCCGCCGGAAAGCTGAGATCCTCCATCGCCGCGACAAAGGCATCCATGAACTCAGTTTGCCAGTCCACGCCCGTCCCTGCCAGGGAACTCCGCTGTGCTACACCTAACCCTGAGTGCTGGACGACATCGCCGGATTTCCATTTCGTTCCCGTGTGTTCCCTTCGCCCCACGGAAACATGGCCTACGTCGACGAGGGAGCCGGGTCGCCCCTACTGCTCCTGCACGGCAATCCCACCTGGAGCTTCCTCTACCGTTCCTGGATCGGACCCCTCAGCGCCGACCATCGGGTGATCGCCCCGGATCACCTCGGCTTCGGGCGCTCCGCGAAACCAACCACCCCCCTGCGCCTCGATGACCACATACAGAACCTGGAGCGGCTGGTCCTGCACCTGAACCTGCGCGACATCACCCTCGCCGTTCACGAATGGGGCGGCCCCATCGGACTCGGATTCGCCGTCCGGCATCCGGACCGCATTCGCAAGCTCACCCTGATGAGCACCTGGGCCTGGCCCATCACCCTCGGCACGCCGCTCCATCCGGTGCAGTTGCAGGTCCGCACCCCCGGCATCGGCGAGGCCTTCGTCCAGGGTCTGAACCTGATGGTCGAGGGCTATCTTCCCTCCTCCATCGGCGATCCCCGCCGCATCAACGCCCAAATGATGGACGGCTACCGCGCACCGTTCCCGGACTACCCGTCCCGCGCGCAGATCCTGGCGATGGTCCGCGATCTGCCGGTCGGCACCGACCACCCGGCCGCCGCCGCCACCCGCGTCATCGAGCAGCAGCTCCCCCAGCTCCACGTCCCCGTCCTCATCCTCTGGGGCGCCGCCGACTCCACCACCCCTCCCGCCTGGATCCGGACCCGCTGGCTGAAAATCTTCCCCCACGCCCAGGAAGAGCGCTTCGAAGGCGCTGGCCACTACCTGATCGAGGATCGGCCGGCGGAGACGCTCGATCGCTTTACCCGCTTCCTCGATTCTGTATAAATATTGCTATACAGTCTGCACAGTGATATACAATCAGAGGTGCCTTGCTCTCCGCAACCGCCTCCCGTGAGCCCATCAGCATCGGCGCGCTGATCGAACGAAGCGGCGCCCACCGTCAGACCATCCATTACTATTTGCGCAAAGGCCTCCTCCCCACGCCCGTCCGGCCCAACCGCACCTCGGCGTTGTACTCGCCCCATTGCGTGGATCTGATTCACCTCATCAAGCTCTACCAGGATCAGCTCCGCCTCAGCCTGGACGAGATCGCCGCCATCTTCCATCGCGCCGGTTATGACGCTCAGTCCCTCCGGGCCAATCTCGCCGCGGCCTCGCTCCAGCCCGGAATGAATGGACACGGGAGAACCGCGCGCGCCGCCACCGCCCGCGAAGTCGCCGCCCTCCTCGATCCCTCGCCTCCCGTCGACTGGGTGGAAAGCCTGGTCCCCGCGGGGCTGGTCGAGCCGGAACCGCACGGGACCGAGCTCGGCTTCTCCCCTCAATCCGTCGAGGCGATCCGCCAGATCTGGGAAGGCGCCCGGCTCGGCGTCCCCCTCAGCCACTTCGAAAAGCTGAAAGCGCTCATCGAAGATCATGCGCAAACCGAGCTCGAGCACTTCAAGGCCCGCCTTCGTGAGATGCCGCTTTCGGCCGACTTCAGCTCGCCCGTCGCGCGCGCTTTCTCCGTCTTCGATCACTTCGGCAGCTATTGCCGCCGCGTCGCCCTGAACCGCCGCTTCATCGCCGCCGTGTCACAGTCGTTCGGACAGATCATCGGATCCAACCGCCAGCGTGTATTCCCCAGCGAATCCTTCCTGGCCCGCATCGGCCTGAACCGCGAAATCGACCGCCTGCTCGGCATTCTCGATCAGGATCCGCACGACATGAAGGCGCTGAAAAACCTGGCGCGCGCCTATCATCTCAAGTCCGACTGGGTGCGCCTGCGCGAGACCGTGGAAGAGATCCTGCGCCTGGCCCCCGATGACGAGGCCGCGCTCGCCGGGCTCGGGCGGGCCTTGCGCGGCCTCGGGCGCTACGCCGAATCCATCGCCGCCCTCGAACGCGCGCTCCGCCGCAGCGGCAACCCGCTGGTGAAGCTCCGCCTCGGGCAGACCTACGTCAACCAGGCTCGCGAATCGGGCGACGCCGCCGCCTACCTCGACGCCTCCGTTCGAAAAGCAAGGCTCGCCGCCGAGGCGATCCAGGAATCCCGGCATTCCTCCGCGCTCAGCCGCAAGATCCGCCTCAACCTCGCCATCGACACCATCATCATGGCGGAACCGCTCGGCCTGCAGGCCGTCTCCGAGCAGGAACTCGAACAACTGCACCGCGAGTTTGCCGCCATTCGCGAGCCGGCGTCCCACATGGGCCGCATCTCCCTGGCCGTGGCCCGTATGTACGCCGCCTTCGCCCTCTACCTGGTGCGCGAGAAACAGGGCCACAAGGACGCCGCCCGCCTGCGGGACCAGATCCTCAAGTGGGACCCCGACGGCATCCTCGCCGTCCGAAACGCACGCCGCTCCCCCAAGCCCCCGCCGAAAGCGGATCCGGCCGGCTCCCGGTCCGAAAAGAGAAAACGTCGATCATAAGTTAGGATGGAGACTCCCACCATGAAATTCCGCCTCAGTATTCTTGCGTTGACGCCGCTCCTGTTGTTCGGCGCGGAGTTGGTAAAAATCGATACCGGATCCTTGGAAGGCGCCGTGAACGACGGCGTCCGCGTGTTCAAGGGGATTCCGTACGCCGCGCCGCCGGTCGGCGAGCTGCGCTGGAAAGCCCCGCGGCCCGCCGCCAGGTGGCAGGGCGATCGCAAGGCCCTGGAGTTCGGCCCGGGCTGCTGGCAGCCTCGCAACGCGCCAAATCTCAGCGAGGATTGCCTGTACCTGAATGTCTACACTCCGGCCAGGGACGCCAAAGCGAAGCTGCCCGTGATGTTCTGGATCCACGGCGGCGCTTTCGTTTCCGGCTCCGGCTCCATCTACCGCGGCGAGAAACTTGCCCAGCAGGGCGTGGTGCTGGTCACCATCAACTACCGCCTCGGACCCATGGGCTTCTTTTCCCATCCTCTGCTTTCCAAGGAGTCGCCCAGGGGCGTGTCCGGCAATTACGGCCTGCTGGACATGATCGCCGCGCTGGAGTGGACTAAGCGGAATATCGCCAGGTTCGGGGGCGACCCAAGCAACGTCACCATCTTCGGCGAATCGGCCGGCGCCGCCGCCGTCCACTACCTGATGGGCTCGCCGCTGTCCAAAGGCCTGTTCGCCAAGGCCATCATGGAAAGCAACCCCTCCGCGCCGCCCCGCCGCCACCTGCGCGAGCGCTGGTATGACGTCGATCCCGGCGAAACGGTGGGTGAGCGCGTCGCCGCCGAACTCAAGGCCGGCGCCGCCGCCGCCCTCCGCGCCGTCGAGCCGAAAGCCGTCATGGCCGCCATGCAGAAGCCCGGCGTCGGGCCCTCCGGCACGCTGATGCCGCTCGAGCCCGTCATCGACGGCTACGTGGTTCCCGGCGACATGGACGACATTTTCGAACAGGGGCGCCAGCACAAGGTCCCCCTGATCCTCGGAGCCAACAGCGATGAAGGAAACCTGGCTGTCGCCGTCAGCGTGAAGGCCCGCGATGCGCTGTCCTTCAAACAGATTGTTTCGCAGTATTATCCGAGGCACGCCGATGAGATCGCCGCCCTCTATCCCGCCGATACCGCCGAACAGTACGTCGCCGGGATGCGCCGGCTCTCAGGGGACCGGTCCTTCGTCACCGCCGCGCGCTGGATCGCCGCCCGCCACGCCAAGGTCGCGCCCGTGTACCTCTACTACTTCTCCTACGTCGCTTCCTCCATCAAGGGCAAGGTTCCGGGCGCGGCGCATGCCGCCGAGCTGCCCTTCGTCTTCCAGATGCCCATGGCGGCGCTCGGCGTTCCGCAATTCTCGCCGGAGGATTTGAAAGTCGCTCAGGCGATGAGCTCGATGTGGGCTCAATTCGCCAGGTCCGGCAATCCCAACCCATCTGGTTCGCCCGTTTGGCCCGCCTACAAGCCCGACGCGGACGAGTATTTCGAGTTCGGTGAAACGCTGGCGGCGAAGAAGGGGCTGCACCTTCCCGCAACCTCCGTGCTTTCCCGCGTGCATGATGAGATGCGCGCCGCCAAGCTGCCCGCCGCCGGAAACGGCAAGTAGAAACACATGGATCTGAACTACACACCACAGGAACTGAAGTTCCGCGATGAATTGCGCGCCTGGCTGGAAACTCAACTGCCCGGCCCGGAGGAAACCCGCGCGGCCTCCAAGAGCCCGGACCCGTGGGTCCGCTTCAACTTCTACCGCGACTGGCAGCGCAGGCTGCACCAGGGCGGCTGGACCGGCGTCCACTGGCCGAAAGAATACGGCGGCCGCGGCGCAACCCTGATGGAACAGGTGATCTTCATCGAGGAGATGGCGCGCGCCCAGGCCCCGCAAGTCGCCGGCGTTCTCGGCTTGATGCTCATCGGCCCCACCATCGTGCACCACGGAACGCCGGAGCAAAAACAGCGCTTCCTGAACCGCATCCTCAGCGGCGAGGAAATCTGGTGTCAGGGCTTCTCCGAACCGAACGCCGGCAGCGACCTCGCCAACCTCCGCACCGAAGCCAAGGACATGGGCGATCACTTCCTGGTGAACGGCCACAAAGTCTGGAACAGCTACGGCTGGGCCGCCGACTGGTGCGCCCTGGTCACCCGCACCGACCCCGAAGCCCCCAAACACAAGGGCCTGAGCTACCTTCTGGTGGACATGAAGTCGCCCGGCGTCGAGGTCCGGCCTCTGCTGCAGATCACCGGCGAGACCGAGTTCTGCGAGATCTACTTCAACAACGTCCAGGTGCCGAAACAGAACGTGCTGGGCCGCATCAACGACGGCTGGAACGTGGCGATCTCCACCTTGATGCACGAGCGCGCCACGCTCGGCGCCGACATGCGGATCGTCTTCGCGCGCCAGTTGAACCGGCTGGTGGAGCTCACCCGCAAGATCTCGCGCGGCGGCAAGCCGCTGTACGACGATCCCCTGGTGCGGCAGAAGATCGGCCAGGCCTACACCGAAATCGAATTGCTGCGCTTGAACCAGATGCGCAGCGTCTCCCGCATCGCGCAGACCGGCGCGCCCGGACCCGAAGGCTCCATCCTGAAGATCTGCTGGAGCGAGCTGAACCAGCGCTTCCAGCAGGCCGCGCAGGAGATCCTGGGCTTGTACGGCCAACTGGAGCACGGCAAGCACGCCATCGACGACGGCGCCTGGAGCTACGGCTTCCTGCGCGCGCGCGGCAACACCATCGAGGCCGGCACCAGCGAGATCCAGCGCAATATCATCGGCCACTTCGTCCTCGGCCTTCCCAAGAGCTATTAGGAGATACCGGCAAATGCAATTCGACCTGAACGAAACACAGTTGATGCTCAAGAAGGGCGCCCGCGAGTTCTTCGCCGCCGAATGCCCCATGCACGATGTCCGGCGCATCATGGCCACCGATACCTCCTTCGATGACAAGCTCTGGAAGAAGATCGCGGACCAGGGCTGGACCGGCATCACTTTCGACGAAGCGTACGGCGGCGCCGGCCTCGGACTCGTCGAGCTCGCCGTCCTGATGGAGGAGATGGGCCGGGCGCTGGTTCCCGGGCCGTATCTGTCCACCGTGCTGCTGGCCGGAAACGCCATCAGCCTCGCCGGCAGCGAGGAACAGAAGCAGAAATACCTGACGCGCATCTGTTCCGGAACGGCCCGGGCGAGCCTCGCGGTGGTGGAAGCGGAGGGCGTCTGGAGCCTGGCGTCGCTGAAGATGAAAGCCACTCCGGTGGAGGGCGGATGCAAGCTGAAGGGCGCCAAGTTGTTTGTTACCGACGCCGGCGTCGCCGACTTCTTTGTCGTCGCGGCGAAGGCAAGGGAGGGCCTGGTCCTCGCGGTCGTGGACGCCCGCGCGCGGGGAGTCAAGCTCGCGCCAATGCCCGCCCTGGATCAAACCCGCAAGTACTACGAAGTCTCGTTCAACAATGTCACCGGCGAAGTTCTCGCCACGGGCGAGGCCGCCCGCGCCGCACTGGAACGGACCATCGACCTGGCTACCGCCGCGCTGACCGCGGAGATGGCCGGCGGCATGCAGCGCGTCCTCGATATCACCGTCCAGTACGCCAAGACCCGCAAGCAGTTCAATACCCCCATCGGGCAGTTCCAGGCGGTGCAGCACCAGTGCGCGGACATGCTGGTGTTCACCGAAAGCTCGCGATCCGCTGCCTATTACGCCGCCTACGCGATCGAGGAGAACACCCCCGACGCCCGGCTGGCGGTGTCCGCCGCCAAAACCTATGCCAGCGAAGCCTATCGCGAGACTGGAAATCGCGGCATCCAGGTGCACGGCGGCATGGGCTTCACCTGGGAAAACGATCTGCACCTTTACTACCGCCGGGCGAAAGCCTGCGAAACCATGTTCGGCGATGCCGCTTTCCACCGCGACCGCATCGCCCGCGAACTGGTCGCGCCGGTGAAAACCGCCGCCCCCGTCTCCGCGGAGCCGGAAGCCGTTCATGCCTGAGCGCTTTCTCGGCTCTCCCCAGGTCCTCGAAGCATTGCGCCGCATGGTCCGGAGGCAGCGCATTTCCCAGACCCTGCTGCTCGATGGCGCCGAGGGCGTGGGCAAGGCGACCCTGGCCCGTATCTTCGCCGCCGAGCTGCTCGGCGATCCCGCCAAGATCGAACTCGACGACCTGAGCCTGCCCCACAACCAGGAAATCGTCGCCGACCGTGAGAAGTGGACTTCCGAAAAGCGCGCCGAGGATCCGCTGCTGTTCTCCTCGCATCCGGATTTCGTCACCTTCGCGCCCGACGGTCCGCTGCGCCAGATCAGCATCCAGCAAATGCGTCTGCTGAAGGAGCGATCGCAACTGAAACCGTTGAAGGGCGCCTGGCGCGTCTTTCTGATCGATCGCCTGGATCGCGCCAATGAGCAGGCGGCCAACAGTCTTCTGAAGACCTTGGAAGAGCCGCCGCCGCATCTGATCCTGATCGCCACGGCGGTTAATTCCTACGACCTGCTGCCCACCATCCGCTCCCGCGCGCTGCAGTTCCATTTGGGGCCGGTGCCGGACCAGGCCATGCGCGCCCTGCTTCAGGAGCGCGGCTCGGATCAGGTGGAACGGCGCATCGCCATCGCGCGGGGCGCGCCCGGACTTGCCCTCTCGCTCGACCTGGAAGCATGGGACCGCCGCCGCGACGCCATGCTCAGGCTCCTGGAAGTGGCCGCGTCGCGCCAGGCATTCTCTGAATGGGTTCCCGTGGGCGAATCGCTCGCCGCCCGCAAGACCGAAAAGCTCGAAAGCCTGATCGACGTTCTCTACGCCTTGCTGCAGGATCTGCTGGCCATCCGGTCCGGCGTGGAAGCGCTTCGCAATCCTGACCTCCGGCGCCGTCTGGAGCCGCTTGCCGCCGCGGTGAGCTTCGAATGGATTCGCCGCGCCTCCGCGCGCGTCGATGAACTCGTCGAGCTCGCCCGCCGCAACATCCAGAAGGGTCCCGCGCTCGACGCGTTCGCCGTTGCCTTGCGCCGCTAAGCGGGCGTGTGCTATCCCTAGGGTCAAGAATCGACCACTCATACACATCTCATCCGCGTCGAATTCTCCGTTATTCATACAGGAGTCGCCCTCGTGGAACCGGCTAACCGTAAACTCATCCGGCCGTCAATGAACGAAGTGAAAGATCCGAAGGTACGCAAGGACGCTGTCAAGAAGCAGATCCCCCCGGACCAGACCAATGCTGAGAACTTCTACTACATCAAACAGATGCAGTCGAAAACGCCGATGGTCATCGTGCTCAAGGACGGCGAGACCCTGGACGGCGTCATCGAGTGGTACGACAAGGGCTGTCTGAAGGTGAACCGCGAAGGCGCGCCCAACCTGCTGATCTTCAAGTCCAATATCAAGTACATGTACAAGCAGGGAGATCCCGGCGGCTGAGTTTCCCCATGCATCCGAACCCCTGGAGGCCGCGTCTATAGTAGGAGTGACCCCGGAGAAACCCATGAAAATCTTCCTTCCCCTCTTCTTCGCCCTGGCCGCATCCGCTGCCCCTGGAACGTATACCGGCTGGATCAGCGATTCGCAGTGCGGCGCGGGTAACGCCAACGCCAGCGCTGAATCCCGGGAATGCGCCGAGCGCTGCCTGAAGAACGGCGCGGAGCCCGTTCTGGTGACGGACAAGGATCAGAAGGTGATCAAGCTGGCGGGCAAGCAGAACGCCGCCGCCCACCTGAAGTACAAGGTGAAGGTCACCGGTGAGCTGAAGGGCGACACCTTGACCGTCACCAAAATCGAAAAGGCCGAATAAGTTCGCGCGCGGCCCGGAGCTTCCACCATGCTGATCCGCCTGGGCCGCGTCCTGCTTCCTACCGTCCGCTACTGGCTCCAGACCGAGCCCCACGTGTATGCGATGGCCATCGCGGCCAACGTGCTCCTTTCCTTTTTTCCGTTCCTGATCGTGATGGTTTCGCTGTTCACCTACGTCTTCTACTGGCAAGGCGCGGTGGACGCGATTTTCTTCGCGCTCCGCGACTACTTCCCCGATGAGCTGGGACGCTTCGTCCGCAATAACCTGATGGCCACCGTATGGGCGCGCGGTCCGGCGCAGTTGGTGTCCTTGATTCTGCTGCTGTTCGCCTCCATGGGCATCTTCATGCCGCTCGAAGTGTCGCTGAACAAGCTATGGGGCGTCACGTCGAATCGCAGCTACATCAAGAACCAGCTCATCAGCATCGGATTGATCTTCCTGGCCGGAGGCGCGGCGCTGCTCTCCATCATGCTCACCGCCATCAATCAGCAGTTCCTGCGGGAGCAGTTCGGAACCAACGCGGTGACCGGATTGGTGGCCGTGTTCTTTTTCAAGATGGCCGCCCTGCCGCTGGGCATCGCGGTGCTGTTCCTGCTCTATTGGAAACTGCCGAACGCTAAACTGCCCGTGGCGCCCTGCCTGCAGGCCGCGATTTTCGCCGGCCTCGCGCTGGAAGCGATGAAGTACCTCTTCGTGCTGGCGTGGCCGCATCTAATCGGGCGGCTGGCGCTGGAATACGGGCCGTTCAAGTATTCGGTGAGCCTGATTCTGTTCGGCTTCTTCGCGGCGATGCTGCTGCTGGCCGGCGGGGAGTGGGCGGCCCGCAGCCACCGCCTCTCGCTCGTGCGGCGCGGCATCGGTCAAACCAGCCCCCTGGGTCTGCACGAAGCTCGCGTGCCGTAGCGGCGGCTCAGCGCCCCTCGAACTGGGGCGGACGCCGTTCCTGGAACGCCCGCATCGCTTCGCCCAAATCACGCGAATGCAGGAAGGCGGCATTCCATGCCGCCACGTACCCCAACCCCTCCGCCACCGACTTGCCGCGGCACTGGTTCATCACGCGCTTGGTTCCCTGCACCGCGAGCGGCGGATTGGCCGCGATTTCGCGCGCCGCCGCCCGCGCCGCCTCCATCACCTCATCCGCCGAGGCGTGGACCGCGTTCACCAGCCCGATCTGCAGCGCGTGGCTCGCCGGAAAGTCGCGCCCGGTCAGCGCCAGCTCGCGGGTGGCGCCTTCGCCGATGATCCACGGCAGGCGCTGCAGGCTCCCGAGATCGGCCACAATGGCGATCTTGGCTTCGCGCAGGCTGAACTTCGCGTCCGCCGAACAGTAGCGGATGTCGCACGCGGCGATCAGGTCCAGCCCCCCGCCGATGCACCATCCGGCAACCGCCGCGATCACCGGCTTGCGGCACTCTTCGACAGCGGTGACGGCGTTCTGCAGCTCCAGGATGTGGTCGAAAAACGAGGTGCGCTCGCCCGCCAGCATCGGACCCGAGGCCTGAAAGTTCGCCGCGGCGGCGGCGAGGTCCAGTCCATAGCTGAAATTGCCGCCCGCGCCGGATACGATAACGGCTCGGACCTCTGGATCGCGGTCCAACCGTCCGAAGACTTCCGGAAGCTCCTTCCACAGGTCGGGACCCATGGCGTTGCCCTTTCCGGGACCGATGAGGGTTACTTCAGCGATGTGGCCGTCGATGCGGAGGTCGAGCGATTTCATTGTTCGATGGTACTGCGGGAAGTATGGGGTTTTGCTTGACATTGTCAACCTTTATTCCTTGACTTTGTCAACCTTCGCGCCCGCGCTACCCTGAATCCGTGGACAACGCAGACCCCACCCGCCGTTTTTCCGACCGCGCCGCATACTACGTCCGGTATCGCCCGGGCTACCCCGAGGGGGTCGTCGAACTCCTGCAGCGGGAGACCGGACTCACGCGGGATTCCGTGGTAGCCGACATCGGCAGCGGAACCGGGATCTCGTCCGAAATGCTGCTGCCGCATGCGCGGCTGGTGTACGCGGTGGAGCCGAACGCGGAAATGCGAGCGTCGGCGGAAATGCTGCTGGGAGAGAATCCCAATTTCCGCAGCGTGGACGGGACGGCGGAATCCACCGGCCTCCCGGACGCCTCCGTGGACCTGATTACCGCCGCCACCGCGTTCCATTGGTTCGATCCAACGCGAACCCGGCCGGAATTCCAGCGGATCCTGAAGCCGGGCGCGTTTCTCGTACTGCTTTGGAACACGCGGCGCTCCGGCGACAACGGTTTCGGCGACGCTTACGAAGCCCTGCTGAAGGAATTCGCCGTCGACTACGAGAAAGGCCGTTTGCTGCAGCGCCAGCAGACCAGCGCCGGCGTGGCGGCGTTCTTCGGAGAGCTGCCGTTCCGGCTCGAAGTTCTCGACAATGTCCAGACCCTCGATGAAGACGGGCTTACGGGGCGGATTTTGTCAGCATCGTACATGCCGCTGCCGGGGCATCCGCGGTACAACGAGATGCTGGCGGCGATCGCCGGGCTGTACCGGCGGTTTCAAGTGGACGGCTTCGTACAGTTTCCCTACGACACAAATGTGTATTGGGGGCGTCTGGTGGCATCCTAGAAGCAGCAGTGCTCGTCGCGTATCACCCCGCCGGCATCCACCTTCCGGAATTGGACCTTTGGTTGGACCCCAAGGAGCCGGTGGAGCGCGCCTGGATTTCGCACGCCCATAGCGATCATGCGCGGGGCCTGCATCGCAACGTGCTGGCGACGCCGGAGACGCTACGGCTGTACCGGCTGCGCTGGCCGGAGAACGAGGAGATCGCGCAGAGCCTGCAGCCGCTGCGGCATGGAGAAAGCCTCCATCTCGGTCCGGCGAAGCTGACGGCGATCCCCGCGGGGCACATCGTAGGCGCGGCGCAACTGCTGGTGGAGCAAGCGGGCGAACGGCTGGTGTACACCGGCGATCTGAAGCTGATGCCGCCGCTGTGCGGCACGGCTACCGAAGTGGCGCGGTGCGACCGGCTGATCATCGAATCGACGTTCGGCCTGCCGATTTTCCACTTCCTGACGCGGGAGGAAGCGCGCGCGCGGATCGCGGCGTTCGCCACGGCGACGCTGGAGGACGGGGGCGTGCCGGTGTTCCTGGGCTATCCGCTGGGACGCGGGCAGGAGATTGTGGAGGTGCTGGCGAACGCCGGGATCCCGTGCGCCGTACACGGCTCCATCGCCCGCTTCCTTCCGGTCTATGAAGCCGCGGGATGCCGGTTCCCCGGATGGAGCCCGTACGAGGCTCGGAATACGCGGGGCAAGGCGCTGGTGCTGACGCCGTCCATGCGGCGCGGGCTGGAGGCCAGCGGCAAGGATTTCCGCATTGCGTATGTCTCCGGCTGGGCGGCGCTGGACAACGCGCGGACGCGCGCCGGAGCGGAGGAACTGATCCCGTACTCCGACCACGCCGGATTCGCGGAGCTGCTGACGATGGCGCGCGAGTCGGGCGCGTCGCGGATCGACCTGGTACACGGCTACACGGAGCCGCTGGCGCGCATCCTGCGGCAACAGGGATTCGACGCGTGCGCGCCCGCCGCGCAGGTATCGCGAGCCACCGATGAGGAAGGCGAGTGATGGATCGTCTCGCTCAGGTTTGCGAGCGGGTCGCGGCGTCGCCCGGACGTTTGAAGAAAGTCGCCGCGGTCAGCGAGTATCTAAGAGACCTGCCGGACCGGGACCTGGCGCGCGCGGTCCGGTTTCTGTCGGCGCGGCCGGTGGACGGAGGCGAGCGTAAGCTCTCGGTAGGCTATTCCGTTCTGCGCGACGCGGCGCTGTGCGCCACCGGCTGGGATGCCGAGACGTACCGCATCTGTCACCGGGAAACGGGCGATACGGGCGAGACCATCAGCCTGCTGGCGAAGAATCAACCGGGCGCGGAGCCCTTGACGCTGGAGCAGGCGGACCAACTGTACCAGCGGGTGCTGAACGCGGGCCGCACCGCGCTGAAGGTGGAGATCCTTGCCGAGGCGATCCGCCGGCACCGCCCGCTGACCATCAAGTACTTCGTGAAGGTGATCACGGGCAACCTGCGGATCGGGCTGCAGGAAAAGATGGTGGAGGAGGCGGTGGCGGCGGCGACAGGGCTGCCGCCGGCGGCGGTGCGCGCCGCGAACAACAAGCTGGGCGATCTCGCTCGGGTGGCTCTCTCCGCCCGGAAGGGAACGCTGGAGGAGATCGAAGCGCGGCTGTTCCATCCCATGGACTTCATGCTGGCGCAGCCGGTGGCGGCGCTGGAGGAAATCGAGAATCCGGGCGAGTGGCTGGTGGAGGACAAGTACGACGGCATCCGCTCCCAGGTGCACTGGTCGGGCGGGCGGGTGCAGATCTTCTCGCGGGGACGGGACGACGTGACGCAGGCATTCCCGGAACTGGTGGAGGTGTTCGAGGGCTTCCCCGCCGCGGGGATCGTGGACGGCGAAATCCTGGCGTATCGCGACAACCGGGCTGTGAACTTCAGCGTGTTCCAGCAGCGGCTGGCGCGCAAGAAGGTATCGGCAAGCCTGCGCGAATCGGTGCCCGTGGCGTTCTTCGGTTACGACGCCCTGTACGCCGGCGGGAGGCTGCTGCTGGAGCTGCCGATCGAGGCTCGCCGCGCGGAGTTGGAGTCGATGCTGGGCGCGGTGGGGCATCCCATTTATGTGTCGGCCGTTTGGACGGCAACGAGGCGCGAGGAAATCGACGCTTATTTTCAGGAGGCGCGCGGGCGCGGCAATGAGGGGTTGCTGCTGAAACGGCGGGGCAGCGTCTACGAACCGGGACGGCGCAGCGAGAACTGGCTGAAGGTGAAGCGGCCGTTCGGCGCCCTGGATGTCGTGATCACGGCCGCCGAGCAGGGCAACGGACGCCGCGCCACCATGCTTTCCGACTACACCTTCGCGGTGCGGGACGGCGAGCGCTATCTGAACGTGGGTAAGGCTTATTCCGGCCTCACCGACCCGGAGATCCGGCAGTTGACGCAGTTGTTGAAGAACCTGACTACGGATCGCTTCGGCCGCGTGTACCTGGTGAAGCCGGAGGTGGTGCTGGAGGTCGCTTTTGACGGAGTGCAGAAGAGCCCGCGGCACAAGAGCGGATATGCGTTACGCTTCCCACGCATTCTGAACTGGCGGCGGGACAAGAAGCCGGAGGAGTGCGACACGCTGGACACGGTGCGGGAGTTATACGAGAAGGCCGTGGAACATAATGGCTGAGCGTTTGTTCCCGCCGTTGCAAGCGTGGTTCGCCGGGCGATTCGCGGGGCGGAGCGAGATCCAGAAGCGGGCGCTGCCGCACACGCTCCGCGGGGAGAACACGCTGATTCTCGCGCCGACGGGCAGCGGCAAGACGCTGGCGGCGTTCCTGTCGATCCTGTCCGCGCTGGGCAAGCGAGCCGCGGGCGAGGGTCTTCCGAATGCGGTGTGCGCGGTTTACGTGTCGCCGCTGCGATCCCTGACGCGAGACATCGAGCGCAACCTGAGCGGCCCGCTGCAGGCGCTGAACGCGACGCTGCCGGACGCGCGGCACATCCGGATGGAGGTGCGCACGGGCGACACCAGCGATGCGCTGCGATCGCGGATGCAGCGCAAGCGCCCGCACCTGCTGCTGACCACGCCGGAGAGCCTGAGCTCGCTTCTGTCGCAGACCGGCTGGCGGGACGGCTTCCGGCCGTTTGTCGCGGTGGTGGACGAGATCCACGCGATGGCGGAATCGAAGCGCGGAACCCTGCTGGCGCTGGCGCTGGAGCGTCTGGAAGAGCGCGCGGGGCATCCGCTGCAGCGGATCGGGTTGTCGGCGACGGCGCATCCGGTGGAAGAAGTGCGCCGCCTGTTGTGCGGCGCGCGAGAATGCGCGGTGGCGGAATCGGACATCCGCAAGACGCACCGGCTGGAGATCGCGGAGCTGGCGCCGGAATCGAGGCTGCCGGCGGCGGGCTGGGGTCCCTTTCCGATCGCGCATACAGTCGCGAGGCTGATCCAGGAAGCGAATTGCAGCCTGGTATTCACGGCGACACGCTCGGGAGCGGAGCGGCTGGCGCTGGCATTGCGGGTGCTGCTGCCGGATTGGGAAGAGCAAATCGGCGTGCATCACGCCTCGATCGCGCGGGAGGAGCGGCTGCGGATCGAGGAAGCGCTGGCCTCAGGTTCGATCCGGGCGGCGGTGTGCTCCACCAGCCTGGAGCTCGGGGTGGATTTCCCGGCGGTGGATCAGGTGGTGCTGATCGGCGCGCCGCGGGGAGTCAGCCGGGCGATCCAGCGGCTGGGACGCAGCGGGCATCGCGTGGGCGGCGTGGCCGCGGGTGTTCTGGCGCCGGTGAGCCTGCCCGATTTGCTGGAGTGCATCGCGGTGCGGGAGGCGGTGCGAGCGGGCCGGCTGGATGAGCTGAAGACGGTGCGGCAGCCATTGGATGTGCTGGCGCAGGTGGTGCTGGGCATGGCGGTGGAGCGCGAATGGGGGTTGGAGGAGGCGTTCGCGCTGGTGCGCCGTGCCGGGCCCTACCTGGAGGTGACACGCGCGGATTTCGATTCGGTCATCGATTACCTGGCGGGCGGCGGTCCGGTGCTTTCGAACTACGAGGAAGCATACGGCAAGATCGTCGTTCGGGAGGGGCGGTTCCGGGTGGCGTCCACGAAAGTGGCGCGGCTGTACTACCAGAACATCGGGACGATCAGCGACGCGTTCCTGATGCGGGTGTACACAAAGCAGAACCGGCGGTTAGGCGAGGTGGAGGAGGAGTTCCTCGCGGCGCTGCAGCCGAAGGAGGCGTTCATTCTGGGAGGCAAGGCGGTGCGCGTGGAGCGGATGCACGCCGATGTCGCGGTGGTGGCTCCGGCGGAGGGAGAAAGCGTGCGGACGCCGCGCTGGATGGGCGGCAAGATGAGTCTTTCGGCGCGGCTGGCGTGCGAGGAGTTGGCGCTGCGGCGCGCGCTGCGCGGGGCGTTCGGGCGGGGTGGGATGCGGGCCTGCCGGGCGGTGCTGAAGTCGGACTACGGGTTGAATCCGAGCGCCGTGCGGGAGACCGCCGGGTTTCTGGAGCGCCAGATGCAAGCCGCGCCGATTCCGGTGGATGCGCCGGTGCAGGTGGAGCGGATCGCGGCGGGACGGTCGCTGTTGATTCTGTTTCACGTGCTCGCCGGGCGTGCGGTGAATCGATCCTTGGCGTGGGTAGCGGGACACCGGCTGGGCACGGAAGCGGGAAGCGTGGCGGCGAATTACGACGATCACGGCTTCCTGCTGGCGCTGAACGCGAGATCGGCGCCGGGGTTGGAGCGGCTGCGCGAGTTGTTCGATCCGGAGCGATGGGGGGACGATCTGCTGCGCGCGCTGCGCTCCACCGAGCAACTGGGGCGCAAGTTCCGCCCGGTGGCGGAGACGGGGCAACTGCTGGCGCGGCGGACGGTGCAGGGACCTCCGGGGCGGCGGCAGGCAAGCTGGAGCGGGTCACTGCTTTACGAAACCTTCCTGAAGCATCAGCCCGATCATCCGCTGGTGCGGGAGACGGTACGGGCCACGCTGGAAGAGGAGCTGGACGCAGCGCGAGCCGCGGACGAAGCCGCGCGGATTCACGCTGCTCCGTGGGAATGCTTCGATCTTCCGCGCCCGTCGCCGCTGGCGCTGCCGCTGTTCGCGGCGTTCAATCGCGAGGTGCTGATCCAGCAGGACCCGGAGAAGGCGGTAGACGAGTGGGTGTCGGATCTGTATCAGGCCTGGAGCACCGAGGCGGGCGGATGACGCGGGTGGAGATTGAGCGGGGAGTGGAGGCGCACGCGAGCGGAGCGTTGTGGATTCCATCGACACGCGTGGTGATCCTGGCCGATGTTCATCTCGGTTACGCGTGGGCGCAGCGGCGCCGGGGAGAGCTGGGTCCGCTGGAGGAGGGCGGGGTGGGCGCCCGGATCGACGCGGTGCTGGACGAGCTTGCTCCGCGGGAAGTGGTGCTGCTGGGCGATGTGGTGCATGCGCCAAATCCGGGCGCGGAGGAGCGGTCGCGAATTGAGGGCGTGCTGCGGCGGCTGCTGGAGCGGTCGCGGGTCATGCTGGTGCGCGGCAATCACGACCGGCGTTTCGCTCGCGATTTCGGGCGCCTGGATGTTTCCTTGCAGGAGTCCTGGAGTTGCGAGGAAGTCTTCGCGATCCACGGCGACAAGCTGAACGTGGCGATTCCAGAAGGACCGCTGCTGGTGGTGGGACATCTGCATCCGTGCTGGAAGGTGTATGACGCCGCGGGGGTGGGACATCGGATGCCGGTGTTCGTGCGGACCGAGAAGGGGCTCGTGCTGCCGGCGTTTTCGCCGTTCGCGCGCGGGTTCGACATCCGGGATCCGTGGCCGGAGGAACTGCGGGCGCTGCTAGGGAAGCCGGACCGGCTGTTCGCGGTGACGGGCAAGCGCGTGCTGGAAGTCCCGCGCCGGAGGTGAGCCGGTTTCGCTTGCGAGCGGTTGCGCGGAATCTCCAGCAATGTAGGCGCGGCGCGAGGGCGTGTAACATGACGTTAGCGGAAGGCGTCCGCGGAGATCCGAGGGCCGGATCGAGGATGGCGGGGAGCGCGACGCCGGAGGGAAGTGAATGGCGGACGAAGTCAAAGAGCCGATTCTCACAATCAAGCTGAGCAAGGGCCTCGCGGATCGTAACCGGCTTCCGCTGGCTCACGTACTCTCCGTCCTGGAAGAGTTTCGACAGATGCTCGCCGAGATCGGACGAAGGCTGCAGCGCGAGCGTGGGGCTCCGCAGCCAAGCGGGGAGTTCGGATTAGAGATTCTGGCTACCTCGGGGATGTTGTTGCAGCATGGCAGCGTGCAGGCGCCCATTGCGATTACGAACAACATTCATACCGGCGTCCTGGCGGCGCAGGAGTTGATTCGGACACTGGACTTGTTGGAGCGTGAGGATGGAACGCCGGATCCGAACGTTCCCGTAGATCGGACTCTGATCCGGCGCGTCGCACGTCTTGCGCGGATTCAGAAGGCGGACAAGACCGATCTCAATGTTTCCCTGGACGCTCCTGGTTTCTCGAAACCGATGAAGGCGAGCTTCGGCGCCGCCGGTAGAGCTTCTATCAAGGCGCTTCAATCTCCGACGTTCGAGGTGGAGGGAGCGAGTGTTTACGGAAAGCTGGTGGAACTGGTGGATCGGGACCCGTCCGAGGAGGACGGAAGGTGCTTCTGGGGTGAGCTGCGGCGCGAGAACGGCGAGGCTTTGCGGGTGCAGTTTCGGCAGAGGGACATCCAGGCGGTGACGCCGCTGTTCCGGAAGCAAGTGGTTGTCAGCGGGAGGATTGTCTACTATCGCGTCGCGAATCCGAAAATCATTGCTGAGACCATCACCGCGGACGCTGACCGCGACTACGAGGCGGCATTTGACGAGCTGTTCGGCGCGTACCGCGATGCATTCGGGACGGACACGAAGACTTTGATCAACCGGCTGCGCGAGGAATAGCTTTGAACGCGGCGTACTTCGATACCTCCGTGTTCCTGGCGATTCTAAACGGCGAGCCAACTTCGCGAAGTATTCGAGCACTTCTCCGAGAGCTGAAACAAGATAAGGTGAAGCTGTACACGTCGATCATCACGGTTCAGGAAGTGTCGGTGCTATCGTTTCGAGCAGGGCGCGCGTACGACGACAATCATGCGAAGGTAAACAAGCTCGCGAGGATTCAAACCGTGACGCGTGAGATCGCGCTGACCGCAGCCAAGATAGAGGCGCAGGTGCTCGACCTCTCCAGTGACCGCGATGCGGCGGAAAACAGGCGGCGCAAATGGGATTGTTTTCACATCGCGACCGCGATGGTCCTGGGTTGCCAAGAGTTGTTCACGCTGGACGCCGGCATGCTTGCGCGACACAGCCAACTGCAGCTCAAGCAGATCCGGTTCCTGGAGCCGACGCCTCGAACGCCAGAACTTGGATTTGATGAGCCCAGTGCAGAGAAGGATAATTGACCGAAGCGACGACACTCTCATGATGCGCAAGACTCACCTGATTCATCCCATGACCCGCCGTACCGTACTCATCACCGCATTCCTGCTGGCGATTCCCGCGTTCGCGTCGGAGAGCGTCGCCAGGTCGATCACGATTTACCGCGACAAGTTCGGCGTGCCGCACGTCTACGCGCCCACCGACGCCGCAGCGAGCTTCGGGTTCGCTTACGCGCAGGCGGAGGACAACTTCTGGCAGATCGAGGACAGCTATATCCGGGGCGTGGGCCGCGCGGCAGAGGTTTACGGGGAGAAGGCGCTGGCGGACGACCTGGTGGTGCATGCGCTGGAGATTCCGAAGCATGCCCGGCGGGAATATGAGCGGTTGAGCCCGAAGGCGAAAGCCGTGGCCGATGGGTATATCGCGGGACTGAACTGGTATCTGGCCAAGAATCCGGGGACCAGGCCGCGGCTGATCACGAAGTTCGAACCGTGGATGGCGTTCGCGTACTCGCGCTATTCGGTGTACGTCAACTTTCTGTTCCGGCAGACGGGACTGCGGGCGGAGGAGATGAAGGACGCGGCGCAATCGCAGGGGTCGAACATGTGGGCGGTGATGCCGGCCAAGAGCGCTGCGGGCCGGGCGATGCTGTTCCTCAATCCGCACCAGCCGTTCTTCGGGCTGGGACAGTGGTGGGAAGGACACGTGGTGAGCAGGGAGGGCTGGAATCTGTCCGGCGCGACCTTCTTCGGCTCGGCGTTTCCCACCATCGGGCATAACGAGAATCTGGGCTGGTCGCACACGGTGAACAAGCCGGATAACTTCGACATCTGGGAAGAGACGTTCGACAAGCCAGGCGATCCGCTTGCGTACAAGTACGGCAATGAGTATCGCCGGGCGACGGAGTGGAGCGAAACCGTCAAGGTAAACGGCACGGCGAAGACGTACAAGTTCCGCAAGACGCATCACGGCCCGATCGTGGCGGTGCGGAACGGAAAGCCGATGGCGATCCGCTTCGCGCGGCTGGAGGAAGGCGGCGCGTTCGAGCAGTGGTATGAGATGGGCAAGGCGCGGAACTTCGCCGAGTTCAAGAAGGCGCTGTCGCGCACGGCGGTGCCGCTGTTCAACACCATGTACGCGGATCGCGAGGGCAATATTTATTACGTCCATTCCGGCGCGGTGCCGCGGCGGGCCACCCGTTACGACTGGTCCAAGGCGGTGAACGGAGCGGATCCGGAGGCGGAGTGGCAAGGCTATCACTCGCTGGAAGAATTGCCGCAGGTGTTCAACCCGAAATCCGGATTCGTGCAGAATTGCAATTCCACGCCGTTCACGACGACGATCGGCCCGGACAATCCGGACGAGTCGAAGTATCCGCGCTACATGTGGGGCGATCCGGAGACGGGGCGGGCGCGGATCTCCCGGAGGATTCTGGCGAACAAGCCGAAGTTCAGTTTCGAGGAGTGGGAGCGGGCGGCGTTCGATACGACGGCGATCGAGGCGGAGACGGCGATCCCGATGCTGGGCGCGGCCTACGAGGAGCTGCGGAAGAAGGATCCGGCGCGCGCGGCAAAGCTCGCCGGGGCGATGGAAGAGCTGCGGGAGTGGGATCACGTGGGGCGTTTCGATTCGAAGGCGATGACGCTGTTCTCCTTGTATTTTTCCAAGCGCGTGCGGCAGGCGAGGCAGTTTCCGGAGGCGATCGGCGCCCTGGAGAGCGTAATCGGGGATCTGGAGAAGGCCTACGGGACGTGGCAGGTTCCGTGGGGGGAGATCAACCGCATCCAGCGGCGGCACACCTCCGGTGAGGAGCCGTTCCGAGACGCTGAGGAGAGCTATCCGGTGGCGGGCGGCCCCGGCGATATCGGGATCGTATTCAACTTCTACGCGCGTCCGGAGGCGGGTCAGAAGCGGATCTACGGGGTTGCGGGGCACTCATTCGTAAGCGTGGTGGAGTTCGGACCCCAGGTGCGGGCGAAGAGCCTGCTGCAGTTCGGGCAGAGCGCGGATCCGAAGTCGCCGCACTACATGGACCAGGGCAAGCTGTATTCGGAAGCGAAGTTCAAGCCGGCCTGGTTCACCGCGGCGGAGGTGAAGGCGAACTCGGCGAAGGCTTACAAGCCGGGGCTGTGAGGTTTCCACATGGCGAACATCGCGGCGGCGGCGAGCTTCATGGCAACGCCGAACAGCACGAGCGCGAGGATGGACCAGTCGTAGAGCAGGCCCATGGCGGCGGATCCGGCGAACCACATCACTCCGTAGAAGGCGTTGAAGATTCCGTAGGCGCGGCCGCGCTTGTCCATGGAAACCATGCCCGCGATCCCGGCGCGCAGGATGGCGTCCTGAGCTCCCATGCCCGCGCCCCAGCAGGACATCCCGGCGATGGCGGCGGGGAGTCCGCCGAGAAACACCAGAGGCAGGGAAAGCGAACTGAGCAGGATTCCGGCGGCGAGCACTCTCAAGCCGTGGCGATCGAACATGCGGCCGAAGAATAATGCGCCCAGGGCGTTGACGCCCATGGCCAGCGAGTACAGGAGGGGGATTCCGGCGGCGGGGGCGATCGCCTGCTTTTGGAGATGGAAGGCGATCAACGGGAAGTCGGCGTATCCGGCGGCGAGCATCCCGGCGGCGAGGACGTAAGTCCAAAATGCGCGAGGGAGGTTCTGCTGTTGGGGCGGCGCGGACTCGAGGAGGTCCGGGCGCGGGTAGGTGATGCGTGCGGCGGTGAGGGTGGTGAGCGCGAGAGCGGCGGGGATGGCGAGGATCAGAAAACCTTGCGGGAAGTTGCCCGTGGAGGCGAGAGCGGCGGCGACGATCAGGGGTCCCAGGAACGCGCCTGCCTGATCCATGGCGGCATGAAGTCCGAATCCCCATCCGGCGCCGACGGTGCGGGCGGCGCTGGAGAGCATGGCGTCGCGAGCGGGGGTGCGGATGCTTTTACCGGTACGCTCCAGGATCACCAGCACGGCGGCCTGTGGCCAGGTGGTGGCGAAGGCCATGAGCGGGACAGCCAGTTGATTCACGGTGTATCCCAGGATGGTGAAGAGCCAGTAGTGGCGGGTGCGGTCGGCGAGGTAACCGGAGAAGATGCGCAGGCCGTATCCGGCGAGTTCTCCCGCGCCGGCGACAAAGCCCACGGCGGCGGCGGACGCGCCGAGACTGGCGAAGAAGGGTCCGGTGACGCCGCGCGCGCCCTCGTAGGTGATGTCGGCGAAGAAGCTGACAAACCCGAGGAAGACGATGAAGCGGGTGGCTGCCTTGACGGAAGTCACTTACTTGCGCTTGTAGGCGCGCAGGCCCTGCATCAAATAGGTGGCGCCGTTCCTGGAAACAAAGCAGACCGGACCGCCGCCCTTGTCCGATTCGAAACAGCCGCCGGGGGCGGGCTGCAGAACGCGCATGCGGCCCTGCGCCTCCACGGATAGCTTTCCGTCGGCGGCGGTGACTGCGATCTTGTTGGGGCCGTTGAAATAGTCACCGCGATAGCTCTCCAGCGGGAGGCTCGAAACCATTCCGGTTTTCACGGCGGGGGAGCGGACGGGCATCAGATGGTCCAACGCTTTTTGCGCCAGGGTAGAGACATCGCCGCCGCTCTTGTTGCCGATGGCGATCACGGCGAGGCGGAACTCGGGGGACATGCGGAGAGCGCTGGTATAGCCGTGCCGCGATCCGCCATGTTCGACGATGCGGGAACCCGCGGAGTCGTCGATGGTTAAGCCATAGGCATAGGATCGTCCGGCGATCGTTCCCGGGATGGGGACGCGTGGAGTGGACAGGGCGCGGATGAGGGAAGTGGAGAGCACCGGGGCGGCGTTCAGCTTGCCTTCGTTCAGGAAGGCGATGGCCCAGCGCGAGAAATCGTTGCCGCTGGTGAACATGGATCCGGCGGGCCAGTATCCGGCGTGATCGGCGGCGGGGCGGGCGACCGCGAGCTTGCCGTCCGTTTCCACGTGGCCTTGCGCCAGGGGCCAGGTCATGGCCATGGTGGGGCGGAAGGTGGTCCGTTTCATGCCGAGGGGGCCGAAGAGGAGCTCCGGCATGGCATCGCCGAAGGGCTTGCCGGTGACGGCTTCGATGAGGCGACCGGCGAGCACGTAGCCCATGTTCGAATACGAGACCACCTGGCCGGGTTCGGTGAAGAAGATCTCGGACTTCCAGGAGGCGACATTCGCTTCCAGGGCGGAGTCATCGTGCGGGCCGAACATCAAGGTGCGGTCCCACAACCCCGCGGTATGCGACAGGAGTTGGTGCGCGGTGAGCCTGGCGAGCGAGGGATCGATGTTGCTTATGTGGTTGCCAATGGGCTCGTCCATTTTCAGCTTGCCCTGCTCGGCGAGCTTGACAACCGCCGCGCCGACGAACATCTTCGTTGTGGACCCCACGCGAAACAGGTGATCCGGCGTAACGGGTTCGTTGGTTTCGATGCTGGCGGCGCCGAATCCGCGGGCGTAGATCACCTGATCGCCCTTGACCGCGACGAGGACAATACCGGGGATCTTGGCGCGCTGGCGCTCGGCCTCGGCCAACTGATCGAGGGCGGGGATTTCGGCGGCGTACGTGGAGAGTACAACGAAGAGAAGCAGGGCTCGCGGCATGCAGGAATTATACTGAGACCGAAACGTGCTGAAGCATTGCATTTTCCCGATCGCGGCGTTTTACCCGATCGCCTGGCTGGCGGGCTCGGCGGCCGGCGTCCTGCCGGCGGTGGCGAGCGGGAGTACGGTGCGGCATTGGGAGATCGGGATGCTGGGCGTTCGCGCGACGGCGCACCAGCCGTGGCCGTGGATGGATGTGCTGGTGCTCTTCCCGTTGGGCTTGCTGTGCTGGTGGCTGGCGCGAAAGCCGCGGCCCGGGTTGCGGTGCGCGTCGGCATTGTTTGTGAGCGCGCTGGGCGTTCTGGCGGCGCTGCCGAGGCTCGCGCGGTATTGGACTTTGGGATGGGACGGGATCGCCGCGGTGGGGCTGTTCGGAGTGCTGGTGTGGCTGGGATGCGCGCTGGCGGCGTCCGAACTGCCGGAATCCAGGCCGTGGCGGCGGCTGGCATGGCTGCTGGCGGCGACGGTGCTGCCGTGGGCGGGGATCGCGATGCTTTTGCCGCGGCGCTCCTTCGGAGTGCTGCTGTTCACGCTGCCGCTTCCGGCGCTGGCGGCTACAGTTGCGGCGTTCCGCCACCGGGCGGGTTGCGCATCCGGGGATACCCGGCATCCGTACCGGTGGAGCGCGGCGGCGGCAGTGCTGACGGCGCTGATGGCCGGGTTGATCCCGCAGGCTTCCGCGCGATGGCAGGAATCGCAGCGGGCGGCCTGGATCGAGAAGGGACGGCGGGAGACGTCGGCGCTGCCGCGGCGAAGCCCGACGGTGGCGGATCGTTTCCACAAGGGCGTGAACTTCACCGCGGAGTTTCCGGACACGTATGTAAGCGACGGCGCGCGGGACACGCTGCGGCTGTTGCCGTCGTATGGCGTCAATGCGATCGCGCTGGTTCCGTACGGTTTTGCCCGGGCGAATCCGCCTTCGGTGCGCATGGCGGGATCGCGGAGTTGGGAAAGTGACGAGGGTGTGGAGATGATGGCGCGGCTGGCCCATTCGATCGGCATGACAGTGATGCTGAAGCCGCAGCTCTGGATTCCGGGAAGCTGGCCGGCGAACCTGGACCCGCCGGGCGAGTCGCGAGGCGAGTTCTACCGGCAGTACGCGCTGTTTGTCGAGCATTACGCGAAGCTGGCGTCGCGCGTGGATGCGGAGTTCCTGTGTATCGGCGTGGAGCTGGCGAAGCTCACGCCGGATGAAGCCGAGTGGCGCAAGCTGGTCGCGCTGGCGCGGTCCCATTACCGGGGGCGAATCACGTACGGAGCGGCGCAAGGCGAAGATTTCGAGAATGTGAACTTTTGGGACGCGGTGGACGCCATCGGAATCAGCAACTACTATCCGCTGCCCGATTCGCTGGACGCCTCGTCCGTGGTGGCGCGGATCGAAGCGGTGCAGCGAAAGTGGGGGAAGCCGGTGGTGTTCGTGGAAGCGGGGTTTTCCAGCTTTGAGAACCCGCACCGGCAACCCTGGGATGAAACGCCGCGGCGCGTGGCGCCGGAGGATCAGGCGAAGGCGTACCAGGCTTTGCTGCAGGCGTTCTGGGACAAGCCCTGGTTCCAGGGCGTCTACTGGTGGAAAGTGGGGACCAACCAGAGAGGCGGCGCGAGCGACGGCTCGCATTCCATCTGGGACAAGCCGGCGATGCAGGTGATGAAGAGCTGGTATGTTCAGCGTCCGCGGTAGCGGCGGGACATGCCCAGAGCGACGCGTTCGCGCACCCAGCGCGGCAGAATCTTCATGGCCGCGACAACGATCTTGTAGCGGAGGCCGGGAATCACGAAAAGGGCGCCGCGATCCAGCCCGCGAAGCGATTCCTCCACGACGAAACGCGCGTCGAGCCACCAGCCTCGCGGCGCGCCGCCGCGTCCCACGCCCATCACTTCGTGAAACTCCGAGATGGTGTAGCCGGGACATAGGGCCTGCACGCGGATTTTAGATCCGCGCGCGCGGAGCTCATAACCGAGCCCCTCGGTGAAGCTGTTCATCCACGTTTTGGTGGCGCAGTAGCTGACGTTGTGCGGGCTTTGCCAGAAGCCGGCGACGGAGGCGACGTTGATAATCCCTCCGGAATCGCGGCGGGAGAGCACCTGCAGCGCCGCGTGACTCAACCGCATGGTGGCGAGCACGTGCAGGCGGTGCATCTGATCCTGCGAATCGACGTCCGTTTCCGCGAAGTAGCCCCTGGTGCCGAAGCCGGCATTGTTCACCAGGACATGAAGGGCATCGCAGGAGGCGAGCCTCTGTTCCACCGCTTGGATGCCGGCATCGGAGGCAAGATCCGCGGCAAGGGTTTCCACGCGGATGTTTCCTGGCGATTCGAGCTCGCGGGCGAGTTCGGCCAGGCGATCGGCCCGGCGGGCAACGAGGACGAGGTCATAGCCGCGGGCGGCGAGCACGCGGGCGAAGGTCTCGCCGATGCCGGCGCTGGCTCCGGTGATTAGTGCGACAGGTCGGGACATGAGTTTGCTTCGGCCGTGATACATTGTCGCCCATGTTGTTTCCGGCGATTGCGCTGCTGACCGTGCTGGCGGGGGATTATCGCGATGCCGCGCTCCAGGCGCGGCGATGGCTGGACGCGACGGCGCGATCGGAGGAAGGCGGCACGGTCTGGCGGGCGGATCCGGGCGATGCGAAATCCGCCAGCACGTCGCTGTATTCGGGCACGCCGGGGGTGGTTCTGTTCTACCTGGAGCTCCACCGCGCCACGGGGGATGCCGCGGCGCTGGAGACCGCGCGGCGCGGCGGGCTGGCGATCCTGCACGGAATCGACGGGCAGAAGGACACCGGCCTGTACACGGGGATCGCGGGGAGCGGATTCGTTCTAACAGAGCTTTTCCGCGCGACGCGGGACGCTCGGTTCGGGCAGGCAGCGGAGCGCGTGGCGCGGCAGGTGGCCTCGGCGGCGCCTTCGGAAGTGAACGACATCATCGGCGGGGCGGCCGGAACCGGCTTGTTTCTGCTGTACGCGGCGCGGGAACTCAAGATACCGGACCTGCGCGAGGCCGCAATCCGGTACGGGAAAACGCTGCTGGGCCGCGGCCGGAAGACAGCAGCGGGTCTGGAGTGGCCCATGGACGCCAAGTTCCCAAGGCTGATGCCGAATTTCTCGCACGGCACGGCGGGCGTGGCGTACTTCCTGGCGACCCTGGCGAAGGAGACCGGGGACCGAGCGTTCCGCGATGCCGCGATCGCCGGCGCGAATCACCTGCGCGCCATCGCCCGGACCGAGGGCGATCGCTGCCTGATTCACCATCACACGCCGGGCGGGGAGGAGTTGTTCTATCTGGGCTGGTGTCACGGCCCGGCGGGGACGGCGCGGCTGTTCTATCGCCTGTTCCAGGTGACCGGGGACGGGACATGGATGAAGCTGGTGAAACAATCCGCGAACGCCATTCTGGACAGCGGGATTCCAGAGAAGCGTACGCCCGGATTCTGGAACAACGTGGGCCAATGCTGCGGATCGGCCGGGGTGGGCGATTTCCTGTTGAATCTGCATGGGGTCGCGCCGGACGCGCGCTATCTGGACGCAGCCCGCCGCCTGACAGACGATCTGCTGGCGCGCGCGACCCGGGGTGCGGACGGCTGGAAGTGGATTCAGGCGGAGCATCGCGCCCGGCCGGAGCTATTGATTGCGCAGACGGGATACATGCAGGGCGCGGCCGGGATCGGGATGTGGCTGCTGCGCCTGGATGCGGCGCTGGCGGGGAAGCGTCCCGGCGTGCGGTTCCCGGATTCGCCTTTCTGAAAAGAAGAAGCCGCCGAAGGTTAAGGGAACAGCATGGACAAGGCACTGCAGACGCAATTGAAGAACATCGAGACACGGACCGGCAAGCCGCTGGCGGAGTTGGAGGCGATGGTCCGCAAAAGCGGGCTGGCAAAGCACGGCGAGCTGCGCGACATGCTGAAGCGGGACCTGGGAATGGGTCACGGGGACGCCAATACGCTGGTGCATTACGTTCTGAATATGGCGGGGAGCGCGGAGGAGAAGGGCGCGGGCGACGTGCTGGACGAGATCTACACGGGTCCCAAGGCAGGGCAGCGGCCGATCCATGAGAAGCTGATGGCGGAGATCGGCAAGTTCGGCGATTTCGAAATCGCGCCGAAGAAGGGGTACGTCAGCCTGCGGCGGAAAAAGCAATTCGCGATGCTGGGTCCGGCGACGAACACGCGATTCGAGGTCGGGCTGAACATGAAGGGCGTGCCGGGCACGGATCGCCTGCTGGAGCAGCCCGCGGGCGGCATGTGCCAGTACAAGATCAAGCTGACGCACGCCGATGAGGTGGACGCGCAGGTGATCCAGTGGATCCGGCTGGCGTACGACGCGGCGGGGTGAACGCCCTGCCGGGGGCGCGCCGCCGGTGCTAGCGTAGTAGGCCATGGCATCCTCGAAACCCGCGGCGGCGCAGTTGGATACCGAGTTCAAGCGAGGGCTCGGGCTGTACGACTCCACGATGGTGGTGATCGGGTCCATGATCGGATCCGGCATTTTCATTGTCAGCGCGGAGATGGCGCGGCAGTTGGGATCGCCCGGGGGCCTGCTGGCGGCGTGGCTGATCACCGGCGTGCTGACTTTGGCGGGCGCGCTGAGCTACGGCGAGCTCGCGTCGATGATGCCCAAGGCGGGCGGGCAGTATGTCTACCTGCGGGAAGCGTTCTCTCCGTTGTGGGGCTTCCTGTACGGGTGGACGCTGTTCCTGGTGATCCAAACGGGGACCATCGCGGCAGTCGCGGTGGCATTCGCGCGATTCCTGGGCCTGCTGGCGCCGGGCATCGCGGAGACGAACTACATCATTGCCCCGATTCATCTCAGCGAAGGCTACGCCATCTCCCTTTCCACCGCGCAGCTCGTGGGGGTGGTGATTATCGCGCTGCTCACGTTCACCAACACGCGCGGACTTGAATACGGCAAGATCGTGCAGAACGTGTTCACCACCACCAAGACCGGCGCGCTGGCGGCGCTGATCCTGGCGGGCCTGTTCCTGGGCTGGAACACCGGCGCGGTGCATGCCAACTTTGGCGATTTCTGGACACCGCGCAACCCGGTTCCGATCACGGAGATGATCACGGCGGCGAGCGCGTTCGGGCTGTTCCTGGCGTTGTGCGTGTCGCAGACGGGATCGCTGTTTTCCTCCGACGCCTGGAACAACATCACGTTCACGGCGGGCGAAGTGAAGGAGCCGCATCGGAACGTGCCGCTGTCGCTGGCGCTGGGGACGGGAACGGTGATCGGGTTGTATCTGCTGGCGAACGTCGCGTACCTGGTGACACTGCCGCTGGAGCGAATTCAGGACGCGCCTTCGGATCGCGTGGCGACGGCGATGGTGGAGGCGATCTGGCCGGGGTGGGGCGCGGTGATCATGGCGGTGGCGATCCTGATTTCCTCGTTCGGGTGCATCAACGGGCTGATTCTGGCGGGGGCGCGCGCCTATTACGCCATGTCGCGCGACGGGCTGTTCTTCCGCAACGCGGGGGAGCTGAACCGTGCCCAGGTTCCGGGCGCGGCGCTGGCGATCCAAGGCGTGTGGGCGGCGTTCCTGGTGCTGCCGCGAACCTACAATCCGCAGACGCAGAGTTACGGGAACCTGTACAGCAACCTGCTGGACTACGTGGTGTCGGCGGCGCTGATCTTCTATATTCTGACCATCGCCGGCCTGATCCGGCTGCGGATCACGCGGCCCGACGCGGAACGGCCTTACAAGGCGTTCGGGTATCCGGTGGTTCCGTTCCTCTATATCGCGGGAGCGACGGCGATCCTGGTGGTGCTGTTCCTGTATCGCGGCGCGACCACAATTCCCGGGCTGGTGATCGTATTGCTGGGCCTGCCGGTGTTTGCGATGTTCCGCGCGGCGCGCGGCAAAGCGCAATCGTAGGACCGGCATGACGGTAATTCACACGATCGAGTCGCATTGCGCGGGCGAGCCGCTGCGCATCGTGGTGGACGGCTGGCCGGAAGTGGAAGGCGAAACGATATTGGAGCGGCGGGCCTTCGCCAAGCAGCATCACGATCATCTGAGAACGGCGCTGATGCTGGAGCCCCGAGGGCACTCGGACATGTACGGAGCGATCCCCATGCGGCCCGCCACTCCAGACGGAGATCTCGGTGTGCTTTTCCTGCACAACGAGGGTTTCTCCACCATGTGCGGACACGGGATCATCGCGCTGATCACGGCGATGCTGGAGAACCGGATGCTGGAGCCGAAGGACGAGTACAGGATCGACACGCCGGCGGGGCGGGTGGTGGCGGCGGCGCGGTTCGAGTCGGGCCGCGTGCGGGCCGTGGCGTTTCGCAACGTAGCGTCGTTTCTGCAGGACACTTCCGAGGTGGATGTTCCGGGGATTGGGCGCGTGCGTTACGAACTGGCGTTCGGCGGCGCGTACTACGCATACGTGGACGCGGCGCGCGCCGGTGTGGGTTTACGGCGGCAGGATTACCGGGCTGTGATCGATGCGGGGATGAGGATCAAGCGGGCGGTGATGGGCGCCCGGACGATCCGGCATCCGGAGGACCCGGGCCTGGGATATCTGTACGGGGTGATTTTGTCATCCCCGGCTTTTTCGCCCGGAGTGCATTTGCGGAACGTGTGCGTGTTCGCCGACGGCCAGGTGGACCGCTCGCCCACCGGGACCGGGGTGAGCGGCAGAGTGGCGATCGAGCACGCGCGCGGCCGGCTGCGGATCGGGGAGCCGTTCGTGGTGGAGGGCATTCTGGGGCTGCGATTCACCGGCCAGGTGGTGGAAGAGACCAAGGCTGGAGAGTTCGCGGCGGTGGTCCCATCGGTGGAAGGCCGGGCGTGGGTGACGGGGCGGGCGGAGTTCCGGGTGGATCCGGAAGATCCGGTTGGGGAGGGGTTTCTGCTGGCGTGAGTGCGATTGTATTACACTGTAGTGCATGAAGACAGAGGTTTACAGTTGGCGGCTTTCCGAGCGCCTGAAGGAGGAATTGGAGCGGGAAGCCCGCAGGCGAAATCTGTCGGTATCCGCGGTTCTCGACATGGCGGTCCGGGAGTGGCTCCAGGGCGCAGGGGAGCCCCAAGGAGATACGGACGAGCAGCGAAGACTGCATGAATCCGCTGCCCGTTTCATCGGCAGTATCCGAGGGAATGACTCGAACCGATCCGCGAATGTGCGGCATCTTGTGCGGAAGCGTCTGACGCAGCGCCGTGAAAGCTAACGGGCTAGCGGACACGGGTGCGATTCTCGCACTGTTGGACGACGGAGACCGATGGCATCAGGCCTGCACACGGGCCTTTGAGCATTTACGCCTGCCCTTACTCACATCGGAGGCGGTACTGACCGAGTTGTTCCACCTGACCGTCGACAGCCGCAACGCCATGGAGAAGACTTGGAGCTTTCTGCAATCGGGCGCGATTCTCGTGGCGAGTATCGAGCCCTCCGAGCTACATGAGGTTCATGCACTGATGTCGCGGTATTGGGATCGTCCGATGGATTTCGCCGATGCGTCACTGGTTTACCTGGCGAGGCGGGAGCGGTTGACGACGATCTTCACT
>JAIEPW010000067.1 GCA_019748195.1 Bryobacteraceae bacterium
CGCAAGACGCGCACCGACGAATACGCGGTGATGCTGGACGGCCTGAATCCGATTCACGTTCTGCCCGCCGGCGAGGAAGTGGAGTGGAAGGATTATTGGTCGAGTTGGATGGAGAAGCCGGAGCCGGTGGCCAAGTAACGTGACCGTGGACCCCGGGGCGACCCCCGCAGCGAACATCTACAAGCTGATGATCGGCTCCATCGTGCCCCGGCCCATCGCCTGGGTGGCGAGTCGCGGCAGCGACGGCTCCCGCAATCTGGCGCCCTTCAGCTTTTTCATGGGCGTGTGTTCGGACCCGCCGGTGATTGCCTTCGCGGTCACCAACCGGAGCGGCGCGGTTGCCAAGGACACGCTGCGCAACATTCGGGAGACCGGCGAATTCGTGGTCAACTTTGTCACGGAGGCGCTCGGCGAAGCGATGAACCTGACCGCCGGCGATTTCGCGCCGGGGCAGGACGAGTTCGCGATGGCCGGCCTGACGCCCGCGCCCGCGGACCTGGTGCGCGCGGATCGCGTGCTCGAATCGCCGGTCAGCTACGAGTGCCGCCTGCGGGAAGTGATCGTGATCAGCGAGAACGCGCTCGGCTCGTCGCTGGTGCTGGGCGAGGTGGTGCGTTTTCACGTCGCGGATGAAATCCTGACCGAATTCCGCATCGACCCGGCGAAGCTGCAAGCCATCGGCCGCATGGGCGGCAACGGCTACACCCGGACTCGCGACCGGTTCGACATGGTGCGGCCGAAGGTGTAGTGCGCTACAGCGTCATGGGCGGGTATTCGCGAGGCTTGAAACGGTAATGCTGGTTTTCGGTCAGTTTTTTCCGGTGGCCGTTCCACCGCAGTTCCACTAGCGGCTTTTGCCCGCCTCGCAGCAGGGCGACCGATTTCTCTGATAACTGATACGAAGCCGCCTGAAGCGAGTGCTTGTGATGCGCCCCAAACGTGAACATCGCGCCCGCGACTTCCTCAAAGCCGGACGGGAACCGTAAAACCAATTGGTACGCTGCGTCCGGTGAGTGGGGCACCGACATCGGACGTAGCAGCGTGATTACAAGTCGCGTCTTCCGTGTGTCGTTCCTGAAGCTGGGCAACGACTCGTACTCGTGAGGGATCAGCAGTGCATCTCCGGCTCGCACGCAAACCCACTTTTCACTCGGCGCATCGAACAAAATATAACGCTGATTGTATATGTCTTTGTTCTTGCGATCCGCTTCCTCATCGAACTTCGACGCCCGGAGCCAGAACTCGAAGTAGCGGTCGACTTCGGCATGGAACGCATAGAAAAGGGGGTCGGCGGCCGCGGTAACCGGGGTGGCCATCACGGAACTTCGCCTGAAAGCGTCTCTACGGAATTGGGCGTGAACCCAGTTGTGCCACGGAGACAGGATGCTCAGAGCGGCGTTGATGTCCGGCGTTGAAGCGAGGCTTGTTATCAACTCCTCGGGTGTGGGAGCGCTCCCCGGAGGTCTGCGCCACTCGGCACGTTCGATGTAGTCATCCGGATCGGGCGGGGAAGGATACAGCTCCTTCGACTCATACGCGCGTGGCACTTCGAACGAGGCGCCATGGCACCCGCGCCAGTACGGGATGCTGACGCCGAGCGCCCGCTCGTGGAAGTACAGGAACCAGCGATGCCAGAGGAAGAAGTGAATATCGTTATGGATATTGTATTCCGAACCCTCTTCGCCGCAGTAGAAGAAATGGATCCTCGCCTGGCCCCAAGTTGAGCCAGGATTCGTCGATGTGGGTTTGTGAAGCCTCCCGTATTTGGACCTGAGCCTTGCGACCTCACTTTCGGGCAAAGTGTCGGCGGCTTGCCGCATCACCTTCTTGGCAGCGTGGGTAGTCCTCGGGTCAAAGGGCCGTACTAGTCGCCTGGAGCATGGGAAATCCCATTTGCTTCCCCTTCCTGACTGCCGCCGGGGGGGTGAGACACAGAAAACCGAGTAACGCCCGGAATTCAGTTGGCATTCCGCCAGCACCGGTGCGCATCCGGACAGCGCGCCAAGGGCCAGGAATTCACGTCGGAGCATACCGCCTCCTCCTTTAAGCTCTGGCTGCCCTGTTCTTGCGAGAGGTGGGGGCTTGGCGTTCTACGGCTAGCGCGATCAGAGTCTTGTACGCCTCGATGCAACCGGTACCGGTATAGGAGTCTTCGAAGAGCCGCAGCCTTTTTATGGCACGAAGTGACTTTATAAAAGTTCGGAAGCTAGTCCCGTACGCGGATCTTAGGAGGACGAAGTTCATAATGAATGACTCCGTGAAGCCGAGGTCCACCATCAAGCTCCTCATTGTGTTTTGCGCTTCCGCAGTCTGCCTAGAGGCTACCTGCTTAACTACTTTACGCATCTGTCGAGCGACCGGACCCTCGTGCTGATCGATGCTCCTCAACGCAAACATCGCAAAAAGCAAAAAGCGTTCGTACTCTCCTCGGAAATCATTCTCCTGGTGTTTACTGGCCTTCAGGGCCATTTCGACGGGCATAGTTTCACCTTTCTGAAGCGGAAGTTCTTCTCACGCCCACCGGATCACCGGCGGCTCTGGATACAACAATCGAATCTGGTGATGCCTCCGCGCTTCCACCTCGGCCAGCGCCCGAGCCATCTCCTCTTTCCGCCCGGCCTTCCCGAGCGCATACGCCCAGTACTCGTGGCCAAACGGCTGCACTTCCTCGCGGCGGGCGCGATCCAAGGCGCGCAAAGCTTCCGCGACTCGCCCTTCCGCCAGAGCGATCTCCCCGTCCAGCCGCAGCCTAGCGGCGCGAACGCGGGGAACGTCCAAGGACAGGTCCAGCCGTCGCGAAACTTCACGTGCGTCCCGCGGGAAGCCCCGCCGCGCCAGCACCGCCGCCGCGCGGACCACCACGGTCAGGCTGTTGTCCACCGCACAGGCGCGAAGCGCCAGGTCGCGACTGGGACCGCCGGAGGCGGCCGCCATCGTCGCCGCCACCACCAGCTTCATCGCCGCGCTCATCCGGAATCCGCCCGCCTCGTCCGCCGCGGCGTATTGCCGGGCCAGCTTCAGGCAATCGGCCGCGGGCGACGTGTCGGCAAGCGCGATCAATTCGTATTGCTCGATCTCACTCCGCCACTCGGCATCCCCCGGCTGCTCTTCCTTGGCCTTGCGCAACGCCTCCAGCGCCTTGGCCGAATTGCGCTGGCTGTAGTGAACGCCGGCTTCGCACCGGCTCGCCCATGCGGCAAAGCCGTTCGACCGAAGCCATCCCGTCTCGGCGAGCGCCGCCTGATGAGACTGCTTGGCCGTGTGAGCCTGGCAGAGTTGAATGCTCACCGACCGGCGCCGTTCCGGGAACCGGCGGCAGCGCTCCAGCGTCGCGATCGCTTCCTCGAACAGGCCCAGGTTCATCAGCGGCAGCGCACGGTTGAAAAATCCCCAGGGCTCGTCCGGAAAATAGTGGGCGAACTCCGCGAACAGTTTCTCCGCCGCGGCCGGATCGCCGGTATCGTCCGCGAACATGGCCCGCAGCATCAGATCCTCGCGGCGCGATAGGGGCCGCGCCCGCGAGCAGCGGATGGCGTTGCTCCAGCAGATGAGACCCTCGGCCATGTTCCGTGCGCCCATCAGCAGATCGCCCTTGCGCATCCAGGCCATGGTGAACTCCGGATCGTGCCGGAGCGCGGCGTCGAACTCCAGCAGGGCTGCGGGCAGCAACCCGGATCGCGCCTTCTGTTCTCCGCGGTGGAACGCCGACAAGGCTTCCCAAGATTCCGTCGTGATGTCGCGCGGCGGACGATTGGCCTCCTGGATGACGGCCGCAGGTTCCCCCTCCAGGCCGCGCACCCAGTTCGCGGCATCCTGTCCCGCATCCAGCAACTGGTGACGCGAGGCCGCCTCAAACGACTTCTGCCAGGAGCGCGCCGCGAAGCGGGCCGTGGACGCGTTCACCTGTTCCAGCCGCACCGTCAGCACCAGCCCGTCGCCCGCTCGGGTAACCGCCGGAAAGAGCACCTGCGGCACCTGCTCGCGCAGCGCGATCTCACGCCATGCCGAGGGCGGCAATGTCTCGTTCGTGTTTCTTCCCATCCGGCTCAGCACTTCGGGCAACCTCGTCGCATCCCAAATCTCTACCCGGCTGGACTGCCGCAGCAATTGCCGAAGCGCGACCTCGATCACATCCAGCCCGGAACCCGCGGGCGCTTCTACCGGGGCGATCAGAATGCGGCGTCCCTCCGGTGAATTCGCGCTTCGATTGATATAGCGCAAGCAGAGTACGGCAGGTGCCACGAGCGAGGCTGCAAATCCGGCCCGGATCAGAGTGCGCCTTGAAACCGGGCTGCGGCGCTTCGCTTCGCCGCGGATCGCTTCCTGTACCTCCAACGCGTCGCGATACCGCAACCGCGGATCGGGCGCCAGGCACCGCGCGACAATGGGCTGGAATCGCGCCGCTGCCGGTATCGCGGACTCCAGCGGCGGCGGAGCCTCCTTGCATCGCCGCACCATTGCACCCAATGGTCCCAACTCGTGAAACGGCAGCGATCCGGTCAGCACTTCGTGCATCAGAAGTCCGAGCGCGTAAACATCGCTCGCCGGCGTGGGAGGCTGCCCTTCCAGGCATTCCGGCGCCAGATAGCCTGGAGTTCCCGCGGGGGGCTGCGGGCGCGCTCCTGACGCTTCATTTCCCGCTGCATCGCGCGATGGTTGGGCGTATACCAGCGCGAGTCCGAAATCGGTGATGCAAACTTCCGGATGATTTGGCCTCCGAAAGAGAACGTTGCCGGGTTTCAGGTCACGGTGCAGCACTCCGGCGGCGTGCGCCGCCGCCAGCCCGCCTGCCACCTGCACGATCACTGCTTCGGCCCACTCCGCGGGAAGCGACTTTTCCGAGAGCTTGTCCGCCAGCGATCCGCCGGTCAGCAGCTCCATGGTCAGGTACGTGACCCCGGCGCCGCTGTCGCTGCCAAGATCGAAAATCCGGCACACATTGGCGTGGGTCACCCGCCGGGCAAGCTGCACCTCGGTCTGAAACATAGCGAGGATGACTTCATCAGCGGCCAGGCCAGTCCGGATCTGCTTGAGCGCGCACGGCTCATTGAGGGTCAGGTCGAGCGCTTCGTAGACTTCTCCCATGCCACCCGATCCGAGGAACCGAACAATCTGGAAGCGGCTGGACAGAATCGTGCCCGATTGCAGATGCTGCCTCGGAAAGATGCCTGCGAAGCCCGCCGCCGGGTCGCTCAGGAACCGGCGGGCGGCGCTGCTGAGGTCCGCGATACGGAGAGCCTCCGCGATTACCGCGGGCTCCTCCCCCTCATGCCGCTGCAGGCACTGCAGGCGCTCACTGGAGGGCAGCCCGCTATATTTCTCCAATAGATCGCAGACACGCCGCCATTGCTCGGGATTCATGCACTGAGATGTTCCTAAGTGTAGACCGAAATGGTATGGAACTATCGCACTTATCGCGAAACTCTGAAAGAACCGCGCCTACAACCCGAACACATACAACGCGTGACCGCTGGTCACGGCGACCATCTGCTTCCCATCCACGGCGAACGACATCGGATTCGTGTACATCACCCCGCCGGTCTGGAAGTCCCACAGCGGCTTGCCGGTCGTGGCATCGAGCGCGTAGAAGTTGCCTTCCATGCTGCCGCCGAACACCAGGCCGCCCGCCGTTGCCAGCACGCCCGACCAGGGCGGCGACTTCAAGGGAAACTCCCACGCGCGTTTGCCGGTCACCGCGTCCAGCGCGCGCACCGCGCCGGTCGCCTGATCCCCCTTCACCGCGCGTTCGCCCCCGCCCATGAACGGCGCGCCCGGCTGATACTGCGCCTCCGACTTGAAGAAGTAGCTGGACTGCTCGCGCACCGCCACGTACATCAGCTTCGTCAGCGGCGAATAAGACGCGCTGAACCAGTTGGTGGCGCCGAACAGATTCGGCCACACCAGCGTGCCCTCCTCGCTCGGCTCCTTCGCCGGATCGGCCATCGGGCGTCCGCGATCGTCCAGGCCCTTGGCCCAATCCTGGCGAGCATAAGGCGTGCCGCTGAGGAATTCGCCCGTTACGCGATCGAAAACGTAATAGAACGCATTGCGGTTGGCCACCGCCACCAGTTTTCGCGGCTTGCCGCGGACCACGCCGTCAAACAGCACCGGCACGTGCGTCGCGTCGTAATCGTGGGTATCGTGCGGCGTGAACTGGAAATGCCATTTCAGCTTTCCGGTCGACGCGTCCAGCGCCAGCAACGAACAGGAATAAAGATTGTCGCCGGCCCGCGAGTCCGCGTTCCAGTCCGGACCCGGATTGCCGGTGCCCCAGTACACCGTGTTCAACTCCGGATCGTACGATCCGGTAACCCAGGCGGGCGCGCCGCCGGTCTTCCACGAATCGCCCTGCCAGGAATCATGACCCGGCTCACCCGGACCCGGAATGGTCCAGAAGCGCCACAACCGCGTGCCCGACTTGGCGTCGTAGGCGTCGATAAAGCCGCGGATGCCGTACTCGCCTCCCGCGATGCCCACCAGCACCTTGCCGTCGATGGCCAGCGGCGCCAGCGTCAGCGCGTGACCCAGCTTATAATCCGCCACCTCGATATCCCACTTCACCGTGCCGTTGCTCGCGTTCAACGCGAGCAGATGCGCGTCCAGCGTGACGGCATACAGCGTATCGTCCAGGATCGCCACGCCGCGATTCACGCGGCCGCAGCACGGCCGGACGTCCGAGGGCACGGGCCGCGTGTACCGCCACAAGCGGCGTCCCGTGCGGGCGTCGAGCGCCGACACCGAATCCGGGGGCTCGGTCAGATACATCACGCCGTCCACCACGATCGGCGTCGCCTCGAAGTGATCCAGGGAGTCGATCTGATACACCCACAGCGGCTTCAGCTTCGCGGCGTTCAGCGGCGTGATCTGCTTCAGCGGAGAGAACCGCTGCCCGTCGAACGTGCGCGAGTAGGTAAGCCAGTTGCCCGGTTCTGCATCGGCTTTCAGCAGCCGCGAATACGGAACCTGCGCGAAAGCGGCAGCCGACAGCGCGGCCGTCAGGAGAAGTTGTCGCATCTTATCGCCCGCCTCTCTGCGCCGCCAGGAAACTCACCAGGTCGTCTATTTCCGCCGCGCTCAGCGTGCCTTTGTAGGAGGGCATGGGAGAGGCGCCGGGCAGGCGATCCAGCTTTTTCAGCTCCGCCTTGCGGAACGAATGCAGCTTGCCGGTGGCGTCGGTGATCTGCACCGTGAAGGTATCCTCGTTCAGCCGCGCGCCGGTGATCTGTTTCCCTAACGCCGTCGTCGCGCGCATCATCAGGAACTCCTCGGGAACTTCCGCGGCGGGATCTTCCAGCGACTGCCGCAGGTGCGCGAGCGACCTGCGGATCCCGATCTCGTCCAGGGGCGGCCCGAAACCGCGATCGTGGCATCCGGCGCAGGATTGCGAGGCATAGACCAGCTTGCCTTTGGCCGGATCGCCCGGCGTCCGCACCGGATCGGGCGCGGCGCCGAGCTTGCGGACATAGGCTGTCACCAGCGCGACGCTGTTCTGCCCCAGGTACCAGGAGGGCGGCATCTCGGTGCCCGGTATCCCGCCGAGGATGATCCGAAACAACTGCTCATCGTTGGCCGCGCGGCGGAGCTTCGGCACCGCCAGGTCCGCGCCCTTCCCGCCACGACCCTCCGGGCCGTGACAGCCGGCGCAATTCGCCATGTAAATTTTCCGGGCCCGTTCCCAGTCGACCTTCATACGGTCGGCGGCCGGAGCCTGCTGCAGCAGCGCGAGGAACAGAATCGCGGTCATTGGTGGGTATTGTACTCCGGGGAGTCGGGCCGCCACCGTGCCGGATCGGGTAAAGTAATCAGCGATGAAGCGACTTTTCCTGTTGAGCGTCCTGGCCGGCGCGCTGGCGGCGCAGATCCGCATCGATCAGAATCGCAACACGCTGCAACTGGCGGCGGTCAGCCTGCTCACCCAGCGCAACCTGTCGCAGGCCTCCCCGGAGGTGAAGGCCGAGGTCGATAAGCTGATCGTGGAAGCGCGCGGGCATCTGAATGCGCATCGCAACGGCGAAGCCCGCCGCTCCATGGCGCGGGCGTCGGCGCTGCTGCAGGGACGGGAGTGGAACGCCAAGGAGGAGTACGCGAGCTCGCTCGTGCTGCGCACCAGCACCGCGGTCAGCGATCCCGGACGCCCGGTGATCGTGACCCTGACGCAGGTGTATCCCGCGCGAATCCCCGCTCCGCAAGGGCTTCGCTTGACGGCGTCGCTGCACCGGCTGGAAGGGCAAGGTCCCGTGGCGAAGCCCGGCGCCGTGGTTCGCGATTTCGGCATCTTCGAGGCCGTTTCCAAGGACCTGATCGAGGAGCCGTACACCTTCGACCTCGACCTGACCGGTATCGCCGACGGCGTCTACGTCCTGGTGGCCGCTCCGATGGATTTCTACGAGACCGTGCGCGAGCTGGGAACGCGCATCGCGGTGGTCTCCGGCCTCGACCGCAGCCGCGGCGACCTCGAGCAGCGCCTGAAAAAGATCAACGGGCGCGACTCCGCCAAGGCGACCGTGCGCTATCCTTTCGATCTCGCCCGGCAGGTGAACACCGGGCGCCGCGAGTTCGTCAATCTCGATTACACCCGGCAGATCGCGAAATCGGCGGAGATTCTGAAATCGCTCGAAGCCGGCCAGGACCCGGTGACCAGGTCCAAGGGCGACCAGAAGCGTCACTACTACCTGGCGCAAGCCGACGAGATCATGCCGTATCGCGTGTACGTTCCGGCGAAGTGGACGCCCACCGCGAAGCTGCCGCTGGTGATCGCGCTGCACGGGTTGGGCGGCAATGAGGATTCGCTGCTGTCACGCGATGACGGCATGCTGATGAAGCTGGCCGAGCAGCACGGGATGATCCTCGCCGCGCCGCTGGGCTATCGTAGCAACGGCGGTTACGGCAATGGGATCACCGCGCAAACGGATCCCGCGCGGGCGCGCCTGTTGCAGCTTAGCGAAGCGGACGTGATGAATGTCGCGGAAATGGTGGAAAAGGAATACGGCGCCGATCCCAAGCGCCGCTACCTGATGGGCCATTCGATGGGCGGGGCGGGGACCTGGTTCCTGGGCGGCAAGCACGTGGGAAAGTTCACCAGGCTGGCGACCATCGCCGCGCCCGCGGTGAACCCGGAAACTTACCCGTTCGCCAAACTGAAGGACGTCGCGATCTTTGTCGCGCACGGCGACCGCGACCCCACGGTGGACGTAAGCGCCAGCCGCACCATGGTGGAGAAAGCAAAGGCCGCCGGCTTATCGCCGGAGTACATGGAATCGGCCGGCGCGAATCATTCCAACATCGTCCCGCAAGCGCTGCCGCGGATCTTCGAGTTTTTCGCGAAGTGAACTCAGTTGGAGGTCCGGAAGCGGCCCAGCAACAGGCCCAGGCCCACAAATGCCGCTCCCAGAAGCACGAAGATCTGCGATTCGCTCATGACGTGAGCGCCCTCCCGTAGCGCGGACGCTCCGTGCGTTGTTCCGGATCGCCGGCACGCACCACGCGCACCAGCACCACCGTCAGCAGAAACAGCGCAACCCCGGCCAGCCAGATGGTCCCTGGAGGCTCCGCCGGACCTGGCGCGGGCTCGTGCTGCGCGCCGGCCGGCGGCGGCGTCAGAGCCACGCCTTCGGGCAACTCCGCCGGTTTCGTTTGTTCTTCGTGGAACACCGGGGGAATCGGCTCTCTGTTCCCGATAATCGCTGAGGTCAGGTTGGCGGATGGCGGTTTCTTGACCGGTTCCGAGGGGGCGGCGTGCAGGAGGGAAAATCCTCCGGCGGCCGCGATGAGCCATGCGGCGCAATATAGACGAACCACTGGTTTCCTCCGTACGAACAATTCGGGAGTCTCGAATTCTTCTGAGCTCCCTGTGACTCTCTTAGTTTAACGCGCCTCCGTGACGGAGCGATGAACGGCTCTTGCGGGCGAAGTGACGGCGGGGGCGCCGCGCCTGCAGCGCCCCCCGGTCTGGAGCGGGTCTAGAAGTTGATGCGGGCGCTGATCACCATGATGCGGTTGCCCTGATCGTTCGCAACGGTGTTCGTGATGCGGCCGAAATCGATGGAGTTGATATCGGTGTTCGGAGTATCGAAGTTGGGCTGATTCAGCGCGCTGATGGCGTCGGCGCGCAGCTCCACCTGGAACCGCTCGTTGATACGGATGCGCTTGACGACGTTCAGGTCCACGCGGCGCGATCCCGGTCCTACGAAGCTGTTGAGGGCCATGGTTCCGGGGCTGCCGGGAGTGGGATTCACGAACATCAGGTTCCCCTGGGCGTCGGTGACGGCCAGGAGCTGGCTAAGGCTGCGGATGCGGGTGGACAGGCCGGCCACCGAAGGATCGGTGACCTGGCGAAGTCCCTGGAAGAAGGAGACGCCGCCACCGTCGCGCCGGACGTTACCCATGCGCGGGTCCACCACGCCCACGGAATTGGCCGGAGTGCTGGCTGGATTAAAGGAATTGAACGAGGAGCGTCCGGAGACGATAGTCATCACTTCTCCGCTGAAAAAGTTCACGATCCCGCCTGCCTGCCAGCCTTCCACGATGCGCGCGATCCAGCCCCGGCTGTTGCCCAGGAACAGCTTCCCGGGACCGAACGGCAGGGCCACGGTGCCGCTGTTGCGCCATACATGAGCAATGTTGAAGCCGAGGGGCTTCTTGTCCAGGCCCCGGTCACGGCCGCTTCGATAACTGCGGTTCAGATCGTCGCCGTCGCCGGTCTCTTCGCCGAGGGCCTTGCCGAAGGTGTAGTTGGACTGCAGGGTCCAGCCGGCGGAAAAGCGCTTGGTGACATCAACCTGCCCGGAGTGGAAGGTGGAGTTGGCGAAGTTGCCGGAATAGCGGGCGCTCGCGAACTGCGGGTTGGCGACTACGAAGTTCTCCGGCAACCCTACACGGCGCAGCAACCCGCCGCGGACGTTGGTGAACTGGGTGGTGGTGGCCAGATAATCGGCGAAGGCGCCCACATTGTTGCCGGCGAGCTGCGCCTGGGTGGTGCTGATGGTGCGCACCGCGTCGCCGCCGGTGACCGTGGTGCCGTTCACCACGCCCAGGCCGCCGCCGACATTCAGGCCCATGAACACGCGATCCAGCAGCGGATGGGTGCCGCCGGTTTGCGCCGCCCGGAAGGCCTCCAGAATCCCGTTCTCGAAGATGTTGCGTTCATTGATGTCGGCGCCGCGGATCAGCTTGGTGCCCTTGCTGCCCACGTAGCGGACCTCCAGCGTCGTGCCGCGCGCGATCTCGCGTTGCAGAGACGCGTTGAAGCTCTGGATGTAAGGGTTGCGCAGGCGGTCGTCGAAGGTGCGGATGGTCTGCGAGCGGTCGGTTACCGGGATGGTGCTGAGCGGCGCGCCCTGCGGCGTCAGCGGCAAGGCGATCCGGCTGAAGTCCAGATAGTTCGCCGTGTTGAACAGCACCCGCTCGCGCAAGCCAGGCTGATCGCCAGAGATGACGTCGATCAGGCGCAGGCTCTGGCGCTCGTAGGAGATGCCGTAGCCCGCGCGGAACACGGTGGCGGACTTGAACCACGGCAGCCGCCAGCTCAGGCCGATGGCGGGCGCGAAGTTGTTCCAGTCCTCGCCGTGGATCTTCTTATCCGGATTGGGAGTCCCGGGACCGACGAGTTGCACGCGGGTGAGGCTCCCGTTCAGCCGGCCGGGCTGGTAGACATCGGCGAAGGAAGTGCCCGACAGTCCGAACAGGGAGGCGGAACCGCCTTCCAGCGCGGCCGTCCGCCCGTTGGGATCGTAGGGAACGCCGTAGTATTCCCAGCGAACGCCGAGGTTCAGGGTCAGGTTGGGCGTCACCTTCCAGTCGTCCTTGAAGAACCACGCGACCTCGGGGCGTTTCCAGTGACGGTACTTCTCGAGCCCCGGCACATAGGTGGGGTTGGCGCCGCCGGTGGCGTTCAGCGCCTGCGCCACGCTGGCCAGGCTGCCGCTCAAGTCATTGAGCATGTTAACGGCGTCGTTGACATTCCCGGCGATGCCGGGAATCCGGTCGATGCCCTGCACCGGCACTCCGCCCGTTCCCAGCGCGGCGCGGGGAGTTACGTCGATCGCGTTGAAGCTGTTCGTGCTCGAAAAGCGGACATCGATACCGCCCTTGAAGGTGTGCTTGCCCTTCACCCAGGTGAGATTGTTCGTGAACTGGTACAGCGGATTGAGCAATCGAACCGGGTCGTCGGTGGTGGTTACGGGGTCGGTGATCCGGATGAAATCGGGCAGGAAGATCTGGCCGTTGGCGCGGGAGAAGAACGCGGCGTTTTCTTTCATTTCCCAAGGAGCGGTGGCTCGCAGATCGCCGCGCAGGACGCCCGCGCGGAACTCGTTCAGCAGCGTGGGCCGGAGCGTGGAAAGGACGGAAAGCGAGTGAAAGCGGTCACTGTTCTTGTTGTTGCCGCCGGGCGCTTCCGGAAAGCGCTGCGCGTACCGTCCGTTCTCCTCGAAGGATTCCTCGGCGTTGTAGGCGTAGCTGATGCGGTGCGCGTTGAAGTTGTGATCCAGCCGGATGTTGAAGACGTCGAAATCGCTGGTTTGGCGGCGCTGCCAGGTATAACCGGCCGTGTTCAGTCCGTCTCCCGCGCGATAGTTGTTGGGCAACGGCATGATTCCGAAGACGCGGGAAACCAGCCCGGTGCGATCCAGCGCGTTGCGGTTCGGATCGAAGCCAAACAGGTTCGCGGATTGGACCTGCGCTCCAGGGGCTGGGGGCAGCGGATTTCCGCCGGCGTCCACGGTGGGGCTGGCCGACGCGGCGTTTCCGTTGCGCACGCCGGGGAAGAACCGGAACAACCCGCGCCGCGCGGTCTCGGTGTACACCGTCGTGGTGACGGTGTTCTTCAGGCGGATGCGCTGGCCGTCATACAAAAAGAAGAAGAAGGTCTTGTTCTTGCCGTTATACAGCTTGGGCAGCACCACCGGGCCGCCGATGCGCCCGCCGAACTGATTGCGGATCAGGTTCTCGCGCGGAATAATCTCGTTCCCGCTTGCGTCGCGGCCCGCCTGGTTGGCGAACCATTCATTGGCGTTCAACGCGGTGTTGCGGTGGAAGTGGAACAGGCTGCCGTGCAGCTCATTGGTTCCCGACCGCGAGATCATCTGCACCTGCCCGGCCCCGCGGCCGAACTCGGCGTCCGCGGGCGAGGTGATCACGCGAAACTCCTCGATGCGGTCCACGCTGGTGAATACGGGCGAGCTCAGGCCCTGGTGGTTTCGCTGATCCTGGACGTTCAGCCCGTCCATGGTGATGTTCAGCGCCGCCGTGCGGTTGCCGGAGAAGTTGTCGCCCACGATCCCCGCCTGGGTCAGCACCAGGCCCAGCGCGTTGCGCGCGGGCAGCGGCAGGTCCAGCACTTTCTGTCCCGAAAGCACGCCGCCCACCGACGCCGTCGAGTAGTTCAGCGGGCTGGAGGAATCCGACGTGACTTCCACCGACTCCGACACCGCGCCGACTTCCAGCTTGACGTCGAGCTGGACGCGAGCGCCCACCTGCAGCGCGATCGGATCGATGATGGCGCGGCGGAAGCCCGGATTCTCGGCCTCCAGCCGGTACGTGCCCGGCTGCAACGCCGGATAGACGAACACGCCGCTGCTGTTGGTGGTGGTCTGGGTACGGACACCGGTGTTGGCGTTCACCACCACGATCTTCGCGCCGGCTACCAGAGCCGACGTGGAATCGGTGACCGTGCCCGACAGCACGGCATCGGAACTTTGCGCCATTGCCGCGGAAGCAGCAAAAAAGAACAACACGAACAACGAGAGTGTGACCCTGAACATGGTGGGTAAAATTTGACACAAGTTTAGGGAATAGACAACCCCCCTGGGGCGAAGTGGAGCATTCACCCCTGCACAGGCGCCGGCCGCTTACGAAATCAGACAATTCAGCCCCGGCGCGCGGGGGTATGATAACCGCCATGAAGCGAACTGCAGTTTTGCTGGCGGCCGTTGCCGCCTTCGCGGCCGTCGATCCGGTCCAAGTGGAGCAGGGTTCCCTGGCGGGGTCGCACGGCAAGGATGCGGCGGTGCGCGTGTTCAAGGGAGTGCCCTTCGCCGCGCCGCCGGTGGGCGAGCTGCGCTGGAAGTCGCCCAGGGCGCCCTCCGCCTGGACCGGGGTCCGCCAGGCCACGGAGTTCTCCGCCAACTGCGTGCAGGCCGCCTATCCCCAGGGATCGCTCTACTATCGAGAGCCCTCGAAAACGAGCGAGGACTGCCTGTATCTGAACATCTGGACCGCGGCCCGGTCCAGCAAGGACAAGCTTCCGGTGATGGTCTGGATTCACGGCGGCGCCCTGACGCGCGGCTCCGGCAGCATCGGCACGTATGACGGGGAAGCTCTGGCGAAACAGGGCGTCGTGCTGGTGACCATCAACTACCGCCTCAACGTCTTCGGCTTCTTCGCGCATCCCGAGCTGACCAAGGAGAGCGATCGCAACGCTTCCGGCAACTACGGTCTGCTGGATCAGGTGGCCGCGCTTGAGTGGGTGAAGAAGAACATCGCCGCCTTCGGAGGCGATCCGGATCGGGTGACCATTTTCGGGGAATCGGCCGGATCCTTCAGCGTCAACGCACTCACCGCGACGCCGCTGGCCAAGGGCCTGTTCCAGCGGGCCATCGGGCAGAGCGGATCCATGTTCCGGGGCACGCCCAAGCTGGCGGATGTTGAAAAAGAAGGCGCGCGATTCGGAGCCAGCGTGGGGGAACTGCGGTCCAAGCCGGCGGACGAGATTCTGAAGATGGCGCAGTCCGGATTCAACTTCCGCCCCGCGGTGGACGGCTGGTTCCTGCCGGCCGACATCGCCACCATCTTCCGGGAAGGGAAGCAAAATGACGTTCCCACCATCGCCGGGTTCAATCAGGATGAGGGAACGGCGCTTGCGCCCGCGCCCGCCACGTTCACCGCGGAGGGCTATCAGAAGCAGGTCCGGCAGCGCTACGGAGCAATGGCCGATGAGTTCTTCGCGCTCTATCCGGCGCAGTCGGAAGAGGACGCGAAGAAAGCGTATTACGCCAGCTACACCCATTCGGGCATGGGCCTGGGCATGCGGACGTGGGTCCGGGCGCAGGCGGCTTCCGGGAAAGCCCCGGTTTATTACTACTACTTCCAGCGGGTTCCGGCGGGACTCGCGGGAGCGAAGTACGGCTCCTACCACGCGGCGGAGATCCAGTATGTCTTCGGCAACCTCTCGGCGGCCGCCGACGAAACCGATCGCAAGTTGTCGCAGGCCATGATGGGCTACTGGGTGAACTTCGCCCGATCCGGGAATCCCAACGGCAAGGGTCTGCCGAACTGGCCGGCGTATCAGTTGCGTTCGGACACCGCGATTGTGTTCGGGGATTCCATTCGCACCGGCAAGGGATTGCTGAACGAGTACATCGACTTTCACGAAAAAGCATCGCAGCGCACCCGCGCCAACCCGTGAGCCAGCCGCCCGCGTAAGCAGAAAGTCGGATTGCGGCGCAACCCGGCCGGCCGTATTCTGAGGTCACCTTGCGGTAAGGCCGGTTCCATGGGACCAACTTCTTGCACTCCGGAAAGACCGCTGCGTATCGGTCTGGTGGACGACGATGTTTCCATCCGGAGAAGCCTGTGCAGGCTCATCCGCGCATACGGATTCGACTGCGTCGCGTACGAATCCGGAGAAGCCGCCCTGGCCGATCCGGCGTTCACGGGCGCGGACTGCCTGATTCTCGACATCCAACTGCCGGGCATCAGTGGATTCGAAGTGCGGCGGCGGCTGGCTGAACAGGGCTCGCCGCGCCCGGCGCTGTTCATCACCGCCCAGGATAAAGGAGAATCGGCCCATTGGCTCCGCCAGTTGGACGGACGCCCTTGCCTGAGGAAACCGTTCGATGGCAGGCTGCTGATTTCGACCATCGAGTCGGTCCTCTCTTCCGGCCGGGGTCTATCCTCTACGATATTGGGATGAGCGGCGCCAGCCAGAGTGTAGGCGTGGTCCACGTGGTGGATGATGACGCCGCGCTCCGGCGTGCGTTGTCGCGCCTGCTGCGGGGCCACGGCTTCTCCGTGGAGACGTACGAATCCGGCGCGGATTTCCTGTCCCGCATGCCCTCTCATGGATTCGGATGCCTGCTGATCGACCTGCGCATGCCCGGCATGGGCGGGCTGGAACTGCAGGAGGCTCTGAATCGCGCCGGCAACACGCTGAGCATGATCTTCCTCAGCGGCAACGCGGACGTTCCGCATTCGGTGAAGGCGATGAAGGCCGGGGCGCTCGACTTCCTGCAGAAACCGTTCGAGGAGCCGCAGTTGTTGAATGCCATCCGCAACGCGATGGAGCGCTCCCTCTTAACGGCCGAAGAACGCGGCCTGCGGGAGCGAAATTGGGCGGCCTTCCAGAGCCTGACGCCGCGGGAGCGCCAGGTGTGCCTTCTGGTGTGCACCGGGATGCTGAACAAGCAGATCGGCGGCGAACTGGGCACGCGGGAAAAGACCATCAAGGTGCAGCGCGGCAGCGTGATGAAGAAGCTGGGCGTCGATTCGCTGGCCGAGCTGGTGAAGCTGGTGGAGGATCTGCGCCGGGCCGGCCTGGTGGGCGGCCCCGCGCAGCGCTGAACGCACACTCGCAGTATCATTCTTGGTTTGACACTCCCAGACCTGTTCGACCTTTCCTTCCAGGGGCGGCGCGGCCAGCCCGCGCTGGAGTGGGACCGCACGTACACCTTCGGCGAAATCGACGACCGGGCCTCGCGCATGGCGTGCGTGCTGCTCTCTCGCGGGCTGAAGCCCGGGGACCGCCTGTGCGTGTACCTGCCCAACTGCCTCGAGTACCTCGACCTGTTCCTGGCGTGCACGCGCCTGGGCGTGATCTTCGTGCCGGTCAACATCCTGTATCGCGACCGCGAGATCCGGCATATCCTGACCGACTCGGAGCCGGCGGCGATCGTCACCAACGCGGAAAGCCGCCAGTTCGTGCCGGAGGGAGCGCCCCTGTGGCTCGCCGGCGATCTGGCGGCGGAAGCCGAGGGACGGGAGAATTCGCGGGTCGTCCAGGTGCACGACGGAGACGCGCCGGCCGCGCTGGTGTACACCTCCGGCACCACGGGGACCAGCAAGGGGGCGGTGCTGACCCACAACATTTTCGCGGTGAATGCGCTGAACCTGCTTGCCTGCTGGAGGATCACCGCGGAGGATCGCCTGTTGCTGGCCCTGCCGCTGTTCCACGTTCACGGACTGGGCAACGGGATTCACTGCTGGCTGATCAGCGGCTGCCGCATGTTCCTTGCCGAGCGGTTCGAGCACCAGAAGGCCGCCGCCTGGATGCTGGGTTTCCGGCCAACGCTGTTCTTCGGCGTACCGACCATGTATATCCGCATGCTCGAATGGGACGCGGCGGCGGCGCGCGAGATCGGCGCGGCGATGCGCCTCTTCGTCTGCGGATCGGCCCCGTTGGCGGCCCAGGTCCTCGAAGACTTCCGGGCCAGGTTCCATCACACCATCCTGGAACGCTACGGCATGAGCGAGACGCTGATGAATATCTCCAACCCTTACGCGGGGGAGCGGCGTCCGGGAAGCGTGGGCCTGCCGCTGCCGGGCGTGTCCGTGCGCATCGTGCATCCGGAGACATTCGAGAATCTGCCGGACGGCGAGACCGGCGAGGTGTGGCTGCGCGGATCGAACGTATTCTCCGGGTACTGGCGGCGGGAGGAGGCGACGGCGGCGGCTTTCGTCGACGGCTGGTTCCGCACCGGGGACCTCGGCATGCGATCGCCGGACGGCTATTACACGCTGCAGGGACGCCGCAGCGATCTGATCATCTCGGGCGGCTTCAACATCTACCCCCGCGAGATCGAGGAGTTCCTGCTGCAGCAACCTGGCGTGACGGAGGCGGCGGTGGCGGGCGTGCCCGACGCCGCGCGCGGCGAAGTTCCGGTGGCTTACGTGGTGGGTTCTTTTGACGGCGCGGAGCTCGAACGGGCTTGCCGGGCGAACTTCGCATCGTTCAAGATCCCGCGCGGCTTCGTGCCCGTGGATCACCTGCCGCGAACTGCGCTGGGCAAGATCCAGAAGCACCTGCTGCCGCCCTGGAAACCCGCGCCGTGAACGCCGCGCTGCAACTGCTGGTGACGCTGACCGGCGTGACGCTGCTGTTCGGATGCGCGCAAGCCAACGGGACCATGGAGGCGGCGGCACGTCATGCGTTGCGCATGGCGGGAGGCCGGGCCGCGCTGCTCCCGTTGCTCTTCTTCGCCCTTTCCGCTCTGCTGGCGATGGCCGGTCCGGGCGCGATCCTCAGCACGGCCTTGATGGCCCCGTTCGCGATGAACACGGGCGTGCGCGCGGGCCTTTCACCGTTCCTGATCTCGCTGATGATCGGCAACGGATCGAACGCCGGGAACCTCTCGCCGTTTTCCACCATCGGCGTGATCGTGCACGGCTTGATGGCCCAGGGCGGGCTCGGCGGACAGGAATACCGGGTGTGGTTCTTCCATGCGAGCGCTCACATCGCGCTGGCGGGCATCGCCTATCTGCTGTTCGGCGGGCTGAAGCTGGCGGGCAAGGGCAGGGCGGAGGCCGCCGCCGAAGCACCGCGGCTTTCGCGCGCCCAATGGGCCACGCTGGCGATCACGGCGGCTTGGATGTCGGTTGTCGTCTTCTGGAAGCAACCCATCGGGTGGGCCGCGTTCGCGGCGGCGGCGATCGTGCTGCTGCTGCGGCTGGCGCCGCCCGGCGAGGCCGCGCGGCGCATGCCCTGGAAAACGATTGCACTGGTGGTCGGCATCAGCACCGCGGTGGGATTTCTGGAGCGGGCCGGCGGCCTGAACTGGTTCCGCGACGCGATCGCGGCGTTTTCCACGCCGCAATCGGTGCACGCGGTGGTGGCGGCCCTCACCGGCGCGATCTCGGCATATTCGAGCACATCGGGGGTCGTGCTGCCGGCGTTTCTGCCGCTCGCGCCCGGGCTGGCGGCGCGGTTGCCGGGGACGGATCCCCTGGCGCTCGCGATCACGATCAACATCGGCTCCGCCGTGGTGGACGTGTCGCCGCTGTCCACGATCGGCGCCTTGTGCATCGCCGCCGCCCCGGAGGGGGCTCGCCTGTATCGCAGCCTGTTGCTGTGGGGCCTGGCGATGATCCCCGCCGGAGCGCTGATCTGCTATCTGGGTGCGCCCCTGTTCGCGGTGTAACGGATTGTTTACAAAGCGCAGAACGGCCGGCGAACATTAAGAACCGTGCACCTTCGCCGGCCGCCCTTTCGCCTCCCCCTAATCCCGTCCATCCGCTGTACAGCCCCCTGAACTCGAATTTCGCCCCTTTTAAGCTCGCGTCCGGCCCAGTCGCGTGTATTATGCGTCAGTTTTGGGTGAAAGCTGCCCGGGGTTAGCTTCTGAAATTGGAAAGGGAAATATGAGATTCACGATCGCTGCGCTCACGCTACTCGTCTGTGCAGGCACCGCGTTCGGCCAAGCCACGGCGAGCGCTTCGCTGGTGGGAACCGTAACCGACAAATCCGGCGCCGTCATTCCGGGCGCGGCCGTCCGCATCGCGGCCAAGGCAACCGGCATGACCCAGGAGAAGACCAGCGACAGCGCCGGCTTCTTCCGATTCGATCTTCTTCCCGCGGGCGTTTACACCGTCCGGGTACAGCAGCCCGGCTTCGCCGTGATCCTGTTCGACAACGTGACGCTGGCCATCGGGCAGACCACCACGGTGGACGCCGCCCTCAGTCCCAGCCAGCAATCGGAAACCGTGACGGTGGAATCCACGGGCGCGCCGCTGCTGGACGTTCAAAAGACCGACGTCGGTCTCGCGGTGTCGCCGCAGGAAGTGCAGGCGCTGCCGTTGAACGGCCGTGACTTCGCGAACCTGGCGTACCTGGCGCCCGGCGCTCGCCCGGTGCCCAGCTTCGATCCCACCAAGAACCGCCAGGCGACCTTCGGCGTGAACGGATCGAGCGGACGCAACATCAACATCACCGTGAACGGCGTCGACAACAAGGACAATACGGTCGGCGGCACCGTGATGCAGCTTTCGCTCGAAGCCGTGCAGGAGTTCGCCATCTCCACGCAGCGCTTCTCGGCGGCGAACGGCCGCAGTGAAGGCGCGGTGATCAACGTGGTCACCAAGTCGGGCGGCAACCAGTTTCACGGGTCGGCCTTCGGCTTCTTCCGCGATCAGGCGTTGAATACGCTGAATGCGTTCGAGGCGCCCACCGGGATCAAGGGACCGTTCAGCCGGCAGCAGGTGGGCGGCTCGATCGGCGGTCCGGTGCGCAAGGACAAGGACTTCCTGTTCTTCGCGCTGGAGCGGCATCGCGAGCGCACCTCCACCAGCGTGAACACCAATTCCTACAATGAGCTGAGACGCCTGGAGTTCCTGGGCGCGCAAGCGGTGCCGGTGATTCCGACGCCCTTCGACGAGTGGCGCTATACGGGCCGCTTCGACCATCGTTTCAACGATCGCCATAACCTGTTCCTGACCTATTCGGATCAGAACAACACGGGTCAGAACGACCAGGTAGGCCAGAACGGCGAGTTGTCGGCGAACAACTTCACCCAGAATCGAATGCTGCTGGCCAACTTCACCCTGAACTCCGTGCTCTCGCCGCGGGTGGTGAACGCGTTCACCGGCGGCTACTCCTACTGGAACAACCTGATCGACACGGCGCAGCGCACGCCGCTGACGCTGAACTTCCCCGGCAACATCCGGCTGGGGACCAACGGCGCGGTGCCGCAGCAAAGCTACCAAACCAAATGGCAGTTCCGCGACGACATCTCCATCACGGCGGGCAAGCACACGCTGCGCGCCGGCGTCGACTTCGTGCATCAGCCGAAGCTGGGCGGGTTCTTCGTTTCCAACGCGAACCTGACCATGACCTTCTTCGACCTGCCCAGTGTGATCCTGGACAACCGGACGCAGTATCCCAACGGCCTCGCGACACCGGGCGCGGTGCAGCAGATGACGTTCTCCAACGGCGATCCCCGGTTCGATCTGCGGCCCAAGATGTTCGGCGTTTACTTCCAGGACGACTGGCGCGTGAATCGCCGCCTCACGTTGAACCTGGGGTTGCGTTGGGACAAGGACATCGACCTGGTGGGCGGTTCGCAGCAGGAGCAGAGCCGCACCTACCTGCAGTTGCGGGCGATCAACAACCCCTTCGCCGGGGCGCTGCCCAACGATTACAACGGAGCTCTGAGCCCTCGCGTGGGATTGGCCTGGGACCTGACCGGGGGCGGCAAGCACGTGATCCGCGCCGGATACGGGATCTACTTCGGGCAGACGTTCCTGAACATCCCGCTGTTCATGATCCAGCAGGCGAATGAGACCATCTTCGCCCAGGTGCTGAACATCAATAACACGCGCAACCCGGCCACCACGCCCGTGGTGCCGGGGACGGGCATCAACCTGACCCAGTGGCGCTTCGGCGCGGACCCGAACCCGGCGCTGCCGCCGCCGCGCACCCAGTTCTTGGGCGGCGAGGTGGGACGGCTGATCGACCCCGATTACAAGCCGCCCTACGTACACAATTGGAACGCGGCGTATGCCTGGCAGTTGAATTCCACCAGCGTGATCGAAGTCGAGTACGTGCGCACGCTGAGTCTTCGTGAATCGAAGACGGTGCCGATCAACGTGCAGCGCGGGAGTACGCGGCGCGAGCTGGACGCCCAGTTCACCGCGGCGCGCCTGCCGCTGCTGAACCGCATCGATATCTCGCAGTCGATCGGACGGTCCTTCTATCAGGGATTGAATCTGTCCTACCGGCGCCGGATGAGCAACCGCTTCAGCGTGAACACGCACTATGTTCTCAGCGAAGGCAAGGCGTACAACGGCACCGCGGCCGCCTTCGGCAACCGGCCCACCGACGTGGACAACATCTTCGGGCGGTTCGACTACGGCCCGACGCCGCAGGATGAGCGCCACCGTTTCGTGTTCAGCGGCGTCATCGACCTGCCGTGGGGCATTCGCATGGCGCCGTTCCTGCAATGGGCGTCGGCGCGGCCCTACAACGCCACCTTCGGCATCAACGACCTGTTCGCCTACGGCGGCGGCGCGGGCAATATGCACGCGATCCTGCGCCGCAGCGCTCCCGAAGACTACACCTGGGCTCGCTCGCTGAGCACCAATGCGGCGCAGGCACAGGCCCTGGCCGGGCTGGCCGACGGCTCCATGTTCATCGCGCCGTTCAACTCCCTGCGCGGCGTCGCTTTCTTCCAGATGGATCTCCGCGTTTCGAAGACCGTCAAGTTCGGCGAGCGCATGGGCCTGGAGCTGATGTTCCAGGGCTTCAACCTGAGCAATCGCGCCAACTACGGGGGCAATTTCAACGGCAACATCCGGCAGGCGAATTTCGGAGCCCCGCAGGGCTTCATGAGCGCCAACGGACTGATTCAGGCGCGTTCCTTCTCGGGCGAGTTCGCGGCCCGGTTCAGCTTCTAAACAGGGGACTGAGAGAGCGGTCCGTTTCTGGCTTCGGCCAGGGACGGGCCGCTATTTTTTTTGCTGTAACGAAGACGCCCGCGCGCGGTAGTCACCACATGGATTTTGCCGGCCAGAACCTTCGATCCGCCCTACGATCCCTTCGCCGCTCGCCCGCTTTCAGCCTATCCGCCATCGCTCTGCTGGCCGCCGGCCTGGGAATCACCAGCGTCGCGTTCGCCCTGGTGGATGCGCTGATCCTCCGCCCCTTGCCGTTCCGGGAGCCGGATCGCCTCTTGGTGATCTGGGAAAAGCCTCCCGGCCACCAGCGGAACACTCTTGCGCCGGCCAATTTCGCGGATTATCGCGACAGCAACCGCACCTTTGAAGCCATGGCCGCCCTCGGCGGCTACACTGCCGCGCTCACCGGCGCCGGCGATCCGGAGAGCGTGCAGATCCAGGGGGTGAGCCCGGGCGTGTTCGCGCTGCTGGGCGCGGCGGCGCACGCGGGACGCACGCTGGAGCCGGCGGATCGCGACGAACACATCGCGGTGCTCAGTCACGACTTGTGGATGCGGAAGTTCGGCGGGGACCCGAGCCTGATCGGGAAAACCATCGTGCTCAGCGGCCACGCGACGCTGGTCCTGGGGGTGATGCCGCCCCGCTTCCAGATCATCGGGAAAGCCGACATCTGGCAGCCGCTGGCCCTGAAGCAGGTCGCCACCAGCCGTTCCGTTCATATCCTGCAGGCGCTGGGACGGCTCAAGCCCGGCGTGACGCCGGAGCAGGCGCTCGACGACCTGAGCGGAATCGCGGCCCACCTGGGCGAGGTCTCGCCGGCTACGAACAAGGGCTGGGGCGTAACGCTGGACCCGTTGCGGCAGTCGCTGGTGGGACAGGACCTCCGGCGGACCACCCTGGCCGTATTCGCCGCCACGGGTTTGCTGCTGCTGATGGCGTGCGCCAACCTGGCGAACCTGCAGTTGGCGCGCGGGACCACGCGGCTGCGGGAACTGGCGATCCGCAGTTCGCTCGGCGCGCCGCGCGGCCAGTTGCTCGCGCTGCTCTGGATGGAGAGCCTGCTGCTGGCCGGCGCGGGGGGAGCGGCGGGGCTGGGCGTGGCGTGGGCAGGCGTCCGGGCGGCGCCTGCGCTGCTGCCGCCGGGAATCCTGCCGCCCGGAGTGACGGTCCAATTCGATCCGCGGCTGGCCGGGTTCGCGTTCGGTCTGGCGCTGCTTACCGCTCTCGCCGTGGGACTGTGGCCGGCATGGCACGCGGCAAGCGCGGCGGCGGGGGAAGCTCTGCGGGCCGGGTCACGAGGCAGCGCGCCGGTGCGCAAGGGCCGCCGGCTGCTCGCGGCCGCGCAGATCGCGATCGCGGTGGTGGTTCTGGCGGGCGCCAGCCTGCTCGCCCGAACCCTTTGGCTGCTCGGCGAAGTGGACACCGGCTACCGGGCGGAGCAGGTTCTGACCATGCGCTTCACCATCCCGGCCGCCCGCTACGCCGAGCCGGAACAGATGCGCGCGTTTTACCGCGCGGCGCTCGCCGAAATCGAGGCGCTGCCCGGGGTCGATGCCGCCGGCCTGGTCACCGACCTGCCGCTCGCCGGCTGGAGCTTCGGCGTCCCCTTTCAGGTGGCCGGCGCGCCCGATCCGGGCGAGGCCGCCAGACCCTTCGCGCACCTGCAGCGCGCCACCCCCGGCTATGCGGCCGCGCTCGGCCTGCAGTTGATCCGGGGCCGCTTTCTGGACGCGACCGACCTGGCGGGCTCCCGGCCGGTGTGCGTGGTGAACGAGGCCTTCGTTCGCAAGCACCTGGGTGGCCGCGAGCCGCTGGGGGCGCGAATCCGCGCGGGCGATTCGGAGATGGAGATCGTCGGAGTGCTGAAGCAGGTCAAGATCGAGGGTCCGGGCGAGTTGCGCGACCCCGCCGAGATCTATGTGCCGTTCGAACAGGCGCCGAACCGGAACCTCTCGCTGGCGGTGCGATCGCGGATCGGGGCTGGGGAGATCGCCGGGGCCGTGAAAGCAGCGCTGTGGCGCGTGGATCGCAACCAACCGCTGGGGCGGGTGGCGACGATGGAGGCGATCGCGGCGGAGAGCGTCGCGCGGCCGCGCTTCCGGGCTCGCCTGGCCGGCATTTTCGGGGCGTTCGCGCTGACCCTGGCGGCCTCCGGCGTGTTCGCCGTGATCGCCTTTGACGTCAGCCGGCGCACCCGCGAAATGGGCATAAGGATCGCGGTGGGCGCGCGCGCGTTTCAGGTGTTGCGGCTGGTGTTGGGAGACGGCCTGAAAATCGCGCTGTGGGGCATCGTGGCCGGACTGGCGCTGGCCTCCTGGCTTACGGCGTATCTGGGGAGCCTTCTGTTTGCGGTGACGCCCCACGACGCGGCGGGATTCGTCTTCGCGCCCGCCGTTCTGCTCGCCGCGGCGCTGGCTGCCTGTATGTTTCCGGCGTTGCGAGCGGCTCGAGTGGATCCGGCGATCGTGCTGCGGGAGGAGTAAGCAGGCGGCCTTCCCCATCGCAACTCGGCGCCAGGCACTACCTGGCGCCGGACGCGCGCGTGATGCCGGCGTAACCAATTCGGGCCATGGGCTTAGGGGCGATTCTTGAGTTCTATCGAGCCGCGGTCCGGCCAACTAACCCCCGGTTTTGGCGAGCCGACCTGAACCTCGCCGAAACCCTGCGAAGCGCCGCCGTACGGGTCATTGCAGCGATCGCCCGATCCGGTCCCGATACTCGGCGGCTTTGCGCAGCACCTGCCGCGTGTCCATGGTGAGGATGCGGCGGTCGCGCACCAGCAGCCTGCCGTTCACCATCACGTGAGTGACGTCGCTGCTTTTCAACGCATACACAAGTTGTGAGTAGATGTCGAACAGCGGCGCGGCGTGCGGCGCGTCGAGACGCACGGCGATCATATCCGCGCGCTTGCCGGGCTCGAGGGAGCCGATGCCGTCCGCCAGACCCAGCGCGCGCGCACCTTCGATGGTCGCCATGGCGAACGCCTCGCGCGCGTTCAGCGCCCGCGGATCGTTGGTCACCAGCTTCTGCAGCTTCGCCGCCAGGTCCATTTCCTCGAACAGGTTGTGATCGTTGTTGGCGCCCGCCACGCCATCGGTCCCCAGGCCCATGGGAATTCCGGCCGCGAGAATCCTGGTCACCGGCGCAGCGCCGCTGGCGAGCTTCATATTACTGGAAGGGCAATGCGCCAGGCCCACGCCGCGCGACTTCAGAAGCGCGATGTCGGCGTCATCCAGCCACACGCCATGCGCGGCCAGCGTCCGCGGTCCCAGCACTCCCAACCCGTCCAGGACGCGGGTGGGGCTGGCGCCCCGCCGCGCGACGATGTCGTCGTTCTCCTTCCTGGTTTCCGAGAGGTGGATCAGCAGCGGGATCTTGCGCCGGTCCGCCAGGGCGCGCGACGCCCGCAGCGTTTCATCGGAGTTGGTGTAAAGCGCGTGCGGCGCCACGGCGGGCACGATCAGCGGGTCGCCGGCGAACTTCCGGGCGAACGCTTCCATGCCTTCCAGCGCGGCCGCCGGCGTCTTGTAATCCGGAGCGGGAAAGCCGATCACGGTCTGACCCAGGACGCCGCGCATGCCCGCTTCCCGCGTCACCTCCGCCACCGCGTCCTCGAAGTAATACATGTCCGTAAAGGTTGTCGTGCCGGAGAGAAGCATCTCGGCGATCGCCAGGCGCGTGCCCCACTTCACGAACTCGCGATCCACATTCTTGGCTTCCGCCGGAAAGATGAACTTTTCCAGCCACTCCTGCAGCTTCAGGTCGTCGGCGATGCCGCGGAACAGGCTCATGGCGGCGTGGGTGTGGGTGTTGATGAGGCCCGGAGCGATGGCGCAATCGCCGCAGGCGAATCGCGAGCGCGCGCGGAACTTCGCCCGGATCCCGGCCTCCGGTCCCGCCGCGATGATGTTGCCCCCCCGGATCGCCACCGCGCCGTTTTCGATCACCCGCCGCGGGCCGTCCATGGTGACCACGTAGCGCGCGGACCAGATCGCGTCCGCCGGTTCGGCCCCCGCGAGCAGCGCGTTCACCAGCAGGCTAACCCAGAAAGTTCGCATCGAATGGCCTCGGGAAAAGATCTTGCAGCCGCATGGTTTCCTGGCGGCCCCGCGGGTTCACCAGCGTAATTTCAATATTGCCGCAGAACTCCCACAGGATCTGCCGGCAGGCGCCGCAGGGCGGCGTCAGCGTGGCGGTGTCGGCGGCGACGGCGATGCGGCGGAAGCCGCGCACGCCCTCGGAGACGGCCTTGAACACGGCCACCCGTTCGGCGCACAACGTCAGTCCGAACGTCGCGTTCTCGATGTTGCAGCCGGTGTGGATGGTTCCGGCGCCGTCTTCCAGCGCCGCGCCCACCAGGAAGCCGGAGTGCGGCGCGAACGCATTCCGCCGGGCGCGGAGCGCGGCTTCGAGTAAGGGGTTCACGGCCTCAGCATAGCGGAAACCGCGTCATCCGAGCTTCGGGATCACCGCGGTCAGCAGCTTCACCAGCGTGTCGCGCACGCGAGCTCCGGTCTCCAGCACTTCCTGGTGGTCGATCGGTTGGGGCAGAACACCAGCGGCCATGTTGGTGACGCAGGAGATCGCCAGGCACTTCATGCCCAGCCAGTTGGCGACAATGACTTCGGGCGCGGTGGACATCCCCACCAGATCCGCGCCGATGGCCCGCAAATAGCGGATCTCGGCTGGCGTTTCATAGCTGGGACCGGTAAGGGCCGCGTAGACGCCCTCGCCCAGGCCGATGCCGAGCTCCGCGGCGGCGGCGCGCGCGATGTCGCGATACGCGGCGGAGTAGGCGTCGCTCATGTCGGGAAATCGCGGACCCAGCGCGTCGTCGTTGGGACCCATCAGGGGATTCGCGCCCTGCAGGTTGATGTGATCCGAGATCAGCACCAGCTTGCCCGCGGCATAGCTCAGGTTGATGCCGCCCGCGGCATTGGTGAACACGACACTGCGTACGCCCAGCGCGCGCATCGCGCGGACGCCGAAGGTGACCTCGCGCATCGAGTAGCCTTCGTAGAAATGCGCCCGGCCGGACATCACCATCACCGGCGTGCCCGCCAGATCGCCGAAGACCAACTGGCCCGCATGGCCGATAGCGGTGGACTTCGGCCAGCAGGGTAAGTCGTGATAAGGAATCACGACGGCGCCGTTCACCGACTGGGCGAAGCCGCCCAGGCCGCTGCCCAGCACGACCCCCACGCGGGGCCGCACGGAAGTACGATCGCGAATGATGTCGAGGAAGGTCAAGCGAACATGTTACCGCGGTAGCTTCAAAAAAGCCCGACCAGATCGGAAAACCGCTGCACCACTTCCAGCCGCCCCGGACCGCCGTTGCGGATCTCCTGCCGCTCCAGGCTCCAGGTGCGGGAATGCGGGACAAACACCGCGTTCATGCCCGCGGCCAGCGCCGCGTTCACGTCCGACTTGGGCGAGTTGCCGATCATCCAGGTGGTGGCGGGCGGCATCGAGCGCTCCGCCATCAACGCCCGGTAGGCGTCCGGATTCTTTTCCTTCACGATTCCCAGGTGCCCGAAGAAGACGCCCAGCCCGGAACGGTCCACCTTCAGCTTCTGCTCCTCGGGATCGCCCTTGGTGAACAAGGTCAGGTCATGCCTTTGCACCAGTTCCGCCAGTGTTTCCTCGACGCCGTCGATGAGCTCGATGGGCTGCGACAGGATCCTTTCGGCGAATGACATCACCTTGCGCAGGTCGGCGTCGCCGATGTCGCGCTCGGCCAGCCGCTGGTAGGCCTGCTGCAGGTTGCGGCCGAAGTTCCGGGAACCGTAGCCGTGAATTTGCGCGTTCACGATCTCGATCTCGTCCAGCACGGCGCGGATCTCGGGCGGCGAAAGACGGGAGTGGCTCAGGTAGTCGCAAAACTCGTCGAACGCCGCCTCGAAGTAGATGTTGTTCTCCCACAGCGTGTCGTCGGCGTCGATGATCAGGTGCTGCCGGTGTCCGCGGAAGCTCATTGCGTCAGGGGGGGCATCTTGCCGTGGCCGTTGCGGGGCGCCACGGATCGCACATGCGCGATCTGCCGCTGCTTTACTGTGTACTCTTCCAGAAACTCCGCCACGTGGTTCATACGGTCGGATTCGGAACGCATCGAAAGGAGCACCTGGCGGAAGTTGAGCTCGGGCACCGCCTGGGCGATCTGGAAACTGAGCTGCGGATCGGACCAATCGGGGTGGACGCGCTGCGCCTGGTCGCTGATCTTCACCAGTTCCTCGAACGCCGCCACCGCGCGCTTGCGCAGTTGCTCGGGCGCGGCGGCGCTGCTGTCGTCGTCGAAAAATTCCACCTGGCCGCGCAGAAACTCGCGGTCTTCATTCAGGGACTGGATTTCGAAACGGCGGCGGCCCCGCGTCAGGATATCCATGCGGCCGTCGGGATAACGCTCCATCACTTTCTCGATGGAAGCCGTGCAGCCGGTGCTGACGACGCCCTTCTGGTTGGCCAGCACCACCCCGAATTCGGCGGATTCCCGCAGCGCTTCCCCGATCATCTCCTTGTACCGGTCCTCGAAGATGTGAAGCGGAAGCGGGGTGCGCGGGAACAGCACCACCTCCAGCGGAAACAGCGGCAAAAACCCCTGCTGCATGCTACTATTATTGCTTCTCATTGACGTTGCGCGCCAGCTCACGAACACCGCTTGGGCGGAACTTCACCGGATGCAGATTCGCGGAAAGACAGTCATGATCACCGGAGCCTCCTCCGGCATCGGCGCGGCCTGCGCCGTGGCATTCCGGAGGCGCGGCGCGAATCTGGTGCTGGTGGCGCGCTCGGCGGACCGGCTGCGGGACGCAGCTTCGCCGGGCGACCTGGTGCTTCCCGGCGATCTGCTGGAGGCCGGCTTCCGCCGCGAGGCGATGGCCGCCGCCATCGCCCGCTTCGGCGGCATCGACGTGCTGGTGAACAATGCCGGAGTCGGCTTGTACGCGCCTTCCTGGCGAGCTTCCGCCGCCGAGATCCGCCACATGTTCGAATTGAATTTCTTCGCCCCGCTCGATCTGATCCAACTGGCCGCGCCGCACATGCGCGCCGCGGGGCGGGGCGTGATCGTGAACGTCAGCTCCATCGCCGGACGCGTGACGCTGCCCTGGTTCACGTTGTACTCGGCGACGAAAGCCGCGCTGGGCGCGCTCACCCGCGGGCTGCGCAGTGAGCTGAAGCGCGATGGAATTCATTGCGTGGAGGTTTGTCCCGGCTACGTCCGGACGGCGTTTCAGCGCAACGTGCTTTCCGGTTCGCCGCCCGAAGCATTGGTCGCGGGACGCCGCTTCGCCACCACGGCCGAAAGCTGCGCGAACGCGATCGCCAGGGCGGTGGAACGCGAGGCCGGCACCGTGATCACGCCGGGTTCGGGCCGGCTGCTGCTGGCCGCGCAAGCGCTGTTTCCCTCTCTGCTGGAGTCGCAACTGGCGCGGATGATGGACCGCCAGGAGGCTCGCCCGTGATCCTGAAGCTGAAGCGCACGCCCGGGATTTACCTGGTGGGGTTCATGGGGGCGGGGAAGACCACCATCGGGCAGATGCTGGCCGATGAGCTGGGCTGGTCGTTCCTGGACCTGGACGCGGAAATCGAGCGCGAGCAGATGCAGTCGATCGCCGATATTTTTGAGAGGCAGGGCGAGGCGGCGTTCCGGGAGATGGAAACGGCGGCCCTCGAAAAGCGAGTTCGGGCCGTGCAGAGCGGGCGGCCGGTGGTGATCGCGCTGGGCGGCGGCGCCTTCGTCGAGGAGCGCAACTACGAGATCCTGGAGAACAACGGCGTCACCATCTGGCTGGACTGTCCGCTGCCGCTGGTGGAGGCGCGCCTGAGCACGGGCGGGCAGGACCGGCCGCTGGCGCGCGATCCGCTGAAACTGGCGCACCTTTATGAGCAGCGCCGCCCCACTTACTCGAAGGCCGATTATCGCGTGGACGGCGCCATGGAGCCGCGCGACATCGTCGCCGAGATCCTGAAGCTTCCCTTGTTCTGATCGTGAATTCCGAACGGCGGATGCAACAACACGCGCTGCGCATCTTCCACGCCGCGGTGCGGGCGGCGGATCCGGCGTTGTGCGTCCGCCGCGTTTTGCGCCTTCGCGGGCCGAAGCTGATGGCGGGCGGGCACGCCGTCGACCTGCGCCGGATCCACCGCATCATCGTGCTCGGCGCGGGCAAGGCGTCGGCGCGGATGGCCGAAGCCGCGGAGCGTGTCCTGGGAGCGCGCGTCACCGCGGGCCTGATCGTGTCGCCCGGCGGCCTCCCGGCGCGATCCCGGCGGATCCAAACCGTTGAGGCGGGACACCCGGTGCCGGACACGCGCGGCGTCGCGGGCGCGCGGCGCATCGCGGCCCTGGCCGCCGGCGCGGGTCCCGCCGACCTGGTGCTGTTTCTGATCTCCGGCGGCGCCTCCGCCCTGCTGCCGCTGCCCGCCGCGGGCGTGACGCTCGCGGCGAAGCAGCGCGTCACCCGGACGCTGCTTGCCTGCGGGGCAAACATCGGCGAGATCAACACCGTGCGCAAGCATCTTTCCGCCGTCAAGGGCGGGCAGCTCGCCCGGCTGGCGCATCCCGCGCGCGTGATCACGCTCGCGTTGTCCGACGTCGTGGGTGATCCGCCCGAGGTGATCGGCTCCGGTCCCACGGTGGCGGATCCGTCCAGTTTCGCGGACGCCCTGGCGATCCTGAGGCGCTACGGGCTGGTGGACAGGCTGCCCGCCGGCGTGCGGACACGATTCGAGGCAGGGGCGGCGGGGCGCGTCACGGAAACGCCCAAGCCGGGCGCGCCCGAGCTCGCGGGCGCGGATTTCGTGCTGGCCGGAAACAACCGCCTGGCGCTCGAAGCCGCGGCGGACCAGGCCCGCGAACTCGGCTATGCGCCCCGGATCCTCACCGCGGCGCTCGCGGGCGAGGCTCGGGACGCGGCGCGGGTGTGGGCGGCGATCGCCCTGGAGCAGGCCCGCCAGGCTCGCGGTCCGGTCTGCCTGCTGAGCGGCGGCGAGACCACGGTGACGCTGCGCGGCGCCGGCCGGGGCGGCCGCAACCAGGAGTTTGCCCTGGCGGCCGCGATCGCGATGGACGGCGAGCGCGACACGCTGCTGTTGAGCGCCGGAACGGATGGAATCGACGGGCCCACGCCCGCGGCCGGAGCGATCGCCACCGGCGGCACGCTCGCTCGCGCCCGCGCCCTCGGGCTGGACGCGCGCGCCGCTCTCGACGCCAACGATTCGTACCGCTTTTTCGATTCGCTCGGCGGCCTGGTGAACACCGGACCCACGGGGACCAACGTGATGGATCTGCAGATCCTGCTCCGCCCCTGATACAGTCGAGCGTATGCGTACGTTGCTTTTCTGCCTGTTTTCCGCGCTCAGCTTGTCCGCGCAGACTCGCCACATCCAGCCTGACGGTTTGTCGAAGCCCACCACCTACACCCACGTGGTGGCGGCATCCGGGAAGGAAACGGTCTACGTCTCGGGCCAGGTCTCGGCCGATGCCAAGGGGCAAATTGTAGGCAAGGGAGATCTGAAGGCGCAGACGGCGCAGGCGATGGAGAATCTGAAGATCGCGCTGGCCGCCGCGGGTTGCACCTTCGATCACGTGGTGAAAATGACCACGTTCGTCGTCAATTTCAAGGCGGCGGACCTGGCGGCGCTGCGGGAAATCCGCTCCCGCTATCTCAATCCGGCCAAGCCACCGGCATCCACGCTGCTGGGGGTTCAGGCGTTGGCGAACCCGGATTACCTGATCGAGATCGAAGCGATCGCCGTGAAATAGGCGTCACTGATCGATGCGACCGGGCGGCGCCGGAGCCTTGGGCGCCTTCGGCTGCGGCGTGTCCGGGAAATCCGGGAAGGCCGACTGCGTGACGCGATCGCCGCTGCCGTCCTTGCGGACGGTGATGGTGCCGCGCCCCGCTTCGATCACCACGGAGGGCCCTCCGCCGGTGCTGCCTTCCAGCCGTTGTCCCCGCGGGCCTTCGCTTTCCACGCGCAGCGGGCTGCCGTAGTCGTTGTTGATGTCGCCGCGATCCACCTTGGCGCGGATCTCAAACTTCGCGTTCCTGGGGAAGTCGATATCGACATCGCCGGCGCGGGTGCGGATGTCCATCTTGGCGAGCGCCGCCGGAGGCCGGATCTCGATATCGCCGCGATCCACCGACAACTCCAGGCTGTTGGTGAATGCCGACAGGCGGACGTCCTTGGTGCGTGACGAGATCCGCGCCGGACCCACGAATTCGCTTGCGGTCAGTTCCCCGCGGCTCATCTGCACCAGTCCGGGAACCCGCTCGAAGGAAAGTTCCGTCTGCGAGCTCTCGAACTTCAGGCCCTTGGCCAATTTGCGGAATTCCAGCGTGCCGGAGTAGTCGCCGTTGACGGTGACGGCGTTTTCCACGTTCTCGATGGTGACGTCGTCGCCGCGGCCCTTCAGCTCCAGCGGACCCTTGATGTCGATGGCGCGAACGATATCGCTGCGCCGCAGGTCGATTTTTACTTCGCCGCCGATCTTCTGCAGCCGCACTCCGGCGTTGTCGCTGACGACTTCCACGTTGCCGGAAATGTCGTTGATTTCGAAATCGCCGTAGCGGCCGCGGGCCTCGACGCTGGCGCCGCGCGGGACCGTGATTTCCATGTCGGCCTCCAGCCGGAGGTTGTCGGAAGCCCGCTCCTGGTTGCTGCGGATGATCACCTGATCGCCCTGCGCCACCACTTCGAGCGGCGTGTCGCGATCGGCCTTTTCGGCGTCGCTCTGCTGCAGGCTGCGGATGGTCTTGCGGCCGGTGACCTTGATTTCCTCGGTGTCGGCGCCGATAATGCGCGCGTTGCCGCGGAAGCTTTCGATCACCAGGCGCGGCGTCTTGCCGGCCTTGGCCTGCCCGGCGATGGGGTACTCGAACGTCTCGCCCAGGATCTCGATGCCGCCGATCCGGGCGCGCACGTTGCGTCCCCAGACGGAGCCGTCGCCTTCGCGGAAGAAGAACAAGCCGGATCCGATGATGGTGAGGAAGACCACCAGCGTCCATTCGCCGCCCGAGATGCCGCGCTCCGGCAGCGGCTTGCCTTGCGTGGACCAGGTGAGGATTTCCACCAGCCGCAGCACGCCCCAGCCGATGAGCAGGAAGGGCCAGTAGCGGGCCAGGTAGCTCAACAACGGCAGGTCCGGATTCAGGTTGCGAATCAGGAACAGCGCGCCCAGCAGGATCAGAATCAAAGGTGCGACAACGGAAGTCCGCTTCATGCCTGTCCTCCCGGGGGGGCGCTTGGAGTAAGATCCATGGGGTCGCGATCGGCCACCCGTTCGAGCAGCTTGGTGACGCCGAAAACGATCAGCAATACCGGCCAGGTTCGTCCGAAGTGCCATCCGCCCATCTGATCGGCGGCCATCAGGATGCCGAGCGTGATCAGCAGCAGCGGCCCGCGCGCCGCGCGGACCAGCGCTTTACTGTTGTTCATGGATCACCCCCGAGGAGGCCGGCCGCGAGTCGCCGGGGTTGAGCCGCACGTACAGCAGGTAAGCTCCCAGCGCGATCAGGAACAGCGGCAGCCCGTAGCGCAGCAACTGCCGCACTTCGAACAGGCCCAGGTTGTTGGCCAGCATCACCACACCGAGCGCGATCACCAGGATCGGCGCGGCGGGGAAGCGGGAAGCGCCCTTGGCGGGCAGCAGGCTGGAGAACTCGTCCACGGCCAGTCCCATCTGGCGTTTCTTGGCGGTGTGGTAAGCCTCGAAGGCCATGTAGAACACGAAGGTTCCGGTCAGCAGGCCCACCAGCGGTTCCAGCCCGGCGGCGGCGCCGGTTTCCATCACGCTGATCAGGATGCCGAGAATCACGACATGGATGAGGCCCTTGGCGTACTGGCCGTTATAGATGGCGCCCACGCCCGGAATCAGGCCCAGGACAAATGCCAGCCCGGGGGACACGCCGGAGTTGACCTGCGGGCCGGCCGGCGCCACATAAGGCGACGTGTACGGCGAGGGCGGTTCGGCGGCCGCTGGGTTTTGGGAGGTCATCGGCATATGCTCCTGGCAGTAAATGATTCCGTTCACCGCGCGCGGCAAGGGCTCGTACAGCCCTTTCCCGCACGTCCGGCAGTAGGCCGCGGGTCTGGGAGCGGCGTTTTGCATATCACTCATCTGGGATCTCCTGGCCTTACATCCCGGGCCGGACCTCCGCCGCTGCTGCCGCCTCCCGCTCCTGATGGCTGCTGCTGCCGCTCGGCTTCCGCCTGGTCATTCCATTCCTTCAGCCTGGACTGGATTTCGTAAACCCAGCGCAGGTTCTCGTAATACTTCACGGCGCGGTCGTACACGCGATGCGCCTTGTCATCCACCGTCTGCCAGACCTTCACCGGGTCCAGGTCGGAGGGTTTCAACTGCCGGATCTGGATTCCCGAAAAGCGTCCCAGCATGGCGAAGCTGAGCACGGTCATGGCCATGCCCATCGCGAACCGCGGCTGCAGCACCGGCTCCAGCCAGCGGCCCAGGAAGCGGCGGATCCAGTTCTTGGGCGCGGGCGCCGGAATGCGGCCCGTCTGCAGGTCGAACTGAATCCGCGTCACCAATTCCGGCGGCGCTTCCAGCGCCGGCACACCCTCGAAGAACCGGACCGCGCCCGCCGCATCCCGCGCCAGCACGGCGCATTCCGGGCATCCGGAAAGATGCTGCTCCAGGGCGGACTTCTGCTCGCCGTGGAGCGTGCCGTCCACGTAATCGCAAAGCAGAATTTCCAGTTCAGCGCAGTTCATGATCTTCTACACCGCGACTTTCCAACGCCGCAGCGCCTTGGCGAGCTCAGCCCGCCCGCGATTCAACCTCGACTTCACCGTCCCCTCCGGGACATTCAGAATATCGGCGATCTCTTTATACTCCAGTTCCTCCAGGTCCCGCAGGATCACCGTTTCCCGAAGATCCGGCGAGAGCTTCTGCAGCGCCTTCTGCAGCAATTCGCTGGCCTCGCGCCCCACCACCATGCCATCGGTGCGGGCCGACATAGCCGTCCGCTCCTCCAGCATCGGAAGCTGTTCCTCGATCGAATCCGTCGCCCGGTCGAGCTTCGTCCGGCGGTAGTGGTCAATCAACAGATTCCGCGTCAGGCGCGTCAGCCACACAACAAATGAGCCTTCGCCGGAACGGAAGCTTTTCAGCGACTTGAACACGCGCAGAAACACTTCCTGCGTCAGATCCTGAGCCTCGGAATCGGAGTTCGTGAAGCGGTAGCATACGCCGAACACACGGCGGGTATGCATCTTCACGAGATCTTCCCAGGCGGTTTCCTCGCCGGAAAGGCACCGCGCTACGAGTTGGGCGTCCGCGTCCAAGCTTCGACCAGTGTACCGACTTGCGGCCTGGGGCTCATCCTTGCCCGCCGAAGCTGGCCATCCGGCCAAATTGCCGGCCGTGATAACCTGTCCAACTGAGGCCATTGCCGCCATGCCGTTCCTCTCGAGTCGTTCCGGGCTGCCGCCGCCGAGCCATTGGCCCTTTAGCTGCTACCCGTTTTGTAGAACGAGGAAACGCCATCGGAAGTTCGATTTACATTCTAGCCCCCGGCATATTTTGACACCAGTTCCCGCCGGAAATTCGGGGAGGCATCCATCGCTGGCCGGAATCTGAGGCGCGGCGCCTGGCTGATGGGCGCGCTGGCCGTGGGCGCCATCGCTTTCGTCGGCTACCGGCTATGGTCCAGTGGTTTTGAGTGGGGCAAATTCACGGCCTCTCTGTCCGGCCTGGACCCCTTCTGGATGGGGATCTCGCTGCTGCTGGTCGCGCTGACCTATGTAGGACGGGCGCTCCGTTGGGCAGTAATGATCCGTCCGCTGCGCCCCCATACTTCTCTGTGGCCGATCTTCCAGGCCACCGCCATTGGCTTCACGGCGATCGTCTTCTTCGGGCGCCCTGGTGAGATCGTCCGTCCCTACCTGATCGCTCGCAGCGAAAAACTCCCTTTGTCTTCACAACTTGCTGTCTGGCTTCTGGAGCGGATGCTGGATCTGCTGGCGGTGCTGGTGATCTTCGGCGTGGCCTTGTCGCAGATTCAGGCGAGCTCGGTTCACCCCGAGTCGCGCCTGGCGCCGGTGCTGCAGGCGGGCGGCTGGCTGGTGGGAATCACGGCCATCGTTTCCCTGGTGGTGCTGTTCGCGCTGCGGCAGTTCGGAACCGCGGCGCAAAAGCGGATCGCCGACGGGCTCGCCTTCCTGCCCGAACGGATTCATTCGAAAGTAGCCCACCTTCTCGACTCCTTCAGCCAGGGGATGCAGGCCACACGGCATGGGGGGTTCGCCTTCCAGCTCGCCCTTTACACCATTCTGGAATGGGCCATTATCGGCGCCGCGTTCTGGACGCTGTTGCGGGCGATGCCTGCCACCGCCGGGTTCCGCGTGCAGGATGCGTTGATTCTGCTGGGCTTTGTCGCATTCGGGGGGGTCATCCAACTGCCTGGGATCGGCGGCGGGATGCAGATCGTTACCGTAATCGTGCTCAGCGAACTGTATGGCGTGAGTATCGAACCCGCTACCGGTTTCGCGCTGCTGCTGTGGCTGGCGACGTTCGTCGCCATTGTCCCCGTAGGCGTGCTGCTGGCGATATCCGCGGGGCTGAAATGGAAGAATTTAGCGCATATCGCGGAGGAGACCGAGGCGGTGGAGGGCGAGGTCCCCGCCGGGGAGGGGCGCGGCTCATGACCTGTCCATTCTGCGGACACCGCCAGGATCGGGTTATCGACTCGCGGGAGACCAAGGAAGGCGACGTGGTGCGCCGCCGCAGGCAGTGCCTGGCATGTGAACGCCGGTTCACCACCTACGAGCGCACCGACGAGATCCCTTATATGGTGGTGAAGCGCGACGGGCGGCGCGAGAAGTTCGACCGGCAGAAGGTGCTGGAGGGATTGCTGAAAGCGTGCGAGAAGCGGCCGGTACCCATGGCCAAGCTGGCGCAGATTGTCGATGATGTGGAATCCAAGTTCGCCGACACGGCGGAGCGCGAAATTCCGACGACGGAAATTGGGGAGATGCTGATGCAGAGGCTGAAGGGGTTGGATAAGATCGCCTACGTCCGCTTCGCCAGCGTTTACCGCGATTTCCAGGACGTGGAGGCGTTCGTGGAAGAGCTAAAGGATCTACTGCAGAAACGTCCCTAACCGGTTGATCTGAGGACGGTTGACGGCTCGGCGGGAGGCCGGTTCGGGGGAAGCCGCCAGTTTTGTTGTAACCGCCCTCGCCGGTAAACATCCTTCACAGTAGGGACTTACCTTGGAAGTCACTTCGATGTTATACTTACCATGGCCCCGCTTATCGGATCTGGAGCCGTGCGGGTGAATTGTCCCCAGTCGAGTCTTAATTGTCTAACCCCAAGGTGATGTGTCGGTTACGCGTCTCTAGGGGGAGGTGAAAAACTAAGTGGATCATTTCGAAGATCAGTTTTTGGCTGAGGGCCATGAGCCCCTGGGCATTCCCTTTGACGAGGAAGCCAGTTTCTTCCACCCGGAGGAACCGGCCGAGGGGGAGGAGCACGCCCAGCCTGTCGAAGAGTCCATCTATACGGATGACCCGGTTCGCGTGTACCTTCGCGAAATGGGCGCCGTACCCCTGCTGACGCGGGAGGGCGAAGTCACGCTGGCCCGCAAGATGGAGCGGGGTAAGCTGCGCATGCAGAAAGCGATCTCGCGTTCCGCGGTGGTGGAGCGGATGATCGTGGACATCTGCGAGGGCGTTAAGCGCGGCACCGAGGATATCGAAAGCTACGTCGATCTGGGAGACGTGGAAGAGGAAACGCCCGCCTGGGAGAAGAAGGCGAACGAGACCAAGGCGTTGTTCCTCGAAGTCCTGAACTGGCACAAGAAGCAACAGCAGCTTACCGAGAAGGTAGCCGACATTCCCGCCAACAACAAGAAGCTGCGGAAGAAGTGGAACGGCAAGCTGATGCGGGCGAAGGTGGAGACCTCGCTGGCCATCCGCCGCATTCCGTGGATGCTCACCTGGTGGCGGCAGTTTTCCAAGGAAATCGAACGCGCGGTGGAAGAGCTGACCCACCTGGACGCCGATCTCAAGAAACTGGAAGGCAAGAAAGGCGTCACCGCCGAAGCCAAGGCCAAGGAACTGAAACGAGAGATCCGGGCCCGCGAGAAGCAGGCTGGAGCGTCGCTCAGCGATCTGCGGCACACCATCCAGGTAATCCAGCACGGAGAGATCGAAGCCGGACGCGCCAAGAAGGACCTGGTGGAAGCCAACCTCCGCCTGGTGGTTTCGGTGGCCAAGAAGTACGTCAATCGCGGACTGCATCTTCTGGACCTGATCCAGGAGGGCAACATCGGCCTGATGCGCGCGGCCGACAAGTTCGAATACCGCCGGGGGTACAAGTTCTCGACTTACGCCACGTGGTGGATCCGGCAGGCGATCACCCGCGCCATCGCGGACCAGTCGCGCACCATTCGCATCCCGGTTCACATGAACGAGTCGATGAACAAGTTCCTGCGGGCGACGCGCGAGTTGGAGAAGGAACTCGGCCGGCAGCCGACCAATGAAGAGATCTCCCGCCGCATGGACATCCCGGTGGAGAAGGTGCAGAAGCTGAAGACCATCTCCCGCGATCCGGTGTCGCTGGAGACACCCGTGGGCCGGGACGGCGAATCCGCCTTGGGCGATCTGATCGAGGATCGCTGGGTAGGCTCGCCCGTGGACGCGGTGATCGACACCAACGTCCGGGACGAGACCGCCAACATCCTGAAGACGCTTTCTCCCAAGGAGGAGAAGGTGATCCGGCTGCGCTTCGGCATCGGCTGCGAGCGGGAACACACGCTGGAGGAGATCGGGCAGGAGTTCGACGTGACGCGGGAACGGATCCGCCAGATCGAAGCGAAGGCGCTGCGGCAACTGCGGTCGCCCGAGCGGGCGCGGCATCTGCGGGCCCTGCTGGCCGCGCGTTAATCGCCCGCCGCGCGCCGATTTCTCACTTTCGCGTTTCTGAAGTACGCGAAAGTAAGAATGGCGCTGCACCTCGGGTCGCTCGGATGGGTGGAGCGGCACCCGAGTGATCCGCATGTTCTCAATGCGGCGGCGGCAGGCGCCCTGTCCGCGCTATCCTCCACTTTCCACGCGATACGGCAGTGGATCGAGCTTCAGGCTTCGGCGGGAGCCGCCGGCCAGCCGCACCTCCACCGGGTACACTTCCGCGGGGCGGCTTACGATGCCCCAGGCGCGGCCCCTCTTCACCAGGATGAACAAGCCGTGTTCATTGCCCATGGGCATGAACTCGTCCGAGCCGTTGAAATAATTCTGCACGGCGAAGCTCGATTTCAGGCGTTCGGCGATGCCGGGCACGGAGTCCGTAACCAGCCCGATCTCGCTGACCGAAAGCAGCGAGCCCGAATCGAACCCGGAGCGCGACGCGTTCGGCAAGGTGTGCCGGGCGATGAACTCGAGCAGGTTGCCGGCGGCATCCAGGAAATAGCAGGAGTGCGCGTTCCAATTGGCGAAGTGGTAGATCTCGCCGGCGCCATTGGGCCGCGGGAGGATGGGGCAGCGGGGCCGCAGCCACTTCATCGAATCCTCCAACTGGTTTTCCGGGATGTTGAAGGCGAAGTGGTAGAAGGGCTGAGACGCAGGCGGCGCCGGCGAGAACTCCAGAACGGTGCGCCCGGCGGTCACCTTCAGGCCGCCGTCCTGCTGCCGGACCGGAAGGCCGAGCGTGTTCGAATAGAACGCCGCCTGCTCATCGAGCCGGATCGATTGCAATCGGATGGTCCGGAACTCCACGGGTGCGGTTTGCGGATTTGGAGTGGTCTGGGCCCAAGCCGGGATCGCGGCATGGGCGGCGATCATCGCGGAGGCCTGTCGAAGAAAGGAGCGGCGGTTCCAAGCGTTCACGGATTCACCTCGGCGAGACGGTAGCAGGTGGTTGCGCCGGAATCCATCGATTTGGGGCGGCTGCGCCGGGGCCGTCCGGAAAGTAGCGCCCTTTCGGGCTGATTTTCGCCCCCAATGCGGCCATCCTCGTGCCATTCCGGTACATAATGAACCTCATGAGCCGATCTATTGGAGCGGTCGCGGCGGCGGCCTGCGGATTGTGGCTGGCCGGGTGTAATGGCGCGCCGGAAGCAGGCGGCGCGCCGGCCGGGGGCGATGCCAAGAAGTTCGTCACGGAAGCCGAACAGAAACTGCTGGCCCTGAACAATGAATCGGGGCGGGCGCAGTGGGTGCAGGCGACCCATATTACCGTCGACACCGAAGCGCTGTCGGCGCTGGCCAATGAGCGGACGCTGTCGGCTGCCGCCCGATTCGCCAAGGAAGCCGCACGGTTCGACGAATCCAGGCAGGATCCGGAGACGGCGCGGAAGCTGCGCCTGATGAAGACGGGCCTGGTGATGGCCACGCCAGCCGATCCGAAGGAATCTCTCGAGCTCACACAGGTGCAGGCCCGCCTGGAGGGAATGTACGGCAAGGGCAAGTTCGAGGTGGGGGGCAAGGCGCTGAACATCGACGATGTCACCCGCATCATGGCGGAGAGCCGCAATCCCAAGGAACTGCTGCAGGTGTGGGAGGGCTGGCACACGATTTCGAAGCCCATGAAGGCCGATTACCGGCGCTTTGTGGAGCTGTCCAACAAGGGGGCAAAGGAGCTTGGCTTCGCCGACACCGGCGCGATGTGGCGGTCCAAGTACGACATGCCGCCGGACGATTTCGCGCGGGAGCTGGACCGCCTGTGGGAGCAGGTGCGACCGCTGTACCAGCAGTTGCACGCCTACACGCGGTGGAAGCTGCGGGAGAACTACGGCGATCTGGTTCCGAAGGACGGTCCGATTCCGGGGCACCTGTTGGGTAATGTTTGGGCGCAGCAGTGGGACAACCTGTATCCGCTGCTGGCGCCAGCGGCCGCGGACCCGGGCTACGACCTGAACGCGATTCTGAAGAACCGCAAGACGGACGCCATCGGGATGGTGAAGTACGGCGAGGCGTTCTTCACCTCCATGGGCTTCGCGCCGATGCCGCCGACGTTCTGGGAGCGATCCATGTTCACCCGGCCCCGCGATCGCGAGGTAGTCTGCCACGCCTCCGCCTGGGACATCGACAACGAAGAAGACCTGCGCATCAAGATGTGCATTGAGCCCACGGCGGAGGATTTCAACACCATCCATCACGAACTGGGTCACAACATCTACCAGCGCGCCTACAACCGGCAGCCGGCGCTGTTCCGCGATTCCGCCAACGACGGCTTCCACGAGGCGATCGGCGACACCATTGCCCTGTCCATCACGCCCGAGTACCTGAAAAAGATCGGGCTGATCACCAGCGTGCCCGATCCCTCAAAGGACACCGGCCTGCTGCTGCGGCGGGCGTTGGACAAGATCGCGTTTCTGCCGTTCGGCCTTCTGGTGGACCAGTGGCGCTGGAAGGTGTTCAGCGGGCAAGTGCCGCCGGAGAAATACAACGAAGCGTGGTGGGAGCTGCGGCGCAACTACCAGGGCATCAGCGCGCCGTCCGAGCGTCCGCCGGACGCTTTCGATCCCGGCGCGAAGTATCACGTTCCCGGCAATACGCCGTACACTCGCTACTTTCTGGCACACCTGTTGCAGTTTCAGTTCCACCGCGCGCTGGCGGAGACGGCCGGGTGCCGGGATCCGCTGCACCGCTGTTCCGTTTACGGATCGAAGGAGGCCGGCGCGAAGCTGGATGCGATGCTGCGGATGGGGATCAGCAAGCCGTGGCCGGAAGCGCTGGAGAAGATCACCGGAACGAGGCAGATGGACGCGAATGCGATTCGCGATTATTTCGCGCCGCTGGAAAAATGGCTGAAGGAACAGAACGCGGGCAAGCCTGTGGGGTGGTAGCGCGCTAGCTCACGATGGCGAAGGCGGCGTAGCCAAGGGCGGCTCCGATAAGCGCCCCCACCACGACATCGCTGAGGAAGTGCATCCCCAGGAGGATGCGGGACGCGGCGATCGAGATGGCGCAGAACAGCAGCCCGGCCATCAGCGAGGGATAGAACAGGCTGAGCGTGGTGGCCATGGCGAAGGCGGTGATCGTGTGTCCGGACGGGAAGGAGAACTGATCGGGCGGCAGCAGCGTGGCCCAGGCGTGGGGCTCGATATGGCAGGGGCGCCGCCGGCCCGTGGTCCGTTTCAGCCACAGGAACAGGCCGATGCCGGTACCGACGGCGATGACGCAGCCGAGCAGCGCGGCGAATCGCTCCGCGCCGCCGAACAGGGCCACCGCGGCGCACATCGCGTACCACAGCCAGCCGTCTCCGCCTCGGGTGGCGCAGATCATCCACAGCCGGATCCAGCGAGGGGCAAACCAGCGGTTCACCCGCCGCATGAGCCTGTGGTCCCGGTTGCTGATATAGTCGATCATCGCGTGAGGAGCAGTTCTGCTCCCCTCCATTACCCAGTGTACAAGGCCGTCCGCGAGTCCCGCCATGATCCACTATTACGG
>JAIEPW010000057.1 GCA_019748195.1 Bryobacteraceae bacterium
ATCGGGCTGGTGAACCGGGTGGTGCCCGCCGGCGCATTCAGCGGAGCCGTGGATGAGGTGGCGCGGCGCATCGCCCGTGGACCTCTCACCAGCTACCGCTACATGAAGGCGAACATTAATCTCGCCCAGAGCAGCGACTTCCGGACCGTGCTCGATCGCGAGGCGGAAACGCATCTGCGCTGCGGCATGACTGAGGACCACCAGGAAGGCGTGCGCGCGTTTCTGGAGAAGCGATCGCCGGAATTTAAGGGCTGGTAAGCACGCCTGAGAGCGCATTCTCCACGCGATCCACATTCCGCCGAATGGGGGCATCGCCCTCCAGGATCAGATCGGCGTATCTGGCGGTAGGCAGCACGTAGAGTTCGGCCATGGGCCGCACGGTCTGTTCGTACTGCCTCATCACGCAGGCGGGCGTGCGCCCCCGCTCCTCGATGTCGCGGCTCATGCGGCGGTCGAGGCACAGCGGGTCCGCCGTACGAACGAAAATCGAGAAGTCGTAGATCCTCCTGAGCTCTTCCCAGTGCAGTGCAAGGATGCCCTCAACGATCACCAGGCCGCGCGGCTCCACGCGCTCGGTGCGGCCCGCCCTTTGGTGCAAAGCGAAATCGTAGGAGGGCTTGTCCACCGCTTCTCCCCGCTTCAGTGCGGCAAGCTGGCAGACGAGCAATTCGACGTCCACCGACTCTGGATCGTCAAAGTTCTGCAGTCCGCGCTCGGCCAGCGACAGGTGCGGCAGGTCACAATAGTAAGAATCCGTGGACACGATCACCGGTTCCAGGAGCGAGAACCGCTCCGCCAGGTGCCGCGCCAGGTAGCTTTTGCCGCTGCCCGAGCAGCCCGCGATCGCCATCAGGAAAGAAGGCATAAACGCTTCATTGTAAACGGACTGGACGGGCGGACCCAAACGGCCGATAGAGGGGTAAATGGATGCTCGCACCCGGCCCACGGTGGTCCTGATCCCGGTGTACAACGATTGGGACGCCGTGGTGTGCCTGCTGTCTGAACTCAATCAACAGCTTGCGGAACCGGTCGACGTGTTGCTGGTGGACGACGGTTCCCTGGCGCCCATGCCAGCCTGGCCGGAATTCGGCAATTTCCGCACGGTGAAAGTGCTGCACCTGAGGCGCAACCTGGGACATCAGCGCGCCATCGCGATCGGGCTGTTTGAGGCGGCAGACCGGATGCGGGGGTCGGCGGTGATCGTGATGGACGGCGACGGCGAGGACCGGCCGGATCATGTGCCACTGCTGTTGGAGGAGTTTCGCCGGCGCGGAAGCAAGGACGTGATCTTCGCCGCCCGCACGAAGCGGCTCGAAAGCCTGTGGTTCCGCGTCTTTTATGCACTCTATCGACGGTTGCACTTACTCTTCACCGGTATTGAAGTACGCGTGGGCAACTTCAGCGTTCTGCCCCCGGAGGCGGTATCGCGGCTGATGGTGGTGCCGGAGCTCTGGAATCATTACGCGGCTGCCGTGTTCCGGGCCAAGCTTCCGCTTCAATTGGTTCCGCTGCCTCGCGGACGGCGTCTACGGGGGCAATCGACCATGAACTTCGTGTCGCTGGTGATCCATGGCCTCAGCGCGATCAGCGTCTTCAGCGACGTGGTGAGCGCCCGGCTGCTGGTAGCCGCCTCCGGCTTCTCGGTTGCGTTAACAGTGGCGCTGGGCGTGGTTGTGGCGGTTCGCTTCGGCACCGGGCTGGCGATCCCGGGGTGGGCCACCTACGCCGGCGGGATCCTGGCCGTGCTGCTGCTGCAATCGCTGCTGTTGGCCGTGCTGCTGGTGTTCCAGATTATCGGATCGCGAACGCAGATGAGCTTCCTGGCGGCTCGCGACGCGCATTACTTCATCGCGGGGCGTACGGTGGCGTGGGCCGCTCCCGCCACCCAGGTGGCGATGCTGGCGCAGGCGGTCGAGATGGAACGCGCGAGGTCCCGGCCTTGACCGCCTACACGTACGAAGGCTGTGAACTGGACCTGTTCGCCAAAGCCACCCGATGGAAAGCGTACTGGCGGGACCAGATCGCGGGGTTCGTTCACGGTCGTGTTCTGGAAGTTGGCGCCGGGATCGGCGCCAACGCACACGCGCTAGCCCGGCTGGAGTTCGACTCCTGGCTGAGCCTGGAGCCGGATGCGAACCTGGCCTCCCGGATTGAGACTGGCCCCAAACACCGGGTACGAGTTGGCACCCTGGCGGCAGTCGACGAACGGTTCGACGTCATCCTTTACATCGACGTGCTGGAACACATCGCGGACGATCGCGCCGAGGTTGGTCTGGCAGCCCGGCGGCTGTATCCGGGCGGATCTCTGGTCGTGCTGGCGCCCGCGCATCCTTTCCTGTTCACTCCGTTCGATAGCGCGGTGGGCCACTATCGCCGTTACACGCGCGCCTCCCTGCGCGCGGTGATTCCTCCGGAACTGGAGCCGCGCAAGCTGGTCTATCTGGACGCCGCGGGCCTCCTGGCAAGCCTCGGAAACCGGCTGTTGTTGCAAAGCGCCCATCCGAACGACGCTCAGATTCTGGCCTGGGACCGGTTCCTGGTTCCTCTATCGCGCCTGCTCGATCCCTTGCTGCTGGGCCGGGTTGGCAAATCCGTGCTCGGCGTCTGGTCCAAACCGCGATGATCCGCCGCCTGGAACCCTGGCTGATTTTCGCGGCGGTGGCGGCGATCCTGCTGACGGCGCATGGAAATCGCCTGGTGTTCACCAACGACGAAGGAATCATTCTGGAAGCGGCGCAGCGCATGACAGAAGGCAGCCGCCTGTACGTAGATTTTTTCGGATACATGAGCCCCGGGGGCTACTGGCTGCAGGAAATCGCGTTTCGCGCTTTTGGCTACTCGCTTCGATCCGCAAGGCTGGTTGTAATTCTCGACTTCGCGGTACAGTGCGCCCTTCTGTTCTGGATCACGCGCCGGGTTTCCACGCGGCCGGCGGCTTGGTGCGCCACTGTGCTCTTCTTCGCCTTCCAGGCTTCGAACCCCACGCTCCTAACCTCAGCCCACCGCTGGGATAGCGCCGCGCTTGCGTTGGGCGCCGTTACGGCGGCGCTCGCCGGGAACCGCTGGCTGATTCTGAGCGGCGCGCTGGCCGCCTCCGCCGCCGTAGTGACGCCTTCGGTGGCGGGTGTAGCGGTGGTCACCTTCGCCTGGATGGCGACATTGAGGAACTGGCGCGGGGCGTTCCTTTTCGCGGGAGGCGCCGCCACTGCCGGATTAGTCGCGATCGCCATATTGGCCGGCGGCGGCATATGGGGCGGCTTCGTGGATCAGATGCTGTGGCTGCAAACACATTACTCCGGCGTTAATGTGATGCCATACGGATCCATCATCGGCGGCTATCCCGCGCTTTTTGAGGGTGCTTCCGGCCTCGAACTGGCGATCCGCGCCGCCCTGGTACTCTGCGTGGCTCTACCTGCTGTGCTCCCGGTAATCGCCGCCGGCGGTTGGGGCGTCCGATATCTGCGGCGCCGCGAAGTCCCGCCCGAAATCGTGTACCTGCTCGGCTGCATGGCCGCACTCGTGATTTCCTGCCTGCCACGGGCCGACGTGATGCACCTGGCGTTCGTCGCGCCCTTAGGCTACACCTTAACGGCTGCCATCGCCGCGCTCGCGCTGTCGCGGCGGGCTCAGTTTCTCACGGCGGCGGGTTTTTCGGTCTTCGCGCTGGTATTCCTTCTCAATTATCACCACGAGATCCGTCGAGATGTTTCCCTAGATTCGCCTGTCGGCGGCCTCCGCATACCCCAGGACGCCGCGCCCGCGGTCGCTGACCTGCTGCGCCATGTACGGGCAGGCGACACGCTCTACGTCCACCCTTATCTCCCGCTGCTCTACTACATCACCCAAGCCCGAAACCCCACGCGGTTTTCGTACCTCGCTCCGGGGATGATGGGAAAGGCCGAAGAGGAGTCCGCACTCGATTCGCTCCGCCGCAACCCGCCGCAATGGATTCTCTACCTCGCCCTGCCTCGCGAGGAGTTCCTGCGCGTGTTTCCCTCGGCGGGATCACTGGACAACCGCTTCGCAGCGCTCGAGTCTTGGATCGAAACGCACTATCCTCTCGTGGTCCCGCCCGTTACTGTGGCCGGTTACACCTTGCGAGCGCGCCGCGACGTGTCGCGGACGCGCCGCTAGGCTATTATCGGGGTAAGGCCCAGGAGGAGCAAATGTTCAAGAGATGCAAATGGCTGCCGGTAGTCGCCATTGCCGCCATCACGGCAACCGCTCAGGATGCCAGGAAACAGGACGCCCCAGCGCCGGAATTGCCAAAGGCGGATTACGACCGGGTATTGAAGATCGCCCGAGGCGTGCAGAAGGAGCTGGTGCGCATTCCCCAGTACGGAGTCTTTGACGATCTGCGCTTCGGCATCAAGGGAAGCACGGTGATTCTTCGCGGCTACGCCTCGCGCCCCATTCTGAAGAGCAGCGCGGAGCAGGTGACCGGCAAAGTCCCCGGCGTCACCGAGGTTGTGAACCAGATTGAAGTGCTGCCGCTTTCGCCCAACGATGACAACATCCGCACGAGGGTCTACATTGCGGTCTACGGGAACACCGTCCTGCAGCGCTACAACCCCAATCGCGGGAGCCCGGTGTTCGGGACGCTGGCGCAACGCGCCGGCGGTATCACCAACGATCCGCCCATCGGCTTCCATCCGATTCACATCATCGTGAAGAATGGCAACGTCACTTTGACCGGCGTGGTGGATAACGAAATGGATCGCTCCATCGCGGAAATCCAGGCTAACGCAGTCCCCGGCGTGTTCGCGGTCACCAACAACCTCGAAATCCCCAACGACAAGAAGAAGCCTTCGAAATAGTAGTTCAGTCCTCGCGGCGGCGGGCGATTTCGTCCGCCACCCGCACGGCGGCAGCCATGGATTTCACGTCATGCACGCGGACCATGTGGGCGCCGTTCAAAATCGCCGCCGTCACCGCGGCCGCGGTAGCGAATTCCGTCTCCTCGGCGGTTCCCTGGGCGATGAACTGCTTTCGCGAGGGACCCACCAGCAGCGGGTAATCCAATTGTCCGATCACGCCCAACTTCGCCAGGATCTCGCTGTTTTGTTCCTTCCGCTTACCGAACCCGAGACCCGGATCGATCGCGATCCGCAGCCTGCCGACTCCCGCGCGACGCGCTCGATTCACGCTCGCGTCCAAATCGCGGGCGATGGTTTGGGCGGGGTCCTTTAACGCCGGGAGCTTCGCCCAGGTGTCCGGAGTGCCCCGCATGTGATTCAGCACGAGTCCCGCGTCGCCCTGTGTCACCACTCTTGCCAGGTCCGGATCAAAGGTCAAACCGCTCGGGTCGTTGATGATCTCGACACCGAGCGAGATCGCCTTTTCGGCGACCGAGGCCTTGTACGTATCCACCGAAATCGGGACGCCGATTTTGCCCCGCAAACGCTTCAACACCGGGACCAGCCGGCGAAGCTCTTCCGCCTCGGATAGGCGCGTGGAGCCGGGGCGGGTGGATTCCGCTCCGATGTCGATGATGTCCGCGCCCGCTTCCTCCAGTTGAACGGCATGAGCGAAGGCGCGATCCGGATCGTCGAAACGCCCGCCGTCGGAAAAAGAATCCGGAGTAACGTTCACAACTCCGAAGATCAGCGTTTTGTCGCCCAGATGATATTGGCGGTCTTTCGGGGTCCAGTCCAGGCGTTTGCGCATCATGGAGCAACCTGATTGTACCGCCCGAGAGCTAGCGGACGCGTCACCCCGCCGTAACAGGATGCTGCTAGAATGTTTGCAAAGTCCGGTGTTCTTACGGCGGCGGCCGCCGGGATGCTAGACTGAAAAGGAAGAGGCGGAGGTGAGCCTTCCCTAGTTGCCATCTTTCGAGCCAGTGGCCAGCAGCGGTTACGCTTGCCGCACGAAAGATCGCGCGCGCCCTGGTGCGCCGCCTGTTTCCCGAAGACTGCCGCGTCTGTTCCCAACCTCTCACCGGTATTTCGAGAATCCCGGTGTGCGCTAGATGCCTCAGCGCCCCGGATCCGGTTCAGGCCGAGTTCTACTGCAAGGAATGCCAGACCCCGTTCTTGAGCCCGTTCCCGCTGGATGAGGAGGGCCGCTGCCGGCTTTGCGCCGGCGCACATCGCCCGTTTGATGGAGTTTATTCTCCCGGAGCCTATGAGGGCCGCCTTCGCGAACTGATTCGCCTGTTCAAGTACGCCGGCATTCGCAGCCTGGCGCGACCCATGGGCGTTTGGCTGGCCGAAGCGTGCCCGCGCCACCGTTCGTATGACGCTATCGTTCCGGTCCCGCTGCACTGGATCCGCCGCTGGAGGCGCGGATTCAACCAGTCCGAGATGCTGGGGACTGAACTCGAAAGGCACTTGGGCGTCCCCATGCTGCCCGTCCTGCGCCGCCGCAAGGCGACCCCCTCCCAAGCCGGCTCCACCGCCGCCGTTCGCCGCAGGAACCTGCAGGGGGCATTCGCGGTCCGCGATCGCGAGTTGTTGCGCGGCAAATCGATTCTGCTGGTGGATGACGTCTTCACTACCGGCGCGACCGCGGCGTCCGCCGCCGCCGCTCTGAAGCGGGCGGGCGCCGCCCACGTCACGGTTCTCACGCTCGCCCGCGCCGACCGCCGGGCAGGCACGGTACAAATTCGAACTCCGCGGCCACGTGCCGCCGGGCGCGCCGCCGCCTTGGAGGGAATACCGGGATGACCGCACTCGACCGATTGCACCGTCCGGTTCTCGTGCTGAACGCCAGCTACGAGCCGATCAATGTTTGCGCCGTGCGGCGCGCCCTGGTGCTGGTGCTGAAGGGCGTAGCGTCCGCCGAGGAGCACGCCACCTATCGCGTCCACTCCTCCCGCAACCACTTCGAGGTTCCATCCGTGATCCGGCTGCTGGAGTATCGCCGGATTCCGCACCAGAGCCGCGCGCTGTCGCGCAAGAACATCCTGATGCGGGACCGCTACACCTGCCAGTACTGCCATAAGCCGCTGGCCTCCTCCGAGCTCACGCTCGATCACGTCGTCCCGCGTTCCCGAGGCGGGGAAACCACCTGGGAGAACCTGGTGGCCTGCTGCCATCCCTGCAACAATCGCAAGGGAAGCCGTACTCCAGATGAAGCCAACATGCGTCTGGCGAAGATTCCCAAGCCCTTCAGCCTGCACACCAGCAGGCACCTGATGCGGATGCTGGCCAAGAGCGATGATCGCTGGCGGAAGTACCTGTTCTACTAAGGACGCGGCTTGGACGGCACGGCGCAACTGCTGTTGGGCGTACCCCTGGCCCTTGCCTCCGGTTTCGCGTATGGCTATCTGAGCTGGGCGTACGCGGAGTTGATCTCCCTATTCACTCGCTGGATCCTGCTGCGAGCGCGGCGTCCCAGCCCCGGCACCGTGGCTTCCTTGCAGGGCGCCTTCGCGATCCTCGCGTGGATGGCGTTTGCCCTGGCGCCCGCGGCCGCGGTGATCTTCGCAGGCCCCGGCAACCGCCGGATTCGCTTCCTGATCCTGCTGGGCGCTTATGCCGGAGTGCTTGCGGGATACCGCTGGTTCTTCCGCTGGAGACCGAAGGGTCTGGACGCGTGGCTGTCACGCACAGCGGCGCGTTTGCCGCTCGGCTTCGCGGACTGACTACTGCGCCGGGGCGCCAGCCGCGCCCGCGGGCGGCTTGGGCTTCTCTTCCTTCTTCGGAACCGCCGTCTTCACCGGGCTGATGATCACGTGGAAGTTGCGGCCTTCCAATCGCGGCTGGCCTTCCACCTGACCGACGTCCTTCAGGTCCTCGGCGAAACGCGCCAGCAGTTTCTGGCCGAGATCCACGTGGGCGATTTCGCGGCCGCGGAACTGCACCACGGCTTTCACGCGGTTGCCTTCCTTCAGGAAGCGAATCGCGTGATTGCGCTTGAAATCGTAATCATGGTCGTCGGTGTTCGGGCGGAACTTCAGCTCCTTCACCAGAATCACGTGCTGCTTCTTCTTGGCTTCGTGCTGTTTCTTCTTGTTTTCGTACTGCCACTGGCCGTAGTCCATCGCCTTGGCGACGGGCGGTTCCGCGGTCGGGGCGATCAGGATCAGATCCAGACCGAGTTCCTGCGCCTTGCGAACAGCGGCGGGGGTGGGCATGATCTCGACAGAACCATCCGGGAACACTGCGCGCACTTCTCGAGCGCGAATCGCTTCATTTACGTTCTCCCGGATACGGGGGCGGCGGGGGTGGAAGCCTCTTGGTGGAAACATTCAGATGCTGGTCAACGAAGACACGAGCGGCTTACCTCCAGAATCAGCCACTTCTCCCGATAGTAGCAGATTTCGTCGCAGACCAAGCCCACGTTGGAGGGTTGCCGGGCCGATGAGCGCTTTCGCTCCCGTTTCGCGCGTACTCTTATTGAGCCCACGTGCCTCAGGCCGACACATATAATGGGATTCGTGAAACGAGGAGCTACCCGAATGAATAGGCTTGCGATACTCAGCACGGCGATCTTTTTCGCCTCTTCCGGCTTTGCCCAGCAACCGGCCAAAAAACGGGTCGCGGTGATGAACTTCGAGTTCGGTACCGTGCAAGGCAATATCGCCAGCGTTTTCGGCGCCAACATCGATATCGGCAAGGGCATTGCCGACATCCTGGTGAACAAGCTGGTGGGAACCCAGGTCTACAGCGTCATCGAGCGCAAGGCGCTGGACAAGATCCTGGCCGAGCAGAATTTCTCCAATTCCGACCGGGCGGATTCCAACACGGCGGCCAAACTGGGCCGCATCCTGGGCGTGGACACCATCATCGTCGGATCCATCACCCAGTTCGGACGGGATGACCGCAATACCGGCGTCGGCGGGTTCGGCGGACGCCTCGGGGGGTTCGGGGCGGGCGGTCTGGGAGTTAAGAAAGCCAAGGCCGTGGTCGGCGTCACCGCCCGCATGATCAACGTCGATACCGCCGAAATCCTGGTCTCCGTGGAAGGCAAGGGTGAGTCCGAGCGGTCGGGCCTCTCCAGCAGCGGTTCCGGCTGGGGTGTCGGAGGCTACGGCGGCGGAGCGATCGACATGTCCTCGTCCAACTTCGGAAACACGATCATCGGCGAGGCAGTGAACAAGGCCGTCGCCCAGGTGGCGACGCAGTTGGACGCGAACGCCTCGCGCCTGCCGACCCGCGCCATCAGCGTGGAAGGGCTGATCGCTGACGTCTCCGGTTCCACTCTGGTCATCAACGTCGGGTCGCGATCCGGCGTGACCAAGGGTATGCGCCTCGAAGTGCGCCAGACCGGCCGTGAGATCAAGGACCCGGCCACGGGCCGCGTGCTCCGCCGGCTGGATTCCATGCTCGGGATGATGACCGTGACGGAAGTGGAAGACACCTCTTCGGTGGGCACCTACGAAGGCTCCGGCACGCCCAAGGTGGGCGACCGGGTGAAGACACCCTCGCAACAGCAGTAGCGCGGAGAGCGCAAAAGGAAGCAATCATGTCATTCCAGGTCGGCGATCAGATCGGCGATTACCAGATCGTGAAGGTTCTGGGCGCCGGCGGCATGGGCAAGGTCTACCAGGTCCGCAACGTCTTGTCGGACCGCGTCGAGGCGATGAAGGTGCTGCTGCCGAACCTGGAGGGCAACGCCGATCTCGCCGACCGTTTCCTCCGCGAGATCAAGCTGCAGGCCAGCCTGGATCATCCCAACATCGCGGGGCTGCATACGGCGCTTCGCGTGAACAACCAGCTTCTGATGCTGATGGAATTCGTCGAAGGCGTGACGCTCGATCAGCTCGCCGCCCGTGGACCGATCCCGGCCGGGGACGCCGTGAATTACATCAGCCAGGTCCTCGACGCTCTTGCCTACGCCCATGAGCGCGGCATTGTGCATCGCGACATCAAGCCGCCGAACATGATGCTGACGCTGTCCGGCCAGGTGAAGCTGATGGACTTCGGCATCGCGAAGCTTGCCGGGGATCGTAAGCTGACGCAGACCGGCACTACCGTGGGCTCGCTCTATTACATGTCGCCGGAGCAGATCCGGGGTGGAGATTTCGATGCCCGCAGCGACCTTTATTCGCTGGGCATCTCGCTCTATGAGTTGGTGACCGGGTCTCGCCCGTTTCAGGGCGATAGCGACTACTCGATCATGGCGGCCCACCTGCAGCAGACGCCGGTTCCGCCGGTGAACCGGGATCCGCGGGTCCCGGCGGCGCTGAACGACGTGATCCTGATGTCGATCGCGAAGGATCCCGCGGAGCGATTTCAAACCGCCGCGGCGTTCCGCAACGCGCTTTTGAGCATTACCTCGGCTCCCGCCGCGGGCCCGGCGTTTGAAAACACTCTGCCCGCGGCCGCCCCGTACGCGGCGGAATCCATACCCGAATCGCGGCCTTATAACAGCCGGCGGGGATTGTACATGGCGCTGGGCAGCGTGGCCACCATCGCCGTGCTGGCCCTGGCGATCACTCAGGGGCCGAAGTTCCTGGGCGCCCGCGCCGACGGCACCCCTGCGGTGGTGGAGCCGCGGCCCGCGCCGCAACGCTCCGAACCGGCGCCTCAACCAGCCGCCCAACCCGCTCCCGCCCAGGATCCCGTGCCGGTTCAGGCTGCGACACCGGAACCGGCCCAGCCCGTGCCGGCGGTCTCCGAGCCTGTCCGGTCGCCCGTACAGCAGGCGAGCCCGCGCGTCACCTCTCCGGCGGTTACGAATCCCCCCCCGGTGAATGCGCAGCGACCGCCAGCCGCGGCGGCGGTACCCCCGCCGGAGCCGCAAGCGATCCCAAATCGCGCCGCCACCGCGCCGTCCCAGCCGGCCGCGACCTCCGACAACTCAGCCGCACTCGGGGAGTTGCGCAAGCAGTACAACCTGCTCTCGATCCGCGCGGGCTCCGCCAAAGCGGGCGTGCAGAATTTGCAGGCTCAGATGGGTGGCCTGGGATTGCGCGCGGATATCCGCGAGGCCTCGACACGTCTCGATTACCTGATGTCGGAAGCGATGCAATCGATCCGCGCGGGCGACCTGAACGGCGCGCGCGAGAACCTGCAGTTCGCGGAGCGGACCCTGGACACGATCGAGAAATTCCTGGGACGTTGATCCGAAGAATCCGCCGTGCTTGGGGAAGCTTATTGCTTCTTTTTAACCGGCGGGGGAGTGGGGGCGGGCGGCTGCTCCTTCGTCGCATCCTCGGGAATCGGGTCCGGCTCGAACGTGATGGAAGTCTCTGTGCCGAACTTGCGGTACATCCGGAATTCGACCTCGTTGCGCACCAGGAGCTTGCCTTCGCGCGACCGCAGCTCGGCCTTCAACGGCAGCAAGAACTTCTGGCCGCTGATCTCGGTGTAGTCATAATTCAAGTCGAGCGCCACTTGTTGAATGGGAAAGGATGGCGGCAGATTTTCCGCCTGCAGCAGGATGCGCATTACCTGATTCGTGTCGCGATCGATATACAGCAACCCGCGATAGCCGGTGATGATCGAATCCCGGTTGGCGTACGTGATCCGGTACTTGGAACGCGATTGCGGCACGCGGTAAGCGTACACATGCATGCGGCGCTTGCGCAGGGTGGCCCAACGTTCCCACCCGAACTCTGTCCCCGTTTCGGGTTCAAAGATCTCCTTCAACATGGAGCCGAACTCGCCGGAGGAGGTCGCGCCGCCTAATTGCTCGTGCGTAATGTGCGTCACGGGCTGCCCGTTGATCAGGATCACGTCGTACTTTTCGTGACCGTCGGAGTAGCTGAGCCGCTCCGTGATCACATCCTGCCGCTGCCAGAACTCCAGTCCGGAAGGATCGATGAAGCGGCGGGTCACCTGCACACATAGAAAGTCGGGAAGACGACGCGTGTAGTTCAGCGCATAATCGCGAGCTTCGCCCAGCACACGCTCCTGCTCCGCGGTGGGCGGCGGAGGAATCGCCGGCGCTGCTTCCGGCTTCGCCACCGCCGGCGCCGGCGATGGAAGCCCCGTGGATCCGGCTGCCAGCGCCCGCAGCGCTTCCACCGTTCGCGGACCGGCTCCCATGCCTTGCAGCTCTTCGATGGTCCGCTCGTCCAGGCGCTGCGAAAGCTGCACCTTCTTCAAATAATCGGCCACCCGGCGATCCTCATGCTTCAACTGGATGGAAGACCGGATGAAAGTGAAGATCTGCTCCACGGTCAGTCTTACCTGAGCGGGAAGCCAGCCGGCGGCAAGTGCGGTGAGAACCAGGATACGGACGAATCGGAACACTGTATTGATTGTCTCGCGAAACTACTTGCGCTTCTTTCCCTTGGGCACGACCGGCGGCGCCACGCGGTCGATCGCTTCCAGCACCAGCGGCGCCATCAGGCGGTAACCCTGAGCATTGGGATGCAGCCCGTCGTCCGCAAGTTCCGCCTTTAATTGACCATCCGGCCCAGCGGACGGAGAATGATAATCCACCCACGCGTGCCCGTTCCGTGCCGCCGACGCTCTCAGCACTTCGTTCAGCGCGCGGATCTTCTCCAGGGGTCTGGCCGGTGTCCGCTCCCAGTTCGGATCGACCGCCCGGTGGTGATCGCTTACCGCCAGCACGGACGCGACAATCACCTTGATGCCGCGAGATCGCGCCAGCTCTGCCATCATCTCAATGTTGTCGGCGATCTCGACAATCGGAATGCCCCGGACAAGGTCGTTGGCGCCACCCAGAATCACTACCGCGGCGGGCTTCAGGTCCAGCACGTCAGCCTTGAATCGCGCGAGCATCTGGGTCGTCGTTTGCCCCTCGATCCCGCGATTCAGAAAATCCCGGCCGGGAAAATACTCGTTTAGCCGCCAGCGGTCCGTGATGCTGTCGCCCATGAAAATCACCCGCGGGACCTCGGGACGCGAAGCCCCCACCCTCTGGTTCTCCTCCCTGTAACGCGAGGTTTGGTTCGGATCGGGCGATCGCAGGTCAGCTTCCTTTCGCTCCAGCAGCGCGCGGAAATGCGCCTCCAGGCGCGCACTGGCATCCCGCAATTCGGCGAACTGACGGCGAGCTTCCTCCGGAAAGGGGTATGGCTTGGGCATCGCGTCGGCCAGCACCAGGTAGGCGCGCGAATGCGTCAGCATGTCGAGCGTGAACCCCGAATGCCCCGGCCCGCGAATCAGGTTCGCGCGTGCCTGGCGTACGTTTTCCAACACGGGGGTGGAGGTTCGCACCAGTTCCGGTACCGCGATCGCCGTGGACTCCATTAACTGCAGCATGCGGAGAGCAAGAGCGTTCACATCCGCCGGAGCCAATCGCCGCTCCGGCTGGGCAATCGCGCAAGTCGCGACAGCCACAAGCAGGGCGCCCAGCCTCAAGTCCCCTCCTTTTCGAGCGCCAGCGTGATGGTTCCAATCGGAAACGCGGTCCGGATCTTAATCTGAACGGGCAGCCGCCGCGAATCATCGGTCAGCCACAGTTCCAGACGGGCGGCGCGCTCGTAGATCACTCCATTGAAGATATGCACATCGTGACGGATCGTATTGAACGACCCGGCGGGTACTTTGATCGCCTGCTTCTCCAATGCTTCCAGCTTCACCATGGCGAACCTCTTCCCGTCCGTTACCGGCAGTTCCGCCGACTTACCGACCTCGATCCTCGTCTGCCGCAGGCGTGCCAGCGCGGCGGGAATGTCGTGGACGCACTCCGGAACCGCGAGATCGCCGGCGCGCACCGTCGCGCCCGTTTTCACGTCCTTCTCCAGATACTGGACCTTCTTCTGCTCCGGTTGGACAGTGATCCGCGTCTCGCGATGCCGGCGGCCTTCGATCGCCACCAGCAGGCTGTCCACCTCGCAGAAAGCCTTGTCGTAATTGGCTACATAGCGGTCCTGCACCTTGTACAGCGCCGACACGATGCCGGAGGACTCCACCCGCAATTCCGATCGCCACCTCGGGTCGGCGCCGGGCGCTGGTTGAATTGATAAGTTTATGGTCCCTGCCCGGATGAGACGCCACTCCACCCCGTACGTCAGGCGGGTGGCGGAGGGGCTATCGCCGGCCGCAAAGGCGGAGGTCAGCAGGAGCGCCAGACCGGCGATACGGATCCGCATGCTTGACCCGAGTGTGACAGATTACAGAAAAACGGCGCAAGCCGTAGGGCGTTGACTGTAGCGAAGAAACGGCGAACGCGCGATCCCCATCGCACGGGTCTCCGCCGGACGGTACACTGAAAAGTCACCTTGATGGCAGTTCCCGGATCCCTGTTCTTAAGAAATCTGGTGGAGCGGCGGGCTCTCCTCTATCAGTTAGTGCGCCGCGATTTCCGGCAGCGCTTCGTGGGTTCCGCCGCCGGATGGCTATGGGGCGTCATCCATCCACTCGTGCTGCTGGCAAGCTGGACGTTTGTTTTCCAGATCTGCCTTGGTATCGTGCTGCCGCGAGGTTCGGTGACCGAGAATTACACGCTGTTTCTTTTCGCCGGCTTTCTCCCCTGGCTGCTGTTCCAGGAAACCACCCTACGTTCGGCTGGCGTGCTGGTGGAGCAGTCCAACCTGATCACCAAGACCGTCTTCCCCTCGGAGATTCTGCCCGTTTCGATCTTCCTCAGTTCGCTGATCCACCACTTGATCGGACTGGCCCTGGTAACGCTGGCGGTTCTGCTGACGCTTGGGTTCGTTTCGCCGATGATCGTCTGGCTCCCGGTATATATGTTCTTCACCGGCCTGTTCGCCGTGGGCCTGGCGTGGATCGTTTCCAGCCTCCAGGTGTACATCCGCGATACCGCACAGGTGCTCAGCGTTGCGATGACCTTGTGGTTCTGGATCACGCCGGTTTTCCTGAACGCGGAGCAGATCCCGCAACGGTTTCGCTGGCTGGTGAAGTGGAATCCGATGGCCTACGTTGTGACCGCCTATCGCGAGCGTATTCTGACGACCGCGTGGCCGCGCTGGGAGGAACTGGCGATGGTAGCCGCATTTTCGATAGGCATGTTTATCGTCGGAGGCTTGTTCTTCCGGCACTTGAAGCGAGGATTTGCTGATGTCCTTTAAGCTGCGGCGCCGGGAGTTTCTCGGCGCGATCGGAGCTCCCTTGCTGGCGCAACCGAGCGCCACGCCGCCCAACGTGGTGGTGATCACAGCGGAGGGCGTAGGCGCGTGGATGCCCGGTTGCTACGGAAACAAGACGTTCGCCACACCTGGTATCGACGAGATTGCGCGCGCGGGATTGCGGTTCCTGAACAACTTTAGTCTCAGCCCCTCCGCCGCTTCGGGAACGCCTTGCCTCCTTACGGGACGCGCCCCGATGCAGATGAAGCCGAGCGAGGACGCCCTCACCATCACCGCGCACCTGTTTCGCCGCGACTATCGCGTGGAGAGCGCTGTTTCCGGCCCGCCGCAAGCGATCACGGCCAAGGCGGTCGACTTCCTGAAGCAGCAGAAGGTGGGCCGCCCATTCGCCCTTACGGTCACATACCCCGGCATCGCCGATCCACTCCCCTCTCTTCCCGACAAACACCGGGACCGGTACGCGAAGGAGACTTTCGACGCGATCGGATGGTCGCGGGCCTCTGCGAGTTTGGCGCGCAGGGACCGCGAGCGGTTCAACGGTATCGTGGAGCATCTTCGCTCAGCCGCGGCGATGCTTTCTTACGTGGACAGTCAGATCACCGAGGTCGTGCAGGCTTTGCGCGGCGGCGGACTGGCCCTGGAAACGCTGCTGATCTTCACCTCCGCGAACGGCTCACACCTCGGCCGCAACGGGTTGTGGTCCGACGGCATGGGCTCGGAGCCGCCGAATCTGTTCGACCCCGCCGTCCACACACCCGCAATCTGGAGCTGGCCCGGACGCATTCCCGTGCAGGCCGTCCGCCCCGAGGTGGTGAGCCACGCCGACGTGTTCCCCACCCTGTGCGAGGCCGCGGCAGCTCCCGCGCCCCCCGGACTGTGTGGCCGAAGCTATCTCACTATGCTGCGGAACCGGTCTCTGGACCGCAAGAACCCCTGGCAAGGGATCGCCTTTGCCGCCTTGGGCGATGCTCGCATGGCTCGCGACAACCGCTACAAGCTGATTCTGCGGGCGGCCGGAGGCTCCGAACTGTACGACCTTCGCGCCGACGCCGGGGAACGCACGAACCGATACGACGATCCCGGATATCTGAACGTCCGCGATGGACTCACGCGGCAGATTGAGACCTGGACGAAACGTTGCGGCTGATCAGCGCGCGATCGCGGTGACGACGTCCCAGTTGAATCGCACGAACTGGCGCAAGGACGACTCCAGTATGCGCTCCTGGTCCGAGTGCGCCCCGTAACCCTTGGGTCCGTCTTCCTCATCCACCATCGCCCCGATCCCGTAACACTGCACGCCTTTCGCGCGCAGGAATGCCATATCCGTCGCGCCGGTCGACATCTGTGGCAGGGTGACCGCGCCGTAATGCTTTCGATTGCCTTCCTCCAATATGCGGAACACCTCGTTGCCGAGCTGAGACGGAGGCGCCTTGGGCCGCTGGTTGCGGCTCTCCGTCACCACCTCCACCTGCGGATCGTTAATCACCTGCCGCACCAAGTCGCGAAACTTCTCCATGTCCTCGTCGGGAAGCGCGCGAACGTCCAAAGTCGCCTCGGCTTCCGAGGGGATGACGTTGATCTGATATCCGCCGCGAATGATGGTGGGCGAAATCGAGGTCCGAAGCATCGAATAGTGGCCAGGCTCATTCACGGCGAAATATTCGGTGATCGCAGGCGCCTTTTGCGCATCCAGGATGCCGGTATAGCGGGCCGCCTCCTCCGGGGTGGAAATCGTCGCCAGCCGCTCGAAGTAGTAACGAGTAGTGTCGTTCAGGCGCATCGGCGGGTTCCACATGGCAACCTTCTCCACGGCCCGCGACAGGCGAACCACCGCGTTCGTTCGCAGCGGGCGTGATCCGTGCCCGGCGGGTCCCTTCGCAACCAGCCGGATGCCGTTGGGAATCTTTTCCGCCGTCTGCACAGTAGCGAATCGGACCTTGCCGGCGCGGCGCATCACGCTGCCGCCCTCCGCCAGGCAGATCTCGGCTTCGATCTCCGGCCAGTGATTGTTCACCAGATATTCGATGCCCACCCGCGTGGACGCTTCCTCGCCCGCCTCGGCCACGAAGATTACGTCGCGGCTGAGCGGAACGTTCAGCCGTTTCAGCAGGATCATGGTCATCATCGCGGCCACCAGGTTGTCCTTGTCGTCCACCGTGCCGCGGCCATAGATGTAACCCCCCTCGCGAACCGCGCCGAAGGGCGGATGCTTCCATTTCGCCGGGTCCACCTTCACGACATCGGTATGCCCCATGATCAGCAGGGGCTTGCGCGAGCCATTCCCCTTCAGCCGGGCGATCACGTTGCCGCGGGCCGGCTCCAGAGCCACGATCTTGGCCGGAATGCCTTCGGCCTCGAAGACCTTTTTGATGTACTCGCACGCCGCGGTCTCATTACCGGGCGGATTCTGAGTGTCGAACCGGATCAGCGCCTGAAAATGCTGAAGCGTTTCCGCTTCCACTTTGGTCCAGTCGGGCTGAGCCTGTGCAAAAGCCGCGAGCCCAGTAAGCGCCAGAAGAAATGCCGGTTTCATAGAACCGACTATCGTATCGAATCAGCGCGCCGGTAGACGATCCGGTTCGCCACAGGTTTGTGCTTCCCGTCCATACCGCTGGTGGTCAAAGTCCAGGTCAGGCGGTCCGGCGACACTACACTGCGGCCGGAAAGCATCACTTTTCCCTTCCTGCGATACAGGGCGTCGGAATCGTAAGGGGTGCGGACAATCACCTGGAACGTGTCGTACTCCGGGCTCGAGATTTTGTGCTCCTTGCCGTCCCGCCGGTAGCGCTTGGAGTGAGAAAACCGGGTTCCGTCCGCCTCAATCCCGTCGGACCGGCTGGTGATCCACTCGCCGTCCTGAGTCACGGTAACAGTCTCCGATTTCGGCGGTGGACCGGGGCGGAAACGGGACTGCGCCAGATCCAGCTTCCACAACCCGACTCGCGGATCCTGCTCCGCCAGCAAGACCGCCGCGCACAATAGCGATGCCAGTATCTGCTTCATCCTGCGAGCGCCTTCCTCTTGGCCGCGAACTTCTTGCGGAACTTGGCCACCTTGGGCGAAACCACAAAACTACAGTAGGGCTGGTTCGGGTTGTTCGCGAAATACTCCTGATGGTAATCCTCAGCGACGTAGAACTTCGACGCAGGCGTCACTTCGGTGACGGCCTTCTGCCCGATCTCCCGCTCCACCTCCGCGATTGCCGCCCGCGCCTCGCGCTCCTGCTCCTCCGAATGGAAGAAGATCGCCGAGCGGTATTGGGTGCCAATGTCGTTGCCCTGACGGTTCAGCGTCGTGGGATCGTGGATGGCGAAAAACACGTCCAGCAGATCGCGGAATGAGGTGACCGCCGGATTGAAAGTTACCTGGACCACTTCCGCGTGCCCGGTGCCGCCCCCGCACACCTGCTGGTAGCTGGGATTCACAACGTGCCCGCCCATGTAGCCGGACTCGACCGAGGATACGCCCTCCATCTCGTCGAAGACGGCCTCCAGGCACCAGAAACATCCGCCCGCTAACGTTGCTGTTTCCGTCATGATTCCATTCTCGCTTTTGTGCTGCACTCATAAAAGGATGCCTGAAACCGCCTGGGGATTCGAGATCGCGCCCGCGGAGTTCGAGTCGTGGATCCTTTTCGAGGACAGCGAATTGCTGGCCGTCAACAAGCCGGGCGGCGTGGTCTGCCACCCTTCCAAACGTGGACCTCGGTCCAGCCTGATCGGCGCGGCGCGCGAGTTCCGCGGTCTGGACCCGCTGCACATGCCTTCGCGCCTCGATCGCGAGACAAGCGGCGTGGTGGTCTTCGCCAAGAACAAAGCCGCCGGATCCCGCCTGCAGAAGCAGATCGAACTTCGGCAGGTGTCCAAGCGTTATCTGGCGATCCTGCAAGGCCGCCTGGAGCGCCGCATGGAGATCCGCGAGCCCATCGGGCTTTGCCCGGATGCCGCTGTCAAAATACGGAGAGCGGTCCGCCCGGACGGAAAGTCCGCCGTCACTGCCTTCGAGCCCTTGGAAACGTCGGCGAACTACACCTTTGTCGCGGCGCTTCCGCAAACCGGACGCATGCACCAGATCCGCGTACATGCCGCGTGGGCCGGGCACCCCATCGCGGGCGACAAGATCTACGGTCCGGACGAGACCCTTTACCTCGAATTCGTGGAGCACGGCTTCACTCCTCGCCTGGCCCAGGCTCTTCCGTTGCGCCGGCACGCGCTGCACGCCGAGCGCATCTCCTTCGCGGGCGGTCCCGAGTTCCTTGCGCCCTTGGCCCGCGACTTAATAGACTTCTGGCGAGCGCAACCCGCTCTTCAGGGAGAAGCCCCGTGATTCGCATGATAATCGCCTTTGTTCTTGTGGTCTGCGTCACATCCGCGGCCGATCTCACCCTAGCCGGGAACTGGAAGCTGAATCGAAACAAGTCCCGATTCTCTATCGGACAAGTGCCTAAGAGCCTCGTGATCACGATTGATGCGGAACCTAATGGCCTACGCTACACGTCCAAGAGTGTGACTGCGGAAGGGCGCGAACTTGGAATGACGTACTCGGCCAAGTTCGATGGGAAGGAGTATCCCATCGCCAATAACGACCGTTACGACAGTATCTCCTGGACAAGAGTGGATTCTCGCACGTTCCTGTCCGTCACCCGCAAGGCCGGACAGCAGGTAGGCAGCACCAAGTATGTCGTTTCGCCCGACGGCAAGTCTTTCCTCCGATCCGGAACGGCGAAGCGCGCTGGCGGTGACATCAATCAGTACACGGAGTTGTTCGAGAGGCAATGAGGAGTTGGCTTTTGGCTTTCAGCGCGTTCGCACTTTGGGCCCAGGATTGGGGCGCGGAGCGGGATCGGATGATCCGGGAGCAAATCGAGGCTCGCGGCATGCGCGAACCTAAGGTGCTCGCCGCCTTGCGCAAGGTGAATCGCCATTGGTTCGTTCCGGAAGCCTACCGCAAGCTGGCCTACCAGGATCATCCGCTGTCTATCGGCCACGGCCAGACCATCTCGCAGCCGTACATCGTGGCCCTGATGACGGAGTTGCTGGAGGTGGAAAAGAACCACCGCGTTCTGGAGATCGGCACAGGCTCCGGTTATCAGGCCGCGGTGCTGTCGCACGTCGCCGGCGAAGTCTACTCCATCGAGGTGGTGGAAGATCTGGCGAAGACGGCGTCGAAGCTTCTACAGGACCAGGGTTGCCGTAACGTCACCGTGCGCTACGGCGACGGTTACGCCGGTTGGCCGGATAGGGCTCCGTTCGACCGCATCATCCTCACTGCCGCGCCGCCCGAGATTCCGTCCGCCCTGTTGGAGCAACTGAAACCGGGCGGCAAGCTGGTAGCCCCGGTGGGACGCGCCGATCAGGAACTGGTAGTCGTTGAAAAGGACCGGCACGGCAAACTTTCCCGCCGCCCGGTGATCCCCGTCCGCTTCGTTCCCATGATCAAGAAGCCAGCCGCGTAGCTCAAAGCCGCGTCAGGTCGATGACGTCGTAGATCACGTTCGTCACATCGTTGATCAACACCGCCCACGGGCCTACTACCCCCCGCCGGCAGCCGCCGCAGATTCCCGGGAGCCGGCGATCCAGTTCCGGAGGCAGCGGTTGCAGCTTCTTGCGAAGTCCCGGAGGCAGTTGGCCGTTGCGCACCAGTTGCTTCTCCAGGCCCGGGGGAAGATCGCCCTTGCTCAGGGCGCCCGGCAGCTTTCCCGGTGACCCCGCATAGAAACCGCGAATCGCCGACACCTCCGCCGCCCCGAAGCGGATCTCCACCGGTACCCTGCCCGCCTGGGCGTTTTTCTCCTTGCCTTTACCCTTGCCTTGCGCCTCGACAATTGCGGGCATCCACAGAACAACGGCGGCACAGATCAGCAATCTCATTTCCTTAAGCCTAATCCAGCCACCCAGGTGATAGCATTCGGAATCATGCGTATTGCGTTCGGACTTTTGCCTTACCTGCTGCTCGCACAGTCCGCTGACCTGATCCTGCACAACGGCGTCCTGTGGACCGGCAATTCCGCCCAGCCATCCGCGGCAGCCATCGCGATCCGGGGCGGCAAGATCGTCGCGGTTGGCTCCAATCGCGATGCGCTGGCGATGCGCGGTCCCGGCGCCCGGGTTATCGACCTGCGCGGCGCGTTCGTCACTCCCGGCTTTAGCGACAATCATGTTCACTTCGCCTCCGCCGCCCGGTTCCTCGAATTCAACATCATGGCCACGGGATCGCAATCGGAATTCGAGGCCCGCGTCAAGGAGGTCACGGCCCGTCTGGAGCCCGGCGAATGGATCACCGGGGGATTCTGGGGCGCTTACGATCAGTGGACGCCGGGCTCGGCGGGCCGCGTTCGGCGTGAGCCTTTCGCTCCCGACATGGCCGCGATCGACGCCTCCACCAGCCGCTATCCCATGTTCCTGCGCAAGTTTGACGATTCCGAGTTCGCAGCCAACGCCGCCGCAATGAAGGCGCTGGGGCTGGACCCCGCGAATCCCAAGGCCGATCAGGTAGAGTTTCTCGGCAAAGGACGCATGCGCGGCCCGGGCGTCCGAAAGCTGCTGGAACGCGTACCGCGCCGGCTGTCCCACCAGCGCCGCACCGCCCAAACCCGGAACGCGCTGGCGGAAATTCGCAAGTATGGCGTCACCAACGTGAGCGATATGTCCGACGACGAGCAGCTCGAGATCTACCAGGAGCTGCGGCAGCGCGGCGAACTCACCACACGCGTCCACTACCGCTACCCCCTGGATCGCTGGCCCGAACTCGCCGCGCGCATCCAGAGAACCGGCGCCGGCGACGACTGGATCCGCTTCGGATCCCTCAAGGGCCACATCGATGGGATCATGGGAACTTCCACCGCCCGTTTCTTGCAACCGTACACACACGACCCGTCCACCCGCGGGCGCTGGCGCCCCCTGATGGTGGACGAACGCGGAGAATTCCAGGAAGGCAAGTTCCTGGGCTACATGCTGGACGCTGACAGAGCGGGCCTGCAGCTTACCGTCCATGCCATCGGAGATGAAGCGAATCACGTTCTGCTGAATTACCTGGAGGAACTCGATCGCCGTAACGGAAAGCGCGACCGCCGCTTCCGGCTGGTTCATGCGCAGGTGATCTCACCCGCGGACTTCCCCAGACTGGGCAGGTTGAAGGCCATCGCGGAAGTGCAGCCCTTCCACTTGAGCGACGACATGCGCTGGATGGAGGAGCGCATCGGCAAGGATCGCTGCCGCACCGCCTACGCTTTCCGCTCCATTCAGAAATCCGGAGCGATGCTCTGCTTCGGCACCGACTGGCCCGGAACCTCGGCGGCCGAGTACCCCATTAACCCGATGCTCGGACTGTACGCGGCAGTCACCCGCCAGACGCTGAATGGGCAACCCGCCGGAGGCTGGTTTGGAGACGAGCGCATGAATATCCAGGACGCGCTGAGGGCCTACACCTGGAACACCGCCTTCGCCAACTTCGAGGAGAAATCCAAGGGCTCCATCGAAATCGGCAAAGCGGCCGATCTCGCGGTGCTCTCTCGCAACCTGTTGAAGATTCCTCCCGCTGAAATTCTCAAGACGGAGGTTTTGTACACAATTGTGGACGGGCGGGTGGTGTATGACAGAACACTGGATCGAAAACCGGGCGCCGCTACTCCATAGAGCATGAAGGTTGCGTTCTTTTCCGCCAAGCCCTATGAGCGCCCGCTGTTTGAGGAAGCTGCCGGCGAGGATTCCCGCGGCTTCACCTTCTTTGAGCCGCGCCTGACCCTCGACACAGCCCCCCTCGCGCGGGATTTCGAAGCTGCCTGCATCTTCGTGAACGACGAAGCGGGAGCGCCCGTGCTGAAACAGCTTGCGCGCGGCGGAGTCAGGCTGCTGGCGCTGCGGGCCGCGGGATTCAACAACGTGGATCTCCGCGCCGCCGAAGCTAACGGCATCACCGTGGTTCGCGTTCCCGCATACTCCCCCTTCGCCCCGGCCGAGCACGCCGTTGCCCTGATGCTCTCGCTGAACCGCAAAATCTTCAAGGCATACAACCGGGTTCGCGAGGGGAACTTCGCGCTGGACGGGCTCATGGGGTTCGACATGCACGGCAAGACCGCGGGAATCGCCGGGACAGGCAAGATCGGCGCCGTGGTGGCCTGCATCCTCCGAGGGTTCGGATGCAGGCTGCTGGCCCACGATGTTCAGAGGAACCCGCGAGAACTGGGCGCCGAATATGTGCCTATGCCGCGCTTGCTCGCCGAAAGCGATATCATCACGCTGCACGTCCCGCTCACGCCGCGGACTCATCACATGATCAACGGCATCGCCGTGGATCAGATGAAGCGCGGCGCCATGCTGATCAACACCAGCCGCGGCGGCCTGGTGGACACGCCCGCGGTAATCGACGGATTGAAGTCAGGCCAGATCGGCGCCCTCGGGCTGGATGTATACGAGGAAGAGGAAGGTCTGTTCTTCGAGGATCTTTCCGGCGCAGTGCTGCAGGACGATACCTTCGCGCGCCTGCTCACGTTTCCAAACGTCGTCGTCACCTCGCACCAGGGATTTTTCACCCGCGAGGCGATTCAGGGCATCGTGCGGACTACGGTGGACAACCTGCGCTCCTTCCAGTCGGGACGCGCTTCCGGCAATGAAGTGAAGCCGCGCCGCTAGGATTGCTCCTGGGCCGCCAGCGCCGCGAAGTAATCCTCCAGCTTCAGTGATCCCTTGGCCGGCGCGATGCAGTCGTGCGTCGCCACCGCTTCCACGAACTCGAACAACTCCGACTTGCGGGAGTGGAACGGACGATACATGCGGGAACCCAGCCGGAACATGGCCGGCGGCGTCCTGACGATTCGTGGTTTGCGTCTCACCGCCGCGAAGGCCAGTTCCGCGATCTCGCGGCGCGTGTGCACGTCCGGGCCGCCCGTCTCCACTTCCTGTGGACCGTCCTCGAGAACCTCCACGCACGCCCGCGCGACATCGCGCTGGTGAATCGGATTGGTCCGCGCGGAGCCGTCACCGATCGTCACGCCGAATCCGCGTTTCGCCATCGCCACCAGGTCGTGAAAAGCACTGAAAATGCCGGTGGGCCGCACCACCGTCGCCCCCAGGCGCGCGGACGGCAGCCGCCGCGCCACCTCCTCATGAGCCTGGATGTAAGCCGTGCCGCGATATCCGTCCTCCACATGCGCCGATACATAGACGAAGCGCTTCACGCCGCACGATTCGGCGTCTTCCAGCAACTGGATATTCGCGATCGTGTCCACCTGCCGGTAGGAGCGCCTCTCCGGGGAATCGAGGCGCACGCTCGCGCCCAGGCAGGAGATTACGGCATCGATGCCCTCGCAGACTCCTGCCGCCGCGCCGGGCAGGGCAGCGTCGGCAAATCTCGTCTCATCGGCAAACCGCCGGAACTTCGCCGCGGGTCCTTCTGAGCGCGAAAGCGTGCGGATCCAGCAGCCCTTCTGCCGCAATTGCTGAAGGACCTCCAGGCCCACGGCGCCGGACGCGCCCGCCAGCAGGACTCGCATTCACCGCCTCCGCCAAGCATCGTACCCTGAAAGTATGCCCCTCAGCAGGAGGAAGTTCCTCAGCACCACCGCCGCGGCTCCCCTGTTCGGGCAGGCGCCCGCCGTGATCCCTTCCGGGAAACTGCGCCCGCGAGTTGATTGGGGCGCGATGGCGGGCGACGTTTCGCCGCGCGGCGCGCTACTCTGGGCGCGAACGGACCGGCCCTCGCGCATGGAGATCGAATTGCCCTCGGGATTTCGCGTCGACAGCCCGTACGCCCTCGAGGATTCCGATTTCACTGCGCGAGTCTGGATCCCCTTCCGAGGCTCCGGGCGGATTCGCTACCGGATCCGCTTTCGAAGCCTCGCGGATGGAACACTGAGCGCGCCCCTGGAAGGATCGTTGGCCGCCGCTCCGGGAGGCCCCCGCGACATCCGCTTCCTGTGGTCCGGCGACACCTGTGGCCAGGGCTGGGGCATCAATGCCGAATTCGGCGGCTTGAAAGGCTATGAAGTGATGCGCCTCCGCCGCCCCGATTTCTTCCTCCACTCCGGCGACACCATCTATGCCGACGGCCCCATTCAATCCGAGGTCGCGCTCCCGGACGGAAAAATATGGAAGAACCTCGTGACTGCGGAAAAAAGCAAGGTCGCCGAGACCCTCGACGAATTCCGGGGAAACTATCGCTACAACCTGCTCGACGCTAATGTTCGCCGGTTCCATTCCGAAGTTCCGCAAATCTGGCAATGGGACGATCACGAGGTCCGCAACAACTGGTCGCCCGGCAGTGACCTGCGTGAGGATTCACGCTACACGGAGAAAAACATCCACCTGCTGGCGGCGCGAGGCGCGAGGGCCTTCCGCGAGTATTCGCCGATCGCCGATCCCTCCCGCATCTTCCGGCGAGTCCCCTATGGCCCCCTGCTGGACATTTTCGTGATCGACTTGCGCAGCTTGCGCGGCCCCAACACCGCCAATCGCCAGGCGGAGCAAGGTCTTGAGACCGCTTACTTCGGCGCCGGTCAGCTTGCCTGGCTGAAAAGCGAACTGAAAGCTTCCGCCGCGGTCTGGAAGGTGATCGCCTCCGACATGCCCATCGGCCTAGTGGTAAGCGACGGCCGCGACGCCGAGGGCCGTCCGCGATTTGAAAATTGCGCCAACGGCGACGGGCCGCCCCTCGGCCGCGAACTCGAAATCGCGTCGCTGCTCTCCTATGTGAAGCGAAATCGGATTCGGAATACCGTCTGGCTCACCGCCGATGTCCACTACACGGCGGCCCACTACTACGACCCCGCCAAGGCACACTTCACGGACTTCGATCCGTTCTGGGAATTCGTCTCCGGTCCCATCCACGCCGGAACGTTCGGACCCGCGGCCTTGGACAACACTTTCGGGCCGCGGGTGCTCTATTACAAAGCGCCGCCGCAAGGCCTGTCAAACCTTCCTCCCAGCGCCGGATTACAGTTCTTCGGCGAAGTCCAGATCGAAGGCGCAACGAAAGCATTGAGCGTCACCTTGCGCGACCTCAGCGGCGCGGCGCTCTATTCAAAATCTTTGGAGGCATTGTCATGACTACCGGGTTGGAACGATATCAGGTGAAGCGCGTCGCGGCCGGAGCTGTTTCGGGCGGCGCTCTGGCCCTCGGCGCGATGGCCGTGGGCGCGCTCGCGCTCGGAGCGCTGGCCATTGGATCGCTCGCCATCGGCCGTCTGGCGCTCGGCAAAGGGCGCATTAAGGCGCTGGAGATCGATGAGCTGACCGTACGCCGCCTCCGCATTCTGGAGACTTCTGAAACGAAGAATGCCGGTTGACGCCCTGCTCGCCTCCGGGCGATCCCACCCGTGGTTTCGCAAGCTGACGGCATTGGGATTCCAGCCCGCAACCGGCATCCGCATGACCGCCGCCGCCGTCACCCCCATGGCGGTCGGGCAGGCGATTGGACTGCCCGAAGCGGGGGTTCTGGTGGGCGTGGGCGGCTTGTTCGTCTCCTTCTTGGATTCCGGTGGAGCTTACCGGCAGCGCGCCCGGACAATGCTAACCGCGGCGGTCGCCATTGCCCTGTCCGGGGCCTTCGGTGTCCTGGCTGCTTCACACGGCGTTTGGGCCGGAATTACGCTGTTCTGCATGGCCTTCGCCACCGGCCTTTGCGGGGCTTTCGGCGCCGTCGCGGAGAGCACCAGCCTTTTTGTACTGATCGCCTTCATTGTCAGCCAGAACTCGCCGGGAGGCTGGAACGACGCGATGCTCCGCTTTGCTGGACTCGGCGCCGGCGGCGTCTGGGCGACTCTCGTTTCACTGATCCTCTGGCCCTTGCGCCCCTACGGTCCGCAGTTGGACGCGGTGGCCGGAGGCTACCGCTCCCTGGCCGCCCTCTTCCAGACACGCCTGGGCACGGATCCCGCGTCGCTGGCCGAGCGGCGTGCCGTCGAGAATGCGCTCGCCCAGGCTCGCGAACGGACACTCGAGAACCGCGCGTCCCGCCAGGGCATCAGCCCCATCGGTCAAAACCTGCTGGTGCTGATCCGCCAATGCGATCTGCTCTACGCCGCTGGCATTTCACTGGACACGGCCGCCTCCATAGCCGAGCATCGCGGATCTGTCACGGCTTACCGCCGGCCCCTGCGCGCGCTGGTACTCACGGTTTCCCGCGCTGCCGGCCAACTGGCTGCCGCGATCTCCGCCGGCGGCGGGCCCGGTGTGGACCGGTCGCGTTTCGATCGCGCCCTGAACCGGTTCTGCCGCCGCGCAGCCGCCGGCAACGACGAAACGCGCGCTGTGCTCCGCGGCGTGCAGCGGATCGCGACCCTTCTCAATACCGCCATTCAGGCGTGCACCGCGCTGAAGCAACCGGCTTCGGAGCGCGCCGGAGAAATGGACCCGCCCGTCCCGGAGTCAGGCGACTGGCGCGAGAAGCTGGCCGCGCTTTGGACCCTGGATTCGCTCATCCTGCGGCACGCGCTTCGTCTCGCGGTCACCGCAACCCTCGGCCTGTGGATCGCCTGGGCGTGGCGCCTGCATCGTGGAGCCTGGGTGCCTCTGACCGTGGCCATCATCCTGAAGCCCGATTTCGGAGGCACCCGCGACAAGGCGCTCGGCCGCGTCGCCGGTACAATGCTCGGCGGAGTCATCGCCGCAGTGCTCGATTTCTACCTGGGCAATCCCTGGCTCAACGTCGCCGCGCTCGTGCCGCTGGGAATTCTCGCCTTCTCTCAGAAAGCCGTCGCCTATCAGCGCTTCGTTCTGTTCCTCACCGTTTTCGTTCTGGTGATGCTGAACCTGGTGGATCATGGCGATTGGCGCGATCCGCTCTTTCGCATCGTGGATACCGCAATCGCGGGAGCGCTTGCGCTCCTCACCGCGCAATTATTCTTCCCCAAGTCGGGCATCGATGAGTTCCCGGCCCGCATCGGCGACGCCCTGCAGGCGATCCGGACCTATCTGGGCGGCGTGCTGCTGCGCTTCCGGGGCGGCGATCCCGGCCCGCTTCGCAATCAGCGGCTGAACGCGCAACTCGCCGCGGCCAACCTCGCCGTGGACTTTCAAAGATTTCTCAGCGAGAATCGCGAGCGCGCCGAAGCCGAGCCTGTGTATTCGCTGGTGAATTCTGTCCAGCGCCTGGCGGACGACACCATCACGCTGGCGCAGTACACCCCGGACAAGCCCGATGAGCAAGCGTTGTCCCAAATCCTTCGATTCGACGAGGAGACCGGGAACCTGCTCCGCGACCTCGAAATCGCCGCGCGAAACCGCGCCCTGCCACCCGCCGCGCCCGATTTCGAGGGTGCGCTCGATCGCTTGCAGGGCTCCCTCACGCCGGCGCGCAACGCGGCTACGTTGATTGTCGAGGAAATGCAGGGGATCCGCAATGCCTTGGTGCGCCTGGAAAAGGCGCACCGCAGCGGCAGTAACCTGTTGGCTTAACCGGTTACTTTCGCGTGCCGCCCTCGGCCGGCACCGGGGCGGGCTCGGGGCCAGGCAGGGCGCCCTCCACCTCCAGCGGAGCTGTTGTCACCGCTGGATGGGGAGTTCCCCACGAACGCGACATCAGTTCCCCCCACTCCACGCAAAGACTCTTGCCGTTGGACGCATGCTGCGCTTCCCAGTTGGACAGCAATTCGAGGCAGGCGTGGTCGATGTATGTAAGCCGGTCCAGGTGAAGGTGGAGCTCGCACGAATCCGGAACCTTCTCGAGCGCGCCGGACAGCGCGGGAAGGCGGACGAAGGTGGCCGCGCCCCTCAGGTATAAGTGCGCCCTCCGTCTGTCCGGCTCCACTTCCAGGCGTGCTTCCAGCCGTGTAAACGCGTACAGGATCTTCAGGAAGGAGAGAACCACGCCGACGATGACACCCGTCAACAGATCCTTCACCACGATGGTGATCAGCGTAATGAAGTAGATCGCCAACGGCACTCGCCCATAGGAAGCCAGCTTCTTCACGTGCTCGCGGTTCACCAGTTTGTATCCGGTGTGGACCAGGATCGCCGCCAGCGATGCTGTCGGGATGTACTTCAGAATGGCGGGAAACGCCGCCACCGTCACCAGCAGCCACATTCCGTGCATTACGGCGGACCAGCGCGTCTTCGCGCCCGCCTGCACGTTGGCCGAACTGCGGACAATCACGCCGGTCATCGGCAGGGCGCCCGCGAATCCGCACAGAAGGTTCCCGACGCCCTGCGCCCACAGCTCGCGATCGAAGTTGGTCCGCGGCCCAGTGTGCATCCGGTCCACGGCGCCGGCGCTCAGCAGGGTCTCCGCGCTGGCCACGAACGCCAGCGCCGCCGCTTCCAGAATGATCTTCCAATCCGTCAGCTTCCACAACGTGTCCGCCGTCGGCGGATGGATCGCCTCCAGCAACGTGTTGGGAACATCTACGTTGTTGATCGGCAGCCCCAGCCAAAGGTCCACCACCGTCGCCACCACCACCGCCACCAGCGGCGCGGGAACCAGCTTCAACGCCGCCGGCTTGAAGTGCGTCCAGAGAACCAGAATCACGATGGTGAGGATGCCGATGAAGGCCGCCAGGTGATGGTTGCTCCCGTCCATGGGCAGCAAGCCTTTGTACACCGCCTCCGGAATGGAAATCAGGTTCTGCAGCCCCGATGCCCGAGGCTTATCGTCCACCATGACGTGGAACTGGCTGGCAAAGATCAAGACGCCGATGCCGGCGAGCATGCCGAAGACTACCGCCGGCGTGATCGCGCGGAATACCTGCCCCAGTTTCAGAAGCCCCGCCGCCAACTGGATCAGCCCCGCGCCGATCAGTATGACGCCCAGGGTGGCGATCCCCTGTTCCTGCACCAGTTCGTAAACGATTACCGCCAGCCCCGCTGCGGGACCCGAGATCTGCAGCGGCGATCCGGAGAACATTCCGACAATCAGCCCCCCGATCACGCCCGAGATCACGCCCATCGCGGGCGGAACGCCGGAGGCGATCGCCACACCCATGCAAAGGGGCAAGGCGACCAGAAACACGACCACCGATGCGAGAAACTCCCGTAGAAGCTCACGCCGGCCAATCCTCATAGAGCGAGCGTCTCCCCGGGCTGCCAGGCTCTCACCAATTGCTCCCGGTTTCCCGAAACGGGCTCGAAGGCTTTCTTGCTCTCGTTCAGAACGTAGACCTCACCCGTTTCGATCTCGTAAAACCATCCATGCAGCGACAACTCGCCCTTCGCCATCTTCACGGCAACAGACGGATGAGTTCGAAGGTTGGTGAGTTGTGTAACCACGTTTTGCTCCGTCAACGCCCGCAGCAGTTGCTCTTCCGGCGGCAGCGGCTCCACCTCCATCACGGTCCGGCGCGCCGCTTCCGCGTGATGCAGCCAGCCCAGCACGCTCGGGAGCTTCGCCAGCCTTTCGGAGTGCAGCAGCGCGCGCATGGCCCCGCAATCGGAATGTCCGCAGATAATCACATGCTTCACGCCCAGCACGCTCACCGAATACTCGATGGTCGCGGAAACGCCGCCGTAAGCAGCACCATAAGGGGGAACGATGTTGCCGACATCCCGGCATTGGAATAGCTCGCCCGGTTTGCACTGCGTGATCAGATTGGGCATCACGCGCGAATCCGCGCACGTGAGAAACAAAGCGCGCGGGTTCTGCTCGAAAGCCAGCTTCTGGAATACGTCCCGCTGCTCCGGGAACACCTCGCGCTGAAAGCGCGCAACCCCCGCCAGAATCTTGTCCATCTCCGCCCTCCTAGCCGATTCGAATTACATTATCTTAATACAGCCCTAATGTACATGAAGAATCGTTCAGAGTCTAGCGGTCCGGGGGGTTTGCGAAGCGATATCGACGGATCGACCGTCTACTTGCCGTCAACTGTCAGGCAAATCAACACGTTACCGCCGATGCCCTGCCACTGGGCAGAGCCGGAATTCAGATACACCCGGCCGTTCGCTACCGTGGCGGCGCCGTAATCAATGGATCCGCCTTTGCCGGGCACGCCGTTAACGGTCGGGTACTCGCGTTTGGTGTCGAGGTCCCAAACGATCCTGCCGCTCTTCGTGTCGTAAGCGCGGAAGTGCCCATCTATGGAGCCGGAAAACACGATCCCCGGAATCGCGGTGATTGCCGCGGATTGCGCCCCCGTGCAGCCGGGCTGCCGCGGATCCTTGCAATCCAGTTCCGGCGCGTTTGTACGCCACAAGAGCTCGCCCGTCAACGGATTAAGAGCCGAGATCCCGCCCGGCTTCTTGCCGTCACTGCAGCGGAACAGGTCGGAGACTGCGGCGTACACAGCCGTCTGATCCGAGGCATGACCCCACTCCACGCCCCCCAAAGCGCCGCCCTGACCCACTTTGGTCGACCACAGCGTCCTGCCGCGGTTGTCCGGATCCAATCCATAGACGACGGCGGACTTTTGCGCGGCCACCAGAACATCCTTTCCGGATGCCGCGCGGACCAGAACCGGAGAAGTGCCGAAATCGAAGTCTGGACCCCGATTCTCCGGGCAATTGTTCACGCCCGGTTTGCCGCAGGCCATGGTGAAGTTGTCGTTCGGCGTGGCCTGGTTCGCCCATTTCATCGATCCGGTTTCCAAGTCGAAAGCGATCACCGCATTGGCGTAAGGGGTGGAAACCTCCGTATAAGAATTACCAGTGGCGACGTAGACCAGCTTGCGCTTCACGTCGATCGTGGGCGAGGACCAGATGGCTGCGCCGGCGGGCCCGTGCATCTGCGTGCCGGCCGAGTTCTTGCGATACGGCTTCGGCGGATCCGGAATCGCGTACGCCTTCCAGATCTGTTTTCCGGTGGTGGCGTCCAGCGCTACCACGTTGCCCCGGAACGTGCAGCACTCGTAGCTGGGGGCCATCGCCGCCGGCTCCTCCAGTGACGACACCGGTACGTACAGGCGTCCTTCATGGAATGTAGGCGCTCCCGTGATCCGCGAAACCGGGTGCTCGTCCACATTGACGTTCCAGATCTCCTTGCCGGTCTGGACATCCACGGCATAGGCGTTCGACTGCGTATCGCCGAAGAACACCGCCCAGCGATTGGCGATACGGCCCACGCTGAGGGCGTGGCGGACTGAGGTGGCCGCGGTGAACTTCCAGTATGTACACCCGCTCTCGGCGTCCAGCGCGTAGACGTCGCCGGTGTAGCTGGCAGTGAACACCCGCCCACCCACAACCGTCGGTTGCGAAGTCAGAGTGACGGCGCCCGGAAATCCGAAGGCCCACTTCACCTTCAGCCTCGGAACCGCGGCGGCGTCAAACCCCGGTTTGGGCTGATAATGCAGGTTCGCGGGGTCGCGTCCCCAGCCGTTCCAGTCGTCCGGCGATGGACGGAAAGGCTTGGCCACCGTGCATCGCCCCTCGGATTCGCCTCCCGTCACCGTGATCGCGAAGTCCCTGCCCGCGACATAGCGCGCGATGGCGCGGATCTCCGGATCGGTAAGCCCGGCCGACTGCGGCACCATGGCCCCCTGGCTCATCACCCGCCACAATTGCTCCGGCGGGCTTTGCCGAAGCTGTTCAAAACCGGGCATCCGCGGCTGTTGCGGTCCGTTATGACATCCCGCGCAACGGGCCTTGTACAACGCTTCGCCGTCGGGCGGAGCGGCAAATGCCGGAACACAGAGAACAAACAGAAGACGGGTCCGCATCCTGGAGGATCAATCTATCACAGGCTCGGCAACAGGCTACTTGCCGTCTACAGTGAAGCACAGCAGCACGTTGCCGCCCGCGCCTGCCCACATCGCCGATCCCGAGTTTGCGTAAAGCCGCCCGTTGGCGACCGCCGGACCGCCGTAATCGATCGATCCACCCTTGCCGGGCACGCCGTTCACCGTCGGATACTCCTGCACCGTGTTGAAGTCCCACACGATCTTCCCTGTCCGCGTGTCATAGCCGCGGAGATGCCCATCCACGGAGCCGGAGAATACGACGCCCGGAATCGCCGTGACGGCGGCCGACTGCGCGCCGTTGCATCCCCGCGACCCAGGCTTGCAGTCCAGCGGCGGCGCGGGAACGTTCCAGACTTTCTCGCCCGTTTCGATATTCAACGCCGTGATGCCAGGCTGGCCTTCCCGCTGAAATAGATCGGACGCGGCGGCATACGCCTGGGTCTCGTCCACGGCATGACCCCATTCCACGCCGCCCAGTGCGCCGCCTTTTGAAACCTGCGTTTGCCACAGGACCTTGCCGCGTTGATCGGGATCGAGGCCGTAAACCACTCCAGACTTTTGCGCAACCACGATGATGTCCTTGCCGTTCTTCATGCGGCGCAGAATCGGAGAAGTCCCGAAGTCATAGTCCGGACCCATCTGCTCCGGGCAATTGTTGTCGCCCGGCTTGCGGCAGCCCATGATGAAGTTGTCTTTCGGCGTCACCTGCACCGCCCACTTCATGGAACCGGATTCCAGGTCGTAGGCGATTACGGCGTCACTGTACTTGGTATCGATCGAGGTGTAGGAGTTGCCGGTAGAGGCGTAAATCAGCTTGCGCTTCACGTCGATGGTGGGCCCGCTCCAGATCGCCGCGCCCGCGGGTCCGTAAAGCTGTACGCCCGCGGTGGATGTTTTGTACGCGGTGGGCGGATCCGGAATCGAGTAGCTCTTCCAGTTCACCTTTCCAGTCTTCACATCCACGCTCGAAACCGAGCCGCGGAACTTGCAGCACTCGTACTTGGGATTCTGCGCCGCCGCTTCCTCAACACTCGACATCGGAACGTAGATACGGCCGTCGTGGTATACCGGGGAACCGGTTACGCGCGCCACGGGATGATCATCCAGCTTCACGGTCCAGACTTGTTTCCCATCCAGGGCACTGACGGCGTGCAAGCCTCCGCGCATGTCCCCGAAAACGGCGAGATAGGACTCGCCGCTCTTGACAATGCTGATGGCGCTGCGCACTGCCCCGCCGGCATCATACTGCCAGTACTGGCAGCCGGAGGCGGCATCCAGCGAATACACCTTACCATTCAAGCCGCCAAAAAAAACGCGCCCGCCCACGATCACCGGCTGCGCCGGCATCACGGTCGCCCCGGGGATTGCGAACGCCCACTTCACCTTCAACTTCGGAACATCTTCCACCTTGATGCCAGGCTTGGCCTGATACCGCGATCCGGCGATATCGCCTGCCCAGCCGTTCCAGTCCGTGGCCGTGATCGTGAACTTCGGCGCGGGCGCCGTGCATAATCCGGCCGCGGGCGCCGCGGGGGTGCTTGCGAAGTCCTTTGCGGCGACGAAGCGGGCGATGGAACGCATCTCCTCGTCGGATAGGCCCGCGGATTGCGGCCGCATCGCCCCCTTGGACATCGTTTCCAGCAGATTCTCGGGCGTTCGGGCGCGCATGTCGTCGAAGGTCGGCATGCGATCCTGCTTAGGCCCGTTATGGCAGGCGGCGCAGCGTTGCTTGTAGAGGGCCTCGCCGTCGGGCGGCGCTGCAAACACAAGCGTGCAAAGGAATGTAAAGAAAAACGGAAGCTTCATGACGGGTAATTCTTCACGGTAGCATACGCCGCCGGAGTCGTACCCTTAGTTCGATTCAGCTCCGGATGTTATACACGAACAGCGTGTCCTGCTCCCGCAGATAGAGCTTCCCGTCGTGAATTACCGGGTGCGACCAGCTAGGGTTGCGCACATTGGGGATATCGAAGATGCCCTTTTCGCGGTAGCCTTCCGGCGTCGCTTCGATGAGCATCATCTTGCCGTTCTGATATCGGAAATACAGGTGCCCGTCGGCGTAGAGTACCGCCGCGGACCCGCGCCCCTCATTGCGCTGATTGCCGCCCCAGCGGATTTTGCCGGTCAGGAACTCGATGCAGATGGGAAGCCCGTTGTTGTGGCCCTGTCCGGCGTAGAGGTAGTCGCCCACCAGCACCATACCGCCGTGGTGGTTCTGGAACTGGTTCGCCCCCAGCCAATACTGTTCCTGAACCTGCACGCCGTTGGCGGTCTTCTCGAGCTTCAGCAACGCGGATCCGGTGCCGTACCCGGTGGACGTGAAGACATAATCGCCGCGCACGATCGGAGTCGGGATGTTGGCGACATCGTTGGCGATCCGATTGTAAGTCCAGAGCGGCTTGCCATCGTCGGCGCGAACACTCACCAGCCCGCGGCCGGTTAGTTGGATGTACTGCTTGACGCCCGCGCCGTTCGAGATGACGACCGAAGAATATGCGGCGCCGTCCTTACCCTGGGGTCCGGCGGAGGGCACGGCGGCGCGCCACACTTCCTTGCCTGTCAGCTTATCCAGGGCGGCGATCATCGCTTGTGGGCTTCCAGGGGTGACGATGACGCGCCCGCCGTCGATCAAGGGCGATTCCGAAAACTTCCAGACGGACATCATTCGCCCGCCGAAGTCGCCCGGCAGGCTCCGGCGCCAGCGCTCCCTTCCCGACGCCGCGTCGAGACAGAGCAGATCACCTTCTGTTCCAACAACATACAAGCGATCACCGTCCACCGCGGGGGTTCCCCTCGGGCCACCGTACTCGTCTTCCCACACCGGGCCGACCTTGGTCGCCCAGACTTGTTTGCCGTCCGCGAGATTCAGCGCCAGGGCGTACTGGCCGTCGGAGCGGTCGCCCAGGGTGTAAATCCGGTTGCCGGCGATGGCGATGCTGGAGAAGCCTCGGCCTAAACCGGAGGCTCGCCATGCGAGCGGCGGGCCACCCGCAGGCCATTGTTTCAAAAGCCCTTGTTCGCCGGAGACAGCGTCGCGGTTGGGACCCCGCCAAGCCGGCCAATCGGCGGCAAAACAGGACAGTGCCGTGAAGAAAACCAGTGCTCGCATGTATTCAGGTTAGACGAGAGGCTGCCTTGGTTGTCCCGGCGGGTGAAAGGACGCTTTTTATTCGCCTGCCCGGCCACTAAACCATGCCTTCGCGGCCGGATAGCGGACCTTGAGATGGGCCTGGACCTCCGGAATCCTCGATCTGGCGGACGCGCCGTTTCCGTCGCGGGCCTGCTTGGGGACGCCCGCTAGGAAGAACTCGATCCAGGCCGACCGCGGACAATTCGGCCGCTGGTGGACGACCCGAAGCTCTCGATGTTCCTCGCCGCGGAGTCTCCAGAATACGAAAAGGCCGCCGGGGAAAACCGGCGGCCCTGATTCGGATCGATACGGCCGATGCTACTCGTCCGGCGTCTCGCCTTCCTTCAATTGCTTCAAGCGCTCCTCGCGGCGCTTGGCGCGCTCGGCGGCGCGCTTCACCAGCTCCGAGCCCACCAGCTCCAGCATCACCTGTTCGGCGCCGTCGCCCTTGCGCCAGCCGACGCGAACGATGCGGGTATAGCCGCCGTTGCGCTGGCTGAAACGGGCGCCGAGCTTGTCGAACAGCTTCTGGACCGCCGCGGGCGTCTCCAGAAACGCCGCCGCCTGGCGGCGGGCGTGCAACTGCTGCTCCTTGGTGCCTTCCCGCTTGGCCAGCGTGATCATCTTCTCCACCAGCGGCTTGGCGGCTTTCGCCTTGGGTTCCGTGGTGATGATGCGCTCGTGTTCGATGACGCTGGTAACCAGCCCCTTCAGCAGGGCCTTGCGCGCGCCCAGGTCGCGCTTTAATTTGTATCCGCTTCTTCCGTGCCTCATTGGGCTACCTCGCCTTCCTGCTCCTCGGGCTCGTCCTCGACCGCATCCAGGCTGACCGGCGTGCCGGCCGGGCCCACCAGCCGCCCCTGCGGATCGAACTTCATCCCGAAGGTCAGACCCAGGCCCTGCAGGATCTCCTTGATTTCATTCAGAGACTTGCGCCCGAAGTTCTTGGTGCGCAGCATCTCCGCCTCGGTCTTCTGGACCAGGTCGCCGATGGTCTGAATATTGGCATTCTTCAGGCAGTTATAGGAGCGAACCGAGAGTTCGAGCTCCTCCACGGAGCGGTTGAGAACCTCATTCATCTGGTTCATGGCCCGCTCGGCCGGCTCTTCCACCGTCTCCGGCAGTTCCTCGAAGTTGATGAAGATGCCCATGTGGTCCTTCAGGAGCTTCGCCGCCTGGCCGATGGCGTCGGCCGGGGAGATGGCTCCGTTGGTCCAGACTTCGAGAGTCAGCTTGTCGTAGTCGGTGGTCTGGCCCAAGCGGGCCGCCTCCACCGAGTAATTCACCTTGCGCACGGGGGAATGCACCGAATCGATCGGGATATAGCCCAGCGGCAGGTCTTCGTCGAAGTTGCGATCCGCCGCCACGTAGCCGCGGCCCGACTTCAGCCGCATTTCGATAGTCAGGCGGCCGCCCTCGGCCACGGTGGCGATGTGCACGTTGCGATCCAGCACTTCGACATCGGCGTCGGTCTCGATCTGGCTGGAGAGAACCTCGCCCGGACCTTCCACCTTCAGGCGGACGGTGGTCATCTCCTCGTTGAACATCTTGAACGGAACCTGCTTCAGGTTCAGGATGATGTCGGTGGCGTCCTCCACCACGCCCGGAATCGGGCTGAACTCGTGCGCCACTCCCTCGATGCGGACCGCGGTGATCGCGGCGCCCTCGATGGAGCTGAGCAGCACGCGGCGCAGGCCGTTGCCGATGGTGGAGCCGAAGCCCCGCTCAAACGGCTGCGCGGTGAAGAGGCCGTAGCGGTCGGTGAGCGTCTCGGTGTTCGCCACCAGGCGCTTGGGTTTTTGAAAGCCTTTGAACATATGTATTGGTGAGCCTCCACGCCCCTCTTACTTCGAGTACAGTTCGACGATCAACTGCTCGTTCAACTGAATTTGCACCAGATCCTCGCGCTTGGGCTGCTGCAGCACGCGAGCCTTCAGGTTCTCGCGGTCCACTTCCAGCCAGTTCGGGCTCGGCGCGTGCGCCGTGGCGTCCCTGGCGGCCAGGATGGTGACGTTCTTCTTGCTCTTTTCCCGCACTTCCAGGACGTCGTTGGGCTTCATCTGGTATGACGGGATGTCCACTTTGTGGCCGTTCACGCTGAAGTGGCCGTGACGGATCATCTGCCTCGCCTGCGGACGCGAGGTGGCGAGGCCGGTGCGGTACACGACGTTATCCAGGCGGCGCTCCAGCATGTTGAGCATGTTGTCGCCGGTGACGCCTTTCATCGCGCTGGCTTTCTCGAACAGGTTGCGGAACTGCTTCTCGAGCAGGCCGTAGTAACGGCGGGCGCGCTGCTTCTCGCGCAACTGGATGCCGTAGCCGACGATCTTCGCCTTCCGATCCTTGCCATGCTGGCCGGGCGCGAAATTGCGCTTTTCGATCGCGCACTTCTCGGTGTGGCAGCGTTCGCCCTTCAGAAACAACTTCATGCCCTCGCGCCGGCAAAGGCGGCAAACGGGGCCGTTATATCGTGCCATGAGACCTTGTCTTCTCCTTCGAAGAGAGGTGCGGTTTACGGCGTTGCGCCTTCGTCCCGCTTGTAGTGTCTGGTTGACGGCAAGCGCCGGACTCCAGAGTCCGGCGCGGAAACAAAAAACTTGTCAGACGCGCCGCTTCTTGGGCGGACGGCAGCCGTTGTGCGGAATGGGAGTCCGGTCCTTAATCGAGCGGACCTCGATGCCGGCGGTGCCCAGCGCGCGAATGGCGGACTCGCGTCCCGCGCCCGGACCGCTGACATGCACTTCCACGGAACGGAGGCCGTATTCCTTGGCTTTGTTGGCCGCGGTGAGCGAGGCCTGCTGCGCGGCGAACGGAGTTCCCTTGCGCGAGCCCCGGAAGCCGAGCGAACCCGAACTCGACCATGCGATGACGTTACCCACCTGATCCGAGATGGTGATGATGGTGTTGTTGAAGGAGGCCTGCACGTGCACCAGGCCCACGGGAATGCTTTTTTTCTCGCGTTTCTTGAACGTCTTCTTCTTGCTGGACTTTGCTGCTGTTTTCTGCGCCATGAACGATCCGCCTGACTAAGTCTTACCCGTCGCCTTCTTCTTGTTCGCCACCGTGCCCCGCCGCGGACCCTTGCGGGTGCGCGCGTTGGTGTGGGTGCGCTGGCCGCGAGCCGGCAGGTTGCGGCGATGCCGCAGTCCGCGGTAGGAGCCCATTTCGATGAGCCGCTTGATGTTGAGGGAAAGCTCCTTGCGGAGGTCGCCCTCCACCGCGCCTTCCGTCTCGATCAGCATGCGGAGCCGGTTCACCTCTTCCTCCGTCAGATCGGCGATCTTTCTCGCCGGATCGACGTTGGCGCGGTGCAGCAGCGATGCCGCCCGCGTCCGGCCGATGCCGTAAATGTAAGTCAGTCCGATTTCCGCCCGCTTCCGCGGCGGCAGATCCACACCTGCGATACGCGCCATGATTCTTCCTTTACCCTATCCCTGCCGCTGCTTGTGCTTCGGATTCGCGCAGATGATCCGCACCACGCCGTGGCGGTGGATGATCTTGCACTTGTCGCACATTTTCTTGACCGATGCCCGAACTTTCATTTTTCTGCGCCCTCTGTTCCAGTCCGCGAAGCTTTCAGCTCCGGTTCAGCAACTCCACAATCCGGCCGCGCGTGCGATCATGCGGCGAAATTTCCACTCGCACCCGATCGCCCGGCCTGACCCGGACAAAATTCCGTTTCGCCGCGCCGGCGGCATGCGCCAGCACCTGCGACTCATTCTCCAGCTTCAGCCGGAACGTCAGGTTCGGAAGCAACTCCACCACGACGGCTTCCACTACGCTTCCCGGCGTCATTACGGCCGGGTCAGCACCCACGGCCCGTTGCCGGTCACAGCGACCATATGCTCGAAATGCGCCGCGAAGGATCCGTCCTTCGTCACGCCCGTCCACCGGTTCGGCATCATCCTGCTTTCCGGCTTGCCGGCGGCCACCATGGGCTCGATCGCCAGCACGATTCCTTCCTTCAACCTGGGATTCTCGTTCCGCCGGTCGACGTAGTTGGGAACCTGAGGCTCCTCATGCAGCGACGTGCCGATCCCATGACCCACGAACTCACGGACAATCGAGAAGCCGTTCGACTCCACGTGGCGTTCAATGGTGCCGCACACGTCGAACAGCCGGTTGCCCGGCTGCATTTTCTCGATCGCCAGATCGAGCGATTCCTGGGTCACCTGCAACAGTTTCCGGACTTCATCGGGCACCTCGCCCACCGGAACCGTCAGCGCCGAATCGCCGAAATAACCGTTCAACTGCACTCCGATATCGATCGAAACGATATCGCCGGACTTCAACACCCGCTTTGCCGAGGGCATTCCATGAACGATCTCCTCATTCACGGACGTGCACAGAACAAACGGATACTTCGATCCCGCCGACGGGGTCGTATAACCCTTGAAAGCCGCCTTTGCCCCGGCCTCGGCCACCAACTTTTCGGCCGTGGCCTCCAGATCCTGGGTGGTGACGCCTTCCTTCACCATGCCCTTGAGCTCGTTCAGGATGCGGTAAACAAGAAGGCCGGCGGCGCGCATCTTTTCCAGCTCGCCCGGACTCTTACGTACGATCATCGCCCCGCTCCGCTCACCCGCTCCGCCAGTCTCTGGCAGATCTGCTCCGCGATCCTCTGCGGCGCGCCCGCCGAACCGTCCACTTCCAAGACCCGGTATCCGCCGCTCCGGAAGAACTCGAGCACCGGCGACGTTTGCCGCTCATAGGCCAGCAGCCTTCCGCGCACCACGTCTTCGCGATCGTCCTCCCGCACCACCAGTTCGGCGCCGCAGTTATCGCACACCCCCTCGGCGTGGGGAGGATTCTGCGACAAGTTGTAGATAGTCTTGCAGTTCGGACACTGCCGCCGCTGGGTGAGACGATCGACAATTATATTGTAATCCACTTTCAGGAACACTACCACCGGCTCAACCTTGTGCCGGATCAACAGGTTATCCACCACTTCCGCCTGCGGAACCGTCCGCGGGTAGCCGTCGAGCACAAAACCTTCGGCGCAATCCTCGCGCAGAATCCGCTCCGCCACCAGGCGGTCGACCACTTCGTCGGGCACCAGTTGCCCGGATTTCAACAGCGCATCCAACTGCCGGCCGAGTTCGTCGCCCGACTGGACTTTCTCGCGCAGCATGTCGCCGGTCGAGATATGCGCCCCGTGAATACACTGGCGGATGAGTTTGGCTTGGGTTCCCTTCCCCGAGCCCGGCGGGCCGAAGAGGATCACGCAGAGTCGGCTCATCCGTACCGTTTCGTCCGTTACACCGCGGAACGCCGGCCGCGAATCCGGCCCGCCTTCGGTGTAAATCCTTCGTAGTGACGCATGATCAATTGCGCCTCAATCTGGTTGACGGTGTCCATGGCCACGCCCACGACGATCAGCAGGGACGTTCCGCCAAAGAAAAAGTTAACCCCCAGGCCGTCGAGCAGCCAGCGGGGAAAGGTCGCGTCGATCCAATTGCCGACGCCCGGCAACCGCTGCAGCTTGATTCCGGAAATCAGAATCTGCGGCAGCAGCGACAGAATGGACAGGTACAGGCCGCCCACCACCGTGATCCGGGTCAGAATTTTATTCATGTAGTCGGCGGTATTCTTGCCGGGGCGAATGCCTGGAATGAAGCCGCCGTACTTGCGCATGTTGTCCGCCGCTTCGGCCGGGTTGAAAATGATCGACACGTAGAAGAAGCAGAAGAAAATGATCAGAACGGTGTAGAGGAGATAGTACAGCGGATGGGATCCGCCCATCGCGTTCAGCATGCCGCTGAGCACCTTCGAATTCTTGACAAATTCCACGTTGAGGAACGTCTGCGGGATCGCCAGCAGGCTGCTGGCGAAAATCACCGGAATCACGCCGCCCGCGTTCACCTTGAGGGGCAAGTGAGTCGACTGTCCGCCCATCATGCGGCGGCCCACCACGCGCTTGGCGTATTGCACCGGGATGCGGCGCTCGCCGCGCTCCACCAGGACGATGAAGCCCACCACGGCGATCATCATCAGGATGATGATGATGAGCTGCAGCGGATTCCACTGGCGCGTGACCAGCACGTTGTTGTAGATTTCGACGATCGCGCCCGGCAGTCCCACCACGATGCCGGTGAAGATGATCAGCGACATTCCATTGCCGATGCCGCGCTCGGTGATCTGCTCGCCCAGCCACATGATGAACGCCGTGCCGGTGGTCAGCGAGATCATGGTCATCAGGATGAATCCGACGCCGGGGTTGATCACGAAGCCGCCGCCCGAATTCTGCAGCGTCACCGCGATGCCCACGGATTGGAACAGCGCCAGTCCCACCGTCAGATACCGGGTCCACTGGGTGATCTTGCGGCGACCCAGCTCGCCTTCCTTCTGCAGCTTCTCCAGGGTCGGGACCACCACCGTCAACAATTGCAAAATGATGGACGCCGTGATGTAGGGCATGATCCCCAGGGCGAAAATGGTCAGACGCCGGAACATGCCGCCCGAAAACAGGTCCAGGAACCCGAACAGGGAGCCCTGGTTCTGCTGGAAGAACAACTCCAGCTTGTTGGTGTCGATGCCGGGCGTGGGAATGTGCCCGCCGAGCCGGTAGATGGCCAGCATCCCGAGCGTAAACAGCACGCGATTCCGGAGGTCCGGAATCCGGAAGACGTTGGCGACGGCTTCGAAGAACTTGTTCATGAAATCAGCCCTCTTGACAACCCGCAGCAGCCCGCTTAACCGCCGGTCAGGCCTTCGGTTCCGGGCGGGCCGGGATCACTTCCACCGTACCGCCGGCTTTCCGTATCTTCTCCTCGGCGGACTTGGAGAACTGGTGCGCTTTCACGTGGATGGCGCGCGTGAGCTCGCCCGAGCCCAGGATCTTCAGCCCGTCCCTCATGTTCTTGATCAGCCCGGAGGCGGTCAGCGTCGCGGGATCGAACGAATCGCTCTCCAATTGCGCCAGGCGCCCGACGTTCATCACCGCGTATTCGGTCTTGAACAGCGCGTTGGAGAAGCCCCGCTTCGGCAGGCGGCGGTGAATCGGCATCTGGCCGCCTTCAAATCCGCGCTTCTGCGAAAAGCCCGAGATGGAAGCCTGGCCCTTGGCGCCGCGGCCCGAATACTTGCCCCGCCCGGTGCCCATGCCCTGGCCGACGCGCCGTTTCGTTTTCTTCTGCCCCTTGGGGGGCCGCACATTGCTGAGATTCATCGCTTGCTCCGCGTCCGTTTACTGTTCCACCAGCGCCAGCAGGTGGGGCACCTTCTTCACCATGCCGCGGAAGCCCGGCGTGTCCGGCTTTTCCACCACCTGGTGCATTTTCCTGAGGCCTAGAGCCTTCACGATCCGCTTGTGCTTTTCGGGCGTGCAGATGGGGCTCTTCACCAGCTTGATTTTAATTGTTCCGGCCATCCTCGATACTCCTTAGGCCCGCAGGCGTCCGACGTCGACGCCGCGAAGATCCGCGATTTCGGTCTTGTCGCGCAACTGCTCCAGCGCGTTGATGGTAGCCTTCACCACGTTATGCGGGTTGTGCGAGCCGAGCGACTTGGTCAGCACGTTGGGAATGCCTACGGCCTCGATCACCGCGCGCACCGGGCCGCCCGCGATCACTCCGGTTCCGGCCGGCGCGGGCTTCAGCAGCACCATTCCGCTGCCGAACTTTCCCGTCACCTGATGCTGGATGGTGGTTTCCAGCACGTGGATCTTGCGAAGGTTCTTCTTCGCGCTTTCGATGCCCTTCTTGATCGCCGCCGGGACTTCCTTGGCCTTGCCGGTGCCGAAGCCGACCACCTTGGCGCCGGGGTCGCCGATCACGATCAAGGCGGAAAAGCTCAGGTTCTTGCCGCCCTTCACCACCTTGGTGACGCGGTTGATCGACACCACTTGCTCTTTCAGGTTCAGGCCTTGCGATTCGATGCGTTTCGCGACTGTCGCCATGTTCTTTAGAACTCCAATCCCGCTTCCCGGGCGGCGTCGGC
>JAIEPW010000130.1 GCA_019748195.1 Bryobacteraceae bacterium
GGGCGGTTAGCTCAGCCGGTTAGAGCGCCTGCCTTACAAGCAGGAGGTCCACAGTTCGATCCTGTGACCGCCCACCAGTGGTTTTCGCCCCTCGGGGCACGCGTTTAGCGGCTGGTATCCAGGTAGCTGAGGTCCGGGTCGCCGGCGATGAGTGCGTCCAGCACTTCGACGGCGGGTTCCCACTGGGCGATCGCCGGATACTCCAGCATCGCGAGGCGCGCCAGGCTTGCGCGCTTCTCTGTCGCCGCGCGGATAAGCGTCCGCTCATAGGCTTTCGCCGCAAGCACCAGGCCGCGAACGGCGTCCGGCAGACGGCCGATGCGGCCGGGAACCGCGCCGGAGCGGGAGACGGAACAGGGGACTTCCACTACGTCCTCAGGCTCCAGGTCGGCGATGGCGCCGCGATTCGGCACGTTCACCACCACCCGGCGCGGGGCATCGGAGTTCAAGCCGCGCAGCGTCTCGACGGCGATGCGGTGGTAGCCCGTGGCCGCGGCGAAGGGGTCCGGCTGATCTCCGAACTCGGCGAATGCCGAGCCGGCTTCGGCCTCCAGCTTCATGTAGGACGCGTTGCGCCGCATCAGGTAGCGGCGGTAGGTTTCGAGGGCGTCCGGGGGGGCCTGCGCTTGGATGGCGTCGAACAAGGCGGAGGTCAGTTTCTCCACTTCCGCTCCGCGCGTGGATCCCGCGCGCTGCTGGTTGCGCAGCGCGCGACGCTGGCCGTAATAGAAGAACAGATATTCGGTGGGGATCAGGCGCAACGCGCGGATCAGCGCCGGATCGAAAAGATCCGCGGAGTACAAGCCGCGAAGCCGGGCTTCGTCATGGAGCAGCTCCGGCAGGATCTCGCGTCCGGCCTGCCTGACGGAATAGATCCAGCCGAGGTGGTTCAACCCGGCGTAGCCGCATTCCACCGGACCACCGGCCATTTCGGCGATGCGGTGAAACAGCTCGGAGGGCGTGTCGCAGATGCCGATCGCGCGCAGGTTCGTGTGCGCGGCGACTGCCTGCGAAATCAGGCCGGCGGGATTGGTGAAGCTGATGTACCATGCGCGCGGCGCGAGACGTTCAATGATTCGCGCGTGATCGAGGACAACGGGCACCGTGCGCAAAGCCATGGCTACGCCGGCGGGCCCGGTGGTCTCCTGCCCCGGGTAGCCGTGGCCGATGGCGATGCGCTCATCGCGGGCGCGGGCGGCGATGCCGCCCACGCGGATGCTGGAGAGCACGTAGGCCGCGCCTTCCACGGCGTCTTCCAGGCGGGGGACGGCGCGAACGGGAAACGGCGCCACCTGCTGCCCGAGCATCGCCATGAGACGGGCGCGGCCGAAATCGAGATCGTAGAGCGCGAGTTCGGCGACTGGGACGCCTGAGCCGGCCAGACCGTAGGTCAGCAGCGGCGTACGGACGCCGCCACCGCCGATGACGGCGATCTTCACAGCCATTGGCTTAACTCCTCGGGGGTGGGGAACGCGGCGATGCCGCCGGCGGCGCGCGTGGACAGCGCTCCGCATACGTTGCCGGCTTTCAGGCAGCGCGACGGAGGCTCGCCGCGAAGCCAGGCGTCGAGAAACCCGGCATCGAAGCAGTCCCCCGCTCCGGTGGTATCGACGGGTTGCACGGGAATGGAAGATTCGAGGAGCATGTCACCCTCCACCAGCATCGCCGAACCATGGGATCCGAGCTTGATGGCGGCGCGGATACCCTTTTGCGCGAGGGCTCGCAGCATGGCTTCGGGCTGGGACGTTCCGGTGAGCAACGCGGCTTCGCGCTGGTTGGGCAGGAACCAGTCCAACAGCGCGAGCGCCCGGTGGACGGCCGGGTCGAGCAGCCACTCCGCGACAAACCCCGCATCCAGGGACAGGCTGCGATAGCGGCCGCGGAGCTCCCGGATGAGGAGCGGGGAGGGCGTGCAGGGCAGGTGCAGATGTCCGCCCCCGTCCAGGCCCGAGAGAATCTGATGGAGAAACCGGTTGGCTCCGCGGTAGGTGAAGAAGGTGCGGTCCTGGGGCGTGCTGACGGCGAGCGTAGTGCCTGTAGGCTCGGCGGCGAAGCAGCGAAGGTCGAGGTGGGCGATACCGAGCTGCCGGAGACGGTGGGGGATGAAGTCGCCGGCGCCCACCGGACAGATGAGCCGCACCTCGCGACCTAATCGCGAAAGACCCGCGGCGGTGTGAGCGGCGCCGCCGCCGGCCTCCAGGAAATAGCTCCGGGCGAACGCCTCTTCGCCCGGCGAAGGCCAGGCGTCGAAGCCAGAGAGAATCTGATCCAGGTATATCTCTCCCGCGACAGTGACCAGGTCAGCCGGCATGCGCCTTCCAACGATACGCGGCGACGCCGGCGATCAGCAGGCCAGCGGCGGCGGCGATGTAGGGCAGCCCGCTGGTGAAGAAGATGTAGGCCCATCCCGCGAACGCCACGATGCTCGGCAAGGGATAGAGCCACATGCGGAAGGGCCGCTGGATATCGGGACGATAGCGGCGGATCAGGGTGACGGCGACCACCAGCGACAACGACTGAATCAGCACCTGGATGACGATGAGCGCCTTTACCAGCGCCTCCAATTCCAGCAGGCACGCGAAGGCGGACGTGCCGCCCACGAAGAGCACGGCGAAGTTCGGGAAGTTCCTGGTGGCGTGGAGGCGCGCGAAGGGGCGAAAGAAATCGCCGTGAACCGCGGCGGCGTAGGGCAGGCGTGAGTAGCCGAGCATCAGCGCGAAGATCGACGCGAAGGCGGTGAAGAGGATGAACACGGTGGTGACGCGAGCCGCGGTCTCCCCGTGAATGATGCCGATGAAGGTGGACACGATCGCTTTTTCGTTGATCGCCTGCTGCCAGGGAACAACGCCGATGATGGTCACGTTCATGACAAGGTAGACGGTGGCGACCCCGAGAATCGAGAGCATGATGGAGCGCGGGACGACGCGGCCGGGGTCCTTCACCTCTCCGGCGAAGAAGCAGACGTTGTTGTAGCCGCCGTAATCGTACATGGCGATCAGCGTGGCCGCGCCCAGGCCCAGCAGGAACTCGCGGGAGAGATGGAAGGCGCGCGGCGGGAACTGAAAGGCCATCGCGGGGTCAAAGTTGAGCAGCCCGGAGACGGTTACGAATCCGACGGTGGCGATCACGACGCTCCACATGGCTACGGAAAGCCTGCCTACCTTGTGGATCTCGCGGTAGAGGAGCACGGTGGCGACCAGGCAGACGGCGATGGCCAGCAGCTTTCCTTGCACGGCGGTCATGGCCGGCCAGAGATACCTGGCGTACTGGGAGAAGCCCACCGCGCCGGAAGCCACGGAGAGCGGCGCGGTGGCCACGCATTGCCACAGAAAGAGAAACCCCATCAGACGTCCGAGCCCGAGAGGTTTGTAGGCTTCGTTGAGATAGCGGTAGGGGCCTCCGGCTTCGGGCATGGCGGCGCCGAGTTCGGCCCAGACCAGGCCGTCGCAGATGGCGACGATCGCGCCGGCGAGCCAGCCCAGCATCGCCTGGGGCCCGTGCATGCTGGCGATCATCAGCGGGATGGTCAAGAATGGACCGATCCCGATCATCTCCAGCATGTTCGCCGAAGTGGCTTCCACCAGCCCCAGGCGGCGCTTGAGCGATCCGGTCACCTTAGAACAGCAACTTCAGGCCCAGTTGCACCTGGCGCATGGTGGTGCCCGTCGCCAGGGCGTTGATGGTCCCGATCGCCGGGCTGCCGACCTGGGCGTTGGGTTGTCCCCAATTGGGGTGGTTGGGCAAGTTGAAGAACTCGCCACGGGTCTGGAGCTGGAAGCGCTCAGCGAAGCGGAAGACCTTGAACACGCTGAAGTCCAGGCCGGAGAGGCTGGGCCCGCGGATGGTGTTGCGGCCCGCGTTGCCGAAGCGGAAGGAATTGGCGGCGGGCGACACAAACGCCCCAGTATTGAAGTAACGGGCCAAGGACCGCTCATCCTTGTCGAGCTCGGGGTTGCCGGTCTGATCGGGGCGGCTGGCGCCGCCGGTGTTCACCGTGGAGCTGACCAGGCCGGCGGCAAGGCTCGCCGTCACCGGAAGTCCAGTGCGGAAAGTGTATATGCCGTTCAACTGCCATCCGCCGAGCACCGAGTCCACGAATCCGTTCACCTGCGAGCCGAACCTGCGCCCGCGTCCGAAGGGGATCTCGTACAGGGCGCTGGTAGTCCAGGAGTGGCGGAAGTCCGTATTGGAAGGCCCGCGGGCGGTGCCGCGCCAGTCTCGCGGATTGAATTTCGCCGCCGCATCGTCGATCGACTTCGCCCAGGTGTAGGAGTTGAGGAACCAGAAGCCCGCCGACATCCGTTTTTCGAACTTCACCTGCAGTGAATGGTAGATGGAGGACTGGCTGGAATCCCGCAACGGGATGGAGCCGGCCTGGGGCGCGAGACGGAAGTACGGCCGGCGCGGATCGATGGCCCCAGGGCCCGGATCGGGCTGGTTGAGATTCACGTGATTATTCCCGAACAGGTGCGTGCCCTTGGTTCCCACATAGGCGGTATCCAGAACCATGTCCTTGCCGATCTGCTGCTGCACGGTTAAGTTCCAGAACTGGATGTAACCCATGCGGTAGTTGGGGTCGAAGGCGGTGATATTGCCCACCAGCGGCACGGACTCGGCGGTCAGATCCGGTCGCGAAGGGACCACGATGCCGTTGGTGATCGACAGCGCGGGATTGATGGTGAAGCGGTCCGGGATGATCTCCTGCAGGGTGATGAACGGATAGTTGGTGTTCAGCGTTCCGCCGGTGGCGCCGAATTTATCCGGATAGTAGGAAAGCCCGTACCCGCCGCGGACCACGGTCCTGGGCTTCCACGCATAGGCGAATCCGAAGCGCGGCGCCCAGTTGTTCAGATCCTTGTTGATCAGCTCGCGTGAATTTCGTCCCCGGCCGGCGAGCAGGACGCGTCCGGTCTGCATATCGAAGTTGGACTGGTTGTCGAAGTTGTCCACCACGGGCATGTAAAGCTCATAGCGGATGCCGAGGTTGAGGGTGAGTTTGGAGCTGACCTTGAAGTCGTCCTGCGCGAAGAAGAAATAATGCTTCATGCGGTTCGCCGGGAAGTGATAGATAACGCCGCGGCGCTGCAGGGAGGGAAAGCCGAGCAGCGCGCTGGCGACGCCCAGGCCGGTGCCGGCGGCGCCGTTGTTGGAGGTGTAGCTGCGGTCGAAGTCGAAGCGGCCGCGGGGGCTTTCGAGCGAGATCTGGAAGAAGTCGCCGCGCAGGTCGCGGAAGTCGATGCCGAACTTGACGTTGTGCTTGCCCTTGATCCAGGTGAAGTTGTCGACAAGCTGCCAGGTCTGCTCGTAGCGCAGGGCCGGGATGGGGGCGTCCACGCCGAGCGAGGAGACATTCTCGATGTTGATTCGCGGCAAACCGCTCGATACGTCGCCGTAGATGTTCAGGTTCGGGATGCCGAGTTCCTGGGCCAGGTTGCGGCCGTAGTCGTAACCCACGAAGGTGTTGCTGATACGGCTGAAGGCGAGGCGGAACTCATTGATTTTGGTTCCCGAGAACACGTGCACATCGCCGATCACCGCGCTGTGGTTGCGCGAATCGCCCTTGCCGGCGCGCGAAGGCAGTGAGCCGGTGGCGGTGTCGCCGAACAGCGGCGGCAGGGCGGTGTAGGCGTCGAACAGGCTGTAGCGCCCGAACAGGGTGTTCTTGGAATTAAACGTATGATCGATCCGCGTGTCCAGGCGCGAGGCGTCCTGCTGCTGCACCACCACTCCGCGGTAGTTGTTCGCGACGCCGGTGCCGGCGCGTACGGTACCCGGCTGGTTGGGCAATGGATAGAGCGACAGGAGCCGCCGCGCGATCGGGTTCTGGGAGGCGGCATCGATGGTGTTGTTGGCGAAGGGCTGGCGGGTCCGCGGATCGTATATCGTGCCCGCGCCTTCACTCGCCAAGAAGCGTCCCTCGCGCTGCGCCTGCGTGGGCACCGTGGCTACGATGCTCTGGCCGGCGCGCTGCTTGAACCATACGGCGTTGGCGAAGAAGAAGGTCTTGTTGCGGATCACCGGTCCGCCGAGAGTGCCGCCGAACTCGTTCTGCCGCAGTCGCGGGAGCTTTTCCGGATCGAACGGGCCGCGCGCGTCCAGCCGGTCATGGCGGAAGAACTCGTAGAGGCTGCCCCGGAACTGGTTGGTGCCGGATCGCGTTTGAACGTTGATCACCGCCCCGCCGGCGCGACCGAACTCCGCGGCGAAGGAGTTGGTCTGCAGCTTGAATTCGCTGATCGCCTCCGGCGGCGGGAGCACGGTAACGATGCCGAGCAGAACTTCGTTGTTGTCCGCGCCGTCGATCATGTAGTTGTTGGCGCCGTCGCGCTGGCCGTTCACGGCGAAGCTCGAATTCCCCTGCGGCGCGTCAAACACGCCCACCGGGCTGGTGCGGATGGTGCCGGGCACCAGGGTCATCAAGGAGGTGAAGTTGCGCCCGGTGCCGGTGGTGAGGGGCAGTTCGACAATGGGGCGGTCCTGGATCACCTGGCCGACTTCGGAGGAGTCGCTTTTCACGAGCGGGGCCTCGCCGACGGCGTTGACGGTTTCACTCACCGCCCCCACCGTGAGGTCAAAATCCAGACGGCTGCGGTCACCCACCTGAAGCGTCACGCCGGAGCGAACCACCCGTTTGAAACCTTCCTTCTCGGCGGCGATTTCGTAACTGCCGGGCAGCAGGAAGGGCGCGGTGAAGTCCCCCGTGCTGTTGGTGGTCCAAACGGAGCGGACCTGCGTTTCGACGTTGGTGATGGTAATCGTGGCGCCGGGAATCACGGCACCGGTGGAATCCTTCACCGTACCGACCAGCGTCGCGGAAGTCGCCTGGCCGAACGCCAGAACGACAGAGAACAACCCCAGCAGCAATGCCCGTGTCATTCGTTTCCTCCCACCTGTACTCGTGCTTTTCCTGAAGCCTTGCCCAGGCTGATCATGTTCGCGAACAGCCGGTACGCGCCCGGAACACCGGCCGGCAATTGCCGGTAGAAAGCGTACGCGGAATAGGTAAACGTGCCTTTGCCGTAACCGGCTTGAAGCAGGCCGCCTTTTTGTTCGGCCTGGCCGCGATCGTGGCACTCGAGCAGCGGCTTGTATTTCGGATCCCATTCGCTCATGAATTTGGATCCGCGTTCCTCCACCCAGCCTTCGAAATCCGCGGGTGTAATGCGGTTCGGACCGGCGAAAATCGGGTTCGCCGGGTCCAGAATGGTGATTTTCGCGTCTTCCTCGGAGACCTCTTCGGCGCGCCGCCCGAGCTTGAAGGGGTACGGCCCGTAAGGAACGGCGTCGAACTCCTGCGTCTGGTATTGAACGATGAGATTGCCGCCTGCCTGAACGTAATCGAGCAGGCGTTTATTGTAGGTCTTGTAATCCTCCCGGACGGCGGAGGCGCGGATGCCCACCAGGATGGTGTCGAACTGGCTTAGGTTCCCTGTGGCCAGATCCTGCCCGGTGAGCATCTGGACCTTCACGCCGATCTGTTCGAGAGCTTCCGGGATCTCATCGCCCACACCCATGATGTAGCCGACCTTCAAACCTGGGGCGACCTTCACATCGATCCCGCTCCAGGACGCCGTAGCGGGCCGGTAGAGGTGGCGGGTTTCGAGATCGCGGTGGGCGATGATCTGGTAGCCCTCGCGATACTGCCTGCCGGCGTATTCGGCGATCGCGGCCAGCGTGTAGCTCTTGCCCGCCTCGGCTGGAGGGGCGGTAACGCGGAACTCCACGTTCTGGACTTCGCCCTCATGGGTGAAGGAGGCGTCGGCGGAAGCCGGCGCGGAGGTCCAACCCGGAGGCAGCTCCAGGCGAAGCCTGGCGGCCGCCGGTCCTTTCACGTTGCTCATGGCGCGGACGCGCACGGTGAGCGGCTCCGCGCGGCGCCCTGCCGGGATCACGCCGATTTCGGGGGTGATCGCCACGCTCATGGCGGGGGCGACCGTCAAGTTGCGGCGCTGCTCGCCGTAGGCGCCAGAACGGTACACGGTCTTCGCGGGGGTGCGCACGGTCACCGCCTCGCCTCCCACTCGGTACGCCATTTCCGCCATGACCTCCGGAGGAGAGTGCGGCATGTTCCAGTGCTCCGGCCGGGCGATCTCATACAAATGATCGCGATACTCGCTTTTGCGGGACCAGTAGGGCCGTGTGAACGCGGCGTCATCCGGCACGGCGACCTGGAACTGCGCCTTGGCCACCTGGTTGAAGCCGAGGGGCTTGAGGTTGGGCGGGCCGGCGGCCGCGATCCGCCAGCCCGGCGGCGCCTGCAAGGTGATGGAGGAAGGCTCGATGCGCACGTCGCCCCGGTTCACGGCCGCGGCGGTGATCGAAAACTGCTGCCCCGGAATCGCGACGGCGAAGGTCTCGCGCGCTCGAAAGAACTCGGGCATGCCTTCCGGGCCGCGCGGCGGATCCACCAGTGCCTCCAGCGAAATACCCAGCAGGCGGTTGACGGCGGTTTGGAACTCGCGTTCCTTATTGGACAGGCGGAAAATGAGCTCGCCGGGGGCGTTTCCTTGCCGCGCCTTCGCGAGGGCCGACCGGATGGCGCGCAGGCCGGGGACGATGTCGCTCTCCACGACGCGCCACGGCGCGCGGGCGTCAAAGTAGCGAAGGGCGCGATCCACGGCGTCCTGCGCGCGGCCGAGATCGCCGTCGAGATCGAGCGGCGGCGCGAGCTTCGCCAGGCCGCGGATGGACGTATCGATGCCGTCGAACACACTTTGCTCGCGCTCCGCCTTGGGAAGCGCGGTCTTGGCGAGCTGCCAGGCGGAGAGCGCGGGCCCGGCATCGGCCCGCCGTCCGCCCGCGCCCTGCGAGCGCTGGTAGCTGAGGCCCGTCCCCGCCGCTTGCCGGTACGACATTCCCAGCAGAGGATCGTAAGCGCCGACATCCACCGTCAACGTGTGCGGCTCGTTTTCCCGCACGCTTAAGTACAGCTTCTTGATTTGCCAGGGCGGGAGGTTCAGCTCGGGAAATTTCGCGGGATCCGCGGCGGCTTCGAAGACCTCATGGCTCATCAAGCCGGCGGTTTGATGGTTGCCATGGCCGTCGCGCGGCTTGCCGTGGAAGCGGGAAATCAGGATGTCGGGGCGGTACAGCCGGACCACGCGCACCACGTCGCGCAGCACGTTCTCCTTGCCCCAATGCTCCAGCGTCTCGTCCAGGCGCTTGGAGAAACCGAAGTCCGCGACGCGCGTGAAGAACTGGTCGACGCCGTAATAGCGCCCGGAGGCGAGCAACTCTTCGGTGCGGACCATCCCGAGCGCGTCGAACAGCTCGGAGCCGATGAAGTTGGCGCCGCCCTCTCCGCGATTCAGCGTCAGCAGGCCGGTGCGCGCGCCCTGATCGCGGGTGAGCCAGACGAGCATCGCGCCGTCCTCGTCGTCGGGATGCGCGGTGGTGTGAAGCACCGTGGCCGTCGTGCGCAGCCGCAGCAGGGATCGCCACGCGCCGGCGGCGCCTTCGTTAATAGCCGTGGGTTGCACCTGCGCGACGGCCACGGAGGCCGGTACGAAGGCAAGGGAGAGAGAAGCGAGGAACAGGCCGGTTCTCATGCCAGCGGCATAATAACAGATCGATAACAGGATTTCCGGGCGGGTCCCATGCCGGTTGTTACCATCAAACCGATGCGCATCCGGAACAAGCACATGGCCGTCGTGGCCTTGGCGTTGATCGCGGGTCTGCTGGGGTGGCGGCTGACGCGGCCGGCAGCTCAGCCGCTTCGCCTGGAGCGGCCGCTGATGGGCACGCTGTGGACCATCGAAGTCATGCACTCCGGCATGGCTTCCACCGCGGCTGAGGCGATCGCGAAGGCTTTCGCGGAGGTGGAGCGCATCGAGGGCGTGATGAGCGAATGGCGTCCGGAGACGCCGGTTTCCGCCCTGAACCGGTCCGCCGGAGGGCCGCCGGTGGAGGTTCCCGAAGAACTGCGCGCGATGCTGGAGCGGGCGATCGCCTTCGGCGTGAAGTCCGGAGGGGCATTCGACGTCACCTGGCGGGGGATGGGCGGGCTGTGGCGCTTCGACGAGAGCTTTCGCGTACCCTCCCGCGAGGAGGTGGAAGCCGCCAGACGTCGCGTGGATTACCGCGGTTTGCGCGTCGAGGGCAACCGGGCGCGGCTGGAGCGGGCGGGAATGGCGGTGGGCCTGGGCGGGATCGCCAAGGGCTACGCGGTGGATCGCGCGTCGATGGTTTTGACGGACGCGGGTTTCGTGGATCATCTGGTGGCCGGGGCGGGCGACATCCGCGCCGCGGGCTCGCGTAACGGAGAACCGTGGAGGATCGGCGTGCAGGATCCCCGGAGGGAGCGCGGAAAGCTGCTGGGGCGTGTTCTGATGCGCGACGGCGCGATTTCGACATCCGGCGATTATGAGCGGTTCCGGATGGTCGGCGGGATTCGTTATCACCACCTGATCGACCCGCGTACAGGCTGGCCGGCGGCGTTGTCCGCTTCCGCCACCGTGCTCGCCGGGTCCGCCGAGCGCGCCGATGCGCTGGCGACGGCGATCTTTGTGCTCGGACCCGAGGAAGGTCTGAAACTGGCGCAAGCGGAAGGCGTGGACGCGATGATCGTAAGCCCGGACGGACGGCGGCACGCGACCGGGGGTTTCCGCGCCCGGTTCGAGCCGGGGCCGGCATCGAACTGATACACTTGCTCCTCTGCGGGAGGGACAAATGACCGTCGCAGAGATCATGAACAGCCAGCCGGTGACGCTGCGCGCCGGGCAAGCGTTCGCGGAAGGATTCGCACTGTTGTTGGCGCGGCGCATCCGCAGCCTGCCGCTGGTGGATGACGCGGGGACGTACCTGGGCATGTTCGAAGTGCGGGACGTGTGGGAAGCGCTGCTTCCCAAAGCGGCCACGCTGGGCGCCCGCGGTCTCCGCGACCTCTCGTTTGTGCCGGGAACGGCCGCCGACCTGCGGGACCGGCTCGCTCAGGCGGGCCCGCGGCCGGCAATCGAATTCGCCGGCAACGAATCCACGCCTCCCATCCCGCCCGAGACTCCCGTGAAGGAAGCCATGCGCCTGCTGTACGACCACGGCGGAATCCTTCCGGTGGTGGACCCCGCGTCGAAGCGCCTGCTAGGCATCGTCTCGACGTGGGAGATCCTCGGCACCCTGGGGTGAGGACTCATGCACAACGAAACGGCACATGTCATCTTCGGCTGGAACGCCGCCCTGTTTGCGAGCGGCGTGTTCACGGCTATCTACGCGCTCATCATTTCCGAGAAGATCAACCGCGCCATCCTGGCTTTGTGCGGCGCCTGCGTAATGATCCTGGCGGGCCTGGTGACGCAGGACGCGGCGATCGACGGAGTGGACTTCAACACCATCGGGCTGCTGCTGGGGATGATGCTGATCGTCGGCATCACCGCCCGCAGCGGCGTGTTCCAGTATGTCGCGATCTGGTCGGCCAAGAAGGTGCACGCCGAACCGGTGGGAGTGTTGTTCATGCTGTCCCTGGTGACGGCTTGTCTTTCGGCGCTGCTGGACAACGTAACCACGGTTTTGCTGATCGTTCCGGTGACGCTCCTGATCACGGAAGAATTGAAGGTGCGGGCGTATCCGTACCTGATCGCGGAGGTGCTGTTCTCCAACATCGGGGGTACGGCGACCCTGATCGGAGATCCGCCGAACATCATGATCGGATCGTCGGTGGGGCTGACGTTCAACGATTTCGTGTACCACTTAACGCCCGCGGTGATCGTCGTCCTGGCCGCGACCCTGGCGCCCTTGTATTTCCTGTGGCGCCACGACCTGAAGACGACTCCGGAGGCGCGCAAGCGCGTGATGCTCTACAACGAGCGGGAGGCGATCACGGATCCGCGGCTGCTGAGGCAATCGCTATTCGTGCTGGCGTGCGTAATCGGCGGCTTCGTGGCCGCCCATTCACTGCGGATCGCACCGGCGACCATCGCGCTGGCCGGGGCGGCGCTGCTGCTGCTTCTGGATAACTTCTCCCGCAAGGCGGAGGAACAATCGCAGGCGGTTCAGAAGGCGTTCGCGGAAGTCGAATGGGTGACGCTGATGTTCTTCGTGGGTTTGTTCATCCTGGTGCACGGCCTGAACGCGGCGGGCGTGATCCGGATGATGGCGGAGAAGCTGCTGGAAGCCACGGGCGGGGACCGGAACACCACGGTGCTCTCGATCCTCTGGGGATCGGCGATCCTGTCCGCCTTCATCGACAACATCCCGTTCGTCGCCACCATGATTCCGATGATCAAGAACATGGCGCCCGCCTTCGGGGGCGACGCCGGACTGCTGCCGCTTTGGTGGGCGCTGTCGCTGGGCGCGTGCCTGGGTGGCAACGGCACGCTGATCGGGGCATCGGCGAACCTGGTGGTGGCGGGGCTGGCGGAGCGCGCCGGACAACCCATCCGCTTCGTACCTTACATGAAATCGTGCTTCCTGCTGATGATCCTGTCGATCATCGTGTCGCACATTTACCTGACGCTGCGCTATCTCTAGTACAACAGTTCGGCGTAGCGGTGCTCACCGGCGAGCTTCTTCCGCAGGGATTCCCACTGTCCGGCGGAGCCCGCCAGATGCGCCATCGCCTTCTCGAATCGCGCGGCGGACTCGGCCAGCCCGGCCAGGTACAGGTAGGTGTTGGGCGCGTTGATCAGCTTCCACACCTCCTCTTGATGATCGAGCAGGAGCTTATCCAGCGCGGGTTGCGGATCCAGCGCGGGACGCGCGCTGACGGCTTCAAACGCGCGAAACGTGCGGTCATCGTAAAAGAGCCCCAGGTCCTGGACCTTGTCGTTGCGGTACAGCAGCTCCGTTCCGCGCCTGGCGCCATAGTAGAGGCGGACATCGCCTTTCCAGCCGCCGCGCTCCTCGTAAATGTGCCGCACGAACGCCCGAAACGGAGCGATGCCGGTGCCGGCGCCGATCATCAGCAGGTTGGCGTTCGCGTCGGCCGGCAGCGAAAAATGCGCGCCGTAAGGGCCGGTGAGCAGCACCGGATCGCCGGGGCGCGCGTCGCACAAAAAATTCGAGGCTACGCCCGGATAGCGTTCCCCACTGATCTCGTCCAGATAAAAGCAGCGGCGCACGCAAATGGCGATGGATCCGCTTCCGGCGTCTTCCCGGCGCGAACTGGCGATCGAATACAGCCGCAGATGGTGGGGGTTGCCGAACTCGTGCGGACCCGGAACCAGCACGCCGATGCTTTGGCCCTCGACGAAATCGAAGTCCCCGGCGGGGATCCGCAGCACAATATGCCTGACCTCGACGTCGTAATCCGGAGGCGTGAGGCGCTCCGTCGAGAGCACGGAAGCTTGATAGGGGCGGCTGATGTCGTACTCAGCGAGATTCATGATTTCCTCCCGGCGATCCGGAACACGGTCGCGGCGCGCAATCGTGACCACAGGCGCCGCAGCCGCGGGTAAGATCGTCCAGCATGTCCTGTTCGCGGGGCGCCGCGTAGGCTTTTCGCAGCAGGGATTGCACGGCCAGCCACAAGCCCATCAGCAGCAGGAATCCGGCGACTCCCTGAATCCAGGCGATCATGAGCCGCCTCCCATCCCCGCGAATCCCATGAAGGCCAGCGAAAGCAGTCCGGCGAGCATCAGGACCAGAGCGGTTCCCTGGGCCGTGGGCGGCACGTCGGAGAGTTCCAGGCGCTCCCGGATGGCGGCCATCAGCACCAGCGCCAGGCAGAAGCCGCCGCTCGAGCCGATGGCGTACACCACGCTTTGCGCGAATGAATACTCACGCGCCGTCTGAAATAGGGCCACGCCCAGCACGGCGCAATTGGTCGTGATCAGCGGCAGGTAGATCCCCAGCGCGCGAAACAGGGCGGGGCTGCTCTTCTTGATGAACATTTCCACCAGTTGCACGGTGGAGGCAATGATCACGATAAAAGTGATGATCCGCAGATACTGCGCGTTCAGCGCGACCAGAAGCGCGTTCGCCCCGTAGGCGAGCACGCTGCTGACGGTGATGACGAAGATCACCGACACGCCCATCCGCCAGGCTGTCGAGAACTTGGCCGACACTCCGATGAACGGGCAGATCCCCAGAAATACGGCGAGGACGAAGTTGTTGATCAGCAGCGCATCCAGGAAAATGAATCCCAGGGAAACGTCGTTCATGCCGTTTTCTCCTTCCGCCGCTTCCAGGCATTGAACGCGAGCAGCCAGGCGCCCAGCGTAAAAAATCCTCCGGGAGGCAGCAGGAACAGGACCCAAGGCTGGTAACCTGGTCCGAACAGCGGATAGCCGAGAAACGTCCCCGCGCCCAGGATTTCGCGCACGCCGCCGAGGCACAGCAGCGCGATGATGAAGCCGATGCCCATCCCCAAGCCGTCGAGAGCGGAGCGGCCTACCGGGTTCCTGCTGGCGTAGGCTTCCGCCCGCCCCAAGATGATGCAGTTCACGACGATGAGCGCGATGAACGGACCCAGAGCCTTGTACACGGTGATGCTCGCCGCCTTGATGACGTAGTCCACCACGGTGACGAACGTGGCGATGATCAGAATGTAGGTGGCGATGCGGACCTGCTTCGGAACCAGCTTCCGCACCAGCGAAATCAGGACGTTCGAGCAGACCAGGACGAACAGGGTGGCCGCGCCCATGGCCAGAGCGTTGCTAACGCTGTTAGTAACGGCGAGCGTGGGACACGTCCCCAACACCTGTACAAACACGGGGTTCTGCTTCCACAGCCCGTCCAGGAAGGCGTCCTGATTCACGGTGTCCTGCGGATCGATCGTCGCGTGTACGTGCATTTAGTGGCCTTTCCGGACGCGGTCGAGATGGCGCTGGATCACGGGCGTCCAGCGGCGGGCGGAACGGTCCAGCATGCGTCCCACGGCGCGCGAGGAAACGGTTGCGCCGGAGACCGCGTCGATTTCCCATTCGTTCTTCTTAGTTCCGTGCTTCACGGCGCGGATTGCGTTGGCAAGCCCGTCTCCAACCTGATTGAGGCGCGCGTCCAGCGCGCGGAAGTTGGCCAAGAAGCCCGGATCCGTTCCGATCTTGTCGCCCAGACCCGGCGTTTCCTTTAGCTCCACGGCGCGGAAGCCGGTGACCTTCTGCCCTTCGGGATCATAGGCGAACATGCCGCGGATCAGATCCGCATATCCGCGTTCGGCGGCCTCCCACACAATGCCGCGCAGCGAGCCTGCCTGGTCGTAGACGGCGAGGAAATGTTCGCGTCCCGCCGGATCGCCGGTGAGGATCTCGATCTCGCCCGCCGGGGTCAGCCCGTAAGCGATTTGCCTTGACGCCCCCGGCAGCAACAGCGCCACGTTTTCCCGGGAGATCGCCGCCTGGTTCCGGCGAATCGGTTCCAGGGTGGTCTTGTGCGCGGCCACAATGATCACGCCGCAGAGCAGCGAGACCACCGCCATCAGGCGGATCAGGCGTCCGCTGGGAGGGAGATCGGCCCGCGGGTTCACTTGCGGCCTCCGTGGCCATAAACACGAGGCTGCGTGACGCTGTCGATGATCGGCGACGCGGCGTTGCCCAGCAGGATCGCGTACATCACCCCCTCCGGAAGCCCGCCCAGATTCCGGATCAGCACCGTGATCAGCCCCATGAGCGAGCCGTAGATCCACACCCCCCGTGGGGTTACGGGGGAAGCAACCATGTCGGTCGCCATGAAGAATGCACCCAGCATCAATCCCCCGGACAGAAGCGTGAACAAAGCATCGGGATAGCGCGCCGGGTTCATTGCATGGAACGCGAGGGAGGCCAGGGCCGCCGAGCCGAGCATCGCGGCGGGGATGCGCCAGTCCGCCATTTTCCGGACGAGCAGGTAGCAGCCGCACAGGGCGATGAGAACCGCGGAAGTCTCGCCAGCCGATCCGGCCACCGCACCCAGCCCAAGAGCAAACGGGTCGGTGGCCGCCCCGTCGAACTTCCACTGCATGAGCGGCGTCGCTCCGGAGAAGGCATCCACGCGGGCCTGGGCGATCCACCGGTCGAGCGGCGGGGGCTGCAGGAACGGCGGAGTCAGAGTCGCCGGGATAAACTCGCTGAAGCGATTACGCGCCAGAACCGGCGTATAGGCGGTGATCGCGGATGGGAACGCCGCCTGCAGAAAGGCCCGTCCCACCAGGGCGGGGTTGAAGGCATTGGCGCCCAGCCCGCCGAACAGCATCTTGCCCAGCGCGACGCTGACGAATGCTCCCACGGCGGTCATCCACAGCGGGAATCCGGGCGGCAGGGTCAGCGCGAGAAGGATGCCGGTGATGACGACGCTCCCATCGCCCACCGTAGATCCCCGGCCCGCGAGCCGCGAAAGGAAGTTCTCCGTCGCCACGCAGACGCCGACCGCGGTGACCAGCGATGCCAGCGCGCTGATTCCGAAAAACCACACGGCGGCGGCCGCAACCGGAAGCAAGGCATAAATCACGTGGCGCATGATCATCGCCACGGATCGCCGCGTGTGCAGGTGAGGAGAGCTTCGGAGCTCCACTTCAGGCGCCGCGGCCGGCATCGGTCTTTCCCTTTCTCTCACGGTTCACCTGCTTGGCAAGGCGGAAGTACTGGACCAGCGGGATGCGCGAAGGGCAGACGTAGCTGCAGCATCCGCATTCGAAGCAGTCCTTCAAGTGAAAATCGAGCTCCATTTCCTCGTACCGCTCCTTGAGCGCCAGCAGCCCCAGGCGGGACGGATTCAGGTGCAGGGGGCACGCCGCCACGCAGGCGGCGCAGCGGATGCAGGGATAGACCCGGCTGGCTTGCTTGTCCTCGCGGCTGAATACCAGCACCCCGGTAACGCCCTTGGTGAGGGGGACGTCCAGGGAGGCCACCGCGGGGCCCATCATGGGACCGCCCAGGATCACGGAGCTCGCATCGTGGCGGATCGCCGCCTGCTCCAGAGCCCAGCGAAGCGGCGTCCCCAGCGCCGCCATGTAGTTGCCTGGCTTGTCGACCCCGGGTCCGGTGATGGTTACCACGCGCTCGATGAGGCCCTGCCGGCGGGGCAGCAACTCGCCGAGCTGAGCCAGAGTGGCGACATTGAAGACGGCCGCGCCCACGTCGGCCGGAAGGCCGCCGGACGGAACCTGACGATCCAGCAGCACCTGGATCAGGATTTTCTCCGCGCCCTGCGGATAACGGGCCTGAACGCGTTGCACCGTGATGGCGTCAAACCCCTGAACCGCGCGCTCCAGCGCGGCGATCGCGTCCGGCTTGTTGTCCTCCACGCCGATGATGGTGCGTTCGGCGCCCAGCGCCTTCATGACAATCCGCGCCCCGTGAATCACCTCCGCGGGCTGCTCGGCCATCACACGGTGATCGGTGGTCAGGTACGGCTCGCATTCACAGCCGTTCACGATCACCGCGTCGATGCGCCGCCCCTCGGGGGGCTTCAGCTTCACGTGGGTGGGGAACGCCGCGCCTCCCAGGCCGACGACGCCGGTATCCTGCACCGCCTGGATGAGTTCGTCCGGCGACATCTTCTCGATGTCCCGCGGCGCGCCATACAGGATTTCCTGGCTGGCCGAAGGATACGGCTTCAGGAAGATCGCCAGGGCGAGATCACCCTTCACGGACGGCGCGGGCGCGATGCGATCGATGACGCCCGTGGCTGGAGCGTGCATTGGAACGGAGACGAAGCCGCCCGCCCGGGCGATCGGCTCCCCGCGCACCACCTCCTGCCGCTCGCGCACAATCGGTACCGCCGGCGCGCCGGTGTGCTGTGACAGCGGAACAATCAGCAGCGGAGGAAACGGAAGGCGGCGGATCGGCAGACCCGCGGTCTGCTCCTTGTGCTCCGGGGGATGAACGCCCCGGCCGAAGGTGCGCGACGAATTGCCGAACCACGAGATCGTCATCCCCTTAGTCCATGTACTTCTTCGCCCGGGCCTTCAGTTTTTCCAGGTCCCTTTCGTGGGCATCCCAGGGCGTCCCGGGATGGATCACGCTGGCGGTGCACTTCTCGGCCGCGCGCACCAGATCCCGGTAAGGACCGCCCTTGGCATCCTTGATGTAGGCGTGTTTGCGGTCGTCATACGCGAAGATCTTCGGGTTGATGTCGATGCACTCATCACAGGAAGTGCAGTTCGCGGAGTCGATCCAGGGGGGCGAGTAACCGTCGGAGGGAGGCGGAACGCCCGGCTGCGCCTGACCTCCATTTGCATGAAGCTGCGGCATCGGGATCTCGCCGGACGCGCCCCCTTCGCCGGCCAGTTCGAGCAGCCGCGCGGCCAGGTTCTGCGCCAGCTCGCCGCGCACCTGCTCGCGAATCTGTTCTTCATCCGCGGCCGCCGGAGGCCGCACCAGCGCGAGCGCCTTCAACATGCGCCAGAAATCTCGGCGGTCCTGGGCCGATTTCACCACCGGCTCGGCCGGCATCACCCGGATCAGCCGGTTCTTTCGATCCTTGGCCCAGATGAACGGGAAACGGCCTTCGCGTTCCTCCGGCGCCAGCTCCAGGAATTCGGCCAGCGGGATCATGTTCTCGTTCCAGGTGTCGCGCGGCGCCGTTCGGAAGTGTTTGCGGAAGCGGGCTTCCGTGACCGCGAAATCGGCGAACGTCAGCGGGACTTCCATGCGGGCCGGCGACCCCTGCTCGTCCTGGTATTCGATGGTGTAGGCCGGCCAGTCGCGGTCGAGCGCCGGGTTGCCTTCCAGGTCGATGTTCTCCGCCAGCGTCAATCCGCGGTCCGGGTTGTAGCGGATCAAGGGATACGCGCGAGATTCCACCGCCAGTTTGCTCTGGTGCTCAGCCAGGTCGTCGGCGATCCCGTGTTCCGGCATGCACGGGCTGTAAATATTGAATAGCGCCGGGCGGCGCGCGTTCAGGCCGTCAATAAAGCCTTCGAGCAGGTGCGTGACGTTGGAGATCGCGCCCTGCAGCACGTAGGTGGTCCGGTGCGCGATCGCGATCAGGGAAATCTCCTTGCGGATTTCGTCCTTGCCCTGTTGCGCTTTGCCATGCTGGGCCATGTCCGAGACCTGGCCCAGAAATCCGGAGGTACACGCCTGCCCGCCGGTGTTGGAATAAACCTGGGTGTCGAGAACCAGAACCTTCACCGGACGGCCGGACATCATCAAGCGGGAGAGATTCTGGAAGCCGATGTCGTACATCGCGCCGTCGCCGCCCACGGACACGACGGGCGGGCAGAGGCGGAACTCCTCATCGCTGAACTTGCGCCAGTCAAAATAGCGCAGGGATTCGTCATGCTGCCCGGGCTGGTAGCCGCCGCTCAGTTCCGTTTCCGCCTGGCGGACGGCGCGAAAGCCCTCCGCCATCTTCGCCATATGTCCCTCGAACACGCCCATGGCCATGGAAGGCGAATCCTGGAAGAGATGATTGGCCCAGGGAAACGGATACGGGTTGTAGGGATAGGTGGATCCCCACACCGAAGTGCATCCCGTGGCGTTGATCATGCCCAGGCTGCTGCGTCCCCGGCCGCCCGGGCCCTCGGTGTAACGCCAGCGGAGCTGCTTCAATTGCGCGAGCAATTGCGTCACCCAGCGCAGCCACTCGGCATCGATGGGCGTGGCGGCGTGCCTCTCATCGAGTTTCTCCGAAAGCGTCCCCAGCGACAGGTCGCCGCCGCCCAACTTGTCGATAATCCCGGTGACCCGGCCCGCGTCGGTGAGATCCACCGTGGCCGCGAGCTTCAGGCGGATGTGCTGGTCCAGCCGCGCGATCAGATCGTCCAGCTTCGCCACCTGCCGCGCCACGCGAGGTTGCATCAGCGCTTCCACCGTGGCCACGAACAAGTGCACCACGGTTTTCTCGCCGCATCCCAGGCAGGCGCCGTCGCCGCTCACCATCGACAGGAAGTTGCGCTTGTCCAGCAGCAGGGTTTCGAGCGCGCCGATTTTTTCTTCCAGATTCTCGATGCGGATGAATCCCGGCGAGGTGGTGGGCAGCGCCAGCCAGAAGTCCCAATTGCGGCGAAGTTCCTCCACGCTCTGATCCGTTTGCGGCGTCTCGCGCAGCGCATCGTCCTCGCACACCTTCACGCATTCCATGCAGCCCTTGCAGGCGTACGGGTTCACGGTGATGGAAAGCAGACCGCCGGACCCCTTCTGCCGCTTTTCGCGCGTGGTCCAGTAGGGAGTCGTGAGAGCGAAGGCGTAGCCGTTCACCGCGGCGCGGAGGCGGCCCAATTCCTGCTCGATCGCCGGGCGATCGGCGTGGTCCGCCGGAGTCGCCGAGAGCACGTCCGCCACGGCTTCCTCCAGGGTCCGCAACACGTCCGCGCTCTGTCCCCCCGCCTGCAGCCGCAACCGGAACTTCTGTTCCACCATGCGGACCAGGCGGGGAAGATGCTGTACCGGCCCCGATTTCTCCGCCTGCTTGCGCGCGGTCTCCAACACTTCAAGCGGTGTGTGCACCAGCCCCGCGATCGCCGTATCCGGGCAGATGGAATAGCAGGAGCCGCACGCCGTGCAGTTTTGCGGAATCCACCGCGGGTGCTCGAAGCGGATGCCGGTCATGTCCCGGAACACGCCTGTCGATGCCGGAATAAACCCCAGCCCGATGAACGGATCCACCAGGTTGTCGTTGCCTTTGCCGGAGCGGTAAAACGATCCCGTCTGCTCCCAGAAACGGTGGATATCGGTAACCGCGCTGCAACTTCCCGGCTGCGACTTCAGCAGCACCGGCAGGTCGGGCGCGCGGCGGATCGCCAAATCGCCGGAGGTCAGCGCCATCTTCGTGATGCGCCGCACCTGGTCGAACCCGCGGCGCACCACGCGCAAGTTATCCTCCACGACCCGCGCGCCCTTGCCGCCGAATTTGTGGCGCAGTTGCTGCTCGATCGCGGCGAAGAGCTGTTCTTCATCAAGCCGGGCGGTCCGCATTACGCCGGAACAGGCGAAGAAGGCGCCCTGAAAGGCGATCCCCTGCATGCGATACTGCAACTCCGGATCGGTGGCTTCCTCGCGGGCGATCTGGAATGCATCCAGGTAGTAAACGTGAATGTCGTTGTCCACGATCTGGCGGCGATAAGCTTCGGGAATCTGGTTCCATACCCCGGCTTCATTGTCGAAACTGCTCTGGAGCACGAAGACGCCGCCCTTCTTCAGGCCCGCCAGCGGATTCGAGTGCTTGAAGACGTTGGGGTCGGGAGACAACACCACATCCACGTAGAAGTACTCGCAATTGATGCGGATCGGCTCCGGGGCCACCGAAAGATAGTACGTGGTCGGCTGGCCTTTCTTCTCCGATCCGTACTTCGGATTGGCCTTCACGTGGTAGCCCAGCAGCTCGAACAAGGTCATGGCCAGGTTCTTGCCGGTGGTGATCGCGCCCCAGCCTCCGACGGAGTGCAGCCGTACCGTGATGCTGCCCTTCGGCATCAGGTTCGGATTCTCGCTGCCGCGCACCGCAAGCTCCTTCAGACGCGGATACGCATCCACCATCTGTTGCTGGTGAATCTCCTGCTTGGGAGTGAAGGGCCGCTCATGCGCGAAGTCCACGGAAAGGTAGTAGAACGGCCGATGCGCGCCCGAAGGGAGCATGTTCTCCACGGCGCCCACGAGCGCCTCCGGCTGTAGATCGCGGGAGCCCAGCCCGTAGGAGCCGGAGTACAGCGGTGGAAAGTCGCGGATCTCCTTGTAAGACGCGAATCCGGGATACGGAACGGCGCCTTTCACTGCACGGCCATTCTCCAGGCAGCGGCCCAACGCGGCGCGCACCTCGCGCATCAACGGGAGATCGGAGGCGAGCGGCTGATCCACGCGCTCCAGCACCGCGACGCCCTTGCGGCCCCGCAGGATCGCCCCCAGCAGATCACCGGGAAACGGCCGGAACATGGTCAGGTTCACTACGCCTACCTTCCACTTCCTGACCGCTCGAAGGTGGTCGGCCACCGCCTCGGCGGTCACCACCATGCTCCCCTGCCCCACGATCAGGTAATCGGCGTCCTCGGCCCGGTACGTCGCGACCCTGCGGTACCGGCGGCCGGTGAGACGATGGAACTCCTCCATGGCCTGCTCGGCGAGCGGCGCCACGTGGTCGAAAAAATACGGCCGCTGCGCCGCCACGCTTTGCATGTAGGAGTCCTGGTTCTGCACCGTGCCGATCATCACCGGATCGTCGACGGTCCACAACTCCGGGATGCGGCGGCGGCGCGGTCCGAACAGCAGCCGTTGCGCCGGGGTCGGCGTCTCGATGATGTCGTCCGGACGGCCCAGGTAGCGAGCGATCATCTCGCGTTCGGGCAGCATCAGGGATTCGATCAGGTGGGTGGTGAGAAACCCGTCCTGCGCGCAGATCCCGGGCGTCAGCGCCAGTTCCGCCGTGCGGTGCGCGATGAGGTTCAGATCGCAGACTTCCTGCGCGCTCTTGCCGAACACCTGGAAAAAGCCGGAATCGTCGACGCAGTGGTAATCGTCGTGCCCCGCGTGGACGTTCAGCGTCGACTTGGTCATGGCGCGGCAACCCATGTTCAGCACGTAGGTCAACCGCTTTCCGGCGGCCGCGTACAGCGATTCGTGCATGTAGGCGATGCCCTGGCCGGAGGAGAAGTTAGTGGCGCGTAGTCCGGTCATGGACAGGCCGGCCGTCACGGCCGCCGCGGCGTGCTCGCCTTCCGGCTCGATGAAAATCAGCGGACGCCCGGAGATGTTAATGTGTCCGGCCGCGGCCGCCTCGGCCCAGTATTCGCCCATCTGGGTGGAAGGCGTGATGGGATAGGCGCCCGCGGCGTCGCTCGCCTCGCGCTCGCACATGATGACGGCGGTGTTGCCGTCCATCGCCTGGCGAGTGCCGGGGTAGGGGAACGTCGATTCGGTGGACATGGATCATCCTTTTTGCGCGGCGGCAACCGGCCAGCCCGCGGGTTCGACCGGGCGTGGCGACTGGCGGACGATCTTTTTCGCGGCTGCTCCCTTGCGCGGTCCGGAGACTTCGTCGATCCAGACAATCGCGCCGGTGGGACACCGCTCGATCGCCGCCGTACTCGCGCCGTTTGCGCGCGAGTAATCCACGACGGCCAGGTTATTCGAAATCCGTATCAGTCCGGGAGCATCAGCCGCGCACTTGCCGCAGCCGGTGCAGGCCACATCGCATTCGGCTTCCGCCTCGTCGCCGTGGGCCAGGCTCCTGCAGGCCACCCACAGCCGGTGGCTCGCGTCCTGAATCGAAAACAGTTGCTTGGGGCAGGCATCCACGCAGTCGCCGCAGGCGGTGCACTTCGCCTCCACCACCACGGGAAGGCCATGGCGGTTCATGCGGATCGCATCGAAAGTGCAGGCCCGCTCGCAATCGCCGAAGCCCAGGCAGCCCCACACGCATCCCTTGCCGCCGCCGCCCACCAGCACCGCCGCGCGGCAGCTTTCCGCGCCGACATAGCGCGCACGGCGGACCGCAACGTTATCGCCCCCGGCGCAGGACAGGCGGGCCACGCGTTTTTCCGCTTTCCCCGCGGCAACTCCCAGAAACGCCGCGATGGAGACGATGTTCTGGGGCGAACTTACCGTGCACTTGGCCGGCGCCATCGCGCCGGCCACCAGCCGCTCGGCGAAATCACGGCAACCGGCACATCCGCAGGCGCCGCAATTGGCGTGCGGCAGCATCGCTTCCACCTCATCGATGCGCGGATCTTCCCAAACGAAAAACCGCCGGCTGGCGAAGGCGAGAATGGCGGCCAGCGCTCCCCCGATGCCGGTCATCACGGCAGCCGCAACGACGAAATCGGTCAGCTCCGTCAAGGGACGCCTCTGAAGAGCAATATTCTATCACCGCGGCGCGATTTTCCCGAGGGAAATCGGAAGCGCGCGCGATTCTCTTGACGAAATACGGCCTGTAGGCGTAGTTTTGTTGCAGATTCATTCCGAAACGGAGGCGTCCGATGAGTACTCCTTCACCCGAGCCGGCGTCGTTGTTCGAGCGCGTGGGCGGCGAGCCGGCGATCCGCGGCCTGGTCCAGGCCTTCTACGACCGGGTTTTGAGCGATCCGCAGCTTGCGCCCTTCTTCACCCATACCAGCATGGAGCGGCTGCACCGCATGCAGTTCGAGTTTTTCTCCGCGGCGCTCGGCGGTCCCGTCGCATATACCGGTCTGCCGATCGCCTACGCGCATCACGGGCGAGGGATCGGGCCCGCGCATATTTCGCGATTCCTGGATCACCTTCTGGCCACCCTGCAGGAACACGATTTGAGGGAGCAGGATGTGTACGAGATCATCTCGCGCATCAACCTTTACACCACGGATCTCACCGCGCGAACCCCAACGGATGGGTGATAGCGCCCAGGCGCTTCCCCAGCGGCTTCGCTAAGTGCTTGTGAGGACTGGCGCCGTGCCGTGGCCTTTCGCTTGCGTTACGCATCAGATTCAGTTCGGGGTCGACCATGGAGCCAGTTGCTGACGGGCTGCAGACCAGCCGTAAACGCGCGCCGCGCGAGGTTTCGCAACACATCGTCGAGATCGTGAGCGACTCGGGCGAGGGGGCGCAAACCTGCGGCCAGATGTTCGCCTCGCTGTGCGCGAAAAGCGGGTACGGCATCTGGACCGTCGAGATTATCCCCGCCGAGGTGGAGCCGCCCTCCCGCTCGCGCGCCGGCGCGAGCGGCAATCGCATCCGCCTGGGTTCCGCCCGGATCACCAACGCCGGCGACACCGCCGACGTGGTGATCGGCTTCAACGAGCAGGTCGTCTACAGCCGCATTGACGTGGGCGCCTTGCGGCCTGGCACGCTGCTCCTGCTCGACGACTGCTGGGCATACGATCCCGGCGAGAGTGTCCGCGCCCAGTACACGGCGGCGCTCGCCGACTTCGCCGCCCGCGGTTTTGAAGTCGTGGGGATTCCGGTGGACCTGGAGTGCCGCAGGCTCACCGATCAGCCAAAGCGCGGCAAGAACATGTGGGTATTGGGGCTGCTTTGCGCGGTCTACGATCTGGATCTCGATCTGGTCCGCCGCGAGGTCCCCAAGCGGTTTGCCCGGAAGGGCGGCGCCGCCGTGGAGAAGAATCTCGCGCTGCTCGAAGACGGTTATCGCTGGGCGGTGGAGAACGCGCCGCACCGTTTCCATATTCCACCCCAACCGGTGAACGAAGCGATGGTGGTGATGAACGGCAACCAGGCGCTGGCGTTGGGCATCATGGCGGCGGGCATCGAGGTTTGCTCCATGTACCCCATCACTCCGGCCACATCCGCTTCGCACTTCCTCGCCTCCGCGTTCGCCGAAGTCGGCGGAATCGTGCACCAGGCGGAGGACGAGATCGCCGCGATCGGCTTCGCCATCGGCGTGTCCTATGCCTCAAAAACCGCGGTGACGATTACTTCGGGTCCGGGGTTTGCGCTCAAGACCGAATTTCTGGGCCTCGCCGTGATGGCGGAAGTGCCGCTGGTGGTTGTCGTGGTGCAGCGCGGCGGACCCTCCACGGGCCTGCCCACCAAGATCGAACAAGGCGACCTGCTGGCCGCGCTGTACGCTTCGCCCGGCGACGCGCCGAAGATCGTGCTCGCGCCGGCCACCATCGAGGAGTGCTTCCACTTCATGGTGATGGCGCGCAAGCTCGCCGAGGAGTTTCGAACCCTGGTGATCGTGCTTTCCGACGCCAACCTGGCCACGGGCCAGCAGCCGTTTGCGCGACCCACGCCCTCGCCCGCCTGGATTGCGCCGCCCATCGACCAATCGGACTGGGATCCGGCAACGCCTCCGTTCCAATGGGATCCCGATACCGGTCTCTCGCCCCGGCCCCTGCCGGGCCAAAAGGGCGGGGAGTACGTTCTTACCGGCCTGGCGCATGATCAGGCTAGCCACGTCGCCTACGAATCCTCCGTCAACCAACTGGGCATGGAGATGCGCAGCCGCAAGCTGGCCGTGCTCGCGGAAACCCTGAAGCCGCCGCGCGTCCATGGCGATCCCGAAGGGGACCTGCTGGTAGTGGGTTGGGGATCCACGCTGGGCGCCATCGAAGAGGCGGTGGACCGGCTGCGCGCCGATGGGTTCCGTATTTCGGCGCTCCATCTGCGATTCCTGTCGCCGATGGAGCCGGGGTTGAAGCGAATCTTCCAACGCTTCCGCGACGTGATGACGGTGGAAATCAATTACAGTGACGACCCGTCCCACCCGCACATGACTCCGGAATCGCGGAGGCGTTCCCAACTGGCGCGCCTTCTGCGGGAGCAGACGCTGGTGGATGTCGACTGCTGGTCGCGGGTGCCTGGCAGTCCCTTGCCGCCATCCGCCATTGAACGGGAACTGAGGCGCCGCCTGACCTGGCGACCCGCGGCGCTGGTCTAGGAGGTCTGTATGATCGGGCTCAAGAAAGACTGGGACATCGAGGACGCCGCGCCGCAGTGCACGCTGGAGGACTACAAGGGCGCGGAAGCGCGTTGGTGTCCCGGCTGCGGCGATCATGCCGTGCTCAGTGCCGTGCAACGCGTCGCGCGCGACCTGCAGCTTCCGCCCGAGCGCACCGTTGTCGTCTCCGGCATCGGCTGCTCCAGCCGCTTTCCGCACTATATGAAGACCTACGGGTTTCACGGGCTGCATGGCCGTGCGTTCCCCGTGGCGTGCGGCATCCGGAGCCGCAGACCCGATCTGCACGTGTTCCTGGTGACCGGTGACGGCGATTGCTGCGCCATCGGCACGGCGCATTGGATCCACGCGATCCGCTACAACATGCGGATCACGGCGCTGCTGCTCGACAACAACATCTACGGACTTACCAAGATGCAGACCTCGCCCACCACGCGCCTGGGAGAAAAGTCCAACACCCACCCGCAGGGATCGTTCTTCGTGCCGCTGAACCCCGTCTCCATCACGCTGGGCATCCCTAATGCGTCTTTTGTGGCGCAGACCATCGACTGGAATCCGCCGCACCTGTACGCGACCATCAAGGCCGCCGCGGAGCATCCGGGAACTTCGTTCGTTCGCGTGCTGCAGCGTTGCCCCCACTTCACCGCCCACGTGTTCGCGCCCGCCCAGGACAATCACGATCAGGTGCTGGTGATGCGCCATGCCGACGGCATCCCGGTGGACGAAACGGTGAGGAAGCTGCTCCCCAACCAGGTGGATCACGATCCGGCGGACTTGGCCGCCGCCCGCGCGATGGCCGACCGGGAAGACGTCTATCCCGTCGGTTTGTTCTATCGCAAGGGCGACGCGCAGCGTTACGACGAGGCGACAGCGGCCGGTCTGGGGAGAACGCCGCGCGAGAAGGTTGCCGCGCTCGACCGCCTGCTCGATCGTTTCCAGGTGTGACCATGCGCACCAAGGCGGAGATCCTGCGGGAGAGGCTGCGGACGTTTCATCTGACGGGCCGCGGTCTGGAAGAATGGACGCCGGAGCGCCCGCTGTGGCCCGCCGCGTTCCGCGAGATCGGCCTGGAGGGCGAGGCGCCGCCCGGCGCCTGGCTGGAACCGCTGGTCAAGGCGGCGGCGCCGCGGCGAACGCTCGCGCGGGACCGGCTGGCTGCCCGCTACGCGGGTCTCGCCGAAAGGCTTCGCGCGCTGCTGGAGGAAGATCCGGCCGCGAATTCTCCGGAGACCTTCGGCGAGGAGGCCCGGCAGTTCTTCGACGCTCAGGCGCTGCGTGAGCTGAAGCGGCCTTCGCGTCCCAAATCCGCTCCCGATCCCCATCGCAGGCGACGCATGGAGGACGCCGCGCGCGAATTGGAGCAGTGGAAAGACCGGGCCGCCGCCTGGCCGGTGATGATGCTGTTCGCGACGGATCCCCCTGCCCCGACGGCCGGCGTCACGATCACGTCCACCCAGGACCCCTTCCGCGATGCCCGGAGCGCGTCGGTGGAGCTGCTGACGCGGTTCGGCTCGGCCCGCCGGGCTTCGGAGGTCGCGCGCTTGGAGGCGGATGGTCACTTCGACGACGCGATCCACGCCGAACGCATCTTGCGCGAGGACTGGCAGTCCGCCGAAGCCGTGGAGCTGGAAGCCCTGCCCCTGGTGGTGGTCCGGGAATCCGCGCTCCGGCTCGCCGGCGAAAGTCTGGCGGGATTCGCGCAGACCCTTCGATCGGGTTTGCCGGTGCTGGTGATCGTCGAATCCCGCGTGGAGGATCTGGCGCCGGACTTGCCCGGCGCGGCGATGGCGCACCCGGAGGCATTCGTCGCGGGCGTGACGCCGGCCCGGATGGACGACTGCCGGACCGCTCTCGAAAGCGCGGCTTCCGCGCTGCGTCCCGCAGCGGTGTTTTTCTCGACGTCCCCGGCGCTGCGCGAGGCTGAACTGATGGTCCGCACCGGACTCGCGCCCCGGTTCCGGCGATCGCCGGGCGGCCTCACGGCGACGGAGGAAGGCTGGGCTGCGCCCGCCGGCCTGGTAGCCCTGGAGGCGTTCCGGGGCCACATGCGAGTGCTTCCCGAAGACGCTCCCGGGCAAGACTTGATGGAGGCAGCGGAGTATCTGGCCCGGTTCGCCGTGGAGCCGCCCCTGGCCATTCCCTTCGTGGAAGCCGTGGACGGGGACGGCGGGGTTCGAAGGGTTGCCCTTTCGCGCGAGGCGATGTTCTGGTGCCGCGAGCGTGAGCGGGCTCGGATAGTTGCTCCGCCGCGGATCTTTCATCCGGGCCCGCCCGCCAATCCCGATGCACCGGCGCCGGACCAGATCGAACAGGCTCGCAAGGAAGGCGCGAGCCAGGCAGTGCACCGCCTGGTATCCGCCCTGCTCGGATCCTCGCCATTGAAGATCGGCGATCTCTCCGCGGCGATGGTCCAACCCACGGCCAAGCCTGCTCCACCGCCTGCGATTGCCGCCGCCGCGCCGGTCGCCGTGGCAGAATCCGCCCCGCCGGATGCCGGCTCCGAGGACCCATATGTCGAGTCCTACCTGTGCACGAGTTGCAATGATTGCCTGAAGGTGAACGATCGCATGTTCCAGTACGACGGCAACCAGCAGATCTACCTGGCCGATGCGAGCGCCGGAACGTACGCCGAGTTGGTTCAGGCAGCCGAAAAGTGCCCGGCCAAATGCATCCATCCCGGAACGCCGCGCCCGGGCGACGGCACGGCGACCGCCGCCATGAAGGCGCGCGCGGCGAAGCTCAACGCCGGCTAGCCAGGGCCGTCTTCGAATCGTGGTGTCTTGGGGTGGAAAATGGTGGCCAGGGACGGGATCGAACCGCCGACACGCGGATTTTCAGTCCGCTGCTCTACCAGCTGAGCTACCTGGCCGCCGACTTTTGATTGTATCGCACTTCCACACGCGAGCAACTTGCGGCGAACCCCAGCGTTTTCTTGATCGCCGGGAAGATCGGCGCGGCGGAATGGTAAGGACAGCGCCGGACCGCCGTCGCATCTCAATTCCGGATTCCGCGCCACATAGATGCGTGGATCCGGGAATTCTCGATCTCGAACGACCAGGTGCCGTCACAAGGCCCTCGAGCAGCATTACATAAGCAGGCGGGCCGTTGACCTGCGAAGCCCGACCTCGAGTTCCGCGGGAATCTTCTCCGGCAACGCCGAGGAGATTGCTCCCGGCCGGCTTGTGACAGAAATCGGACGTAACCCAGGATGCCTCAGATCTCGCCTAAGCAATAGGAAAACTTCACCGCCCGGGCCATGACCCATCTGACAGAACCAATCTCTCCCGGGCCACCCGTCGTTGTCCCGGAGCCCCCACCGCGCTCCTCGAGCCGCCGACTTTCCTGGCTTCGTATTCCATTGATTCTGAGTGTTTTATTCGGACTGGCCGGGTTGGTGTATTGGCGCCTGGGGCCGAAGGCCGCAAACTCCACGGCTGAGGTGATTGAGGTGACGGCGACCGCTTCCGTCGGTCCCATGGAACAAGTAGTGCGCTTGTCCGGGCAGACCTCGGCGCGGAATTTTGCCAACATCACCGCCCCGCGCCCTCGTGGAGGGCCATCCAACTCCATGGTTCTTCAATATCTTACGCCCGGCGGGCGAATTGTAAAACAGGGCGAGAAGATCGCCGAAGTGGACTCGCAACAACTGAAAGACCGGGTTGACGACCAGCGGGATCAGTTGCGACAGGCGGAAAACGACATCGAAAGCCGAAAAGCGCAGTACGCCGTCGATGACGAAAACTACCGGCAAAGCATAGCCGTGGCTAAGGCCGCGTACGACAAGGCCTTGCTGGATCAGAAGGCGGGCGAGACCCGGACCGAGGTGGAGCGGCAGTTGCTCGCGTTGTCAGCGGAGGAAGCCAAGGCGAGATACGATCAAGTGCTGAGAAACGGACGCTTCCGGCAGGTCAGCCAGCGCGCGGATCTGCGCAATCTGGAACTCGCGTTGCAGCGGCAAAAGCTTTTTATTGAACGATTTGCGGCAAACCTGGAGCGCTACTCCATGTCCGCGCCGATGGGCGGAATGGTGGTTATCCAGTCGACCTTCCGAGGTGGCGAGTTTGGCCAGATCCAAGCAGGCGATCAGATCGGGCCCGGCCAGATCCTGGCCAAGGTTGTCGATCCGGCGTCGATGCAGGTGGAAGCGACTGTGAACCAGTCGGAGAGCGATTTGCTGCGCGTGGGTCAGCCCGCCCGAGTAGGCTTGGACGCATTTCCCGATCTGAAAATCACGGGCCGTGTTTACAGCATGGGCGCGCTGGCAGCCACCGGCATGGGACAGAACTACTACATCCGGACGATTCCGGTTCGAATCCAGTTGGAGGGCCACGACCGCCGGGTGATACCGGATTTGTCGGCCCATGCCGATGTCATTGTAAAGAGCAATGAGAAGGCGCTGCAGACGCCGGCGGAAGCTGTGCGGCACGAAGGTGGGGTCGCATTCGTCTATGTTCGCGAGGGTTCGCGGTGGGAGAAGCGGCCAGTGCGGGTGGGAATGCGGTCGGCCCGCACGCTGGAGATTGTGGAAGGCCTTTCCTCCGGGGACGTGGTGCGAATCAATTGAGAATCGAGTTATCGTAGAAAAGAAGCGGCAATGTCAGCACTCTTACAGCCCGCGCCGCCCAGCGGCGTAACCAACCCGCCCTTACCGGCACCACCGGAACCGCACCGTCCGTCTCGCGCCTGGATGGCATGGGTGGTTATGGCGGTGATCGCCGGGGGATTGGTGTACCAGTTTGGATTTCGAGGCGCGGCGTCCCGCCAGACGGTGGTTACGGCCTCGACGGCTACCGCGAAACCGGGCGAGATCCAGAAAGTGCTGCGAGTTTCGGGGCAGACGGCGGCCCGCACTTTCGTGCAAATGACGGCGCCGGTGATGCGCGGACCGGAAGCGCGATCCCTGCAGCTCCTGTACCTGGTTCCGAATGGGACCATGGTGCGGAAGGGCGAGAAGGTTGCCGAGATCGACGCACAGAGCTTGCGCGATCACATCGACGACATCGCCGATTCGATCCGGCAGGCGGCCGCCGACGTGGAGAAGCGGCGTATGGAACAGGCGGTGGAGATCGAGAATCTCAGCCAGACGCTGCGGGTGCGCAAGGCGACCATGGACAAGGCGCGGCTGGACTTCCAGGCCGCGGAGGTCCGCACGGAAGTGGAGCGGGAACTCCTGAAACTGGCCGTTGAGGAATCGCAAGCCCGGTACAACCAGGAGTCGAAGAACCTGGTTGAAAAGCGAAAGGTGCATGCCGCCGAGATCAAGATCCTGCAGATCACGCAGGAGAGGCATCAGCGGCATCATGACCGCCACTTGAACGACATCAAGGTTTTCACGTTGTATTCGCCCATCGACGGCCTGGCCGTGGTGCAGTCCATCTTCCGCGGAGGCGAATCCACGACCATCCAGCAGGGCGATCAGCTCTCCCCCGGGCAGCCGTTTATGAAGGTGGTGGATCGCGCCAGCATGCAACTGGAAGCCACCATCAACCAAACGGAGAGCGGGGATTTACGGTTGGGGCAGCCTGTGAACGTGACGGTGGATGCGTTCCCGGGGCTAACGCTACCCGGCAAGGTTTACTCGATTGGCGCGCTGGCGGTTGCCGGTGGGCGGAGCGGCTACTACATCCGCACCGTTCCGGTGCGGATCTCGATCGAGAGCACGGATCCCCGGATTATCCCCGACCTCTCGGCCGCGGGCGACGTTCTGATCTCGCAGTCCGAAGCGCCCGTTCGTGTACCGATTCAGGCCCTGCGGATGGAGAAGTCCAAGCCGGTGATAATGGTGAAGGGTCCCACGGGCTTCGTGCGGCGCGAGGTGGAAATCGGCGCGCGCAACAATACTCATGTCGCGGTGACCGCCGGACTCAAGGCCGGTGAAGAAGTGCTCCTGGATTAGGCTCGCGCGCAAAAACTAGCGCAATCGCCTTTCACGTGGCATCCAGCGGGTATGTTTCGCCGCTGCGCTCTGGTGGTTTCCACCTGCATTCTCTGCTCTGCTTCGGACTGGCCGCAGTGGCGAGGTCCGGAGCGCACCGGCTATTCGCAGGGATCGCCGTGGCCGGAATCGCTTCAGGGTCTGACGCCGCTGTGGCGGGCGGACCTCGATAAAGGGTACTCGGGACCGATTGTATCCAATGACATGGTCTTCACCACCGAGACGCGCGACGGCGATACCGAAGTGGTGCGCGGCTTCGACCGGAACACGGGCAAGGAACTCTGGCAGGTTTCGTGGAAGGGCAAGATCTCGGTTCCGTTCTACGCCAAGCGGTCCGGCGACTGGATCCGGGCGACGCCGGCCTGGGACGGCAAGACCCTGTACGTCGCCGGCATGGAGGAAGTGCTGGTCGCGCTGGATGGCAAGACGGGCCAGGAGACCTGGCGCGTCGATTTTCCGCGGCGCTATCAAACTTCGAAACCTGAGTTCGGCTTTGCCAGCTCCCCGTTGCTCGACGGCGAATTCCTGTATGTACAGGCGGCGCACTCCACCATCAAGCTGAAGAAGAGCACCGGCGAAGCGGTGTGGCGCACGCTGGAGCATGCCTCGGGGAGTTTCGAAACTGGAGCGTTCTCCTCGCCTGCTATTGCGGTGATCGCCGGCAAGCGGCAATTGCTCGTGCAAGACCGCCTGCGGTTGAACGGCGTGGATCTGGAGACCGGAGAGGTGCTGTGGACCCAGGAGGTACCCAACTTCCGTGGGATGAACATTCTGACGCCGGTGGTATACCGAGACGCCATCTTCACCAGCACGCATCAGAACAATACGTTCCTCTACCGGGTGTACCAAAACGAGGGCAAGTTTACGGTCACCGAGACGTGGCGGAACAAAGCGAAGGGCTACATGGGATCACCCGTGGTGATCGGCGGCCACGCCTACCTGCACCTGGGCAACCAGCGGTTCACGTGCATTGACCTTCAGACCGGCGAATCCAAGTGGACCACGGAGCCTTTCGGCCAATACTGGTCGATGGCCGTGCGCGGCGACAAGATCATTGCGCTGGATGAGCGGGGCCAGTTGCTGCTGATCCGGCCCAACCCGGAAAAGTTCGAGCTGTTGGATTCGAGGGAGATCAGCCAGACGACGACTTGGGGCCACATTGCAGTGGCCGGGGATCAGATCTTCGTGCGGGAGCTGAAGGGAATCGCGGCGTACCGGCTGACCGCTGGCCAGGTTTCGGGGCAGTAGCACGCTCCGTCGCGGAAGCCTGCGGCTCCAGGATGGGTTTTCGGGCGGAAGTTGGCCATCCGCGCAGGGCTGCTAAAATAGCCTTTCTTCCCATGGCCATACTCGACATCGACGGGATCCGCGCGATCCTGCCTCATCGCTATCCGTTTCTGTTGGTCGACTCGATCGTCGAGATGGAAGACCTCCGCATCGTCGGGATCAAGAACGTCACCGTCAATGAGCCGTTTTTCATGGGGCACTTCCCGGAGTTCCCGGTGATGCCCGGCGTGCTGATCGTGGAAGCGATGGCGCAGGTTGCCGGCGTGCTGGTGCTCAGCAAACTACCCGAGGACCAGCGCAAGAGCAAACTGGTGCTGCTGGCGACCGTGGAAGAAGCGAAATTCCGCCGTCCCGTCCGGCCGGGCGACCAGCTCCGCATCGAAGCGACCGTGCTGAAGCTGAAATCCAGCCTGGCGCAGGTTGCGGCCAGGGCCACGGTGAACGGGGTGGACGTCTCCGAGGCGAGGATGTTGTGCAAGTTGGCGGATCGCGGCTGATTCCATGTCGATTCATCCGTCGGCCATCGTCGATTCCACCGCGAAGATTCATGAGGACGCGCGGATCGGGCCGTATTGCATCCTGGGAGCGGAGGTCGAAATCGGGGCTGGAACGCACCTGATGGCTCATGTTTACGTGGAAGGGCCCACGCGCATCGGGGAGAATAATACGTTTTTTCCATACAGCACGGTGGGTGTCGCCTCCCAGGACAAGAAGTATCAGGGGGAACGGGCTCACACGACGATCGGAAGCCGCAACCGCATTCGCGAGTTCGTGACCATTCATCGCGGAACGGAGGGTGGCGGCGCGCTCACTTCGATCGGCGACGACAATCTGCTGATGGCCTATGTCCACGTCGCGCATGATGTACGGATCGGCAATCACGGCGTGCTGGGCAACGCCGTTACCTTTGCCGGGCATGTGACCGTTGAGGACTGGGTGACTATCGGCGCGTTCAGCGGCGTCCACCAGTTCTGCAAGGTGGGGCAGCACGCCTTTGTCGGCGGGTACAGCGTGATCACGCAGAATGTGCTGCCGTACTCCACCACGGTTTCGCAGCGCGAGGTGAAGATCTTCGGAGCGAACGCCGTGGGGCTGGAGCGGCGGGGCTTCGCCAGCGAGCGGATCGAACTGCTGCAGCGCGCCTTCCGCATCCTGACGCGCGCGGGTCTGAACACCTCCCAGGCGATCGCCCGGATCCGGGAGGAAGGCATGGAGAGCCCCGAGATCGACGAGCTGCTCACCTTTATCAGCCGTTCCGACCGCGGTTTCATCAAGTGACATGAAGTACGGCCTCATCGCGGGTAACGGCCGGTTCCCGGTCCTCGCGCTCGAAGCGGCGCGCCGCGCGGGCCATGAAGCGGTCGCTATCGCGATCCAGGAGGAGGCGTCGGGCGACGTGGAAGCGTTCGCTGCGCGCACGTATTGGATCTCGCTGGGGCAGTTGAGCCGCTTGATCGAGATCTGCCGCGAGGAAGGCATCACCGAGATCATGATGTGCGGCCAGGTGAAGCACGCCAAGATCTTCTCCACCATCCGCCCCGACTGGAGGCTGTTCAAGGTACTGGCCTCGCTTCGCGAGAAGAATACCGCGGCGCTGATTGGGGGAGTGGCCAAAGTCCTGGAGGACGAGGGCATCCGCCTGGTGGAATCGACCCTGCTTCTTCGCGACCTGATGGCGGGCGGCGGAGTCCTGACCAAGCGCAAGCCCAGCTCCGACGAGCAAAGGGACCTGGATTACGGGCGGCGCATCGCCGCCGCGTTGTCCACGCTGGATGTCGGGCAGAGCGTCGCAGTCGCGGAGCGGGCTTGTGTCGCGCTGGAGGCGATGGAAGGCACTGACGCGATGCTGCGCCGCGCGGCGTCTCTGGTGGAAGGCAAGCCCCTTCGCCTGGTGAAAGGATCCGAGCGGCGGGATCACCGCCTGTTCGATGTTCCGGTGATCGGTCCGGGGACCATCGCGGTAATGGCGGAAACGGGGACCACGGCGCTGGGCGTGGATGCCGGCCGGACGCTGGTGCTGGATCGGGACGAATGCTTCGGGGCCGCGAACGCGGCGGGCGTCACGATTGTGGGTTTTGAGCCGCAGGTGAGTCGCGAGAAATAATCCAAGGCGCTTTCAGCGTTTTCGCAATTGGCCTGCCTTCGAGAGCGAATAGTACCTTATCGAAAGCATGGGAATGAAGCAGCTTCCTCTGGCGAGCGGCCGTGAACATTGCAAGACTCTTGAATCCATCGGGTGGGTGGTAGTCAGGTCCGAAAAGAATCATTTCCTTTGGTTTTGCCCTGCGAGAAGCAACCCGGAATATCCAGGCACTCCGCGCCCACGTAGCCATCGCCCGCATCCAACAGTTGGATGTTCAATGCGCCCGGCAAACTCCGATGTATAGCCACTCTAACGTTCGTCGTCAAGGAAGTGAATAGAGCTTTCAGGTGGACTGCTCTCCGGCCTCACGATTGTGGGTTTTGAGCCGTAGGCCAGTCGCGAGCCAGCATCGAGTACAGGTTCAGGTCCAGGAACCGGTCCCGAAGGAACTGCGCTTCCCGCGCGACCCCCTCGTGCGCGAAGCCGAGGCGAACTGGAATCGCGCAACTCCGGTGATTCTCCGTAGCGCATTGAATCTGAACACGATGCAGGCCCCATTCCTGAAAGGCAAAAGTGGTGAGGGCGCGCACGGCATCGGTCATCAGGCCCTTTCCCTGCTGCCGGCTGCTCAGCCAGTAGCCGAGTTCCACCTTTCGATTCAACCAGTTGACGCGCTGAAAGCCGATGACGCCGGCGGGTTCGCCGTCCAGCCAGATTCCGCTGTGGAAGCCGGCATTCTCTGCAAACTGGCGCAACCCGGAACGGATAAACTCAAGAATTTGTGCCTCTTCCACGGTCTTGTCGACCCAGGGCAGCCATTGCCGCAGATGGTCGCGGTCGCCGTCTACCAGCCGGAAAAACGGGGTGGCGTGCCGCTCCTCCAGGATGCGCAGGGTCAACCCGGGGCGGCAGGTGAGTCCGAACGCGTTCACAGGTCACATGTTATCGCAGCGGAAGCTTTTTGCCCGCCGCGGGGCGCGAATCCGGCGGGCGCTATGCCACACTGGAAGAACACATTCCAATGAAGCAACGAATCCGTTCGACCACGGTGCTGGCGGTTCGCCGCAACGGCAAGGTGGTGATGGCAGCAGACGGGCAGGTCACCATGGGCAGCGAGGTGGTGAAGGCATCCGCGAAAAAATTGAGGCGATTGTACAACGGGAAGATCCTGGCGGGTTTCGCGGGATCGACCGCGGACGCGTTCGCGCTCTTCTCCCGTTTTGAAGCGAAACTGGAGCAGTACAACGGCAACCTGCCCCGCAGCGTGGTGGAACTGGCCAAGGAATGGCGTACGGATCGGGTGCTTCGGCACCTGGAAGCGCTGCTGCTGGTGGCGGATCCGAACGATACGTTCCTGGTGAGCGGGACCGGAGACGTGATCGAGCCGGACGACGCGATCGCGGCGATCGGCAGCGGCGGTCCTTTTGCGAAGGCCGCGGCGGCGGCGCTGATTGAGAACACGCAGCTTTCCTCGCGCGAGATCGCGGAGCGGGCGATGAAGATCGCCGGGGACATCTGCATCTACACGAACCTGAACGTGATTTACGAGGAGCTCGGCTAAATGGTGATTTATCTTCCCGCCCAGGCTTCCGACGACGGCGTGCTGCTGGATGAACTGACGCCCCGCGAGATTGTACGCGAGCTCGACAAGTACGTGATCGGCCAGCCGGAAGCCAAGCGCGCCATCGCGGTGGCGCTGCGGAACCGCATCCGGCGGCAGAAGCTGGACCCGGAGATGGCCGACGAGGTGATGCCCAAGAACATCCTGATGATCGGTCCTACGGGTGTGGGCAAGACGGAACTGGCGCGCCGCCTGGCGAAGCTGTCGAACTCGCCTTTCTTAAAAGTGGAGGCGAGCAAGTTCACCGAGGTCGGCTACGTTGGGCGCGATGTCGAGTCGATGATCCGCGACCTGGTGGAGATCTCCATGGACCTGGTTCGCGAGGAGCGCCTGGATGAAGTGGCGGAGCGCGCCGAGCGGAACGCCGAGGATCGCATGTTGGAGCTGTTGATGCCGCAGCAGCCGGAATCGAGCGACAGCGCGGAGCGCACGCGGGAGAAGCTGCGGGAAAAACTGCGCGACGGCAAGCTGGACGACCGCATGGTGGAGATCGACGTGAAGGAGCGTGGCCCGTCGTTCGAGATCACCACGGCACAGGGCTTCGAGGAAATGGACGTCAACCTCAAGGACATGCTCGGCGGGCTGTTCGGCAACCGCACGAAGAAGCGCAAGATGCGCGTGGGCGAGGCGCTGGAGTATCTGATTCAGGAAGAAGAGCAGAAGCTGATCGACATGGATCAGGTGACGCGGGTGGCGATGGAGCGCGTGGAGCGCTCCGGCATTATCTTCCTGGACGAGGTGGACAAGATCGCCGGGCGCGAGTCCGGACACGGACCCGACGTCTCCCGCGAAGGGGTGCAGCGCGACATCCTGCCAATCGTGGAAGGGACCACGGTGAATACGCGCTACGGGTTCGTGCGCACCGATCACATTCTCTTTATCGCCGCGGGCGCGTTCCATGTATCGAAGCCCAGCGACCTGATCCCCGAACTGCAGGGCCGATTTCCCATCCGCGTGGAGCTGAAAAGCCTGAGCGAGGAAGACTTCATTCGGATCCTGAAGGAGCCCAAGAACGCGCTGATCAAGCAGTACCAGGCGTTGATGGAGACGGAGGGCATCAAGCTGACCTTCACCGAAGACGCGTTGCGGGAGATCGCGAACTTCGCGGCGCGCGTGAACGAATCGGCGGAAAACATAGGGGCGCGACGCCTGCACACGATCCTGGAGAAGCTGCTGGAGGAGATCTCCTTCGACGGACCGGATCTGAAGAAGAAGCAGGTGAAGATCGATGCCGTTTACGTGCGCAAGCAACTGGCGGACATTGTCAAGGACCAGGACCTGAGCAAGTACATTCTGTGATGCGGTCCGCCCTGGTCATCCTGAACTGCCTATTGTGGGCGAGCTGCGGGTACATCGGCGATCCCCTGCCGCCGGCCCTGAACGTGCCCGCGACGGTCGCCGATCTGCGCGCGACACAGATCGGCCCGGAGATCCGGGTGAACTTCACCGTTCCGGCGCTGGCCGCCGACGGTGTGGTTCTGGAACGTCTGCAAGGCGTCGAACTCCGCGCTGGAACGATCCCGCCCGGCGACTTCCGTCCCGAAGTCTGGAGTCAGACCGCGGCGGCGATTCCGGTAAGCCTGGAAAAGCCAGGCGAGGCTTCTGTTTCGGCAAAGATCCGGCCGGAGTGGATCGGCAAGGAGATCGTGTTGGCCGTTCGTGCGGTGGGGCCGAAGGGCAAGGCGGCTTCCTGGTCGAACCTGGTGGTGCTGGCGGTGGAGTCGCCGTTGGATCGCCCGGAGATCGCGGGGTTGGACAATGTGGGAGAAGGAGTGCGCGTCCGCGTTCGTCATGCCGCGGCGTACCGGGTATACCGGGGCGCTGGGGACCAGGCTCCAGTGCTGCTTGCCGAGGCCGAAGGACCCGAGTACGTGGATCGCACCACTCAGTACGGCATTGCCTATCTCTATGCGGTTCAAGCCACGAAAGGCGCCGCGCTGAGCGACATGTCGGAGTCCGCGCGGATCACGCCGATGGACGTGTTTCCCCCGGCCGTTCCGGGTAATCCCGGGGCTGTGGCGGGCGTGAGCAGCATCGATGTGTCCTGGGACCCCAGCGCGGACGCCGACCTGAGCGGCTATCGTGTGTACCGCAGCGTGGACGGAGGAGCATGGCAAGCGGTGGCGACGGTGCGGACTCCGACGTATACCGACCGCGCAGTAGCGGCTGGGCGCAGGTACCGTTATCAGGTCACGGCAGTGGATCGGGCCGGTAACGAAAGCCCCCGATCGCCGGCGGTGGAAGCCGCGCTTTAGGGCGCGTGTGCCACAATCAAGATAGCCATGCGCCGCACCCGATGGCTGATTTTAACGGCCATCACGTTCCTTCTCATCGCTGTCGGCTCGAGCTATTACGCCCGGGTGGAACGCCTGCGCAGAGAAGCGCCCCAGCCTCCGCCGAAACTCAGGCAGGGGATCGACGCCGCCGCGGGAGACTGGGTCTATCGCCAGAACGCCGGCGACAAGCCCGTGGTGGAAGTGCGCGCGCGGGAATTCGAACAGATCAAGGAACCAAACCAGTTTCTGCTGAAGGGCGTGCAGCTTCGGGTGTTCCACAAGGACGGCAAGCAGTTCGACCTGATCACCAGCGCGAAGGCGGACTTCGATGTCGCCGAAGGCGTGCTCTTCTCCGACGGCGAGGTAGAGATCGTGATGGGAGTGGAAGAAGGTCAGCCGCGCGGCGATCGCCTGGTGAAGATCGAGACCTCCGGCGTCCGCCTGGAGACGAAAACGCAGCGGGCGAGCACCGATCGCGAGGCGAAGTTCACGTTCGAGCAGGGCTCCGGCAAGGCGACCGGCGCGGCTTACGATCCGGCAACGCGGGAACTGCATCTGAAGGCAGGGGTCGACCTGCTGTGGCAGGGCAAGGATGCCAAGGCGCGGGTGATGCGGGTTCAGGCGGCGGAAGCGATCTACAAGGAACGCGAATCGAAGGTGTTCCTGAACACTTGGTCCAAGCTGGAGCGCGCCGGGTTGAATCTCGACGGTGGTCCGTCCGTGGTCACGCTGCTGGAAGGCGAGATCAGGCGGGCCGAGGTTCAAACGGCGAGGGGAACGCAGATTTCCGACAGCCGCAATGTCGAATACGCGGGCGATCAGTTGGACCTGGATTTCGCGCCGGGCGCACGAGTGACCAAGATCGCGGCGGTGAATCACGCGAAACTGGTGTCACTGTCGCCCGCGGCGCGGACTACGGTAACGTCAGACCGCATGGATCTTGATTTCGACGCGTCGGGCAGGGAGAGCGTTCTCACGGCGGCGCTCGCCCGCGGACACGCGGTGATGGAGTCCAGGCCGGCGCCACGGGCGGGCGCGGAGACGCCCGAAACCAAGGTCCTGACCAGCGAAGTGGTTCAGGTGAAGATGCGGCCGGGCGGCGAGAGCCTGGATCAGGTGCAGACGATGACGCCCGGGACGCTGGAGTTCGTTCCGAACGCCGCCGGGCAGGCGCGGCGCACCTTGAATGGCGATCGCATTTGGATTCAATATGCCGCGAACAACCAGATTGAGACCTTCCGGTCCGTCAACGTCACCACGCGAACCGAGCGGCCGCCGAGGCCTGGCGTGAAGGCGAATCCGCCGGCGATGACCCAAAGCAAGGTGTTCCTGGCGAAGTTCGATCCGGCGACATCCAAGCTGTCCGAGGTGGAGCAGAGCGACGACTTCCGGTATGAAGAAGGCGATCGCCGGGCGCGGTCCGCCAAGGCGATTCTGGATCAGGGCAAGGATGTGATCACGCTGACAGGCGCGGCTCGTGTCTGGGACTCCACCGGGTCCACGGACGCGGATGCCATCGTGCTGAATCAGAAGGACGGCGGATTTCAGGCAGCGGGCAATGTCGCCTCGACACGGCAGCCGGAACCTGCGAAGAAGAAGGGATCGGGGACAGCGCTTCTGGACGAGGAACAAGCCACGCAGGCGAAGTCGGATCGCATGACCGCCAGCGAGAACAACACCAAGATCCGCTACGAAGGCAAGGCAATCCTGTGGCAGGGCGCGAACCGCCTGAACGCGGATCGTATCGACATCGACCGCACCCGGCGCGTCCTGGAAGCGCGGGGAAACGTGATCAGCCAGTTTGTGGAGCAGTCGAAGGAGACGAAGCCGGGGAGCAAGCCCGCGGGACCTCCGGTGCTGACGGTGGTGCGGGCGCGAGAGATGGATTACTCGGAGGAAACCCGGCTGGCTCATTACAGGGGTGGCGCAAGGCTCACCCGGCCGGATCTGACGGTGTCCGCGCGCGAGATCCGCGCGTTTCTGAACGAGAAAGATAAAGATTCGTCGCTCGAGAAAGCCTACGCGGACGGCTCCGTGGAGATTCTCCAGGTATCGCCAGAACGCACCCGGAAAGGCACGTCGGAGCACGCGCAATACTTCACCGCCGACGAGCGCGTGGTGCTGGAAGGCGGCGATCCGACGTTCGCCGATTCGGTAAAGGGCGTAACCAAAGGACGCCAATTGACCTGGTTTTCGCGGGATGATAGGCTGCTGGTGAACGGCCAAACGGGCCAACCCGCCGAAAGCACTCTCCGCCGAAAGTAACATGCAGACACTCCGGACCGCGGACATTTCGAAGACGTACCGGGGCCGCAAGGTGGTGGACAACGTCAGTGTCCGCGTGCAGCAGGGCGAGGTTGTGGGCCTGCTGGGTCCCAACGGCGCGGGCAAGACCACCTCGTTTTACATCATTGTGGGGCTCATCAGCCCCGACTCCGGCCAGGTGCTGCTGGACGATCGCGATCTGACCCAGCTTCCGATGTTTGAACGCGCCCGGCAGGGGGTCAGCTACCTGCCGCAGGAGCCGTCCATCTTCCGCAAACTCTCGGTGGAAGACAACCTGATGGCGATCCTGGAGACCATGGCGCTGAACCGCCGCGAGCGTCTGGACCGAATGAATCGCCTGATTGACCAGTTGGGGCTGGGCACCGTCCGGAACAGCAAGGGGTACATGCTCTCCGGCGGCGAGCGGAGACGGGTGGAAATCGCGCGCTCGCTGGTGATCGACCCCGCGTTCCTGCTGCTGGACGAGCCTTTTTCCGGCATCGATCCGATTCAAGTGCTGGAACTGCAGCGCATCATCTTCGAGTTGAAGCGAACCGGCATCGGCATCCTGATCACGGATCACAACGTGCGCGAGACGTTGGCGGTGACCGACCGAGCCTACATCATCAACGCCGGACGCATTTTCCGCTCCGGCACGCCGCAGGCGCTGGGCAACGATCCGGAAGTTCGGCGGGTGTATCTGGGCGAGAACTTCAGCATGGGATTTGCGTCGGAGCGAACTCGCGCCACCGATTAGCGAGCCGCTGTCCGCGGCCGTATCGCCACCACGACGTCGCTCAGGGGACCCCGGTAGGCCACCTCCAGCTTCTCATCTTCGATGAACGAGTAATCCTCTGGAAACCAGAGTACGTAGGCGTCCGCGTCCGGCGGATATGCCTTCAGATCTCCGCCCTTGTTCACCGCCACGAACGGCTGCAGCGTCTGGTTTCCAGACATCACGCGGTAGAAGTTCAAAGACGCGGAATACAGCCAGTGGGCGCCGGCGTGGTGGATGCCGCGCTCGCGTTCCAGCTTCTCAAGCACCTGGTAGACGTCGCGAACGTCGGCATCGAACCGCCATTCGCGGAAGTAGGAGATCCTCAGGCACAAAGCGAAGAAGAGCACGCAGGAAGCGAGTGCACAGGCCAGGGCGGCCCTGCTGCCCCCGCCGCTCACCGGAATGCCCAGGGGTATCGCTAGGGACAGCGTAATCAGAAGCAACAGGAAACCCGCCGTCCGATCCAGGGGGAGGAGCAGTCCCAGGCTCCAGTTAGCGACCTGGTGCGCGGCGATAGTGCCGGCAAAGAGCAGAATCAGCGCGGTGGCGAAGGAGATCAGCCGGAGGTCGCGTGGTCCCAGATCCTGGCGCTTCCGCGCTACTGTCGCGATGCGAAACAGCCAGATGACGCCAACCGCCGCAATCCACCAGATGAGAGTTTCTTGAAATTTCTCGTAGCGGAATGGATCGACAAACGCCGCCGGAAGGTGATATGTCGAGGTCTGCAGCATCCGCCAGAACGTTTCCGTCCAGGATTTCGCGCCGTACCAGAGCTGGCCACGGGGCCATTCCATCACGGTGCGATGCGCCAGCCCAAAATACGCAAGAAGACCGGGCAGGACGAGGGCTGCGGTGATGCTCCAGCGCCGGACGTCCGGTCGTAGCGCAGCCCAGGCCAGGGCGAACCAGAGCATAACGGCGGCCAAGGCGAACGAGAAGTTCGCGACGAAACAGAGCGCCAGGCTGAGGGAGCCGGCGGCGCACCAGGGAATCACGGAGGCAGGCCGCGCGATCATCAGCCGCGCCAGCGTCGCGATGGCCGCCGCGTAAAATCCGAGCGCCATCGAATAGCCGCGCGCCGCCACCAGGTGATCCAGAATGAAGGGGTTCAGCGTAAGGCAGAGGAACGCGAGAAGGCCCGCCAAACCGGCCGGAAACACCACGGCCGTCAGATATGCGCAGGCGAGGAGATACACGGCCGCCCCCAGGATCGCGGCGGACCGGACGGTCAGGTGGGAGGTCCCCAGGCGGGAAGTGAAGAACTTGGATACCAGCGAGTTGAGGACGTGGTTGGCGGAAGCGGGATGAAAATACGTATCCTCGCGGTGCACAAACGTCAGGTAGGAGTCGGCCTCATCGATGGTGATGGACTGCCGGTGAGCGCGGGCGACCACGAAGAGGAAGATCAGCGTGGCGGCAAGGCAGAGTACACGCGAGGAGGAGCGCATCCCGGGCACTCCATAATTTATCAGAAAAGCGGGGAGTAAAGTTCGTCAGTTTTCGGAGGAACCTTCTGAATAAACACAACTCCCCGGATTTCCGAGGGAAACCCGGGCGAGCGGCGTACGTCAGATTTCGGCGGCTACCGCGCTGCGCTCGCCCATCGCATTGGCGAAGTGGGCGACCACAAGCGACATTTCCTCGAGGGCGTGCCGCGCCTGCCGCGGCATCACGGCCCGGGTGAACGCGTACCAGATCCTCATGATCTGGTAGTCGGCCTTCAGCATCTGCTGCTCCAGCGTGTCGCCACCAAATTCGGCTTGCGCGGTATTGCTCAACAGATACGTGAGGACCGAGTAATCGCGATCCAGGGCGCGTCGCAGTTCTTCCAGCGCGAGGTTTTCCACGCGCAGGCACTTCTGCACCTCAAGAAAGCCCAACTGGTTGGCTGCGGCGACCTCGCCCGCGTAGTCCCGAGTCGTCTTCGCGCTCAGGATCAGCAGACAGGTGTAGCGGAACCAGTAGACGAATAGCGCTAACGAAATCCCGATAATGAGAATCGAGGCAATCATTGAATCA
>JAIEPW010000035.1 GCA_019748195.1 Bryobacteraceae bacterium
AAAGCAGGTTCTGAGTGCTTTGGGGGTGGGGAATTTTGGACCGGAACTGTGAGGAATTTTCAGCCGGTATTGACAGTCTGCACGATCCCGCCGAACATCCCAAAGAAAACCAACCATTTGCGCCGCTCCGGCATTCTGCGTCCTCAATCTCCAGAGCGGCATGACGCGAGCCGAGGCGGCGCATTTCTCGTCTCTGACGGCCTATTTCTCGCCCGGCCGTTTCTCCGCCCAGAGAGTGCTCCGCCAAATCGTTTCCATCGCCCGGAAACCTACGAGTCCTGACGCCTGTTTACCAGGTGTGTTCGTCTCGCCCATCCTGGAACGCGCGCCAGATGGGCTTTCCCGCGCTCCCTTCCCTTCTCTGATCGAGTACCTCGGGTTTACCGTTTTCGCGGCCCTTGCGTATGTTTACATCGGAGGACAATAGCAGCGCTCAACGCGCGTCCTCCGAGACCAGACAGACCGCGAGACGACCGCAAGGCGGACTCTCGCCGTGGTCCCAATCCACAGCGAGGTGAACCGTCTTGCCGATCCCATCCGAGGATCTTCAAACCATCGCGCGCATTCTCGCCGCCGGCTACCTCCGGTTGCGTTATCCGGGGCGCAGCAGATCTACACTTGATACTCCCGAGAAGTCGAGCCCTCATGTACACGAGGTTGACGACTCCAAGAAAGGAGAACCACGTGGAAGACACGATTGAGCAGCAGATCGCCGAACTCGGCCGCATGACCGTCGGGCAGCTGAAACAGAAGTACATCGAGGTGTTCGGTGAGGAGACCCGGTCGAACAACCGGCAGTTTCTTTTCCGGAGGATCGCCTGGCGCATCCAGGCACTGGCCGAAGGAGGGCTTTCCGAACGCGCGCGCCGCCGCGCCCTCGAGCTCGCGAACGATGCGGACATCCGGGTCCGCGCCCCAAACAAGAAGGCCCTCGATCCGGAGGCCTTTCTGAAAGTGACAGCAAGGCTTCCGAAGCCGCACGATTCGCGACTGCCACCTCCGGGCGCCTGGCTGGAGCGGAACTATCGGGGCCAGCGGATCGCGATCAAGGTCCGCGTCGATGGATTCGAGTTCGAAGGCCGTTTGTACAAGACGCTCACTGCCGCGGTGAACCAGGCGACCGGTGGACGGTGGAATGGTTTTGCGTTCTTTGGGCTGCCAGCCCCTGGCGAGGTGAATCATGCCCAGGAATAGCTCGGTCAACCGGGGCTTGGGCACCACCACCGTACCGGTCGAGCTAGCCAAGCCATCGACAGTCCGGTGCGCGATCTACACGCGCAAGTCGACCGAGGAAGGTCTGCAGCAGGAGTTCAACTCGCTCGATGCGCAACGCGAGGCGGCCGAGGCGTTCATCCGGAGCCAGAAGCACGAAGGATGGGAGTTGCTGCCGGACCTTTATGACGACGGCGGCTACACGGGCGGCAACATGGACCGGCCCGCGCTCCAACGGCTGATCGACGATATCAACCGGCGCACCATCGATTGCGTGGTGGTCTACAAGGTGGATCGCCTCAGCCGATCACTCCTCGACTTCGCGAAGATGATGGAGCTCTTCGACAAGCGTGGCGTCAGCTTCGTGTCGGTCACCCAGCAGTTCAATACGACGAACTCACTCGGCCGCCTCACTCTGAACATCCTCCTGTCGTTCGCCCAGTTTGAGCGGGAGATCATCTCGGAGCGGACCCGCGACAAACTGTCGGCCGCGCGCAAGAAGGGCAAATGGATCGGTGGCCACCCGGTTCTGGGATACGACATTGATCCCAAGGGCGGCAAGATCGTGGTCAACGCCGACGAGGCGCAACGCGTCCGCGCCATGTACGACCTGTACGTCAAGCTGGGCACCCTCAACGCGGTTTGGGAGGAGATCAGCCGCCGCGACTGGCGATCGAAGCAGTGGACAACCGAGGCCGGCATCACGCGTGGTGGCAAGCCGATCAGCAAGAGCGGACTGTACGGGATCCTGACCAACGCTCTCTATAACGGGATGGTGGATCACAAGGGTACCCTATATCCCGGCGAGCACGAACGCATTGTCGACCCGAAGGTGTGGGAGCGCGTCCAGGAAGGTCTGCGCGAGAACGGGCGGACGAATGGCGCGGTCGTCAAGAACAAGTACGGCGCCCTCCTCCGCGGCGTGCTGTTTTGCAGGCACTGCAACACGGCGATGATGCACACCTACACGCACAAAGGACCACGACGATACCGCTACTACGTCTGCTACAAGGCCCAGCAGAAGGGCTGGAAGAACTGTCAAACCAAGTCCGTCGGGGCGGAACAGATAGAAGGCGCGGTGCTCACCAGCATCCGCCGGTTGGCTACAGATCGAGATCTGGCCGAGGCGGTGCTCGCCGAAGCTATGACGCAGTTGGAAGGGCGGACGCACGAACTCGTGGCCGAACGGACCGCGGCGAAGCGGAACCTCCGGCAATTGAACCAGGATCTGGCGAAGCTCGCCGCTGATACCGGGAGCGACACCGGGCTCCGATTCGAGCGGATCAAAAGCCTGGAGGAATCCATTCGCGCAACCGAGCGCCGCATGGAAGAGATCTCGCGGGAACTGGCGCACCTCGAGCAAGAGCCTCTCGATGTTGACCACCTGCGGCGGACCATCCGCGAGTTCGACGACGTCTGGGGCACGCTGACGGTCCGAGAGCAGGAGCAGATGGTGAAGCTGCTCGTGTCGAAGGTGGTTTACGACGGCGTCACCGGCAAGGTGACGATTAGTTTTCGAAGTGCGGGAGCGAAGGAGCTATGCCAAGGAAAAAGCGAGTAGACGAAGCCCACGCCGGCTTTGAGGTGGAGATGACGATCCCGGTGAACCACACCCGTCGCGCGCGCAGCATGGAGGAGCGACTCGGGCCGCCCGAACCGCCCAACACTCCGAAGCCGGGCCCGCGCATCCCGCGCATCACGCGGCTGATGGCGTTGGCCATCAAGCTCCAGGAGATGATCGATCGTGGCGAGATCCAGGACTACGTCGATGTCGCCCGGCTCGGCTATATCACGAGGGCACGGGCGTCACAGATCATGAACCTGACGCTGCTGGCGCCGGACATCCAGGAGGAGGTCCTCGGATGGAGTTCGGAAGTCGGTCGTGTCTTCAGTGTCACCGAACGCGAGGTTCGCACGCTGGTGAGGCATGCGTTCTGGGAGCGTCAGCGAGAGGTTTGGAAGCAGCTTGGCCACCAGAACTCGAAGCCAGTCTGATTACTGGCTGAGGTCCGTCTCGGCATCTTCCTCGATTTCGAAGAGATCATGGGCCTGCCGCTTGATCCCTACCTGGTACTCAGCCAGCAGTTCGACGAGCTTCTCGCCGTTCATCAGGGCAACAGGAAGTGCGTTGGGGCGCTCGGCTTCCCGTTTGGCCCCACTGCTGAATTCGCTCGTGGTGATAATGAGACCCTGCTCGTGCGTGCCCAGGCTGCCGCGAACCTGCTGAACCACGGGCGCCTGGACGTGGTTCTTCGATTTCCACCGCTTCACCTGCACGGCCATCTGCGTCCGAATGACGTCACCCACCACCAGAGTCCCTCTGACATCAATGCCGCCGTCCTGGCTGCGCCGGGTCACCTCAACGCCTTCAAAGCCGAGCTCCGCGAGTAACCGCCCAATCAGATCCTCGAACTCGCCCGGATCCATCTTAAGAAGGTGCGCGTGAAGCCTCTGGCGTACTCGTTTGTTGTGCTGCTCGATCTCGAAGGCCAGCCCCCGCCCCATCCATCGGCTCAGACCGAAGAACCCTTGTCCGTGTTGAACGAAGCGGGGCAGCTTCCCACGGTTCTTGTCGCGCCGGATCTCGGTGATCAGTTGCGAGTACATGCTGGCCTGAGGCGTTTTGCCGCTTGTAGAGATCCATCCCTGCTGGAGCGCCTTCGCGGTGATCTCGCGATAGTGCATCGGCGACTTATGGCCGTACTCGTTCAGCACACGCTCCGCGGCCTCCGTGAACGAAACACCCGCAATGCTCCCCGAACCGTTGTTTGACACGGTAGGAACTGGCTCAACAGTCTGCGCTGCTGGATTTCGAAGGGCGAAGGTGCGAGGTGCTGTTCGCACAAAAGGAGAGGCGGCACCCCTCTTCTGCATGTCGGTGCAGATTTGCGCCTCAATCGTGGCACCAGGCGTCTTCCCGTTGGTGGCCCAAAGCCGGTTCGCCAGGATCCGCTTCGTAATCTCTTTGGCGTGTAGCGGCTCTCCAGCTTCGCTGAGAACCTGAATAGCTGCTTCGCGCGCGGACATCGGAATCCCCTTCTCCGTCTTTGACTTACCGCAATTCGCGATTATAGCCGACCTTAACAACCGCTGTAATGTAATAAGCGGGGTGCTTCTCCCTCACCGGTACATGTCCCTGGAATAGTGGTGTCCGCCGACCCGATTCCTTGGTCTACTCTTGATGGATGAGCTTCAGACGGAAGGACGGAAAACGCATCTTCTCTTCCGAGCAACGCGGGATTTTGTAGATCGGTAAGAAGCTCTGCGCTTCCTGCCGACGGCCGCTCATCTGGGAGAACTCACCGTGGATCACCTCCTGGCCCATTCCAAGGGAGGCGCCACATCGCTGAAGGACGCGCAGTTGATGTGCATAAGCTCCAACAGCAAGAAAGGGGCCCGGTAATCAGCTACTCTTTCGATCGCCGCCGCATTGACATCAGGATGAATGCGCCAGCTTCAGGCGAGAGCCGCTTGAGTGCCGCGCGGTAGCCCTCCTTTTCGTCCGGTTCTTCCCTCCGCCGTAGCCCGGTCACCCGATGCCAAGGGAGGTGCTCGGGTGGGACCAACTCCAGCGCCTCAAAACGGTGCGCGTACTCGCCTTGAGGCTTGATCTCTTGTTCCCGGTCGAAGATCGGTTCGAACGCGGGCCTCGCCCTCTCGAAAAGGTACTCGAAGTCGCCACGGACATCCCGGTAGGCCTTCACACGTACCTGTTGCATGTCGCTCGCCGGACGAGGCCTGAACGGTCGCGGTGCCCGGCGGAGGATGGGCCTGACACCATCAATGTGCCATGAAGCTTCCAACTCCCGTCCGCCACGATCGTCTTCGACGCCAATAGTCTTGCACCAGATGGACGTCTTCGCCTGGCTTAGCGTGCCAAGCGCCTGAAATGGCGACGCCGGCAGTGTATCAAAGACGTACAGGTGCACCTCGGCAGAAAGGGACTGCACCTTCCCTATTGCGGCCGGGAGTTCGAAGTAGAGAACATCGCCGGAGTTCGGCAAGCCTTGGCCGCCGTCCTCAGCAAGAATGATAATTGTCTTCTTGTTCTCGCCATCGCGGGGATAGTCGTCGAACTTGTCGGCCAATCCCTCCATGAACTGCCCTGCCCACCAGGCGTACGCATCGCGCAGCGCCGGATCGTACTGGACGGACTCCGAGACCGCCGAGCTGATGTGCTGACGGATATCCGCAAATGGAGCTGCGTCGCCCGTGCCTTCCATAAGCACACCCGCCTCGCCGTTCAGACCACAGAGCGCGAATCCAGTCAAATTATGCGATCCGACGAATGCGGCGGATGTTCCGTCCGGCCTATCGAACAAGTACACCTTGCTGTGGAGCATGGGGTGGTAGCGATAGAAGGGGTGTTTCGCCTTCGCTCCCGTCTGCCGGCTGTGACCGAGATGGACGCGTAAGCGGTCCGGCGGCACGCCCAGGGCGAGCAGTTGGTCGAAGGCATCGAACGCGCGCCACGTGCCAGCCCCGATGACCAGATTGGTCAGCTTCTGCGGATTACTCCGGATCGGCGCGAGAATGGCATCAATTCCCTCGACTGTCATAAAGCCGGCGAGGAGTGCCGCGTTGGCACTACCGAGATACGCTCCGCTCAGCAGCGTTGCGATCTCCCGTCGTGGGGTGTCATAGATGAATCGGACAGCTAGGCTCATAGAAGCGTCGTGCCTTTCAGAAACTTACGCGAGAATCTGCTCCAGCCTCTGTTTTCGCTTTTCCCAATCGCTCATCGCGCGCTTGAGAACTCGAAAATACTTCGGGCTATGACTCGGCTCAATCCGATGACAGAGTTCGTGTGTAATGACGTAGTCGACTGCATCGGCGGGAGCTTGAATCAAACGCAGATTCAGTGAGAGACGGCCCCCACGTGACATCGATCCCCAGCGCTTCGGCATCACCCGAATCGTCAGGCCCTGTGGGGTAACAGCCGCAGGCCGGGCGAACCTTCCCAGGCATGCGTCAATCCGTTCCAGGAACTTTGTCCGGGCCTTTGCCTTATACCACTTGTCCAGTAGCTCTTTTGTCTGTTCGCTATTTTCTGGGTGGGTGCTCTGGATCTCAATCGCCCCGCGCATCAGCTTTACTGAATTGGACTCAGCTTTCACCACCCTGAGCCTGTACTGGCGCCCGAGATACAGATGAGTTTCTCCAGCCAAATACCGTCTCGCCGGTGTACGCGGGTTGAACTGGTCGAAGTATCGTTGCTGTTGCAGGATCCAAGCGGCTCGCTTGCGCACTTTGGCTGCGATGCTCTCAGTGCTCGCGGAGATCGGCGCGGCAACAGACACGGTGGAGTCGGGCTCGACGGCGATCTCCAGTGTCTTCCGTGTCCCCCTTGCTACGGTGTAGCGGATGGAGTGCTTCCCGTACTCGACGCTGTACACCTCTGACTTCATCCAGGGAACCTCGCGCGCGCCAGACTCATGATCTGTTCGTCGAGATCATCCAGTTTCTCGACGGGCACGTCGATCTGTTTTCGGTCGCGCAGTACATCAAAGAAGTAGTCGTCCACCGCGTTGCGCATCTTGTTCTGGGCAACATCGTTGCGCCACACGTCCACGATGTGGTGCTTTTTGATGATCTCAATGATCGCCAATGCGATATCTGCGATCTCGGCCTTATCGACTGGCGTCCCGGAGGAATCGACGAGTACGCCGTTCAAAAGCCCGTAGAATGCCTGCCCATCCTCGTCACCTTTGATGCGCTCAGGGACATCTTGGCCACGATCCTTCCGTGCCACCTTCGCGGCGACATCGATGACCTTCTTCAGATAGTCCTTTTCCGAAATGCGCTTTGCCCTGTAATCGCGGATGGTCTCCTCAAGCAGTTCCGAGAATCGCTTATAGAAGCTCGGATCCGCCTCCATTTTTTCGTGTATCACCCTCCGCGTCGCGCTGGCGATACGATCCGCCTTTGATGCCACCGAAACGCCCGTCTCTTTTACAACTGCCTCGAGCGCATCCGGGTCATTGATGTTCACTGGCTCCACAACCACTTGCGCGGGCATGGCTACTACGTGATCGTCCAGGAGCTGCTGGATTTTCGGCTCAAACTCTTTCAAGTCGACCGTCTCCTGGTACCGAAGCTGCACCGAGCGCTTCAACTCGGAGAATTGTTTCCAGTCCCGCTTCATGCGGTCGACTTGGGCATCGGTATACACATCGAGCAGTTTGTCCGACGAGAGCGAGATATGCAGGCAACGGCTGAACGCGCGCAGACGCGCATAGAAGTCCTGCCGGGTCGGTTCGTCGCCGAGGAACTGCTCGTACTGCTCCATGTCCCTTTTGTTCTTGATGGACTTGAAAAGGTCGAGCAGTTGATCGTGCAATCCGCGCAGCTTGCCGATTTCGCCACGAACATCATGCACGGTCCCGGTGACGTCATCGTCGTCGTAACCTTGGAAGGCGCTGTACTCCGTTAGCGCGCTGTCGAGTTCACCGAGCAGCCCTTCGTAGTCCAGGATGAAGCCAAACTGCTTCTCTTTGCCATCTTCTTCATACAGGCGGTTCACGCGAGCGATCGCCTGGAGCAGATTGTGCTCGCGCAGCTGCTTGCAAACGTAGAGCACGGTATTGCGAGGTGCGTCGAAGCCGGTGAGAAGTTTCGACACGACAATCAGGATTTCGGGGTCTCCCGAGCCTTTGAAGGCATCGATGATCTGACGGTTGTACTCATCTTCAGTCTTGTAGCGCTTCATCATCTGGTCCCAGAACTTCCGGACCAGATCCTTCGACTGCTTGTCTACCTCTTCATTGCCTTCGTTCTCGTCCGGCGGCGAGATGATGATCTCGCTCGTCACATGGCCAATTTCGTCAAGGACGTCCTTGAATCGCACTGCGGCGGCCTTGGACGGCGCGACCAATTGCGCCTTAAAGGGCGTGCCCTGCCAATGCATTCTGTAGTGTTCGGAGATGTCGAAAGCCTTTGCGCGGATCGCCTGCGTGGTCTTGGCCAGAGCCGTCATGCGCGAGAACTTCCGCTTCAGGTCGGCCCTCTGCTGGTCCGTGAGGCCTTTGCTGATCTTGTCGAACCACATGTCGATGGCGCTGCCGCTGATCTGCTGCTCGACCATCCGCCCCTCGTAGAGCAATGGGACAACGGCCTCATCCGCGACGGCCTCGTCGATCTTGTAGGAGTGAATCAGGCCGCCGAACGTGACGAGCGTCTTTCTCTCACCCCGTAGAAGAGGTGTCCCAGTGAAGCCCAGGTAGCAGGCCATGGGCAACAGGCGGCGCATCTTCATGGCAAACAGGCCGTGACCGCCATGTTTGCCTGCTTGGGTTCGATGGCTCTCATCCACAAGCACGAAGACGTTGGCGTCCGTGTCGGGCTGCTGTGAGGAGCGCGACGCCGTATCGAACTTGTTCACGATCGTGGTAACCAGCGGCGTCTTGTTTTCGATCAGTTGCAACAGATGCGAACCGCTCGTTGCGCGGACCGGAGTCAACTCGCAGGCTTTAAAGGTATCCTTGATCTGCTTGTCCAGATCGTCGCGGTCGGTCACGATGATGATGCGAGGGTTCGAGATATCGCGCTCCATCGCGAGCGCTTTGCCCAGCATCACCATCGTCAGCGACTTGCCCGAGCCCTGCGTGTGCCAGATCACGCCGCCCTTACGCCGGCCCTCCAGGTCATGCTGCTTCAAGCGTTCGATCGCTCTCAGGATGCCGAAGTACTGCTGATGCCTCGCGATCTTTCGCACGCCGCCGTCGAAAACTGTGAAACGGCGCACCAGATCCAGCAGTCGCTCCGGGCGGCAGAGGGCGTAGATCGTCCGGTCCTGAAGCGTCACGGCGCGCTCGCCCTCCGACACCATCGCGGCAAAGTACGGCCGGGCCGCGGCGAAGTCGCCGCTGAAGATGGCTTCCTGCTCATCCTGAGTCAATGGGCGATTCGCACAGGTGGAAACCTCCTCGTCCTTATCGACCGCGTCGCGCCACCCCTGCCAGAACTTCGCGGGCGTGCCCACAGTTGCGTAGCGGGCCTCTTGCCGATTCATCGTCAGCAGCATCTGGGCGAAGTGAAACAGCTGCGGGATGTCGTCGTCGCCCTGGTACCCAATCAGCTGGCTGGTCGCCTTCTTCAGCGTCTCTGTGGGGCGCTTGTTCTCAATCACCAGAAAAGGGATGCCATTGACAAAAGCTACAATGTCGCAGCGCTTGGTTTGCGTCGAGCCGGTTCGCTCGATCGAGACCTCAGCCGCAACGTGGAACTGATTATTGCGCGGGTTCTCCCAATCGACATAGCGGAACGAGTAGCTCTTGCTGTCGCCGTCAATGGTCTTCGTGATCGTGGTGCCGAGCAGGAGGGTGTCATAGATATCCTGATTCGTGGCAACCAGGCCCTTGATACGATCTGGCGTCGGCTTCAGCCGCCGCATGGCCTCGTGCGCATCTTCAAGATCAAAGCTATACTGACGGCCCTTGTAGGTGTAGCGATTGATCTTCAATAGCTGATCTGCCAGCACCTCGTCGAGCACAACAGAGCGGAGGCGTGCGCCTCGCATGCGCGACAATTCGGCCTGGCTCAGTGGCTTATACCCAAGAGCCACCAGCATTTGCAAAGCCGGAATTTGGGATTGATGCTTCTCGGCGGCATTGAAACTCATATTCCCTCCACGACCGCCTGCACAAAACGCCCGATGTACTTCGCGGACTGCGCGCCGGTAAGGCCGGACTTGGAATACTTAGCAATGCGCGTCTCGCGACCCGAGGTCTTGCTTTTCCTGAAAGCAACGACGTTGAACTTTCCGCTCGCTGATTTCTGCTGCTCGAACCGGAATTCGGCAGTGGGGCTATGCCCCACGAATTCGCCCGATGCAGCAACAGTCCAATAGCCGGGATAGTTCAGTTTTTCCAGGTCGCGCCGCATGTCGAGCGCCGACACATACCGGTCAGCAGTATTCGGGTCCAGCGCCTTGAGTACGATGCGCCTGAGTCTACTCGGGACCCAGGCGGGGAAGTCGCCTGCCGTGACAAGCTTGGCGTCGCAGATCGCCTGATAGTAGTTGGCTTCGCCCAACTTAACGAACTTGTCACGCAGCACACCCAGACCGACGAGCATCCGAAACAGGGTCATCCCTGCTTGGAAAACGTCCGTTTGAGCATTAATGCCAATGTTCCTTACGATTTCCGGTGCGCAATGAATCTTGTAGATATTAGGCGGGGGCACCGGCGACCCGTCCGCCGAAATGCCGACGATTCCGTAGTCGCCCAGCATGCCCCTGCGGCCTGGGCCCACTAGCACGTTTTCCGGCTTGACGTCGTTGTGAAAGAAATTCTCGCCGTGCAGGTATTCCAGCCCGCGCAGAATGTCGATGCCGATGCGAACGACCTCCGGAAGTGCGATGTAGCCTGAAGGGTTCGCGAGTTTCGTGATCGACCCTTCGGGAAGGTAGTCCATGGCAATGATCACGAGATCATTGCCAGCGATATTTACGACATCGGCCTGGTGCACACGTACCAGATTGTTGTGCACGAGGCGATGCCCAATATGCGCTTCTCTCAGGCGCTCATGCACAGGGACGCCAGGGCGGAGGATCTTGATGGCGTAGTCATGACCGACAGCATTGTCCGTCGCGAGCCACACCTCCCCGAAGCTACCGGTGCCGATCCGGTACTTGAGCGTATACTTGTACACCTGCAGGCCCGGCAGCAGAGTGGCTATAGGGACACCAGTGCTCATACTGACTGCGCTCCACTCCAGGCGGCGATAACGGCATCAGCCATTTTCCCGTCCCAGTACTTAGCGGAGCGGCCGACGCGTGCTTCCGCATTCTCCTTCACCGATCCGCTATTGGTGCCAAGCGATGCATAGGTCTTTACCTCGACCGGTACCTGGTGCTGCGCGCAGTAGAGCAACAGCATGGCTTCCGCGTATGAGCTTTCCCGCTTGGCCTTCGAGTCAGACTGCGTGTACTCGTTGGTCTTAATGACCACATGCGAGATGTCAGGGTTGTCGCGGAAGATGCGTTCGATCTCCCGGTAGAGCCAACCCGACTTCTCCGCTGCGGAAATAATGCTTGCAGGATACGAAAGACGAGTCTCGCCATCGGCATTGGCAAGGACTAACGCAGTCGCGTCCTTTCGAACAAGGGCGTAGCGTGGGGAGGCGGGGTCCGACCGAAAACCTAGCACCGTCATACTGCACCTCCGTCAGTCTTGACGCGCCACTGGCCGGTCAGCAGTTTCTGCATGAGACCGCGCTTTTGGCGGTTCAGGGCCGCTAGATACTTCTCTTCAGCGGCGATGGCGTTTTCTGCATCATCGAGAATCGTCGAGATTCGCCGTTGTAGGTCCAAAGGTGGTAATGGAACCATCAATTCCAAGAAGTCAGACTTGCTAAGAACGCGATTCCGGCCTGCGCCACCCGGAGAGACAATTCCGAGGAGATACGTGAAACGAGCCATACGCAACATGTGCCGTAAGTAACGCGCATCTACTTTCTCGGTCTCCGGGACAAATACCGGGAATCGATGAGAGACCAAGCACCCATCGTGGTCGCGAGGCACAAGGGCCACCGCTCCCTCCCATGCGAATGTGATGTTGACAATTATGTCTCCCGCTTTGGCGACATATAGAGTGTCCATCTCGACGCTCTCTGGATTCTCTACGAACCGATCGAATGTCCCTTTTCCATGGCTGCGAATACTCAAGGCACGGTACCCCGATGTCGGCTTAGGAACGGGACGAGAAACCGGCTTCAAAAAGCTCTTTATTGCGCGCTGATTGTTGGACCAATCAATGAGGTAATCTCGCAACCCTAAATATTGCTTTTCTCGCATCTGGCTTAGTCGCAAGACGTTCTCAGCCGCTTCATCCCACGTCCGTAGGATCGCGATGAGCCTCTTCTGCTCTGCAAGCGGTGGAAGGATGACGGGGAAGTTCTTCAGTTGGCTCGAGTTGATGCTCGCAAGATTCGTGCTCTGCTTGGACGCCGATTGAAAGTAGCGCTTCCCGTGTGGTGCCGCGGCAAGATAGGCCAAGTAGTCGGGTACCAAGAGATCGGGGTTTGGCCGAACTGCAAAAACATGGTTCTGATGCAAGCAGTTCTGGACCTCCCCGCGCCAGACCGTGCCGCGCCCCAACTTGTCGAAATCCCCGCCCTCTGTAAAGAGAACGTCGCCAATCTTCAGCCTGTAGCGCTCTGCATCCTTCTCGTCAACGACCATAGTCTTGATCTCATTCAGGTCAAGATGGCCATCCTGCACGTTCGCGACGCGCAAATAGGGCAACGAAACGCTCCGAGATGTGATTCTTTTGCCTTTGGCGAGTCCCGTCTGAACATCGGCGATCCTCGATAGTCGGGTCGTTGACCAATCGGATGGGATGTGGGATCTATTCATGATTTCCTCTTCGCGCCACCGTACCCCCTTCGGCTCGCAATTGAATCATGGCCCCGCCCTCCTCGGACGTGTAGAGGATCAGTTCACCGTTCGACATGGATGCCCAACTCCTTCAGGTAACCGGTCATGCGACTGCGTACTTCCGTAAGGTCGTTCTCCAATCGATTGATCTCCTTCTGTAGCCCTGCGACGTCGACCTCCTCTTCGGGTTCGAAGGTGTCCACGTACCGGGGAATGTTGAGGTTGTACTCGTTCTCCTGGATCTCCGCAGGGGAGGCGAGGTGCGAGTACTTGTCCAGTTCGGCGCGCGTGCGGTACGTGTCGATGACCTTTTGAATGTGCTCGTCGGTCATGAGGTTCTGCGTCTTACCCGGCGTGAACTCCTTACTAGAGTCGATGAAAAGGATGTCCTTGCGGGCCTCGTTCGAGCCGCCCTGCTCGCGAGAGCGGTCGAAGACCAGGATGGCGACAGGTATACCCGTGGTCGTGAAGAGATTGGCGGGCAGGCCGACTACAGCGTCGAGCAAATTCTCCTCGATGAGGGCCTGGCGGATCTTGCCTTCGCTGCCACCGCGGAAGAGGACACCATGTGGAACGATCACAGCCACCCGGCCACTCCGCGGCCGCGCTATCTCGATCATGTGAGAGATGAATCCGTAGTCGCCTTTGGACTTCGGAGGAATGCCCCGCCAGAAGCGTTTGTGCTTGTCCTTTTCTGCGTTTTCCGCGCCCCACTTATCGAGTGAAAAAGGCGGATTGGCTACGACGACATCGAACTTCATCAAGCGGTCGCCTTCGATCAGGGACGGGCTGTTGAGCGTGTCGCACCACTCGATGCGGGCGGCGTCCTTGGAGTGAAGGAACATGTTCATGCGGGCCAGCGCCCACGTTGCGCCGTTAACCTCCTGACCGTAGAGCGCGTAGTTGTCCGAGCCGACCTCTTCGGCCGCGCGGATCAGCAACGAGCCGGAACCGCAGGCGGGATCGCAGATGGTGTTGCCGGGCGCCGGCCCCGCCAAACGCGCGAGGAGGCGCGAGACGGCGGCGGGCGTATAGAATTCACCGGCCTTCTTGCCCGCGTCGGAAGCGAAGCGTGAGATCAGATAGATGTAGCACTCGCCGATGATGTCTTCACTGACGCGCGAGGGACGAAGATCGAGTGCGGGCTTGGCAAAGTCCTCCAGCACGTTCTTGAGGCGGCGGTTCCGGTCTTTCACGCGGCCAAGATTCGACTCGGAGTTGAAGTCGATATTGCGAAAGACCCCTTCGAGCTTGGCGCGGTTCTTGTCCTCGATCTTCTCGAGCGCGATATTGATGAGTTCGCCAATGTTCGCTTCATTCCGCTGGGCGTGGAGATCGTAGAAACTGCATCCCTCGGGAAGAATGAAGCGCTCACGCTCAAGGCGTCGGCGCATCCGTACATCGTCGTTTCCGTACTGCCGGCGATAGTTCGCGACGTGGTCATTCCAGAGGTCGGAGATGTACTTCAGGAACAGCATCACCAGGATGTAGTCCTTGTATTGTGCCGGGTCCACAGCTCCACGGAATGTGTCGCATGCCGCCCATGCTGCCTGATTGATTTGGCTCTGAGTGAGTTGATCGGTCATTTCTTTATCGTTTCCTTTCGGGTAGCTGCAGCGCGTTTCGAAGCGCGCTCTACGAGCATTCGGCGAATCAGTTCGTGCCGCTTGAGCGAGAGTTGGTCTGCGAGATCGCGCTCCTGCTCGGCCAGAGCGGCAATTTGCAGAATTCTTTCCTGCGTATCGAGGCCGGGAACTGCGATTTCCAAGTTCTCAAGGCTGGAGCGGGAGACCATCCGCAGGCTAGTACCCTGCGCACTCTCCTCGAAGTAGCGCTGGGCCGGTTCCTGATTAATGGCCCAGGCCAGATAGGCGCCGGAGAGGACTTGCGGATCAGGTCGAAGAATCATCAGCGGCAAGACCGCTAGCGCCGGCAGCGGGAGAGGTGTATCGATCACCGCCGCAGACATGCTCGCGCTGCGGGAGCGAAACACGACATCCCCAGCGCCGACCAGATACTTCTCCGGTATAGGGTCAAGGTAGATGCGCGTTAAGTTGTTGAAATTAATAGTTCCGTTGGCAGCTACATCCCGCAATTGCAGCGCTAAGATGTTGCCGTGCTCAGCGGGATCCAATCTTCCGCGGGCGGTAAAGCCGGTCTGGATCGTGCATGCCCGGGCCAGCCTCATAAGATGCTCAGTAGCTCCACGTACAGATCATATTCCACCGCATAATCGCGTGTCAACAGAAAAAACTCTGTAGCCGTGTGTACAGACGTTCTGCTACGCTTATTTGCAGCGCAGGTCTGCTCGTTGACCGGGACTGATCTGCGCTGTGCAGGAGATCGTCGCTCAGGTGCCCTGCCGGCTGCGGTTCCTTCCGTGGACGAACAGGGCCGTTGATAAATGACGTGTTTCCGGCGCAAAGCAAGCACCAGGAACGCAGAGTAGAAGGAGGAGCCGCCAAGGTCAATATGCGGATCGAATACAATCCACGCAAATTCTTGCTTCTCATTCCGATCGCGATGCTACGGCAGTACTTCGAGCGGCGGGGTATGCTTGGCGATCTGGCGTGGGATGAGCTGAACGATAAGGACCACGAGGTCGTCTACGCCGCATGGCAAGCGCTGCCGCAGCGATCACGGGACTCGGTCGGAGTCGACTTCCAAAATGTTGCGGGGCTCGCGACCAAGCAGGGAATCCAGATCATCATCGAAGAGGGAAAGTTCCACGGTGTGGACTTGGTGCCTGAGCTCGTGGTCCACCGAAGCCACAGTGAGAAGGCTTTCCATGTCCTGCTCAATCACCCGCGAGTCTTCCGCGTTGCCAGCCAGTTCAACTACGCTGACAACCTCACCCGCTACTGGCATCCTCGCCACGATTTGCCGGCAAAGCCGCCGAACCTCGGCCAAGAAGCGCGGACGGCACTGAAGCAGGCCGTCTCCGATTACTACGTTCAGAATCAGGGACGCGGCCAGTACAGCGATCTCGACGTGTACCTCCGGCACGACACCGTCCACTACTTCATGGTGTACCTATCGGATTATCCGGACACCTTCGTCGGCTACAACGACGACGGCGCACTGGACCGTCACCCCCAGACGCCAGCGTTTGACGTTGTCTTTCGGTACGACGAGAGTTGTGGGCATCTGGACCTCTATGCCGAGGGTCCGCGGCAACTTCGGCGCGATCTGGAGGCCATCTTCGGAAAAACTGCTCTTGCAGAAGACCTCTCACTGGAGCCGCCGCCTGGCGCGGCTTTCAAACTCGACCATCTGAAGGACCCGACATTTGAATTCGCCACAGAGGCCGCAGATGGCATATTCAATGTGCAGGTTCGCACCATGCAGTTGTCGGTGCCGGATAAGAAGTCCGGGCGGATCACTTTTGAATTGCTGCCGTATTCGAACGGCGGCAACATCCACGATCTGATCGCCGACGCACTGAACCAGGTCAACTGGCAAATGGAGGACCTCCGGGTTGATCAGGTTAGGTTGAAGGTTACTTTCCTCCATGGGAAGCCACGCGCCAAGACGGTGACGTTCAACATCTCGCCGTATTCTTGTCCGCTGAAAGACCATGTGCCAGAGCACGTCACGATCCGGCGCTGCCTCAAGAAATGGCAGATCGAAAGTGAGTGAAGCACTCGATCTGGTCTGGCGGCGTGCAGATGTCCAGGGGCACGTGATCTCCCAGGCCGAACTTGCGGTCTGGCCGTCTGGCGACCGCGAGACGATTATCGACCTCGGTCTCATTCGCCGAACCACTGATGCCACGGCACTGATTTGCGAGGACTGCGGCGAGCCTCATTCTGCCGAGATTGTTCGGGACGCGCGGCGCCCGGAATTGCCGTACTACTTATGCCCCAGAATCGGGCGTGTTCCCGTCGCGGAGGAGGCAACGCATCAGTGGGAGGTAGACTTCGACGGCCTGGCGGCTCTGATACGGAAGGCTCTCGGGCTAGGCGGAAAAGCCTCTATGCTCACACCGTCGCGGATTTGGTTACTCGGTCGGCAACAGCACGCTGGGGGCTTCTGGGAACTATTTCTGGTACGCGGCATATGCTGGCCGGATGGAGTTGGCTTGCTGGATCAGTGCCTGCGCCTGCAGCAATCGCCGGCACCAGTCCTGCTGGCCCCGCGGCGAGTGCCGTCGGCTGAGATCCTCGGCAAGAGGTCGTGGGCGATTCGCTCTCTTTCCGAGGTGGCCAGCATTGACGAGTCAAAGCTGGCGATGGACGATCAGGTCCTGATTGCTGCTGGTGCGACGGTGTTGCTCGGGGCGTCATCGTCGCGTTCCGGCTCCACGGCCAAGCGGCTACCCCGATCTATCGGAACTCCGGAGGCTGTGGCCGCCGCCATCAAGTACATGGAATCCAAGGGGCTCACGGAAACCCAGTTTGGAAATCAGTTTCAGAGCACCGACAGAACCGTGCGCAGTTTTCGCAAATCCGGGAAGATGCGGCGGTCCACTTTCGAAGCGATGGCCAAGAGCATGGGACTCACAATTGAGGAACTTCTCCGCGGCGAATTGGCGAAATCTGATCGCCGCTAGCCTTCCAGTTTTCTTCCAGATCACTTCCGCCTAAGTTCGTATCAGGAAAAAGCTATCTCGGGCATTCTCGATGCAGAGGTTGCGGGAAACACGCCGCAGCAAGCATCGAGATGAAGCTCAACACACAACAGCGACTCCTTAACGAACACGAGGTAGCGGACTCCTGCTCGATCAGTGTCTTAACGCTGCGGAAGTGGCGCAGCCAGAGGCGCGGCCCTCAGTACGTGAAGATCGGCGCGCTGGTTCGCTACCGCCCGGAGGATGTTGACTCCTGGATTGCCGCTCAGAAGGCCCCCTCGGGTGAATCCTGCGGGGTGGCGCAATGAAGCAGCCGGTGACGGTGCAGGATCTGCTGCCAAGCGAGGCAGCATTCGTGGCCGTGCTGCATGCTCTCGGCTTCGGGCGCTTTGAGTATCTGCAAATCCGCGGTGGCGAACTGGTACTCGACCCTTGGCCCGTGATGGTCCGGGACATCAAGTTCGCCGCCGGCCAGCACACGGGCAAGCCTGCCGAGCCCAATTCAGACCTCCGGCCGCAGGTCGCCGAGTTCTTCGCCTACGTGCGCGAGGTCGAATCGGGCGAGATCCGCGAACTCGAGGTTCGGCACGGGCTGCCGTTCTCTATGGAGATCGAGCTTCCTGGAGGGCGCCGTGGCTGATCTCACTCTTGACCAGGCGCTGCCCACCGTCCAACATCTCGCCGATCGCAAAGCGAGCGCATTCGTTCGGCGTTGTGGCATCGCACCTGACGAGCGGGAGGATGTCCGCAGTCAACTGGTGCTTTCCTTCCTGCTTCGCTGGCCCAAGTACGACGGCGAGCGCGCATCCGTCCAGACCTTCGCCTCGCGGGTGATGGACAAAGAACTCACGTCGATCCTCCGGTACCGCCTCGCGCCCTCCCGCCGGGAACAAGAAATTCCGGCACCGGGGCCGAGCTTGCCGGCGGCGGCGCGCGGAGGCTTCCGGGTTGACGTTGAGCGAGCGCTTATCGAACTGCCCGCCGCCGTTCAGGAAACCGCCCTCGCCCTGTTCTGGTGCTCGACAGTGGAGGCTGCCGAGGAACTGGGCTGCTCCCGTCAGATCATCCATCTTCGAAAGAGGCAGATCCGCGCTGCACTGGAGTCCGCTGGGATCGGCCCCCAATATTTCGCGGCGGGAGGTGCGCTGTGACGACCCACCCGAAGGTTTCTACCTACTCCATGTGGTCGCTTTTCCGGAATTGCCGGAAGGCGTGCGAATACCGATACGAGTTGGGGCTCACTCCGCGTGAAAAGGATCCGAACCTCAGCTTCGGATCGCTCATCCACGACGCCTTGCAGACCTGGCACAGCACTCGGGATCTGACGGCGGTCCTTGAACTGATCGACCGCGCCTGCGGCACGCGCGCCAGTGACGAAGGTGTTCGGCGAGACTGGCATCTTGCTCGCGCAATGATGACCGGCTACGCCGGGCGCTACCCAACCGAGGATTTTACGGTGGTCGCCCTGGAGAAGACCTTCGAGGGTCCGATCACCAACCCGGCCACCGGCGCGGCGTCCCGCAGCTTCGTCCTCGCCGGGAAGGTGGACGGCATCGTCCGGATCGACGGGGACCACTACATCCTGGAACACAAGACCGCTGCGACTATCGATGCCGACTACCTCGAGCGCCTCTGGACCGACTTCCAGATCGCCATCTACTCCCATTACGTCGAGCAGTCGCTGGGGATTCCGATTACCGGCGTGATCTACAACGTCCTGGGGAAGGCGCGCCTCCAGCAAGGCAAGGGAGAGACGGAAGAAGAATACCAGGTGCGGCGCGCGGATCTGATCGCAAAATCGAAGACCGGCACCACAACCGCGAAGCGCAAGCTCCCGGAGTCGGACGACGAGTTTCAAACTAGGCTCATCGAGAAGTACGCCGACCCGGCGATGTTCCACCGCGAGATGCTCTATCTGTCGCGGGATCGCTTCGCCGTGCTGCGGGCGGAGCTTTGGGAACTGACCCAGGCATTTCTCGATGCGCGCCGGCGCAACGTGTTCTACCAGAACACGGCGTTCTGCTTCCACCACAACCGGCCCTGTGCCTACTTCCCGATCTGCCGTTCCAACGGCAATCCGAACGTGATCGACAACCTCTACACCATCACGCCGCCACACGAGGAACTCCGCGCGGCGGCCAACGAACCAGCTTTCTGAAAGGACACTGATGCCTCTACTACCGACCACGAAAACCGCACCCAAGAACAGCTTGGCCGACCTGACAGTGCTCGTTTACGGCCAGACCAAGATCGGCAAGACGACCCTCTGCTCCCAGGCCGAAGGCGCCCTCTTCTTGGCTACCGAGCCGGGATTGAATGCTCTGGACGTCTACCAGGTCCCGATCCTGAGTTGGGACGATCTGCTCAACGCCTGCGCCGAGATCAGCGAAGGCAATCACCCGTTCAAGACAGTTGTGATCGACACGATCGACAACGCCTACAAGTTCTGCGTCGATTACATCCTCCGCAAGTTCAAGGTTGAGCACGAGTCCGACCTCGCCTACGGCAAGGGCTACGCGATTGTGAACAACGAGTTCCAGCGGGTGCTCACCAAGCTCGCCTTCCTGCCCTGCGGGTTGTTCCTGATCTCCCACGCGAAGGAGATGGAGATGGACTCGCGCACCGGCAAGTACACGCGCGTCGTGCCGACCCTGCCGGACAAGGCTCGCAAGATCGTGCTAGGCATGGCCGACATGGTGTTGTTCTGCGACCTCGACGTGCAGACCGGCGGTGATGGCGAACCCCGGGTGCGCCGCGTGATCCGCACCAAACCGAGCCTCTACTACGAAGCCGGCGACCGCACCGGGCGTCTGCCCGAGACTCTCGACCTCGACTTCCCCAGCTTCCTCGAAGCATTCAATGCGGCGACCGCCGCGAAGTCCGCCACCAAGCCGCAGTCCGCGGGCAAGCCCGCTCCGGCCGCGGCAAGCAAGTAGTCAAATTCCAAGGAATAAGGAGAACACCCCATGGGTAAGCAATCGATCGATTTGGCGCAGTTTGATGATGACTTTCAGAATGAAGCGACCGAGGAGCGCGGAGATTTCGAAAGCGTCCCGGACGGCAAGTACCAGGTCGCGGTGGAAAAGGTGGAGTTGACCCAGTCGTCGACGGGCAACCCGATGCTGAAGTGGACGCTGCGTATCCTGGCGCCGCGATTCATCAACCGGTTTCTTTGGCGCAACAGCGTATTCACGCAAAACACCCTGAAGTACGTGAAGACGGACCTGCACCTGTGCGGGCTCGATCTGGAGCGGCTGTCGGAACTGCCAAAGCATCTCGACAAGCTCCTGGACGTGAAGTTGGAGGTGACCAAGAAGACCAAGGGCGACAACGAGAACATCTACTTCAACCGCCGGATCGAGACCGCGGGCGGCGCGAATCGCTATCAGCGGGAGGCGGGAGATGCCCTCGTTCCGTTCTAGCCCGTCGCCGGTCACGATCGTTGTCGACACGCGTGAGCAGGAGCCGTATGGATTCAACCCCCAGCTGGTGACGCAGGTTCGCCGCGCTTTGCCGGCTGGGGACTACTCGATCGCCGGATCGGAACAGACGATCGCGGTGGAGCGGAAGACACTCGATGATTTCGTCGGCACTGTGATCCGGGCGCGTGGGCGGTTTCATCGGGAGCTGCGGTGCCTCGAGCGATACGAACGGGCATGCGTGGTTGTCGAGGCGGATTTGGCAGATGTGCTTGCCGGGCGGTATCGCGGCGACGCACATCCGCATTCCGTGCTCGGCAGTGCTCTCGCGATCTCGGTCGATTTCGGTATCCCCGTCTTTTTCTGTTCCACAAGGCAGATCGCCTGCAGGTTCGTCGAGGGATACCTGCTGCGCGCGGCACAAAGGAGGAGTGATTGGCAAGGTCAGCCGTAACTCAACAAGCAGCCAGCCTTCGAGGTGTCGTACAGGCGATCTTCCACGCCGGCGCAAACTTCTCGGCGGGGCGCCTGCGGACGGATGAGGGCGAGTCGGTCCGGTTCGCTGGCAAGGTGTTCGTTCGGGAGAATGATCCCGTCTCCCTTCGTGGCCACTGGGAGGACCACCCGAAGTACGGATGGCAGTTTGCGGTCGATTGGCTCGATGCCCAAGTCGAACTGGATCCGGCGGGGCTCGCGAACTACCTCGCCAACCACCCCGCTATTTCGGGAATCGGGCCGGCGAAGGCGAAGCTGATCGCGGATGCCTTTGGCCAGGACTTCGACAGCGTCATTCGCCACAACCCAAGAGCCGTGGCCGCAGTCGCCAAGGTTCCAATGGAGGCAATCCACAATCTCCAGCGGATTTGGATTGAGGCCAGCGGTGTGAATGCCGCGCTGACCTATCTCGCCGCATATGGCCTGACTCACTTCCAGGTCACGACGCTGGTGGAGAAGTTCGGCAACCACGTGGTGCCGATGCTGCAGGCTGATCCGTACATCCTCATCAGCGAGGTTCCCGGCTTTGGTTTCAAGCGAGTGGACAAGATCGCCCGCCGCCTGGGAACCCCCAAGGAACTTCCTTCGCGGCTACAGGCGGGGCTCCGGTACACCATCCAGGCCGCACTCGACGATGGCCACTGCTGGGTCGAATACGAGGATCTGCTCGACAGAGCAAACGCGCTACTCGTGCTCGACAACCTGGACAGCCGGGAACTCATCGAGCACGAGTTGGAGGAATTGATCGGCGCGAAGCGTTTGGTCTGCTGCCCGTATGAGCGCCTGGTAGTCGCCGATCCAGAGATCCACAAGATGGAGGAGTACCTGGCGGGCGTCTTCCAGAATGCTTGGAGCCAGAACCCGAACGGGACTGGCTCGATTCCGCAGGAACGCTACTTCGCCGAGCCGCTCAACGAGGATCAGCGTGCGGCAGCCCGGAACGGATTCCGGTACTCGATCTCGCTCATGACGGGAGGCGCCGGGAGCGGCAAGACGTTCACCATCGAGTCGCTGATCGCCGCCTGCGAGGATCTGGGCCTCAGCTACGAGTTGGCCGCGCCCACCGGCAAGGCGGCAAAGCGGCTGGAGCAATCGGTCAAGCGCAAAGCGAAGACGGTGCACCGCCTGCTCGGCTTCAATGGGCACACCTTCTCGAAAGGCGACGAAGACAAGCTCGAAATCGACTTCCTAGTCGTCGACGAAGTTTCGATGGTCGATGTCCCGCTGATGTACCAGCTTTTCCGGGCCATCGATCTGTCTCGGACTGCGGTTCTGCTGGTCGGTGACCACAACCAATTGCCGCCGGTTGGCCCGGGCAATGTGCTCCGCGATCTCGTGCAGTCCGGTGCGATCCCGACCACGGTCCTCACCAAGATCATCCGCCAGGCCGGCGTTCTCAAGGAGAACTCGACAGCGATCCTTGGCGGTGAAGTTCGGCCCACATGCGATCTCAAGGTCGACGGCTATCGCCCCTGGTACGTGGTCAACAACTTCACCGATCGCGAGCACGTCCGCTTCTTCCTGGAAAAGCTGTTCAATGAGGTTCTCGACGAGCGCTTGGGATTCAACTTGCTGCAGGACGTGCAGGTCCTGACGCCAACTCATAAGGGCCCGTTGGGGACCGTCGAGCTGAACATCACGCTCCAACGCCTGATTCAGAAGAAGCTGTTTGGAGTCGAGGCCCCGGACGTGGAGCTTGGCCGGCGGCCGGAGTTTCTACCGGGCGACAAAGTCATCCAGACCAAGAACGACTATGACCTGGGCGTGATGAATGGAGCCCTCGGCTTTGTCATCGACAACGATCCGAAGCGGGGCCTCTCGGTCGACTTCGAGGGGCATGTCGTCGAGATCCCGAGAGACAGCGCGAAGGAGTACAACCTGCAGCTGGCGTATGCGACCTCGATCCATAAGATGCAGGGCTCCGAGTTCCCGTGCGCCATCGTCATCACCCATAAGTCGCACTCGTTCATGCATCACCGGAACCTGCTCTATACGGCGGTGACGCGCGCGCAGAAGTCGGTCATCCTCCTCGGCGACCACTGGGGCATTGAGAACTGCGCGAAGAAACAGCAGGTCGATAAGCGGAATACCTTCCTCTCCTTCCTGCTCCACGGCGCGCGGAGGCCTGCGTGAAAGCTGCGGAATTCGCTCCTTCTGAAGTCGCCAGTTACTACCGGACCCGGCTGCCCGATCTCAAGCAGACGGGGCCCGAGTGGCGAGGACCCTGCCCGGTTCATCAGGGCGATGACGCCAATTTCTCGGTGAACCCGGAAAGCGGCCTCGCTTATTGCCACTCGCAGTGTGGCCGCGGATGGAGCATTCTGCAGTTGGAACAAGAACTGACCGGACGGCCTTGGAAGGAATGCCGCCAGGAGATCAACGCCATCGTGGGGCGGCCCGTTCGCGGGCCCGCGAAGCTGACGGAGGTTGCGACGTACGACTACACCGATGCGAACGGCGAGTTTCTGTTCCAAGTGGTGCGCTACGAGCCGAAGACGTTCCGGCAAAGGCGGCGCGTCGTCAAGATGGATGGCACGAGCGCCGGGATTTCGTGGGAGTACAACATCAAGGGCATCAGCCGGGTGCTGTACCGTCTGCCCAAGGTGAAGGCCGCCGACCAGGTCTTGATCGTCGAAGGTGAAAAGGACGTCGAGAACCTCGAGCGGCTCGGCTTCTTCGCCACGTGCAATCCGGGCGGAGCCTGCAACCACGCGGGCAAATGGCTGAAGAACTACACGGAGAGCCTTGAGGGCAAGCGGGTCGTGATCCTCCCCGATAACGACCCGCCCGGCCAGAAGCACTCCGAGATTGTCCGTCAGGCGATCCGGCACCGCGTGAAGGAACTGCGGATCGTGGCAGTCCCAGTCGGCAAGGATGTATCGGATTGGATCGCGGGCGGCGCCACGCGAGAGGCAATCGAACAGGCAATACGCGATGCTCCGGTGATCGCCGGCCAGGAGGCTGCCGGTGACGGGGCGCCCGCAGCCGATGCCGCAGGCAGTGCTGGCGCCGAGGGCTCCACGATCCCACAAATTCAGGTGAATGACCGCCCGTTCCGGAACGTCTGCCAAGACAGTTTTGACGCGCTGACCGCATCGAACTCGCCGCCCCACCTCTTCGTCCGGGCCTGCCGCATTGCCTGCATCGAGGCAACGGAACTTGGCCGGCCATTCATCGCGGACCTGGATGAAACGAAGCTACGCCATTGCCTGACGCAGGCGGCCGATTTCTACGAGCTCTCGGCCCGAGGCATTCGCAAGGAAGTGCCACCGCCGATGGACGTCGCGAGGAACATCCAAGCCCGCAATCCTGCCACTTGGGGCTTTCCGGTTCTGGAAGCTGTCGTCGAAGCGCCAACGCTGCGGTCGGATGGAACAGTGCTTGCACAGCCTGGTTACGATGCCACCAGCCGCCTGTACCTCGTGCCTTCGTCCGGCCTAGAGAACATCGACGTGCCAGACGAGCCATGCCGCGACCACATCGAAGTAGCTTTGGAGGTGATCCGCGACGCGATCGGGGATTTCCCGTTCGTCGATCAAGCCAGTTACGCGAATGCCATCGGAGCAATGGTCACGTCCGTCTGCCGCCACATCATCAGCGGACCGGTGCCGGTGGCGCTGTTCGACGCAACCACCCAGGGCACGGGGAAGACGCTGCTCGCCGAAGTGATCGCGATCATTCTCACCGGACGTGCGGCGGAACTGATGTCCGCGCCCACCGACCCGGACGAGTGGCGAAAGCAATTGACGAGCATCCTGATCGAAGCGCCTCCGCTCGTAGTGATCGACAACGTCACGACCACTTTGGACTCTGGAGACCTCGCCAAAGTGATCACCGGCGAGATGCATCGCGACCGCGTGCTCGGCAAGTCTCAGACCGTGTCGGTGCCCGTTCGGTGCTCGTGGATCGCAACCGGCAACAACCTGCAGCTTGGTGGCGATATGGCGCGGCGCTGTTACTGGATTCGCATGGACGCCGGTTGTTCCGATCCGTTCCGGCGCACGGGTTTCAAGCATGATCGGCTGAAGGAGTACCTGGTCGAGCATCGTAGGGAGCTCTTGGTCGCACTGCTGACGCTGGCACGGGCGTGGTTCGCCGCGGGCCAGCCCCGGTCAACCGTACCGCCCGTCGGCAGCTTCGAGCGGTGGACGGAGGTCGTTTCCGGCATCCTGCAATACGCTGGCGTGGACGGATTCCTCGCCAACAGCGAGAAGCTCTTCGAACAGTCCGACATTGAGCGTTCCGATTGGGAGACGTTCCTCGAAGCAGTGGAGGACACGTTTCAGGGCGCCGCGTTCACCATCGCCGAGTTTTGGGAGCGGCTCAACGAGAAGTCGTATGAAGAACTGATCCGGCAGTCTGTCCTCACGGATCGCGCCGAGGAACTGCGGAACGCGCTGCCCACTGACCTTACCCGATGGATGGATCGCGAGGGCCAGTTCAAACAACGGCTCGGCGTCGCCTTCAACTCGCGCCGTGGGCGGCGATTCGGGAAGCGCCAGATGCGTGTCGAGCGCGCCAGCGCAGACGCGCACGGCAAGGTCGCGCGGTGGAAGGTGGTGGCCGATGCGTAGTACTAGTCCCCGCAGGTCCCCGCACTTTTGCGGGGACTCAAAAACGGAGTCCCCGCAGGTTAAGCGCTTGGGCAGGAACACGTTACAAGGTTTTGCGGGGACTTGCGGGGACTCTTTCCATCCCTTACGTGTACGAGAATTCCAGCCATCACATCATGAGTTCCGCGTGTTTCGCGCTCACGCGTACATGGGCCGCAGGGTGAAAAGTCCCCGCAAGTCCCCGCAAATCCCGCTATGCCTCTGACACAGAACCAGTTAAGGTGCGGGGACTCGCCCAAATCAGTCCCCGCAGAGTCCCCGCGAGTCCCCGCAAATCGCCCGGAGCATGCGGACCTGTGGGTATCGACCGATCTGGTCCTCTGGCGGCCGAAGGATCCGAGCTTCATCGCGCGGGACTGCCAGATCAACGACCGCTGCTATCGACGGCTCGATCCGGAATACTTCGCCTGGTTGAAGCTCCGCATGCATGTCGTCAAGGATGCCGTCGACGCCGGCCGCATTTTGAAAGAGGCCTTCGAGGAAGTCCGCGCGCGGTTCAACGCCATGCAGGCGCAGGCAGTCGCAATCTTCGGATTGGAGACGCTACTCGAGGCAGTCCGCGGGCTCGATCTCGACGGATACCGCCCGCCGCTGCCTGAGGAATGGGAGCCGGTCAAGACGCCGGCGGTTCCGGTTCAGCGCCGTGCGGAGTCCGAACGCCTGGCGCGTGCCCGGGCTTTGGTCGATGAGATTCGCGACCAAGCTCTCAGGCTTGGCTGGTCCGAAAGTCGGCTTTACGCTTGCCAGGGCGACGACCGCCATCCGATCCGGGCGGAGTATGGGCTCATCTGTTACATCGGCGTGGATCAGCGGATCGGGGAGGTCACCCGGCAGTCCATCGAGCTGATCGGTCCCCCGCCGAGGGAAACGCGCACGCGCTTCTACAACCCCGATGTCGAACAGCCTTGGATCAGGCGCACTCGGCCCGACGTCGGACCAACCCAACCTAGATCTTGAGCCCAGATACGGCATCCATAACGTCCGTCCTGAAGCCACCAAGCCATTCGCTGTTCGGGCGGGCCAGTAGTCTCGCATGCTTGTAGGCCCAGTCAGTGTAGAGAACTGTCGCCGCGCGATACCACCCACCATGGCGCTCCAGCGTAAGCGCTAGATCGGGTCGTTTCGAATCTCTCAAATACAACGGCAGGAGCAATTGAATGCGCCCTCGATAGAACTGGGGGACTGCTATTCGGTAACTCCGTTGGGCAAGCCGTATGCTGTGTTTCATTGCTCCCTCCAACGCGTTCCGGGTGGCAAGCGGGATGGTCGGAGAGTCTGCGCTTCCCTCTGCGATCTCTGAGTCTTCTTCATCGGCTTGATCTTCAAGGTCGGTGGGAACTCCATTCTTGTCGACTTTGCCGCCAAGCTCCTCTGGGAATCGATTCAGATTGTCTTTGACTATGTGGTCGAGGTTCAGCTGCACCTGGAGTTTGGGATCGAAGATCAGTTCCCTCGAATCGTTCCAGTACTCTGAGAGCCTCGGGAACTCCATGAACTCAGTGAGAAGTCGATCGCCGGAACGCGCCCAAGATTTTAGCCACCATTTCTTGTTCGCTGCAGAGATAGGCTGCGTTCTGTCGTAACTCTCCGATATGGTGAAAACACCGAAAATCTCTTCCTGCCCAGGGGTTAGAAGACCTGTGTTAAAGCAGGCCAGTCTTTCCGTCTCGACGATCTTCTGCTGATCGAATACCCTCGAGAACGTGTACTTGATATAGCTGTCGAGCACCGGCAACGGAGATTGTGATGGCGCTTGAAGATAGGTCCAGCGTTCTGGTTCAGCTAGTTCCGCAAGAGACCGCAAACGGTCGTCCCAATCTGCCACTTTGGCAAAGTCAAAGATTCTGGCCATATTCGCCCTTCAGTTTATCTCCGCCGACATCCCGTCGACCAATCCTTGAGTCGGGGAACCCACGGTCCTCGGCGAAATGCGCATCAGCGTTTACGCTTTCTGCGCTGCTCGCGTATATTTACATCGAAGGTTTCAGTTCGCTCAGGCGAGCGCAAGGCGCACCCTCCGAAGGACTCCCACTAAGCAATCACGAGAGACGGGACTCTCGCCAATCTCCTTCCCTGTGCTGTTGAACCCGAAGTGTGCCTCGATGAAGCCTGACCAGAAGATCCCCTACTATGCGCCGGATGGACGGTCGCTTGGATTCCGCACCGCCGAAGCCGCCAAGCGGTTGATCGACGGTGGATTTGTGAAGCCGTCCTACGGGCGCAAGGGACACTTGAAGGCGATCTGGTTGCGACGCGACGACGGCACGAGTCCCGTTGAAGCCCGGGTGAAGCTCGGCACACGCTATAGCTTCATCGAGACGCTGGAGAACGGTCGCTGCTGGAGGCTTCGGAAGCTCCGGTTGCGCGATGAGGACGGCGTCGAGTTCAACATCGAGCCGGCGTTCTTCTCGGTGGTCCAGGGATGCGTAGCCCGATGACGAGCCGCAAGCCCAAACAAGGTGGACGCTTCATTGCCTGGATGCGCGGTGCGTTCACGAGCCGGTCGGCAAGTCGGCCCAAGCGGCGGCCGCGCCGTAAGGCACGTTGAGGTCCATTGGGTCCTCGGAAGAGGCTCTGGTCGGCGGGTGTTCCGATTGCACGCTAAGGCTAGCGTCTGGACTGAATTTCAGGTTGACAGGTTGACACTCCGGTTGACGTGGCGATGACAGCGTTGGCACAGCGGATCGAGGTCTGGCCGTTGGAGCGGCTCGTGCCGTACGCCCGGAATCCGCGGACCCACAGCGAGCAGCAAGTGGCGCAGATTGCCGCTTCGATCATGGAATTTGGCTTCAACAATCCGATCCTGGTGGATTCCCATGCCGGCGTGATTGCGGGCCATGGACGGTTGCTCGCGGCCCGGAAGCTGGGCATGGGGAGCGTGCCGGTGATCGTGCTGGACCACCTGGATGAGAATCAGCGGCGAGCTTACCTGGTCGCGGACAACCGGCTGTCGGAGCTTGCGGGTTGGGATTCGGAGTTGCTGGCGCAGGAACTGAAGGAGCTTTCGGAAGCTGGGTTCGACGCGACGCTCGCCGGATTCGACGCCAAGGAGATCGACGACTTCATCGCGTCGCTGGAACGAGGAAACGACGTCGTCGAGACGCAGCAGGCCGAGGCACCCATTCCGGAGGTGCCGGAAGAGGCGGTGACGCGCCCCGGTGATCTGTGGCTAATTGGGCCGCATCGGCTGATCTGCGGCGACTGCCGGGACGCCGCTACCGTCGAGCGGCTGTTCGAAGGACGGAAAGCGAGTGTGGTGATTACGTCGCCACCCTATGCGACGCAACGGCAATACGACCCGTCGAGCGGCTTTGAACCCGTGCCGCCGGAGAAGTACTCCGCCTGGTACCGGGCCGTTGCTTCGGCGATCGAATCCGTGCTGGCGCCTGACGGATCCTACTTCCTGAATATCAAAGCGCATGCCGAGGACGGCGAGCGGCACACCTACGTCATGGATCTGGTGCTGGCTCACAAGCGGCAGTGGGGTTGGCGGTTCGTCGATGAACTCTGCTGGCGGAAGACGGACGACGGAGTGCCCGGCGGCTGGAACAACCGCTTTAAGAACGCCTGGGAGCCGATCTTCCACTTTTCGCGCGGCCGCATGATCAAGTTCAACCCGCGAGCGGTTGGGCACTGGTCGGATGACTGCTTCGACTACTCGTCGGAAAACCCGAAATCGACATCCGGCAGCGGACTCCTGGGCACCGGTCCTCGTGGTGCGGCTGCCGACAAGGGCAAGAACCAGGCTGCGTGGCTAACGACGCGCCGCAGCGACGCGGATGGCCGGCGCGGCGGCGTCGCCCGGCCATCCAACGTGATCGAGGCCAAGACCGAGTCGAGCCAGGGATCGCACTCGGCGCCGTTCCCGCGGGCCATCCCGGACTTCTTCATCAAAGCATTCTCTGATCCTGGTGACGTGGTCTTCGACCCGTTCACCGGGAGCGGGACCACCCTCGTCGCTGCCGCGCAACTTGACCGCGTGGGCCACGGCGTCGAGATCAGCCCGGCCTACTGCGACGTGATTCTGCGGCGGCTACAGGAAGCGCTCAACCTTACGCCTGTCCACGCCGCGACTGGACAACGTTTCTCAACTCAAACCCCTTCGAAGGAGTAATCACACATGCCCGAAGTTGCTACCCCGAACCAGGCCGAGCGGGAGTTCGAAACCGCCTCGGACGAGTTCTTCAAGAACCAGAGCCAGGTCAACGCCGGTTACGGCAATGTCCTTTTCGCCAACATCAAGCGGACGTACGACGAGTACCAGCAGGAATCGCTGGAGTCGATCAAGCGCAACCGCACCATCGTGGACAAGCTGGTCTCCGACGCCCAGCAGTTCGACAACCAACGTCAGGTGATCGCGAACCAGGCGCTTCAGAACGCCGTCGAGACCTCCAACATGGTGGCCAAGCAGGCCGTGCGCCACTCGGACATCGCCATCGACAACCAGTGGAATCCGGTCCAGCAGGGCGCCGCCGACACGATGCTCGCGCGCACGATGACCATCGATGACGCGAGCCTCAAGGCGATCGGCTCGGTGGTCGCCGCGGCTGTCGCCGAAGCGCTGTCCAATCGCAAGTAGACCTTCTCCCCCGCCGCCAGAGAGGGGCGGTCCTGATTCCTCCGCAGGGCCGCCCCTCGCCCCTTCTGAGATTCACCTATGGCTGACACAAGCCGCTTTGCCGTTGAAGCCCGCTCGTTCGGGAAGGTCGCCGTCTCCGTTCCCGGCACGCCGGTGCGGTTGGCCGTTGACGAGAATCTGCGCGCCGTGCGGATGCGATTCGCTCCCTTGATTGGGGAGACCGGGCGCATGTTCCTGGGCGTCGCCGGGATGAACAAGGCGACGGGTGCGGGCGTGATCAAGGAGTTCTGGCCCACAGGCGTCGGTGGAGGGGTGGCCGACGAGTTGATTCTCGAATCGGCGCATGGGCTCCGGCCAGCGGACTACTGGATCGATGCCAACGTTGCCGGCGAGGGGCTGCTCGTAGCGTACTGGGTCCCGACGCCATATTGGGCGCCATAATCCCATGCTGCGCGAACTGCGGATTTGGCTGCGGCTGCGGCCAATGATGAACAAGTTTCAGGAGTTGACCAGGATGAAGTTCTCTGTGAATGTTGCCATCCAGATGCTGGCGCTCGCGGCGCAAGGCCTGAACGCCACCGTGGAATTGCTGCCCGGACGCGGGAAGTTCTGGGCGATGGTCGGGCTGTCCGCAGTGCAGGGCGTGACGGCTGTGCTCGCCCATTTCGCCAATCCCGACGGCACGCCGGCGTAGGTTGCCTACCTGAAGAAGTGAACACCGATCTCCAAATCGAGCGCTGGTCCGTCGATCGGCTGATTCCATATGCGCGGAATGCGCGCACACACAGCCCGGAGCAGGTGGCGCAGATTGCTGCGTCCATCGCCGAGTTCGGCTGGACCAATCCCATCCTCGTCGGTGCCGATGGCGTCGTGATCGCCGGCCATGCCCGGCTGCTGGCCGCGCGGAAACTCGGAATGTCCGACGTTCCGGTCATCGTTCTCGATCATCTCAGCGATTCGCAACGCCGCGCGCTGGTCATTGCTGACAACCGCCTCGCGTTGAACGCTGGTTGGGATGAGGAGATGCTGCGCGTCGAACTCGAGGCGCTGCGCGAGGATGAGTTCAATCTGGATCTGCTGGGCTTCGGCGTCGATGAGATGGATGCACTGCTCGCGGAACCGGAAGCCGCAATCGCCGGCAACACGGACGACGATGCGGTCCCGGAGACGCCCGAAACAGCGGTGACGGTGCCTGGCGATGTCTGGCTGCTGGGTGACCACAGGCTGCTGTGCGGCGACGCCACGCAGATCGATTCCGTGGAGAAGGTGCTGGCCGGGGGACTCGCGGACATGGTCTTCACCGATCCGCCCTACAACGTGAACTACGGGGCGACGATGAAGGACAAGTTGCGCAGCAAGAAACGGAAGATCGCCAACGACAACCTGGGCGACGGCTTCGAACAGTTCCTCCGCGATGCGTGCACAAACATCCTGACGGTCACCAAGGGCGCGGTCTACATCTGCATGTCCTCGTCCGAACTGCACACGCTGCAAAAGGCATTCCGCGAGTCGGGTGGCCACTGGTCGACCTTCGTTATCTGGGCCAAGAACACCTTCACCATGGGCCGCTCCGATTACCAGCGGCAGTACGAGCCGATCCTCTATGGCTGGAAAGAAGGCTCGGACCACTTCTGGTGTGGCGCCCGCGATCAGGGCGATGTCTGGTTCGTGAAGAAGCCGGTGTCCAATGACCTGCATCCGACGATGAAGCCGGTCGAACTCGTGGAGCGCGCGATCTGGAACAGCAGTAAGAGCCGGGACACTGTGCTCGATCCGTTTGGCGGTTCGGGATCGACGCTCATTGGCTGCGAGAAGGCGGGCCGCCAGGCGCGGCTGATCGAATTGGAGCCGAAGTATTGCGACGTGATCGTCCGGCGCTACCAGGAGTTCAGCGGGAAAGACGCCACACTCGAGGCGAATGGCCGGCGGTTCGCGGATCTGGCGGCCGAACGCCTGGGAGTGGCGGCATGAATCGCCCGTTGCCGCCGGGAGATTGCGGCTATCGAGGCGGAGATCCGGGCCGGGAATCCGGATCTGCAAGGCCTCTGCTTGGGGTTATCGGACTGGTCAACTGAACTGCGCATTCTGGAACGTCTACCGTGGAAAACCACATTCTTCTTCAAGTCGTGATTCCGGCCATCGGACTTGTCTCCGGCCTGATCGCGACCTACGTGAGCCTTCAAAACCGGGCACTGTTGGCCGAGGTCCGCAGGGAACTGGCCGAGTTGGAAAACAGGATCATCCTGCGGATCAACGGGACGTACGTGAGAGCCTCCGAATGCCGCCTTCGCGAGGATCTGGTCCACGCACGGCTCAACACATTCGTAGAGGAGATCCGGAACAGAGAAACCGCCGACCGTGAGATCGGCGGTGTGTGAGGAAGGATGTTGCAGTTACGCCTTGATCCGGTAGGCGCGGGCGCCTTCGGACGTCTTCAGCGATTCGACTGCCAGCCCCATCTTCTTGGTGAGCGCGCCGGAGATGAAGCCGCGGACGCTGTGAGCCTGCCAGCCGGTCGCAGTCATGATGTCGGCGAGCGTGGCGCCTTCCGGGCGGTGGAGCATGTCGAGGACGATGGCCTTCTTGCTGCCCTCGCGCGCGGGTTTCGCGCCGTCGGTCGGGGTCGTGTCCTTGGCCGCCTTGGCCTTCTTCGGCGCGGCTTCGGCGGCGTGTTGCGCCGGGGTGGGCGTCAGGGCTTGGATGGCGCGCCAGATCCGCCCAACTGCCGTCTTGCGGTCCGTGAACTTCTTGACCGGCTTGAGGTCGCCGAAGGGCGGGACGCCGGCGAAGCTGTTCCAGGTCTCGACGAAGCGCCCGATGGGCCACTGGCTGGTGAGTTTGGCGAGTTCCTTCTCGGTGGCGAAGGTGCCTTCCGTGGATCCGACGCGGTAGTTCAGCGCGTCCTCGAGGGCGGCAAACGCCGTGATGTTGTTGTCGGTGTCGATTACGAAGGTGGTGTTCATGGGTGAGTCTCCTGTCTATCGGGTCATGCCGGCGATCTTGTCGTCCGGGGTGATGCTGAGGTTCTTGAGATAGCCGCTGGCGAGGCGAGCCCAGCCAAACGGCGTCGAGATTTCGTGGCGAGCGGCAATGCGGCTCAACTTGATGCGGTGCGTGCCGTTGTCGAACTCCTTCTTGAGGTGGCCCCAGCGGTCGAGCTTCCAGCCGTTCCGCGTGGCCCAGGTGATCAGTTCGTCGCGGGTCATGCTCAGTACTCCAGTCCTTTGGCGTCGACCGCGCTGCGATCGCCAAGGTCGGCGAGGACGTAGGCGAGCTGCTCGGTGATCCGGCCGAGGTCGCCCGGGTAACCCCAGTTGGTGGGCTCGGCGGCCTGCTCCTTCTGGTGGGCAGCCAGGCGGCTGGCGATTCGCTTCAGCAGGTCCTGAGCTTCCGCGTGGCGTTCGGCGTAGCAGGCTGCGGCGGTCTGTTTGGTGGCTTGTGATTTGGTGTTCCTCATCGCGAACCCATTCATCACTTCGTTCCGCCGAACAAGCAAGCAGAATCGAACAACTGAATCTCTCGACGTTTCAAACAGATCGAGGCATAAATGTCGGATGGGCTAATGACACAGGCGGAGTACGCGCGGCACCGGGGCAAGAGCCGCCAGTACATCAGCCGCTTGGCCAAGGCTGGCGTGCTGGTGATGCGGGCGGGCAAAGTGGATGTCGCCTCATCCGACGCGGTACTGGATGATCGCCCGGAGCCGGTTTCGGAGCGCGTAACCTCCAGCCCGACCGAGGTTGCGCCAGCCGGGACGACCTTCGCCCAAGCTAAGACCGCCGACATGGTGTTCAAGGCCAAGCTGCGAAAGATGGAATACGACGTCCGGATGGGCAAGCTGGTTGAAGCGGAGCTGGTCAAGCAGCGCTGGTCGGCGGTTCTGCGGCTGATCGTGGACCGGATCCTGGCCTGGCCGAACCGGCTGGCGCCCGAAGTGGCAGCTTTGACGGACGAACGCCAGGTGCGCGAAGCAATCCTGCGCGAAGCCCGCGCGTTGATCAACGATCTGCGGTCGGAAGTTCAGTATGCGCGTTGAGGAGATCCAGATTCTGGCGGCCGAGGTGCTGGCGCCTCCACCGGATCTGACGGTATCGGAGTGGGCGGACCAGAACCGGCGGCTGTCATCGGAATCCGCGGCTGAGAAGGGGGAATGGCGGACCGATCGGGCGCCGTATCAGCGCGCGGTGATGGATGCGATGGGCCCGAACAGCCCCTTCGAGACGATCGTGATGATGTGGGCGGCGCAGTCAGGCAAGAGTTCGCTGCTCGAAAACTTCCTTGGGTACGTGATCGAGTTGGATCCGGGCCCGGTGCTGCTGGTAGAGCCGCGTGAGGTCGACGCCGAGGCGTTTTCCAAGGACCGGCTTGCCCCAATGCTCCGCGATACGCCGTCGTTGGGCGGCAAGGTGGCGGATGCGCGGTCGCGCGACTCGAACAATACGATTCTGCACAAGAAGTTTCTGGGCGGCAGCATCACGCTTGCGGCGGCCAACTCGCCGGCGGGCTTGGCCATGCGGTCGATTCGCTACTGCCTCCTCGACGAAGTGGACCGGTATCCGGCGAGCGCTGGCAGTGAAGGCGATCCGGTCAACCTTGCCATCACGCGCACGGCGAACTTCTGGAATCGAAAGGTCGTGCTGTGCTCGACGCCGACCACCAAGGGCGCGTCGCGCATTGAGCATGCATGGCTGAACTCGAATCAGCAGAGCTACTGGGTGCCCTGTCCGCACTGCGGCGGTTTCCAGATCCTGCGTTGGGAGAACCTGATCTGGCAGAAGGGCGATCCCGAACGCGCGCACTACCGTTGTGAGCATTGCTCGGGCGAGATCCACGACTGGCAGAAGCATCAGATGCTGAAGGCCGGTGAGTGGCGGGCAGCGCGGCCGGAGGTTACGGACGTAGCGGGCTTCTGGATCAACGGGCTGTACTCGCCGTGGCGCAAGTGGGGTGCGTTGGCAAAGAAGTTCCTGGTCGACAAGCAGTCGATCGAGACGCTGCGGGAGTTCGTCAACACCGTGTTGGCCGAGCCGTGGGACGACGCCGCGGAGACGTCGGTTGATCAGGCGACTGTTATGGCGCGCCGCGAGCATTACCGTGCGGCAGTGCCGTTCGGCGCGGTGGTGTTGACCGTCGGCGTTGACGTCCAAAAGGACCGCCTCGAGATGGAACTCGTCGGCTGGGGCCGAGGTGAGGAGAACTGGTCGATCGAATACAGAGTGCTGCCGGGTGATCCTTCCGGCGCGTTGGTCTGGCAGGAGCTGGATACTTACCTCGAACGTAGGTGGCCGCATGAGACTGGGATCTCGTTGCCGGTTGCCGCATGTGCGATCGACGCAGGGTACGAGTCGCAGGCTGTCTACGAGTTCTGCCGGACGCGCTATCACCGGCGGATCTTCGCCGTGAAAGGCAAGGGTGGACCGCTGCCCGTTTGGCAACGAAAGCCGACGTCGAAGAACATCCGTGGCGAGAAGCCGTGGATCGTCGGCACCGATACGGCCAAGGAGACGGTCTATGGCCGGCTGAAGAATCCAACGCCTGGAATGCCGGGATACTCGCACTTTCCCGCTGAGCGCACGGAGACTTACTTCGAACAACTTCTTGGTGAAGTGCTGGTCACGACTTACGCGAAAGGCCAGCCGAAACGGGAATGGCGGCCGAAGCCGGGCGTTCGGCAGGAAGCCTTGGATGCGCGCGTATATGCCTACGCCGCTCTGCGGGCGCTCATCTCAATGGGGCTGTCGCTCGACAACGAAGCCGATCGGATCCTGGCCACTGGGCGTCCGCAGCCGGTGCCCGACGACGATCCCGATCGCGTGCGGTGGTTGGGCGATCGCAGAAAGAACTGGTTGTCTCGATGAAAGTTCGTAGTCAAACGCAAACTCAGGCGGGCGCCTGGGAATACCTCGTCGTCACAGGCGACGCGGAATCGACGGAGATGCTCGCCGAGCATGGTGCCCAAGGTTGGGAGCTCGTGTCCGTTGTTCGGGAGTTCGGTACCCGAGCGACGTTCTATTTCAAGCGGAGGCGAACCTAGGTGGCTTGGACGCAGCAGCAGTTGGATGCGATCGAAGCCGCGATCGCCAGCGGTGAGTTGACCGTCCGCTTCGGCGATCGCACGGTCACCTACCGTTCCATGGATGAGCTGCTGCAGGCACGCGCCGTGATCAAGGAGAGCATCAGCGCCTCCGCCGGCACGAGTACCGACCGTTTCAGCTTCGCCCAAACGTCAAAAGGATGAACTGGCTCGACCAAGCGATCACCTGGGTCTCGCCGGAGGCGGGACTGCGCCGTTTGCGCGCGCGCCGGGCCGCGGAACTGGTGCGGCTGGCTTATGAAGGTGCGCGCAATGACCGGCGCACTGGCGGCTGGGTGACGGCGGGCAACTCAGCGAACGCCGAAATCGGTATTGCGCTGTCGAAGCTGCGGGAACGCTCGCGGGATCTGATCCGGAACAACGCGTACGCGGCACGAGCGGTGGCAGAGATTGTTGGCAATGCGGTCGGCACTGGTATCACCGTGCAGGCTCGCAGCGGAAGTCCTGACCGGGACCGGCAAATCAACGAAGCCTGGTCCGTTTGGGCGGAGCAATGCGATGCGGATGGGCAACTCGACTTCTCGGGCATCCAGGCGCTTGTGGCAAGGACCGTATTCGAGAGCGGCGAGTGCCTCGTTCGTTTCCGGCAACGCCGCGCAGGAGACGGTTTGGCGATTCCGCTGCAATTGCAGGTGCTCGAACCGGACTTCCTCGACCAGACGAAGACGCAGAAGACAGCCTCAGGCTACATCATCCAGGGCGTAGAGTTCGATCTGGTTGGAAGGCGCGTTTACTACTGGCTCTTCGGGCAGCATCCAGGCGACATCGTGCAGACAGGCGTCCGCGGTGGGGCAGGGTTGCAGTCCGTTCGCGTGCCGGCGTCCGAGGTTCTCCATGTCTATCGCAAGGACCGGCCCGGCCAGGTCCGCGGCGTGCCGTGGCTGGCGCCCGCCATCGTTACGCTCCGCGATCTCGACGAGTATGAGGAAGCCGAGCTGGTCCGGAAGAAGATCGAGGCGTGTTTTGCCGCATTCGTCACTCAGCCACAGGGACCGGAAGGACCAACGATTGCGCCGGCGACACCGGATCCGGCAACCGGCAAGCGGGTTGAGAGTTTTGAGCCTGGCATGATCGAGTACCTCAAGCCCGGCGAAGAGATTTCGTTTGCGGCGCCGTCGGCGTCGGCTGGCTACCGCGACTTCATCGCCGCGAAGCAGGCGCAAATCGCGACGGGCCTGCAGTTGACCTACGAGCAACTCACCGGCGACCTCTCGCGGGTGAATTACTCCAGCTACCGGGCCGGGCTCCTCAGCTTTCGCAACGGCATCGAGGGGTTCCGCTGGCTGACTTTCATCCCGATGTTCTGTACGCCGGTGTGGCAGCGCTTCGTTCAGATTGCGAGCGTCGCCGGATTCATCGGTGACCCGGAACCTGTCCCCGCTGAGTGGACGCCACCGGGATTCGGCAGCGTCGACCCCTACAAGGATTCGGTCGCGACGCTCAACCGGCTGCGCACAGGAACGCTCACCCTGCGCCAGGCGATCGCGGAACAAGGCTACGACCCCGACGCGCAACTTGACCAGATCGCCGAGATCAACCGGGTACTAGATGAGCGCGGCATCATTCTCGACTGCGATCCGCGGCGAGTGACTCAGACCGGCACGCAACAGAAGGAACTGAACCAATGACAGAACAGATCACCCGCGAACGGCTGGCGGCCGAGTTTGAAGCGCTGTCGCCAGCCGGGCGCGAAGACCGCACTGCGACGCTCACCTGGTACACCGGCGCTTCCGTGCGCCGCTTCGATGGGCGTGGCGCCTTCGAGATGCGCTTCTCGATGGAGCCGCAGTCGATCCGCATGGGCCGCATGGCGAGCGGATCGGCGCCGCTACTCAACTCCCACCGCGACTTCACCGTCGATGACGTGATCGGCGTGATCACCAAGGCGTGGGTCGAGAACGGACACGGGAAAGCGACGATCCGCTTCTCGAAGCGCGCCGACGTGGATCCGATTTGGCAAGACGTGCAGGACGGCATTCTGCGTAATGCCTCCATGGGCGTGGCCATTCATGCCGTCGAGGATGTGACGCCGAAAGGCGCCATTTTGCGCCAGGTGCTCGTCACCGATTGGGAGCCGGAGGAGATCTCTCTGGTGCCCATCGGCGCCGACCCGGGCGCTGGATTTCGATTTGGACGGGCCGAAAGCCCAAAGGAGCAGATGATGGACGAAACCACTGTCATCGACACGGGCGAACAGTCCCGCGCCGAGATCAATATGGATGCAGAGCGCCAGGCCGCAGCGTTGGCCGAGCGCACGCGCATCCAGGAACTGGAGAAAGTCGGGCGCGCCGCCGGCCTCGACGGGAAGCTGGTCGCGCAGCACGTTGGCGCGGGCACCTCGATCGAGGAGTTCCGCCGGATTGCGCTGGACGAACTTGCCAACCGCAGTGAGGCCACGCCGATTCGCAGTGCCGCCGCCGTCGTGACGCGCGACCAGGCCGACACGCGCCGCGCGGGCATCACGGCCGCGCTGTTGCACCGCTACGATCCGGCGGTATTCCCGCTGCACGACGACCTGGGTCGGGATTGGACGGGGCAGACGCTCCTCGATCTTGCGCGCGAATGTCTGGAGGCTGCCGGCACGGGAACCCGGCGCATGGCGCGTCACGAGGTGGCGAAGCTTGCGCTCTCGACCTCCGACTTCCCGAACATCCTCGCCGACGTCGCGAACAAGACGCTGCGTCAGGCGTATGAGGCTTACCCACGCACGTTCCTGCCGTTCTCGCGCCGGCGCTCGGCGGTGGACTTCAAGAACATCAACGCGGTGCAGTTGGGCGAGGCTCCGTCCCTGCAGAAAGTGAATGAGAAAGGCGAGTTCACGCACGGTTCGATCGCGGAATCGAAGGAAACCTACAAGCTCGCCACCTATGGCCGGATCGTCTCGATCACCCGCCAGGTGATCATCAACGACGATCTGAGTGCCTTCACCCGCATCCCTGCCGGTTTCGGCGTGGCGGCGGCGACCCTGGAGAGCGACACGGTGTGGGGCATCATCAGCGGCAATCCGAACATGGGCGACGGTGTGGCGCTGTTCCATGCGACGCACGCGAACCTGAACTCTGGAGGCACTAGCGCTCTGGCACTGACGGGGCTCGGCGGCGGTATGGCGACCATGGCCAAGCAGAAGGGCCTCGACGGCATCACGGTGCTGAACATTCAGCCGCGCTACCTGGCGGTTCCCGTGGCCCTGCAACTGACGGCGTTCCAGTTGGTCGCCTCCAACCTCGCGCCGGCGCAATCCTCGAACGTAGTGCCCGAGTACATCCGGGCGTTGACGCCGATTGCCGAGCCGCGCCTCGATGCGGCCAGCACGGCGGCTTGGTACCTCTTTGCCTCGCCGGATCAGATCGACACCGTCGAGTACGCCTACCTCGAAGGCCAGGACGGCGTGTACATCGAGACCCGACAGGGCTTCGACGTGGATGGCGTCGAAATCAAGGCGCGTCTGGACTTCGGGGCGAAAGCCATCGACTGGCGTGGCATGCAGAAGAACGTCGGCAGCTAAGGAGAACTGGACATGAAGAACTACGTACAGAAGGGCGAAACCCTCACGCTCACTGCACCCTATGCCGTCAGCTCCGGCGGCGGGGCGCTGGTCGGCTCTGTCTTCGGTGTCGCGGCCAACGACTACGGCAACGGCGAAGAAGGCGAGTTTCAGGTCGCCGGCGTCTTCGACCTCACGCGCGAGACGGGCGCCAGCACCGGCTTCAGCCAAGGTGCCCTCATCTATTGGGACAACACCAACAAGCGCATCACCAAGACGGTCGGCACGAACAAGCTGATCGGCGTGGCGGTGAAGGCCGCCGCCGACGGTGATGCGACGGGACGCGTCCGGCTCAACGGAGCATTCATCGCCTGATGAGCTTCGCGGAATCGACAGCCCGGATGGACGAGGCCTGCCTGCGCGTCTTCGGCAAGGACGTCACGTACCTGCCCCAAGCGGGCGGGCAGACCACCATCCGAGGAGTGTTCGAATCCACGCGAGAGCCCGAGGACGCCTCCCCCGGCGTCTATGCGGTGCTTTTCGTTCGGCTTGCTGACCTGCCGGCTGCCCCGCTACGAGGGGACGAAGTAGAGGTCGACGGCACCACCTACAAGGTGTTCGAGATCGAAGCAGACACGAGCGGAAGCGCCGTTTTGCGGATGCGGCAGGTATAGCGATGGCAACGGTTCGGGTCTACCAGAAGAAGCAACTCCGGCTCGACCTGCTCAACTTCCGACAGAACCAAATGTTTAAGGTAGGCAACGTCGGCGTGGCGGCCGTGAAGAACCGGTTGTCCGCGGCGCAGGGCCCCGCTGACAGCCCGGCCAAGCCGCTCACTAAGCGCTACGCCATCCGGAAGACAAAGCTCGGCAGGGGTAACCGGCGCACGCTGTCGCTCACCGGCGACATGCTGCGCAACTTCATGGTCCGGACCGTGAGCGAGAACAAGGCCAAGGCGAGCCTCAGCACGCGCAAGGATCGCATCAAGGCTTGGATCAACCAGAAGATCGAGCCTTGGGTGGTGCTGTCGCCCAAGAATCGGTCGGCGGTGACTGAGGCGACGCGCCGCATTCTGATCGAAATGAAACCACGGATGGTGATCGAACGAATGCTGGGGGGCAAGCAGCGATGATTGACCCTTCGGAACTCGTCGATCGCCTGGTGACGTTGCTGCGGGACATCCCTGACCTCGTTGCGGAAATGGGTGGCGATCCCGAGCGCATCTACGCCTACCATGACCAGTACCCGAAGCGATCGAGCCTCGCCAATGCCATTCACACCATGCCGGAGCCAGGCATTATGGTCGTCTGGCAGGGCACGCAGCCGGGCAGCTTCGGCACCGTCGATGTTTGGAAGCACCAGGTCACGCTGTACCTGCGCGCACCCGAAACCTTCGACGGCGATCCGCCGACCGCCTACTACCGGTTGTTCCGGCTGATCACGAAGGGCATCCCGGCGTCCGGCACCGCGCCGATGCTCTACACCACAGTGCATCCGTCTTGCCACCCGATGGACCTGCCGCTGATCCAGCGGCAAACGGATGCGGAGGGGCTCGACTACTTCGAGGTGCCGCTGACATTTACGGAGATGGGAGATGAGTGAAACCGTTTGGATGCTGCCTCCGCACGGGTTGGGTGAGCCACTCGAAGTAGAGGCAACGCACACTGTGCTCGTGCCCTTGATGAACGCTGGCTGGAACCAGTGCCCGCCACCGGAGAAAGAAAACCATGTCGACGACGAGACTCCAAGAACTTCAGATCTGCTTCGGTAAGCAGAAGCAGGCCGACATCGCGACGGCAAACACCGCCGTGCAGATGTGGCAACTGCGCAAGCTGAACGCCGCGCTCGCGAACCCGAGGCTCAACACCGAAAGCGACGCCGAGGAGTTTGGCAAAGGCCACGAGTTCCCGACGCAATCGTTCCAGACGTCCTGGGACGTGAACGGGACGCTTGAAAAGTACCTCGGTGCGGAGATCGGGGCCTGGGCCATGGCCTACGGGCTCGGGAAGGTAGTCAAGTCCGGAACACTCCCCAACCTCACCTACACGTGCACGCCGCTCATGCCGGCCAACGGCGACTCGGCCGAACTGCCGTACTTCAGCTTCGTCGAGCAGATCCGCCCGGGTGCCGGCGTGGTGGTCGATCGCATGGCGGTCGGCTGCGTAGTGGAAGGCTGGACGATCACCATCGGCTCGGGCCCGGGGCGCGCCAACTCGAAGATCACCGTCGAATTTGTTGGCTCCGGCAAGTACACGGAGCCTTCGGCGATCACCATGCCGGCGGCCACTGTGGAGAAGCTGCTCCCGTCGGCATCGCTGTCGCTTTCGATCAACGGCGTCAACTACGTCTCGAACAAGAACATCGTCTCGCTGGAGGCGTCGTGGAAGAACAACGTCCGGATGGATGGCGGGTTCTATCCGGGCTCCGGTTTCCAGACGCCGGGCGACGGCACGAGCGGCGCTATCCGCGGCCGCCTCGAGTTCGGCAACCGGCAAGGCATGCTCAAATTCGTCGCGCGGTTTGAGAACGGTTCGACGGAACTGACGAAGCTGAAGAACCAGTCCACCGGCACGGCGGTGATCGGCCTCAGCTACGACGCCAACAACGCTCTCGAAATCACCTGGCAGAAGGTCTCCTTCGCAACCGCTGAACTGGGTGAGACGGACGGCATTGTCACGATTGCGGTCGACTGCCTGCCGATGTGGGACGCAACCAATGGAATCGTCTCCGCCGTTGCGAAGTGCGGCGTGGACGGAATCTGCCAGTAAGGACCACGCTCAATGGAAACTAAGACTGCTGTATTTGACGCGAGCCGTCCGGTGACGGTGAACCTCCGGACGCCAGATGGCATGAAGACGATCCGGGTGCGGTTCCCAACGGACGAGGAGTGGATCGACCGTCAACGGAAGCGCAAGGTGATCGTGAAGCAACTCGGACGGGGCGTTTCGGAAACGACCATCCCCGATTCCCAGGACGTCGATGGCACGCTGCTCGCCAAGATCCGAGTCGGCGAGGACGACGGGCCGGCGGTCGATCCGTTCGAGGCCAGCCGCGTCATTGAACAACTCAGCCAGGCTGAGGTGGATGATGTCTCCTCGATCGGCGACGGATTCCGCGTGACGGTTCGGGTGCTCAGCGGTACGGTCACCCATGAGCTACGGATGCCCTCAGCAAAGGATGTGTTTGATTACCGGCGCGGCTTCGCACGCGTGCTCGACTTGCCCTACAACCGCCAGGAATTGGTCATTAACCTCGCGCCGGCTGCGACGCTGTATAAGAAGCTGATCCAGTCGTCGGAGGGCTACGCGGGCGATGTCCCGATTATCCACCAGGCCGTCGCTGTCAAAGCCGCGATCGACGCCCTCGATGCCATCTTCCAGGAGACCAGCGACCCAAACTGACACACGGGGAGTGGCCGGAGCAGCCCTCCCTGCGGTTTCTCATCCACTGGGCACTCCGCCGCGAGGAACTGTGCGATCCCGGCCTCTGCCCCGATGCTCCGGATGAAGGTGGGAGGTGCGACCACTGCCCGCTGGACAAACTGGATGCCGCACAGAGTTCCGAAGCCGGGCTGTTGATCCGACGCTCGGTCGACTTGCGAACCGCGCTCAAACTCGGCGTCCGACTCGACCTGTCGGAGATCCGAGCGGATGAGTTTCTATTGTTGCTGCTACTCGAAGAAGCACGCAGTCGATTGGAACGCGAGCGGCTGGCCATCGCTACGTGAAGTCGCGGGGGACAGCTCGTTACGGTGATCTTGGTCGCCACTGTCCAGTTTGCCGACAATTGGGGAAGTGGCCGTTTTTTGCTTGTTTTTCCCGCACTCCTGCCAGTATCTTGCCAACCCGCACTGGCTCTTGCACCCGCTTAGTAACGATACCAAGCAGACTCGGACAAGTGTCACAATTACAAATATGATCAGGTTCTTGGTGCATACGCGGAGGTGCTTCCTCTCAGCGGCGGCCCTGCCTCTGTGTTTGCATACCGGAAGCGGACAAGTGAAACCCACACAAGAACGGGCCGGCAAGTCTCTAGAAGTTGACCGGCTTTTCGCCGCCTGGGATTCTCCGTCAGGGCCGGGCGCCGCAGTGATCGTCACGGACCAGAAAGAAATCGTTCATCGTAGAGGGTATGGACTGGCTGATCGCGAGCGAAGGAGTCCGTTCCGGACAGACACACCGTCATTGATTGGATCAATGGCCAAGCAGTTCGTGGCGATGCCCATTATGATCCTGCGCGATAGAGGCGTTCTCTCGTACGACGATCCGGTGGCAAAGTTCCTTCCTGAAACTGGTGCACGCGGGCAGTCCATCAGACTTCGCCACTTGCTCAACCACACCTCGGGTCTTGGTCAATTTGAGGAGTATCGAGACCGGCGAAACAGCAGCATTCCGAAGACCGAGGAAGAAATCGTGGATGACTACGTGACGAGAGCTACCATTCGATTCTCTCCTGGCGAGAAATTCGAGTACTGCAATGGCGGCTATGTCGTGTTGGCGTCGGTCGCGGCAAAGGCCGCGAACATGCCGTTCCGCAATCTCATGGACGAGTGGGTATTCAAGCGGGTTGGAATGAACCGAACGTTTTTTGCCGAAGATCATGCAAAGCTGACCGCTACGCCAAGGGCGATTGGGTACTCCAAAGAGCGCTTTGGCCTGAAAGTGAGCGAGACACTTGAAGCCCTACGCCTGTATGGCGGCGCAGCTAGCATCTTCTCCACCGTGGATGACCTGCAGAAATGGGAGCAGGCGCTTCATTCGTCGATGCTTGTAAGGGATGAGACACTCGCCGAAGCATTCCGTGGTGGGCGCTTGAATGACGGTAGCCCGCTGGCGTACGGGTTCGGGTGGGAAAACATGCGTTATCAGGGTGTGCGCTACATGGTTCATCCAGGCGGCTGGGCGGGTTTCAAATCCTTCATTTTGCGATTTCCCGATCAGGGTTTCTCGGCGATTGCTTTGTCGAACCACAGCGGGTTCGATTTGGTCGGCCTCCCGCTTTCGATTGCACGCATTTACTTGTCGGATCGGATTAAAGTCCCATCGAGAATGTTCAATGTGCAATAGCGCGACGCCTCTAACGGCCTCTAACGAACTGGCATTTCGTCAAATGTGTCAATACCGGCTGAAAATTCCTCACAGTTCCGGTCCAAAATTCCCCACCCCCAAAGCACTCAGAACCTGCTTT
>JAIEPW010000019.1 GCA_019748195.1 Bryobacteraceae bacterium
GAGTAGCTGGCCACGTTGAGGATGCCTCCGGCGGCCACGGTCGGGGTTTGGCTGAATGCGGGCAGGCAGCACGCCGCGGCGGCGGCCAGCCATAGCCATGATTTCTTCATTTCGAGAATCCCTCCTTTGATGCACGCGAGGCCGGAGCGGGGTATTGGCTCACGCCTCGTGATTATTCTTTCACCCCGGAGGGCAACCCCGCTGAGGTATGGGGGCCCCGCGAGGAAGCGTCCGGCGCCGGGCCGGATGGGCGCACTGCATAACAGAGCTCGACCATGCCGGTTTTATAGGCTTTTACCTCCGTCAAATGGAGAGGGACGTCCCGGTCCAGCTTTTCGAAAAAGCGTATTCCGTCGCCAATCAGAACGGGGAGGATGGAATAACGGATCTCGTCAGCCAGGCCGAGCCGGAGGCAATCGCCTGATACCGCGCCACCGCCGACAAACCAGATTCCCCGGAAGTCAGGCCGCAGATGGTCATTCACGAACCCGGCCAGGCCGCCGGAGTAGAACTCGACGGTGCCGCGGCGCCGCGGAAGGTCGCGAGTGGTGAGAACGAACACCGGTTTGTCACCGTAGGGCCACCCCAGCCCCCTGGCTTCGAAATCGAGCGCGGTTTCATAGGTGCGGGATCCCATCACGTAGCAGTCGATGGTGTTGAGAAACCCTTCAACGAACTCAGGGTCCAGGGAGTCTCCGCCCCCGAATTCGCTGACCGTCTCGAGCCAGTCGACGCTGCCATCGCGACGCGCGATGAAGCCGTCGAGACTGGCGGCCATGTGGATGGTGACGCGGGAACCCATGCCGATGTCAGCCACCGCAGTCTATCTCAGGCGGCAGTTTGCTTTCCGGGCTTGCCAGATATATCATCTACTGCTATAGTTGTTACGGTTATATCCAATGATGGCAGATTTACCCGAGCCCGAATCCCTGTTGCCGCTGTCGCCGGCGGCCTTCCACATTCTGGTGGCGTTGGCCGATCGGGACCGGCATGGCTACTCCATCCTGCAAGACGTGGCGGCGCGAACCGACGGCAAGGTGGTGCTGAGCGCGGCTACGCTTTACAGCTCGATCCGGCGGATGCTGGAGCAGGGATTGGTGACCGAGCTGCGCGAGAGCCCCGACCCCGGCAATCACGATGAACGGCGCCGTTATTACGGTCTTACCGATCATGGGCGGCGCGTAGCCATGGCCGAGGCGCGGCGGCTGACCGCCATGCTGGCTCAGGCTCGGGAAACGGGGCTGATCCCGAAGAAGCTTTAGGCGATGCGATCCATCCGCGTCTTCGAGGCCTTGCTCCGGTGCTTTCCCGGACCATTCCGGCGCGAGTACGGCGACGAGATGGTTCGCACGTTTTCCCAAGAAATCCGCGGCGCGCGCGAGCGGGGAAGCCGGCGCGAACAATGGGCGGTTTGGCTGCGGTCGGCCGCGGGCATCTTCCAGACCGCACCCCAGGAGCATCTCCACGTGATTCGACAAGACGTTCGTTACGCAGTACGCACCTTGACGGCGCAACCCGGCTTCACGGCCGTGGCGGTGCTTTCGCTGGCGCTGGGAATCGGCGCCAACGTGGCGATTTTCAGCATAGTGAACAGCCTGTTGTTGGGCATGCTGCCGGTGCGCAATCCCGAGGAGCTGGTGATGCTGACGGATCCCGGCGCGCGGGGCATGTGGACCGGAGTCACCACGGGCGACCGGGAATTGATGACGTACGCCGAGTTCGCGCAACTGCGGGACGAGGCCGGCGCTTTCTCGGCACTGATGGCCTCCCAAAGCGGGCTGAGCCGCCTGCAGGTTCGGGTGAATGGCGGCGAAGCGGAGGAGGTCCAGGGCCGGATGGTATCGGCGGAGTATTTCGACACGCTGGGGGCGCCGGCGATGCTCGGACGAACGTACCGGGACACCGACGGCGCGAAACCCGCCGTGGCGGTGATCAGCCACGCATTCTGGCAGCGGCGGTTCGGGGGTCGGCCGGAGGCGTTGGGGGCGCGAATCGCGCTGCGTAAGACTGTGTTCACGGTGATCGGCGTGATGCCGCCGCCTTTCTTCGGCGAAACGGTAGGGGACCGGCCGGACGTCTGGCTCCCGCTGGCGATGCAGCCGGAGATCGCGCCGGGCCGCGACCTGCTGCATGACGATCCATCGCGGCTGCAGAAAACGGCGTGGCTGCACGTATTCGGAAGGCTGAAGCCGGGCGTCCATTCCGCGGAGGCGGAGACTGCCTCCAACACGGTGTTTCAACGAGGCCTGGCCGCCTTTTATTCGGGGGCGGCGACCGAAGAGGTGCGGCGCAATTTCATGAATCAACGGCTGCGCGTGCGAGCGGCGGTGTCGGGGGCATCGGGCATCCGGGACGATTTCGGCGGGCCGCTGACGCTGATGCTCGCCGCGGCAGGCGTGGTTTTTCTCATCGCGTGCGCGAACCTGGGGAATCTGATGCTGGCGCGCGCCACGGCGCGGACGCGGGAGATGGCGGTGCGTCAGGCGCTGGGCGCGGGACGCGGCGACCTGGTACGCCAGTGGATGACCGAGGCGCTGGTGATCGCGCTGGCGGGGGGCGCCGCCGGACTGGCCGCGGCCTGGGCGCTGCGAGCGGGATTGCTGATGCTGGTTCCCAGCACGGTCCGGCTGTCCGAATCCGCGGATGCGCGCGTCCTCGCGTTCGCTGTCGGCCTCTCCGTGCTGGCCGGGTTGCTGCTGGGCCTGCTTCCGTCGCTTCGAACGATTCGCGTGGACGCGGCGGCGGGAGTAAAAGAACAAAGCCGCGGGGTGACGGCGTCGGCCAGGTGGCTTCGAACGGGCCGGTGGATCGTTGCCGGACAAGTGGCGTTGTCGCTTCCGTTGCTGGTGGGCGCCGGCCTGCTGGTGCGAACGCTGGACAACCTGCGGCGGGTGGATGTGGGGTTTGAGAAAGAAAAGCTGCTCATGCTCCGCGTGGACGTCGAATCGGCCGGGTACGAGGAACCGCGGCGGCAAGCCGTATTCGAGCGGCTGCACGAACGGGTCCGGAGGATACCCGGCGTTCAGTCGGCCTCCTATTCTCCGCATGGCCTGTTTCTGGGAGGCGACAGCGGGGATGACGTGGAAGTGGAGGGCTACACGCCGCGAGACGAGAACGACCGGTCATCGCGTTACGACCAGGTGGGACCGGGCTATTTCGCGGCGCTGGGAGTTCCGATGAAGCTGGGCCGTCCGATCACGGAACGGGATCATGCAACCAGTCCCAAGGTCTGCGTGATCAACGAAGCCTTCGCGAAGAAGTTCTTCGCAGGACGCAACCCGATCGGGCTGCACGTTACACAGGTGTTCGCTCAGCAGCGGAACCGGTTCCAAGTGGTCGGGGTGGCGGGGAACTTTCGAAAGAACCGCCTGCGCGGCGAGATCGAGCATCGCTATTTTATTCCGTCGGCCCAACCGGTCGATGTTCCGGAGAGAGTTACGTTCGTGGTGCGCACGGCGGGCGATGCGGCCTCGGCGATTCCGGCGCTGCGAAGCGCGATCCGCGCTGAAGATCCTAATCTGCCGGTCACCGCCGCGCGGCCGTTGACGGAACTCCTCGAAGAACGAATGGCGCAGGACCGGTTGGTGGCGGAGCTTTCGCTCGCTTTCGGGGTCACGGCGCTGCTGCTGGCGGCGATCGGCTTGTATGGCGTTTTGTCCTACGGGGTGGCACGACGGACGAACGAAATCGGGATCCGGAAGGCCATGGGGGCCCGTGAGAGCTCGGTGGTCGCCATGATCCTCCGGGAGTCGTCCTGGCTGTTGGCCGGCGGCCTGGGAGCCGGATTCCTGCTGGCGTTCGGAAGCCTGCGCTGGATCGAGAGCCTGTTGTTCGGACTGGCGCCGAGCGATCCGCTGGCGTATGCAATCGCGATCCTGCTGCTTGGCGGTGTCGGGCTGGCGGCATCGTGGGCGCCGGCCCGGCGCGCGGCCCGCGTGGATCCACTGGTGGCGATCCGCTACGAATAGCCGGCGGATCGTCGGGACGGCGCGGAGACGGCGTGCCGATCGTGCGCCGGCCGAAAAAACGAAGCCTATTCCTTGGGGGCGATGCCGAGCGTCTTCATCTTGCGGTAGAGGTTGGATCGCTCCAAGCCGAGCAGTTCGGCGGTGCGGGTGACATTGCCCCGAGCTTCTTCCAGCTTGCGGAGGATGTATTCGCGTTCGGCGGCTTCGCGGACCTCCTGAAGGCTGCCGAAGCGATCCATGGAGCGCTCGCCGGCGGAGCGCTTGGTGGGATTCAGAGGAATATGGCGTGCGTCCACGCGGACCTGTGGATTCATGATCACGATGCGCTCCATCAGGTTGCGGAGCTCGCGGACGTTGCCGGGCCAGGAGTACTCCTGCAGCACGCCGTAGGCTTCGGGAGTCAGTTCCTTGGGCTTGCGGCCATAGGCGGTGGTGAATTCCTTCAGGAAGTGATCCGCGAGCAAGGGAACATCCTCCACGCGCTCGCGCAACGGCGGGACGAAGAAGGGGATGACGTTGAGACGGTAGAAGAGATCCTCGCGGAAGTTGCCGCGCTCGATTTCCTGGGCGAGGTTCTTGTTGGTGGAGGCGACCACGCGAACATCCACCTGAATCGATTCGGCGGCGGCGATAGGTTCAAAGCGCTGTTCGTCCAGGGCCCGGAGAACCTTAGCCTGGGTGCGCAGGCTCATGTCGCCGACCTCGTCGAGAAAGAGGGTGCCGCCGTCGGCTTTCTGCAGCTTGCCGATCTTGTCCTGGTCGGCGCCGGCGAAGGCGCCCTTGCGATGGCCGAAGAGTTCGCTTTCAATGCGGTCCTCCGGGATTGCCGCGCAGTTGACCTCGACGAAGGGCTCGCCGGCGCGGGAGCTGATGGCATGGATGGCGTGAGCGACGAGTTCCTTGCCGGTGCCGCTTTCGCCATAGATGAGAACCCGGCCGTTGGTGGTAGCCATGAGTTCGAGCTGCTGGCGGAGCGCCTTCATGGGTACGCTTTCGCCGATGATGCGGGGGCGTTCGCGGCCGTCCTCCTTGAGGCGTTCGATCTCGAGGGACAGCTTGCGCTGCTGGATGGCGTTTTTCAGCACCACGGTGACCTTTTCGATGGTCAAGGGTTTTTCGAGGAAGTCGAATGCGCCGAGCTTGGTGGCGCGGACCGCGGTTTCAATGCTGCCGTGGCCGGAGATGATCACCACCTCGGGACGGTCCGGGAAGGGGACCTCCTGGATGCGCTGCAGGGTTTCCATGCCGTCCATGCCGGGGAGCCAGACATCGAGCAGGACGGCGTCGAACGACTGGCGGGCGAGCTCCTGGAGGCAGGCCTCGCCGGTGGCGACGGCCTGGCACTGGAAGCCTTCGTCCTGCAGGACGCCGCACAGGGACTCGCGAATTCCCGGTTCGTCATCGACGACCAGGATGCGGGAAGCTCTCATGCGCCGGCCTCGACGCCCGCTTCCACGCAAGCGGGAATTTCGATGCGGAACCGCGCGCCGGCGGGCTGGTTGTCCTCGACGGTGATGCGCGCCTCGTGGTCATTCAGGATGTGGTTCACGATAGCGAGTCCGAGGCCAGTGCCGCGATCCTTGGTGGAGAAGTACGGCAGGAAGAGTTTTTCCTTGTCATCGGCGGAGATGCCGCAGCCGGTGTCGGCGATGAGCAGCTCGACAATGTCGGGCGCGGGGCAGTGGGTGGCGACCAGCAGGCGGCGCTCCGGCGCATCCTGCATGGCTTCGGCGGCGTTGTCGACCAGGTTGACGATGACGCGTTTGAACTGTTCGGGATCGGCGTTGACGGGAGGCAGGTGGGGCGCGAGATCCAGGCGGACATCGATGTTTTCCAGGCGCCCGTCGAACACGCTGATCGCGTTGCGCACGATCTCGTTCAGGTCTCCGGGGACCGGCTGGGCGGCGGGGAAGCGGGAGAAGCGGCTGAACTCGTCGGCCAGGCTCTTGACGGTTTCCACCTCGCGGCCGATGGTGGCGGCGCACTCGCGCAGGATGCGTCCGGTGTCGGCGGTGGCGGGGCGATCGAGCTGGCGCTGGATGCGCTCCGCGCAGAGGGCCATGGGTGTCAGCGGGTTCTTGAGTTCGTGGGCGATGCGGCGGGCGACCTCCTGCCACGCCGCCTGCTTCTGGGCGCGCAGCAGCTCGCTGGTGTCCTCAAGCACGAGAACGAAGCCCGAATCGCGATCCTTCGATTCGGTGGCGTGAGGCAAGGCGGCCATGGTGACGGACAGGTGCAGGACCTGGCGTTCGTTGCGATACTCCATCTGGCTGCCGGCGATCCCGACGCGGCGGGAGCGCTTCATCAGGTAGTAGATTTCGGCGGCGTCCTCAAAGGAGAAGAGGTCTTCCACCTGCAGCGCCCGGGCGAGTTTCGATTCGGGGAAGATACCGGCCAGAGCGCGGTTGACGCGCAGGATACGGCCGTCGGAAGAAAGCGAGATCACGCCGGTGGGGATGCTTTCGAGGATCGCTTCGGTGAAGCGGCGGCGTTTTTCGAGCTCGCGGGCGGAGAGCTCGAGTCCCTCCAGCATGTCATTGAAGCCGCGCACCAGGCTGCCGAGTTCGTCGACGGCGCCGACGCGGACCCGATGGCTGAGATTGCCGCGGCGCGCCTCCCCCGCGGCTTCCAGCAGCGCGGAGATGGGCACGCTGATCTGTTTTGCCATGAACAGCGCGAGCCAGGTGGCGACGAAGAGAATAAACAGCGTGATCAGCAGCAGAAAGAGCAGGTACAGGTTGCGGAAGTAGCGCTTGTTGGCGGCGAGCTGGTCATACTGGCGGACTCCCTGGTCGATTTCGCGCTGGGTAGCGGCGAGGTCGGCGGGGGCTCGCGCGGTGACAATCAGTTTGCCGGCGGGACGGCCGGAAGCGAACAGGCGGACAGTTTCGGTGTAGTGATACAGCGTGTCCTGGTTGCTGCGGCAGAGGATGGTTTTCTGGCCGTCGGTGTTTTCGATGACGAGCTCGCCCACGGCCATGGAGGCGCAGAAGTCCTGAAACTTCTTCCAGTCGATGGCTCCGCCCTGCGCGGCGGTGAGGGTCTCGGGCATGACGGAGAGCCAGCCGCCAAGCGCCTTGACGCGAGTTTGAATTTCGCCGTCGATGGCCGCGCCGGCGGCCACCAGGTTGAGCTTGGCGTTCTCGGCGGGCATGGTGAACCATTTTTCAAGATTGCGGTTCAGGATCGCGTAGCTGAAGACGACCAGGAAGCAGACGGGCAGGATGGTAAGGCCGAGGGCGCCCGCCACCAGCTTGGTCTTGATGCGGGATCCCTCGCGGTTCTGGAATTTTTCCAGGTAGAGCTTCACCGCGGTGCGCATCAGCATGAAGCCGAGGGTGATGGTGAGCAGGATGATGAGGGTGGAGACGGCCCAGAAGATGTAGGTTTGCTGGGGGCTGGAGGGGGCAAGCTCGCCGAAAGAGAAGGAGACCTGCCAGATGACCAGCGCGATCAGGATCGCGAGGACGATGAGGCCGGATGCAAATAGGACTCTTTTGCGCACGGGCGGCTTACTATCTGGATTAGATCAAACCGTGGAGGAAGGCGGCAAGTTGCGCCGGCCGTCCCCTATCGCGACAGTACCGCGTGCTGCGGCGCCATCGGGATGTCGTGCAGGGTGCTGTGCGGGAAGCCCGCATCGCGGAACATGGACTGGAGCTCGGGGAACGTGTAGGCGTCGCCCCCGGGCGTGTCGCCGAGCATCTGCAGCGCGAACTGCGCCTCGATCCGCGGCGAGATGCGATCTTCGTTCGGCACGAACTCGAGGGTAACCGCGACACCGCCCGGTTTCACCGCGGCCCGGACCTTTTTCAGGAAATCGACGCAGGTGGGGTAGTCGAAATGGTGCAGGAAGTTGGTGATCAGCGCGACATCGTAGCCCGCGCCGAAGTCCACGGTGAACGCATCGCCGGGGATCAGGTGCAGCCGCGCCGCAACCGCGGCCTTTTGCGCGTTCTCCACCGCGACCTCCAGCACGGCGGGCCAGTCGAGAGCGTAGATTTCGGCGGAGGGGTGGCGCAGCGCGAACTGGATGCCGAACATTCCATGACCGGCGGCGATGTCGAGAATCTTCGCTCCGGAGGGCAGGTCGCCGGCGAGGTTCGGCAGGTGCACGGCGGATGGCATCATCATCGGAACCATCTGGCGGGCGAACTCGACCCACATGCGGTTGTCGGGGGTCACAGTTCCGCCCAGGTTCATGCGGCCGGTGCGCACGGTCTGCGTCAGGTCGGCAAAGTACTCGCGATGGCTACGATCGACCAGGAATTTGGTCATCCCGCCGAGATAGGCGGGCGAGCGGCGGCTGAGGAAGGCGGCGGCGTCGGGCGATAGCGAATACACTCCGTTCTCTTTTCGCAGGAACTCGTGGATGGTCAGGTAGTCGGCGAGAATGCGAACGCCGCGCAGCGAAGCCTTTATGTGCTCCGCCAGCTTTTCCGCGGTATTCGCGCCTTCCTCGATGGCGGAGAAGAGGTCGAGTTCCACGGCGGTCTTGATGGCATCCGTTTTCTGGTAGGCATTCAGGGCCTCGAAGATGCGCTCCGGAGTGGGGTGCGTTGCGGGGGTCGACATGGCGCCAATTATAATGCGCGGGAGTGTTCTCGTCACGAATCGCGTGGAGCGTCCCGCCCAACCGCCTGAGCCATGCGCTCGAGGCGCGGAGGGCGGCCGGGCTTGAAATTCTGGATCTCGCGGAATCGAATCCGACGGCAGCGGGGCTCGAGTATCCGCCGGACCTGCTGGTTGCGCTGGCGGACGCGCGGGCGATGCGCTATGAACCGGAGGCTCGGGGACTGGCCGAGGCGCGGCGTCAGGTTTCGGAAGCGTTCGGACTGGGCAACCAACTTCTGCTGACTGCCAGCACGAGTGAAGCGTATGCGCTTCTGTTCAAGCTGCTGTGCGATCCGGGAGACGAGGTTGTGGTTCCCCGCCCCTCTTATCCGCTGTTCGAATACCTGGCGCAACTGGAATGCGTAGCCGCGAAACAATACCCGCTGTTCCACGATCACGGCTGGCACGTGGATGTCGCGGCGCTGGGCGCCGCGGTGACGCCGCGCACGCGGGCGATCGTGGTGGTGAATCCCAACAACCCGACAGGGTCCTGCGTGAAGCAGGCGGAACTGGCGGAGATTGTCCAAATTGCCGCGCGGCACGATCTGGCGCTCCTCTCCGATGAAGTATTCGCGGCGTATCCCCTGGACCCGCCGTCCGACGCAGTGCGCACGCTGCACGATTGCGGAGCGCCGCTCGCGTTCTGCCTGGGAGGATTGTCCAAATATGCAGCATTGCCGCAATTGAAGCTGGGCTGGATCGCCGCCAGCGGGGAGAGGGCCGCCGCGGCGATGTCGCGCCTGGAGTGGATCGCGGACACGTATCTCTCCGTCGGATCGCCGGTGCAGTGGGCGCTCGCAACCTTGCTGAAGGGGACGGAGGGGGTGCGGGAGCAGATCCGGGCGCGCACGCGGGACAATCTGGCATTGCTGCAAACCGCGGTTCGAGATTCGGCGATGCGGGTGTTGCCGGTGGAAGCGGGCTGGTACGCGACGCTGCGCGCGCCGCACACGCGATCCGAGGAGGAATGGATCCTGCATCTGCTGGATCGCGGCGTATGGTGCCAGCCGGGCCACTTTTTCGACTTCGAGGCCGAGCCCTACCTGGTGCTCAGTCTGTTGACGGAGCCCGCGACTTTCGGCGAGGGCGTATCGCGGATCGTCAGCTCCTGACGACGCGGCGCAGAGTGGAAGCCGTATCCGGGTTCGTGCCGCTGACGATCTGCTCCGCCCGCGCCATCACCGCGGATGCATAATGCGGGTGCGTGAGCACATAGAGCTTGCGAGTCCGGATGGCTTCGAGGACCTGATCGGCGACCTCCGAGGGGTCGAGTCCGGCGCTGACCGCCCGCAAGTAGCCCTCTTCGAGCTGGGCCTGGAGGTCCGGCTTGAGCGCGGGCGCGCCGGCGGACGAGGCGCGGCGGATCTCTGCTTCGACGATCGCGGTTCTGACAAAGGCGGGGCACAGAACGGATGCGCTGACACGTGACCCGGCGAGGATCAGATCATGGTACAGGCTTTCGGTGAGGGTCACCACGGCGTGCTTGGAAGCATGGTAAGCAGCGCCATGCGGCATGGAGAGCAGGCCCGCCATGGAAGCGGTGTTCACGACATGACCCTCTTCGCCGGAGGCGAGCATTCGCGGCACGAAGGCGCGGATGCCGTGGATCACACCCCAAAGGTTGACGCCAAGGACGCGCTCCCAATCGGCGGCCGCGAGCTCCCAACAAGGAGCGAAGGGACCTCCGATGCCGGCATTGTTGCAGAGGATGTGAACCGCGCCGAAGGCATCGTAGGCGCGGCTTGCCAGGGCCTCCAGGTCGCCGGAGACGGCGACATCGGCGCGGACCGCGATCGCCGGTGCGCCGATGTTCCGCGCGGCGCGGCCGGCCCCCCCTGCGTCGGTGTCCGCCAGCACCAGGCGCATTCCCTCGCGCGCGAAACGCTGCGCCAGGGCCAGGCCGATACCGCTGGCGGCGCCGGTAACAACAGCCACTTTTCCCGCGAAATCGTTCATTACCGGAGTATGATCGAAAGTTATGCTCCTACGCTCGACCGCCGCAGGCGTGCTTTGCGCCGTGCTGCTTCCGCAAAACCTCCCGGCGCAGAAGAGATTCGCGCTGACGATCGACAACATCATGCGGGGGCCCGTGCTGGTGGGTTATGAGCCCGCCAACCCACGCTGGTCCGGCGACGGGCAGAGAATCTACTTCCAGTGGAAGCAGGCTTCCGATCCGATCGCCAAGCCGCCGGATACCTACGTCGTCGGCCGCGACGGCGCGGGGCTTCGCAAGCTTACGGAGGAGGAGGCCCGCCAGGCGCCTCCGCAGGGCGGCGTGTACACGCGCGATCGCAAGCGTCAGATTTATTCGCGGGACGGCGACCTGTTCCTATACGACTATGCCTCCGACCAACTTCGACGGCTGACGCGGACGGGCGACGCGGAGTCGAATCCGCGGTTCACGCAGGATGAGCAAAAGGTCGCATTCACCCGGGGCGGCAATCTCTACGTGCTGTCCCTGTCCGACGGATTTCTGGAGCAAATGACGGACATTCGCGCGGCCGCGGCGGGAGCGCCGCTCGCCGGCGGCGGAGCGGCCCGCGATCCATTCCGCACCGCGCAGCAGATGCTGACCGAATCCCGCGATCGCGAGGAGAAAGGCACCGACAGCCAGGAGTTCCTGAAAAAGGAAGAGCAGGAGCTGCTGGCGATCGTGAAGGAACGCGCGCAAATTCGCGAGGAAAACGAAGCGCGGCGCAAGAAAGAGAATCCGCGGAAACCGTTCACCCTGCAGCCGCGGCAGTCCGTGGCAGGGCTGCAACTGACCCCGGACGGCGCAAGCGTGGTGGCGCTGATCGCGGAAACGGACGCGAAGACGAAGTCCACGGTGGTTCCCAATTACGTCACCGAAGACGGCTACACGGCGAATCTGCCGACCCGCAACAAGGTGGGCGACATCCAGGGCAAGACCCGCCTGGCGATCCTGAGCGTGGAAACGGGCGAGGTGAAGTGGGTGGATCACGGACAAAAGCTCGCGCCCGAGAGCGAAGGCAAGCCTCCGCGCGACCGCGAGGTCCAGATGCAGATGCCGGTATGGAGCGAGGACGGATCGAAGGCGGTGCTGGCGGCGCGCGCGGCCGACAACAAGGATCGCTGGATTCTGGCGCTGGACCCGGCCAGCGGCAAGACGCGCGTGCTGTTCGCGGATCATGACGATGCGTGGCTGAACGGACCCGGCGCGCAGACGCTGGGCTGGCTGAAGGACAACTCCGGCGTTTACTTTCAAAGCGAGCGGGACGGCTGGTCCCACTTGTATACGGTTTCGTTCGACGGCGGCGCGCCCCGGCAACTTACCTCGGGACGGTTCGAAGTGACCGATGTGGATCTGTCCAGGGACGGCCGCATGTTCTGGATCACCACCAGCGAGGCGAGCCTGCACGAGCGGCACGTGTACACGATCCCGGTGACGGGAGGCGCGAAGACGCGTTACACAACGCTGCCCGGACGTCATGCGTGGACGCTGTCGCCCGACGAGACCTGGACGGCCAACCTGTATTCGTTCACCACCAGGCCGACGGAGTTGTACGCCGCGGAGGCGAAGCCGAATGCGGCGTGGAAGCAGTTGACCTCGTCGCCCACCCCGGAGTGGAAGGAGTACAACTGGACCGAAGGCCAGATGGTCGAGATCCCGGCGAGGGACGGCGTGAAGGTTCCGGCGCAGTTCTTCAAACCCGCGAACTTCCGCAAGGGCGGTCCGGCGGTGATCTTCGTGCATGGCGCGGGCTACGCGCAGAACGTCCACCGGTGGTGGGCGAGCTACTACCGCGAGTACATGTTCCATCACTTCCTGGTGGAGAACGGGTATGCGGTGCTGAATATCGACTACCGCGCGTCGTCGGGATACGGGCGCGACTGGCGCACGGCGATCTACCGGCACATGGGCGGCAAGGACCTGGACGATCACGTCGACGGCGCCAAGTGGCTGGCCTCGCAACACGGCGTGGATCCCAAGCGAATCGGAATTTACGGCGGCAGCTACGGCGGCTTCCTCACGCTGATGGCGCTGTTCACGCAGCCGGATTTCTTCGCGGCGGGGGCGGCGCTGCGCCCGGTGACCGACTGGGCGCATTACAACCATCCCTACACGGCGAACATCCTGAACCTGCCGCAGACCGACACCGAGGCGTACCGCAAGTCCTCGCCGATCTATCACGCGCAGGGGCTGAAGGGCGCGCTGCTGATCGCGCACGGCATGATCGACGTGAACGTTCACTACCAGGACAGCGTGCGGCTGGTGCAGCGGCTGATCGAGCTGGGCAAGGAGAACTGGGAGTTCGCCTCCTATCCGGTGGAGGATCATGGCTTCGTGCAGCCGTCGAGCTGGGCGGATGAGTACAAGCGTATCTTCAAGCTGTTTGAGCAGAACCTGAAAGGTAACCGGTAGCGCATCTTCCGCGTTATCCTGGATTCAGTTACAAACAAGCTTCAGGGAGGCTACACATGCCTAAGGCAACCTTCGCGGTTGTACTGGTGGTTCTCGCCGTACTTGCGCCGGCACTCTTCGGACAATCGGCTGCGATCAATGGACAAATTGAAGGAGCGGTTACGGATCCAACGGGGGCGCTGATTCCCGGAGCGAAAGTCACCGCGGAGAACTTGGAAACCGGCTATCGCCGGGAAGTGGTGACGGGCGACGAAGGGTTATACCGCATTCCGGTGCTGCCGCTCGGCACTTACAGGATCAGCGTGGAAGCGGGCGGCTTCCGTCCATACCGGCGGGAAGGCGTGGTGATCAGCGCGGGCGCCATCGCCACGGTGAACGTGGCGATGCAGGTGGGCAACGCCGAAACGGTGGTCACGGTGACGGACGCGGCGAACTTCACCGAGCCGGCGCGCACCGATTTCGGATCCACGCTGAGTTCGAAGTTCGTGTCGAACCTGCCGCTGGTGTCGCGGAACCCCTACAACTTCATCCTGGTGCAGCCGAACGTGACGGGCCGCCCGAACACGGAGTTCGGCGTGCCGCGCAAGGTGTCGGCGAACGGCTTCAACAATCGCATCAACTACCAGATCGACGGCAACAACAACGTGCAAAGCGATCGCGCGGGCATCCGTCTGATCCCCATCTCCAATTCCTTCGTGCAGGAAGTGCAGCAGGTATCCAACGGCTACGCCGCGGAGTTCGGAAACAGCGTGGGCACGGTGTTCAACACGATCACCAAGTCGGGCACCAATCAGTTGCACGGCGAGGGATCGTACATCTTCCGCCGCACCAACTTCAGCGCGCGTCCCGCGCTGCTGGCGTTCAACCGGCCGACGCCGGAGACGAACGTGGACTCCTTCCTGGGATCGCTGGGCGGGCCGGTGGTGAAGGACAAGGTCTTTTTCTACGGCGCCTACGAGTATGTGAAGCGCGACCTGCCGAATCCGGTAACGGCCGCGCCGTCGGTGATCGCCGCCGTCGGACTGCCGGCGGAGTTCGCCAACGCCATCCCCTTCGCGCAGAAGGTGCAGTTTTTCTTCGTGCGCGGTGATATCCAATTGACCCAGAACAACCGGCTGGCGCTTCGCTTCAACGGCCACCGCAACGATTCGCCCTTCAACGGCGCACCGGCGCTGGGCGTGATCACCCGCACGTACAACTTCGTCGACCGCTCCTACGTCGGCGCGGCACAGTTGATCTCGGCTCTTGGGCCCTCGCTGGTGAACGAGTTCCGGATGCAGATCCCGCTGCGGGATCAGCAGCAGCAGCGGTTTGAAGCATCGGGCACCGGCCCGGCGATCGCGATTCCGAACCAGATCCTGTTCGGCGGTCCGGAAACGGTGGGCTTCCAATATCGCGAGATGGCGCCCGAGTTCTCGGAGAACCTGAGCTGGAACCGGGGCACGCACGCGTTCAAGTTCGGGGTGAACTACCGCGCGCTGCGCGACACGCAAACGCAGGCGGTGTTCGCCCGCTATACCTTCCCTACCGTGCAGTCGTATCTGGATGCGCGCGACGGACGCAATCCGCGGGGTTATACCAACTTCACGCAGACGCTGGGCGAGCCCAGCATCCAGTACAACTCCAACTTCTGGAACTTCTACGCGCAGGATTCCTGGAAGCTGCGGCCCAACATCACGTTGTCCTACGGAGTTCGCTATGACCTGTTCCGGATGCCCCAGGCCAATGAACAGGCGGCCTACGAACCGTCGCGGGACTTCAAGGTGGACCGCAACAACTTCGCGCCGCGCATCGCGCTGGCATGGGGGATCGGCAAGGAGCAGAAGACCGTGATCCGGGCGTCGACGGGCTTTTTCTACGACGCGCCGCAGACCGACATTTACCGCCGGGCGCTGCTCAACATCGGTACGCCGATCTTCTTCAACGTGAGCACGGGTCCCACGGCGTCGTTCGCGCCGGCCTATCCGAACGTGTTCACCAGCATTCCCAGCGGCCTGACGTTCGGGCTGCAGGACATAACCGGGATCAGCCCGGATTTCCGCAACCTGTATTCCTACAACGCCAATCTCTCAATCACGCGGCAGTTGACCAGCGACATGCTGCTCTCGGCGACGTACCTGTACACCAAGGGCACGGGGCTGCCGGTGTACCGCAACGTCAACCTGATCCCCGGCGGGAACCGGCTGGCGGACGGACGCCCGATCTTCGGGACCGGCCGCATCGACACGCGGTTCAACAACATTTCGCTGGCCGAATCGGTGGGAAATTCGGTGTACAACGGCCTGACGGTCACCTTGAACAAACGCTTCAGCCGGGGATTCGAGGGGTTTGCGTCCTATACCTGGGCGCACTCCATTGACGACGCTCCGGAACAGAACAACATCGATTCCGGCGCGTTCTGGCTATCCGACGTTTCGAATCGCAGCCGGGACCGCGGCAATTCGCTCAGCGACCGCCGCCATTCCTTCAACGCGAGCGCGGTGTACACGGCCAAGTACGACATTCAGAACGCTGTGGCGCGCAACATCGTGAACAACAACCAGCTTTCGTTCTTCTTCCTGGCCATGAGCGGCGATATCTTCAATATCGGCTCCAACCGGATCCTGAACGGCGACAACACCGCAGTAACGGCGTTCCAGCGCCCGCTCTTCATCGGCCGCAACACCTATCGCGGGCCGCGGACCGTGCAACTGGATATGCGCTATAGCCGCATCTTCCCGATCAAGGACCGCTTCCGGCCGGAATTCTTCGCTGAGTTCACGAACCTGTTCAACCGGACCAACGTGACCGCGGTGAACAGCAACGCTTCGGTGGATGTAAACGGGGCGATCACGACAGCTCCTTCGTTCGCCTGGACGGGAGCCCTGGATCAGCGGCTGATGCAGCTCGGCCTCCGGGTGACTTTCTAACGGATGATCGATAAGTTCCCCGCGCCGGCGTATGAGAAGACGGTTCTCGCGGTCAACTTCGCCGACGCGCAGAAGTACTTTCTGGAAGCCCTGCTGGACATCGACTTCGCCCACGCGGTGATGTTGAGCGAGCAGGGAATGCTGAGCCGGGAGGAGGCTCGCGCGGTACTGCGCGGCCTCCGTTCCATCGACACCGGAGAACTGCGCGGGGCCGCCTACGACGGTTCGGTGGAGGATTTCTTTTTCTATGTGGAGCGCGAGCTGAAGCGGCATTGCGACCCCGACATCGCGGGCAAGCTGCATACGGCGCGCAGCCGCAACGACATCGACATCACCTTGTACCGGATGCGGATCCGGACAGAGCTGCTGGATCTGCATCGGCGAATCCGCGAAGCCGCCGGGGCGCTGCTGCTGATGGCGGATGAGCATCGCGGCACGGTGATGCCGGCCCATACGCACACGCAGCCCGCGCAGCCCACCACGCTCGCGCACTACCTGTGCGCGGCGATCGAATGTTTTGAACGCGATCTGGGACGGATTGAGAACGCCTTCGCCACCGTGAACCGCAATCCGCTCGGCTCCTGCGCCATCACCACCACCGGCTTTCCCATCAACCGGCATCGCACGGCGGACCTGCTGGGCTTTGAAGGCCTGCAATTGAATTCCTATGGTTCCATCGCGGCGGTGGACTATATCGCAGAGTCGGCGTCCGTGGTGGCCGTGTCGCTAGTGAACCTGGGCAAGCTGGTTCAGGACTTTCTGTTGTGGTGCACGGCCGAGTTCGGATATTTCCGCCTGGCGGGCGGTTTCGTGCAGATTTCCAGCATCATGCCGCAGAAGCGGAATCCGGTGGCGCTGGAGCACACGCGCATCCTGGCCAGCCGGGGGCTGGGCGAAGCGCAGGCCCTGCTGACGGCGCTGCACAACACGCCGTTCGGGGACATCGTGGATAGCGAGGATGACCTGCAGCCGCTGATCTTCCTGATGTTCGAGGACGCCGCGCGAGCCTGGACGTTGTTCGGCGCGGCCTGCACCGGTATCCAGGTGGATCGCGAACTGCTGCGGCAGCGAGCCGCGCGCCGGTTCCTGACCGTCACCGAGCTCGCCGATACGCTGGTGCGGGAGGAGCAGATCAGCTTCCATGAGGCGCATGGGATCGTTTCGCAGGCGGTGAACGCGAATCGCGCGGACGATTCGGCGGAGCGGATGGTGCGGGACGTGATCGCCGGCGCGCCGGCGGTGCTGGGGCGGGAATTGAGGACGGCGCCGGGAGTTCTTTTCCAGGCGCTGGATCCCGCTCATTTCGTTGAGATCCGCAATATACCCGGGGGGCCGGGGCCGGCGGCGATCGCCCAACAGATCGAGGGGCTCCGGCTGGCGCTGGACGGGCATGGCCGCTGGCTGGATTTCAAGGCCGCGCACCTGGCGGCCTGCAAGCAGCGGCTGCGGGCGGCGGTTCAGGGCGTTTGCTAGAATCGGCCCAGTGAGCCGTGGTCGTTGGTTGAAGGTGCTCGCGCTACTGGCAGTCCTACTGGCAGCCGGCGCGTTGCTGTTTCGCCCCTGGCGGCGGCCGGCGCTCGATCCCCCCGCCGTGGTTCGCCAGATTCAGGCGCTGCAGGAGCTGGCCACCGTGCGATACCGAATCGAGAAGGTCGTCGGACTGGAGGAACAGAAGTATCCGGTGGGGGCTGAAAAACTGCTGATTGTGGTGCAGGCGGACGTCCGGGCGGGCATCGATTTGGCTGGGGTGCGCGCCGAACAGGTGCGGATCGATGGCGCGGACACACTGCGCGTCCACCTTCCCGATCCCCGGATTCTGAGCGTCGCCATCGACGAGAAGGCGACCAAGGTATGGGATCGGCGGATCACCTGGTGGACCCCCTGGGTGCCCTTTAGCCCGGACCTGGAGCAGAAAGCGAGGCTCGCGGCGCTGGGTTCGGTGGAACAGGCGGCACGGGAAATGGGCATTCTGCGGCAGGCTCGCGACAACGCGGAACGAAGCCTGCGAAGCCTCTTCCAATCGATGGGCTTCCGCCAAGTGACCTTCGGACCCGTATCGTAAGACACATTGGGGTCCCGCGTGCTGCGTTCCAGGCATGTCGTTCAGCATCTACCTTCTTGGGTTTCTGATCTTGATCATCGGATTGGCCTACGGCGCATACGTGGCCGGAGTCTCCAGCACCTGGATCACGGTCGGCGTGATTTGCCTGGCCGGAATTGCATTGCTGAAGGGTGTGAAAAACACCGGGGGGCGGGATCGGTCGCTGTAGCAGGGGAGGCTTCGCGCACGGAAGCGGGTGGTAAACTGCACGATAGCTTCCATGAGACTTACTTTGCGCTTTCTTCCTATTCTGCTGGCGTGCGCCGCTTTCGCGCAGAGCACCCAGGAGTTTGAAGCGATCCTCCGCTCCGGCGGCCGAGGCGGGGACCGGGGTGGACCGGGCGAGTGCTATATCCGCGTTCGCATTGATGACCGGGCCGAGATCGAACTTCGTGGAGCGCGCATCCGGGTGAGCACGCTGCAGGGCGCCCCCAGCTTCAACGACGGATCGTGGTGTTCGGAGGCGATGCCCGCCGAGCCGCGCGGCTTCAACTTCCGCAAGACCCGGGGACGGGGTAACGTCGATCTGATCAGCAGCCCCGAGGGTCCGGGGCGCACAGCGAGAATTCGCGTGGTGGACGATCGCGGCGGGGCCGACACGTATGAAATGGTCCTTTCCTGGAGCGGTGGTGCTGGCGGCGGTTGGGATTCCAACAATCCCGGCGGCGGATGGGGCGGCGGCGGCGGATGGGGTGGCGGCTCCAACGGCCGCGGCGAGGCGACCTTCCAGGCGGAGGTGCGGCGCGCCGCCGTGAATGTACGTGGCCGGGACGCGGAAATCGTGATCGATCTCGCCGGCTCCATGCCCAACCTGCGGTTCAGCGGCCCGGTCCGCCGCAACGATCGGGATTACCTGGAAGTGGACCTGCGGGATTGCTCCACCGGGAGCTCCTCAAGCCGCTGCAACGGCACGGCGCGCGTTCGCGGAAACAACGGGCAGGTGGAGACGCTGGAGATCGACGGGAGTTCCAACGACGGTCCGCTGCGCGTCCGGTTCCGGCGTTAGCGCGCCCGCCGGTGTTCCTTCAAGATGCAGCGATCCATCACCACGAAAAGACCCGCGGCGCGTGCTTTCGCCGCTGCCGCTTCATCTTCCACGCCCTCCTGCATCCAGACTGCCTTGGCGCCAATACGCACGGCTGACTCGACAACCGGCGCGACAAACTCGGAGCGCCGGAAGATGTTGACGATGTCGACCGGCTCCGGCACGTCTTCCAGCCGCGGGTACGATTTCTCGCCCAGGACTTCGGTTTCGTTCGGGTTCACGGGAATCACGCGGAAACCAGCCTGGCGAAGGTACTCGGCGACTCCATGGCTGGGACGGAAACGGCTGTTCGACAGGCCCACCACGGCGATCGTCTTGCTCGCTTCGAGCAGTTCCGGGATCGTCATTCTTTCAACCCTGCTCCAGCTTCAAAAGCTTGCGAAAGCGCTCCACCTCGCGCGACGAAAGCGGCCGGAAGTCGCCGGGGCGCAGGTCGAGCTCCAGAAAGCCGATCCGGATCCGGCGAAGTTTCTCCACCAGCCGGCCGAAGTGCTTGAACATCATCCGGATCTGATTTTGGCGGCCCTCAATCAGCTTTACTTCGTACCAGGGGTTGGCCGCGCGTTTGATCACCTTGATCTCGGCCGGCGCGGTCTTCCTGCCATGCAGAGGGATTCCGGCGCGAAACTGTTGCTCCTGGTCTTCCGTGATGTAGCCGTTCACCTTCACCGCATAGGTCTTCGGTACGTGATACCGGGCGGAGGTGATGCGATTGGCGAATTCCCCGTCGTTGGTCAGCAGCAGCAGCCCTTCGCTGTGGTAATCCAGGCGGCCGACCGGATACACGCGTTCCTTCACGCCTTTCAGCAGGTCCATTACCGTCTGCCGCTCCTGGGGGTCGAAGACCGTGGTGACGTAGCCATCGGGCTTGTTTAGCGCGATGTAGACATGCCGTTCCGGGCCGTGCAGCAGCTTGCCGTTGACCTTGATGTGGTCGCGTTGCGGATCGGCCTTGGTACCGAGCTCCACGATCACCTTGCCGTTCACCGTGACCCGGCCCTCCAGTATCAGCTCCTCGGCGCGGCGGCGGCTAGCGATGCCGGCGTGCGCGAGGATCTTCTGCAGGCGTTCTTCAGGCATTTCCGGCTTTCGACTCCGCATCCGGCTCGGGCTTCGCTTCCTGCTCCGGAGCGGCGGCGGGCTCGGCGGGCGTATCGTCGATCGCCAGGCGGCCGATCTCCTCGAATTCCTTCAGCGTCGGGAGTTCGCTCAGATCCTTCAGCCCGAACTGAACCAGAAAGTCCTTGGTGGTCTTGTACAGGCTCGGCCTGCCGACCACCTGTTTCTTGCCCGCCATCGTAATCAACTTCCGGTCCAGCAGGGTTTTCAGCACGCCGGCGCCCTGCACACCGCGGATTTCGAGAATTTCGGGCGCCGTGATGGGCTGCTTGTAGGCGATCACCGCGAGCGTCTCCAGCGCCGCCAGCGAGAGCTTCAACGGCGGCTTCAGGTTCTTCACGAATGCCCGAATCGCGTCGTGATGCTCGGGCTTGGTGGCCATCTGGTAGCCGCCCGCGACTTCGCGCACCACAAGCCCATGCTCCGCCCCGGCGTATTCCTGAGTCAGCTCGGCCAGAATGCGCTTCACGGTGTCGAGCGGCGCTTCCGCGGCCGCGGCGATCTGCTGCGCCGTCAGAGGCTCGTCGGTGACGTAAACCGCCGCCTCGATGATCGCTTTCAACCGAGTGTCGGGGGATTCCGCTTCGCGGTTCTCGATGCCGTAGTCCTCCGGCGCGAACTCCGCCGGAGCCTCGGCAAGAGCTTCGCTCTCCGCCGCTTCCGCCGCGGCGTTGTTGGTTGTCTCTTCCATGCGAATTGCTAGTTGTACCCTTCTTGTATTGCCGCGAGGAACTGCTCGTTTGCGAAGGCTTCCTCGAAGCCCCGGTGCTTCCTTAAGCCGATTTCACCGAACGCGTCGGTCTGTTGCAGAGCCAGCGCCTGCAGCTTCACCAGCTCCAGCACCGCCAGAAACAGGCAGATCATGGCGCGGCGGCTTCGCTGCCGCTCGAACAGCTCGCGAGCCGGAAGCACCTCGCTTTTCGGTTTCTCCAGGAACAGCTTCCGGAGGTAGTTCATCATGTCCGGAACGCTGACTTCATCCTTCTCCACCTCATAGTTCGGGCGTACTTTAGCGCGTTCCAGGACTCCCTGGAACGTTTTCACCAGGTCGAACAGCGTCACCGCGAGATCCGGCTGATCGTCCTCCCCGGTGAAGTCTTTCATCCCGGACCGGGTCCAGACGGCTTCCTCGATCATGCGCTTCTGGTGCAGCATTTCCGCGGCGGACTTGAACCGCTCGTGCTCCAGCAGCCGCTCCACCAGTTCCGTCCGGGGATCCTCTTCCGGATACATCTTCTCCAGCTCCGGATCCTTCGGAAGCAGCATCTTCGACTTGATGTGGATCAGCGTCGCGGCCATGTACACGAACTCCGAGCCGAGCTCGAAATCCAGTTCCATGGCCTTCTGCATGTACTCCAGGTACTGCGCCGTGATCCGCGCGATCGGGATGTCGTAGATGTTGATCTGCTGCTTACGGATCAGGTCCAGGAGCAGGTCGAGCGGCCCGTCGTATTGCTCCAGGTGAATGTTCAACGGCGAAGACACTGCTTTTCAGGATACCGCAGGATCTTTCTTGGCGACGTCTCAGCGGAAGGTCAGCGTCACGGAGGCCGTATGACCCGGCTCGTTTAGCTTGACCTCGCTCTTTGTTTCCTTCAAGTTATCAAACAAACGCTCCTCCTTGATCCGCTTCAGGAAGTACTCCGGATAACCCGCGTCGAAGGGATCGCCCGGCTTCAGACCCCACATCTTGCGGATCGCGGGCTCGGAGTGAATATCCAGACCCTTGAGCTGCAGTGAATCGAACGTATATCGCGGACCCGGATCGAAACGCACCACCAGATCCGCTATGTTCTTCTCCAGGTTCAACTTGCGCTCGATCGTCGAGGTCACCTTCAGGTACCCGTCGCGGCGGTGGCGTTCGTTCAGCAGCTTGCGCGATTCGTGGATCTGGTCGAAGTTTACCTTCTGCTCCAGCCGGAAGGCGGCAAGTTTCAGCAGTTCGGCCGAATCGATCGGCGATCCAGCAATCGACACCTTTCCCAACTGAAACACCGGACCTTCCTTCACGCCGATATCCGCCACCAGCCCAATCACCTTCTCCGAAGGCGTGACTTCCACTCTCGGGAACTCCACCACAAGCCTGCCTTCGGCCTCGTAGAGCGGCCGGATGGCGGCGTCCAGCAACTGGCGCAGCGCTTTTTCGGTGTAGGGAACGCCGATAGCGACGGCGGACAGCGCCTCCACCAGTTTCGCCGCGGGAACGGCTTGCGCGCCCTGGAACCTCACCTGAGCGATCACCGGCTTGGCGGTGGCGGGGCGAAACACGATCGCCAGGTGATCCGGACCGTCCGCTTCGATTTTGGCGATAACGTCGGCCGCCAGGCCCTTGGGCTTCAAATAATCATTCAGCACCTTGGTCGTCGCCGCGAGAACTTCCTTGGTTCCGGGGATCTTCATGCCGAACAGCGGGCTGACGGTGGAGATCAGCGATTGCAGCGTCATGTCCTCGGCGGGAAGGTCCTCGAAGCGATACGGATACACCTGCTCGACCTCGACCACGCGGATTGCGCCGCGATAGCCCTTCTTCTCGGCGTCGGGCTCGAAGGCAAGCTCAACGTTGAGGAAGACGCCGGAGCTCACCAGCCGGTCGCGGGCGGCGTCGAAATGCCGCTGCTCCACCATGTCGCCGACGCGCAGCCCGGCGGCATCCAGGATCTGGCGCTCGCTGTACAGCTTGTTGCCTTCGATGCGGATGCCGGTAAGCGGAAATCCGGGCGCCTTCTCCTTCACGACGATCTCGCGGGCTGGAGCGCCGCGCTTCTTGGACTGCGCCTCGGCGCCCGCCGCCGCCAGGAGGGCCATGATGAAAACCAGCCACCGCATTTTTCTATTGTAAATCGCCCCGCAAAAGAGCCCTGGTTTTGTGCCAAACTGAACTCGAAAGCCAATGCCACTGCGTTTGGTCCTGCTCGCGATTCTGGTTCTCGCCGCCGGCCCGATGAGGGGGCAGAAACCGGATGCCCGGAAGGCGCAGCGTTTCGCCGAGACGGCGGCTCGCTGGGAAAGCGACGCGCGTTGGAAGGAGGCTTTGCAGGCCTATTCCGACGCAATCGCCGCCGACCCGCAGGCGTCGCTTTACTTCGCCCGCGGACGCATCCAATTCCGGCTGGAGTCCTGGGAGCAGGCGATCGCCGACTTCAGCGAGGCCATCCGGCGGCAGCCCTCGCAGACCGAAGCGTACCGGCTGCGCGGCGAGGCTCATTTGAAATTGAAGCGCGCGAACGAGGCGTTATCGGATTTTCACGAAGCGATCGCCCGCGGCGTGGAGGTTTCCAGCGTGTACTTCGGGCGCGCTGAGGCGAACTTCGCGCTGCGGAATTACGACACGGCGGTGGCGGACTACAGCCGGGCCATCAAGCTGCGCCTGGACGACCCCGCGCCCTGGTTCGGGCGCGGGCGCGCCTTCGCCGCGATGAGCAAGCGTCGCGACGCCATCGACGACTTCGACCAGGCGGTGAAACTCAGGCCCGACAATCCCGATTACTACGTGGAGCGAGGCTACTGTTACGGCGACATCGGCGATTTTGAGCGCGCGGTGCAGGATTTCGACAAGGCGCTGAGCCTGCGCGCCAACCACGTCCGGGCGCTCACTTATCGCGGGGCGGCGCGGGCTAAGCTGGGGGAAATCCAGAAAGCGCTCGACGACTTCACCCAGGCCATCGCGGTCGATCCCAACGATGTCTACCTGTACCTGGCGAGGTCCAGTATTAACGCGATCAGCGGCAATCACCAGGCGGCGCTCGCGGACCGGGAAGAAGCGGTGCGCCGCCGCCCTCAGGCCGCGGAGGCGTATCTGGCGCGCGGTGGAACCTACCATGAGCTCGGTCGGCACGAGGAAGGCTTGCGCGACCGTTCGAAAGCGATCGAGTTGAGCCCGCGGCTGGCCGAAGCATGGCTCGCCCGCGGCAGCGCTTATTACCTGCTGGGAGACCTGGAAAAAGCGATCCCCGATTTGCAGCGGGCGCTCGAGCTGAATCCGGATTACGAGGAAGCCAAAGGCGTGCTCGCACGCGCGCAAGCTGCTTTGGAGGGGAAGGAGCGCGAGCGGCAGCAGCGTCAGGCCCCGGTGAGCGAACCGCCGCCGCCGGTTCCGGCTCCCCCGCCGGACAAGACGCCGGTGGCCGAGCCGCCGCCCTCGTCTCCGCAGCCCAAGCCGGAGGCCCCCAAGCCGCTGCCGGTGAAAGCGGTCCCGCCGGCACGCGGGTCAACCGCTACCCCCGAGACTACGGGCGACGCAGGGAAACGGGCCGGGGAGTTGAATCAAACCGGTCGCCGCCTGACCAATGAAGGCAAGTTCCGCGAGGCGGTGGAAGCCTTCGACGCGGCCATCGCCCTGCGTCCCGATCTGGCGCCCTTATGGAACGCGCGCGGCTTCGCCTACTTCATGCTCCGCGATCTGAAAAAGGCGATCGCCGACTATGATGAAGCCATCCGGCGAAATCCGGCCTACGCCAATGCCTATTCGAATCGCGGAAAGGCGAAGAAACTGGCGGGCGACACCGCCGGAGGAGACGCCGACCTGGCTAGGTCGGCGGAACTCGGGAAACGCTAGGTCCCGTATTCCAGAACCACGCAAGTGATGTCGTCATCCGGCGGGCGGCCCTCGGCGAAGGACTCGATGGCCCCGAGAATCGTGCGGTGCAGTTCCGCGGCGCCCAGGCGGGCGAAGTCCTTCACCAGCGCGCGCAGCCGGGCGGCGTCGAAAAACTCCCCGCGAGGGTTGGCGCTGTCGGTGAGGCCGTCGGAGTAGATTACGATTTTGTCACCGGGCTCAAGCTGGAATGTCTGGCTTTGAAACGGCACCCCTTCCACCATTCCCACCGGGGTCGCCGTGGACTGCAGCGAGCGCACCCGACCGTCAGTCCGCACCAGCAGCGGCGCGCAGTGGCCGGCGTTGCACCAGGTGAGCGTGCCCGATTCGTCGATTTCGCAGTGAAAGATGGTGGCGAACTTCTCGCCGCGCGTGCGCTCCAGCAGGAAGCGGTTCAGGTGGTGGAGCATGCGCTCGATTTCGCCGGGGGCGCCGTCGGCCATCAGGAACGTTCCCTGCAGCAGGGAAGCCACCAGCGCCGCGCTGACGCCCTTGCCGGAAACGTCGGCGGCCAGCGCCGCCCACTTGCCCGACGAGATCTGGCGTACATCGTAATAATCGCCCCCCACCTGCGCGGAGGCAATGCTGCTGCCCGCGGCCTTCAGCCAGCCCGATTCCGGCAGCACCGGCGGCAGCAGTTCCTGTTGCATCCCCCGGGCGATCTCCAGTTCGCCCTCCAGCTTCATGCGCTTCCGCTCTTCATCGAGCAGGCGGGCGTTTTCCAGGATGGTGGAGGTTTCGAGCGCAAGCGTCTGCAGCAGCTCGCGATTCCCGGCCGAAAGGTCTCCCTGGATGGTGCGGGAGTCCATGTAGATGACGCCCACGGTGTTGTTCCGCGCGGAAGTGCCTTGCGTCTCGTCGCTGCGGCCGACGTTCATGCGCACCAGCGGGACACAGATGGCGGCGCGCAGTTCCAGGTCGGCGATGGTGGCGGTGGGCGCCTCCGAAAGCTGGCCGGTGGGATCGAAGTTCATCGACAACATCTCGCGGCGATGCTGCAGCGCGTGGAGGATCAAACCCCGCGGCACGCGAAGGTCGGTTTCGGAGAGCGTGCGGCCCTTGCGGTCCCGCGCGACGCTGATCTCAAGGCCATGCTCGCCGGAAAGCATCAGAAAGCCGCGTTCGCAGCCTGTAACGGCCAGGGCCGCGTCAACCACGGCCGTCAGCACCTGGTCGATGGACAGAGAGCTTTGCAGCGCGCGGGCCACTTCCACCAGCGCCCGCAGCTTCGCCAGGCTGCCGGCGCCCGACTGCGATTCCCCGCCCTGCACCTGGTCGATCATCCGTTGCAGCTCATCGCCGTCGACGGTGAAGACCAGCTTGTAGCTCTCGCTGATTCCGAACTCCACCCGGTCGGAGCTGTGCAGGACGTGGCGGGCGACCTTGACGCCGTTGACCCAGACGCCGTGACGGCTGTTCTGGTCCTCCAGGATGTAGCGCCCGTCCTGGTAAACGATGCGGGCATGCACGCGGGAGATGCGGTTGTCGCGCAGGATGAGCTGGTTGTCGGCGTGCCGTCCGATGTGAAACGGAACCGGCGCCACCGGCACGCGCACGCGCCCGCCCGACGGGCTGATCACCACGAAGTTCGCGGGGGGCAGGTTCGCGGTCTCGGGGGCTGCCGGGATCGAGAATTCGGACACAGCGGATCAGTTCTTCCGGGAATGACGGTGGCCCGCCGTCTCAGCGGGAGCGGAGGGCGCGGACGCCGCCGCCACTTCCTGCGCGCGCAGCACCTGGCAGTGCGCGCAGTATCCGCCCATCTCGGTGCGGGTTACCGCGATGGCAAACCCGAAGTGGGTTTCGATCTGCTTTTTCAGCTTCTGCAGAACGTCTCCGAAGAACTCCTCCACCCGTCCGCAGCGCAGGCAAACGACATGCGCGTGCTCCTGCTTGGACCGCGTTTCGTAGTAATGCTGTTCACCCGACCAGTGCATCAGGTCGAGTTCGTCCACCAGGCCGCCCTTTTTGAGTAGCTTCAGCGTCCGGTATACGGTGACGCGATTCAGCTTCGGATCCCGTTCCTTGGCGAGCTGGTACAAACTCTCGGCATCCAGGTGCTTGCCGGTCTTGTCCAGAAGGTCGAGCAGGATCTGCCGCTGCCGCGTCAGCCGGACGCCGCGTTCCTTCAAAGAGTCCTTGATGCCAGCGATTGCCATTCGTTCACCTGTAAACCGGGAGGGCGCGGAGCCCAATCCGCACACTACGAGCCTATCATAGCGGGTCGGAACGATCCGGAGCGCACAAGGCGCCGGCGGAGGCACGGAGCTTGCCTGGAGAGGCCGCCCCCATCCACGGCCGTCGGAAACAGATGTAACCGAGCTGCTGCGTTTACTTCGCGGGCAGGCGGTCGGCGATGAAGCGCGACACCTGTTCGGCGGCCGGTGGCTCCAGGTTGCCCAGCACGGCGATCACGTACCCGGATTCGGGCATGATGATCAGGTTGCCGTTGATGCCCGGCGCGCCGCCGCCGTGCCCCACAGTGCGCACCCCGCCCTGGTTTCCTTCGATAAAGCCGTAAGCGTACTTGTCCGCCCCGCGCGCCGTTACCTTTCCGGTAAGGACCAGGTCGGTGTGAGCCTTGTCCAGCAGCTTGTGGTTCATCAACGCCGATGCGAAGCGGGTGAGGTCCTCGACGGTGGAGTAGCCGCCGCCGGCCGCGCTGCCGCGCATCGGCAGGCTATCGAAATTCGGCTTGCGATCGCGGGTGTAGCCGGGGGCTAGATCCGCCACCTTTTGGGTTTTCCAGAACGAGTCGCTGGAGCTCATGCCGGCCCGCTTGAAGATCTTCTCGCGAACATAATCGTAGTAGTTCATTCCGGAAACTACTTCGACGATGCGCCCCGCGAGCACCATGCCGTAATTGGCGTACTGGAAGCGCGCTCCCGGCTCAAACTCAGGAGGGCGGTTGCCGAAAGCTTTCACATAGTCGCTCAGCTCGCGGAACTTTTCCTTGTTCTCCAGGAATTCCGGCGTGAAGATATCGCCGACGCCGCCGGTGTGGGTCAGCAGGTGATGGAGGGTGACTTTCGTGGCCACTTCCTGATTCGGGTAATCGGGAAGGAACTTGCCGACGGGATCGGAGAACTTCAGTTTGCCCGCCTGCGCGAGCTGCGCCACCGCGACCGCGGTGAACATCTTATTCATGGAGCCGAGGTTGAACTTCGTGCCGGTGGTATTGGCGATTTTCGCGGCGCGGTCGGCTAGTCCCCAGGCGCCCGTGAAGACCGGTTCACCCTTGCGGGTGACCATCACCGCGCCGGCGAAGCGATCCTCGGCGGCGCGCTTCTCGATCTCCGCCCGGGCGGCGGCGATGGCGGCTTCCTGGGTCATTCGCGCCGGGGGCCCGGAAACCGGCGACGGCGGTTCGTCGTCGGCGTGACGAACGCCGATACTGACGATTCGATGGGGCGGCTCCGGCTCCACCGAGAGCTCGATCCGCACCGGGAAGTTGGAATTCTTGTCCGTCAGAGCGGCATCAATCCGGGTCGGCTGGGAGCTGACGATCTTCACCAGGGTAAAACCGCCGCTCTGGCGGCGAATCTGCTCGCCGCGCTTGATGCGGTCCTCGGCATTCGCCGCTCCCCCGGCCATGTGGTCCCGGTGGAACGCGGCCAGGTCCCCGCCGTTCATTGCGGCCAGCCAGGCCGATAGGCCCTTTCCGGCCGGGGTGTCGGGAGCGGTCGCTTGAGCGAGCAGGAGGAGAGCGGGCAGGATCGCGGTCATGTTGTTTTCTCTACAAGGTTGTTCGCCGGGAAGGGCCGGGAAGTTCCGCAAAATGCGGAGCCAAGCCAAAAGTACTTGCAGTTGGGGTGAGTTCGCTTCGATCCAAAACGCTTCTGAGGAAAAACTAAAAGCCGCTCCGGCCAGTGGTTCGGGGCCGGAGCGGCTGGTTTCCTCAACAGGGGATGCTACTTCTTCTTTACCCCCGCCGGCTTCTTCCCCGCCGGCGGCGTCTTCTTGGGCCCTGGCCCGCCGCCCACGCCCGCCCAACCGGTGACCTTGGCGCGCTCCACCTCGAAGGTGACCATGAACGGATCCTTGGTGAAGGATTTGGCGACGCCTTCGAAGCCGATCTCCCCGCCTGGCTCCATCTTGCCCCGCAGGGGTTCGTCGAGGTTCAAGGTGGCATCGCCGGCATCGCCGCCGCCGATGGAAACCACCAGCGTTTTGGGGTTGGTTTCCGGAGTGGCCGAAACCAGCTTGCCGCGGAACTGCTTAACGCCTTCCACGCCGCCCGGAAGGAGGGCGTCCTTCATGCCGGAATCGAAGTAGTTCTGGCCGTTTTCGCCGGTGAGCTCCTTCTGCATGTTCCGCCACAGGAACATCATCGGGTTCGACTTCTTGAACTCCTCTTCGTTGGCGGCCTCGCGTTCGATGATTTCCTTCTGGCTTTCGATCTTGAAGCCCGCCGGGGGCATGGCCGAAGCCTTCGCGGCCGCGATCACTTCGTCGGCGCCCTTTTCCGAGCCGTGAAACTGCTTATACACCCGGTTAAAGTAATCCTGATAGGACTTGCGTGCCGCGGGCTCCACCGCGCCCTGACCTTCAAAGTGGCCGGCTCGCGCGAAGTGGAACAGGGCGGGACTGATCTTCTCACCACGCTGCGCAATCATTACCGTTCCCAGCCAGGCGGACACCTGAGCGTTGTTCGGCTCCAGCGTCAGCGACTTGGTGAACGCTTCCTCGGCCTTCGGGTTGTCCTTCTTCTGCATCAGTACCCAGCCCATGGTGCGCTGGGCAAAAGTGTTCATTTCGCCCTTGCCCTTTTCCCACTGCTCCGGGGTAATTTGCTGCGGCTTTTTGTCCGCGGCGTAAAGCTTATCGAGATTGCCCAGAATGGTGGTGATGGACGTTTCGGCGTCGGCCAGATACTGCGGTTCCGGCGGCACGATCTGATACACCGCCACGGCCATCGCGGAGAGCGCACCCAGATTCAGCGGATCTGCCTTGAGAATTTCCTTTGCGGTGGCGAAGACATCCTTGGGACGCTGCAATTGCTGGTAGGTACCCAGATAAACGGAGAGGCGGTCGGTGGCGAAGTCCGAGGTCGGATAGTCTTTCGACCACTTATCCAGAGCGGCCAGGCGGGCGTTGGGGTCCGTCGCCTTGGTCATGGCTTCGTAGAGTTCGTACTCCGTCCGGTCTTTCCACTCTTTTTTCTTCTCCTGGGCGAAGCCCGCTACCGCGAGCCCGGCCACAGCCGCTGCGATGGTCAACTTGCGAAAAATTGCAAGCACTGCAACTACCTCCAATCGAATCCGTTGGTTGAGAACTGCTCCGGACAGCCCAAAGACACTGCCGCGCCGATGCCAGTTTCGGCTTCTGCGGAGTATACCGGAATCCCGCTCAACGCCGCAACCGCCCTGACCCGTTGGACGCCGAGTTGCCCCTCTGTGTTTCCATTGGCTTTCACACTCCTGTATTCTGTCTACTCGGCATGCGGATCTTTGACCTCAGCGTCATCTTTTTGTACCTGGTGGGGATCACCTGGTTCGGAGCGCGCTTTCGCAGCTCCCAAAAGACCCTAAAGGACTACTTCCTGGGCGGGAAGGAAGCCCCGTGGTGGGCGATCGCCTTTTCGATTGTCAGCGCCGAAACCTCGACGCTGACGGTGATCGGCACCCCGGCGCTGTCTTTTCAGGGCAATTTCGGCTTCCTCCAGGTGGTTCTAGGCTACCTTTTGGCCCGGATCCTGATCTCGGCCCTCTTTCTCCCGGCCTACTTCCGCGGCGAAATGTACACGGCCTACGAGCTGATGCGGGTCCGCTTCGGCGATCGCATCCGTCGGCTGACGGCTGGTACATTCTTGATTCTACGTACTTTAGCTGAAGGGGTCCGGGTGTTCGCCATCTCCATCGTGATCTCCATCATCCTGAGCACGGGCGAGTTCGCCTCCATTCTGCTGATTGTCGCCCTGACGCTCTTCTACACCTTTGAGGGCGGCATGACGGCGGTGATCTGGACCGATGTGGTACAGATGTTCCTCTATGTCGCCGGCGCGATTGTCAGTTTCTACGTGCTTCTGCAACTGATTCCCGGCGGATGGTCTACGGTGCTGGCAACGGCAGGACCGGAAAAATGGCAAATCTTTGATTTCCGGTTCTCGCTAAGTTCGGAGTTTTTCTCGAGAACGTACAGCTTCTGGGCAGGGGTGATCGGCGGCTGTTTCCTGACCACGGCGAGCCATGGGACAGAACAACTGATGGTGCAGCGCCTCCTGGCGGCCCGGAACGAGAAGGAGAGCCGGCTGGCCTTGTTTTCGAGCTGGGTCGTGATCGCGTTCCAGTTCACGTTGTTCCTGGTGATCGGAATTTCGCTGTTTGTTTACTACCAGACGAACTCGCTGACACCGCCCGCAAAGGCGGATCGCATCTATCCGGAGTTCATTTGGAATCACCTGCCACCGGGAGTTTCCGGTCTGGTGATCGCGGCCATTCTGGCGGCGGCGATGTCGAACCTCAGCGCGGCCCTCAACTCGCTGGCGTCCACGACGATCATGGACTTCTACCGGCCCTTGTCGAAGAGGCAGCGCAGCGATTCCGAGTATCTGCGGCTGGCGCGCATGGTGACGCTGGCGTGGGGCGCCGTGCTGGTGGGAGTGGCGTTCGTGGCGCAGAACATCTCCAGCGTGCTGGAGGCCGGACTGGGCATTGCTTCGATCTTGTACGGCTCGCTGCTGGGGGTGTTCCTGCTCGGCTTGCTCACCAGGCGCGTGGGCGAGGTCGCGGCCATGGCGGCGATGGTGGCGGGCACGGGATTGATGCTCTACATACGGTTTTTCCAGCCGCAGATTGCCTGGACCTGGTACGTTCTCATCGGGACCACGGTGACATTCGCAACCGGACTGGCGGCGTCCTTCCTCTACCCGGCTAAGGAGAAATCGATTGCCTGAATTGAAGCGCGGGCTGGGCCTTTGGGGCGCGGCGTCGATCGTCGTGGGCACCACCATCGGCAGCGGCATTTTCCTGGTGCCGAAGAACATGGTGTTGAATGTCGGATCGCCCGAAATGGTGTTCTTCGTGTGGGTGTTCGGCGGCATTCTCTCGATTTTCGGCGCGCTGACCTATGCGGAGTTGTCGGCCGCGCTGCCGGAAGCCGGCGGCGAATACGTCTACCTGAATACTGCCTACGGGCCGTTCTGGGGATTTATCTACGGGTGGACCCAGCTCTGGGTGGCGAAAGCCGCCTCCATCGCGACCCTGGCCACGGCGTTCTTCTACTACCTGGCTAACTTTTTTCCCGGTCTCGACGGGGTTGTGGTGACCAGCAGCTTGCCGCTCGGCCCCAACGGCGGTCCCCTGGAAGTGCGCTACGGACAAATCCTGGCGATGGCGGTGATCCTGTTTCTGGGGTTCGTCAACTACCTGGGTGTCCGCGTGGGCGGAGGCGTTCAGATCGCGGTCACAATTCTGAAGATTCTGCTGATCGCCGGTTTGATCGCGATCGGGTTGAGTTGGGGCGGCGAGCGCGGCGCGGCGGAACCTCTGGCGCAGGCCAAGGGCGGCATCGCCGGATTTTTCGCCGCTCTGGTGGCGGCGTTGTGGGCCTACGACGGCTGGAATAACGCGGGAATGGTGGGCAGCGAAATCAATCATCCGCAGCGCAACCTGCCGATCGCCTTGATCGCCGGGACGCTGACGATCATGGCGGTTTACCTTCTCGCCAACTGGGCTTACTTTCACGTGTTGACGCCGGCCGAGATCGCCGGCAGCGATCGCGTGGCCGCGTCCATGATGGACCGGTCCATGGGATCCGGCGGCGCGGCCATTGTCAGCGTGGCCGCCATGCTGTCGATATTCGCGGCGCTGAACGGCTCCATTCTCTCGGGCTCGCGCATTCCGTACGCGATGGCGCGGGATCGCTACTTTTTTCAGAAGGTAAGCACCGTGCACCCGAAGTTCCACACGCCCTCGGTGTCCATCGTGCTGATGAGCCTGTGGTCCAGCCTGATGGTATTGAGTGGACGCTACGAAGAACTCTACACATTGGTGATTTTCCCGAGCTGGATCTTGTACGGGATGACTGCCGCGGCGGTGCTGGTGCTGCGCAGGAAAAGGCCCGATTTGGAACGGCCTTACCGGGTGATTGGGTATCCCGTAGTGCCGGTGTTATTTGTCCTGGTGGCCGCGGCGCTGATTTACTCCACGCTGCGCAACTCGCCCCGGGAGTCGCTGATCGGTTTGGCGCTGATTCTGGCGGGCATCCCGTTTTATTTCTACTGGCGAAGCCGCCGATAGAGGCATTCGAACGGTCCAAAACCACCGTCGTGTGTGCCGAAAACCCACCCAATTCATTTTCTGTTCCGTTTTCAGAACAAAACTCTTGAATTTTGAATCAGGTTAGGGTACAAACTGAGAAGACCTTGCTGTGTGGGCTTCCGTGTTCGGTTTTCGGAACGTCCTGTAGCAAAAACCAGCGTTGTCCTTTACGCAACTTTACGGAGAGCTAGAAAAAATGGACTTGACGAAGATGCTGGCGGAATTACGCCAGGAGCGCGAGCAGATCGAAGAGGCGATTATGAGCCTGGAGCGGCTGGCGCGCGGCCGCGGCAAGCGAAGAGGACGCCCGCCGGCCTGGATGCAGACGGTGAAGCGCCGTGGACGCCCTCCCGGGAGCAAGAATAAATCGACGCTGGCCAAGGCGCCGGCTGCCTGACCGCGATTCCAACTGTTGGCGGGGCTGGCTGCTCAGCGCGGCCCCGCCCGCACCCCTCCTCCCCTTGTACACTCAGATCTGAGTGTCTTCCAAGAAACTGACCGCACACGTCAAAGCCGCCGGTTGAGCGTCGAAATTGAGTCCAAAGGTTTTGGACCAGGTTTTGCGCAAGATTCCGCGAGTGGCGAATCCGGACCTCTTGGTCGGCTTCGAAACGTCTGACGATGCAGGCGTTTACCGGCTTTCGCCGGAGTGTGCCCTGGTGCAGACGGTGGACTTCTTCACCCCTATCGTCGACGATCCCTTTCTCTACGGCGCCATTGCCGCCGCAAATGCTCTTAGTGACGTCTATGCCATGGGGGGTAAGCCCCTGACCGCCCTCTCCATTCTCTGCTACCCCGCCTCGGGCGATCTGGATGTCCTGGGCGAGATCCTGAAGGGCGGCGCCGGCAAGATTCACGAATCCGGCTGCGTGATCGTGGGCGGCCATAGTGTCGCTGATGATGAGATCAAGTTCGGTTATGCCGTCACCGGATTGGTAAGTCCAGACAAAATTTGGACAAACGCGGGCGCGCGACCCGGCGATATTCTGATTCTGTCCAAGGCGATCGGTACCGGGGTGATCAGCACGGCCTTGAAGCGCGGCATCGCGAGGGAGGCTGACGTGGAAGAATCGATCGAGTCGATGCTCCGCCTGAACCGCGACGCCGCGGCCGCATTGGCCGAAGCCGAAGTCCACGCCGCCACCGATATCACCGGATTCGGGCTGATCGGACACGCGCGCGAAATTGCCAACGCCAGCGATGTGACGATTGAGTTGAATTCCGAGTGGATCCCTCTGCTCCGCGGGGCGCGCGAGTATGCGCGGGCCGGGGCGATCCCGGGAGGACTGAAAAACAACCGCGAGTTCGCCAGCCCGGCCGTGGAAGGCGCGGCGGACCTGGACGGGCTGTTGTACGACCCTCAGACATCGGGCGGCCTGCTGGCGGCGCTGCCGGAGGGGGACGCGGACGCCGTGTTGCGGCGCATGGAGGGTGCTCGCGTGGTGGGGCGGGTGACACAGCCCGGCGAAAAGAGAATCCGATTGCTATGAACAATCCGGTGATTATCGCGCTCGATGTGGAAAGCGCCGTCGAGGCTCGCGTGCTGGTAAACGCTCTGGGGGATTTTGCGTCGTTCTACAAAGTCGGCCTGGAGTTATATGCCGCCGCGGGAATGGAGTATGTCCGCGAACTGCGGGGCGCCGGCAAGCAGGTATTCCTCGACCTGAAGCTTTACGACATCGGCGAAACGGTGAAACGCGCGGTGGCGCAGGTGGCAAAGGCGGGCGTCCAGTTTCTGACAGTTCACGGCAGCAAGGCTGTGATGCAGGCCGCCGTGGCGGGAAAACACGGCGCGCCTCTCGATCTTCTTGCGGTGACGGTATTGACGAGTTTCGACGAAACGGATCTGCGCGACCTGGGCTACGCTTGCCCCGTGGCGGATCTCGTACAGTTGCGGGTGCGCAAGGCGGTGGAGGCGGGAATGGACGGGATTGTGTGCTCGCCGCTCGAAGTGGCCGGCGTGCGCGCGATTTCCGGTCCGGGGATGAAGCTGGTGACGCCGGGAGTGCGATCGGCGGGTTCGGCCAAGGGCGATCAGAAGCGGGTGGCGACGCCCGCGGAGGCGCTGAAAAGCGGCGCGGACTACCTGGTGATCGGACGGCAAGTCACGCGCGCGGCCGACCCCAGGGGCGAACTCCAGAAGATTCTGGCCGAGATCGGCTAAGGATCGCGACGAAGCCGCGGGCCGCCCGTCGAACTCTTCATGCGATTTCTACTTTCACTGGTTCCCTGCATGGTGCTGGCGGCGGAGCTGCGGCTGACTCATCTGGGTAACGCGGGGATGCTGGTGGAGTGCGGGTCGCGCGCGGCGATCGTGGACGGGCTTTTCCGCGAGGGCGTGCGGGGCCATGAGCGCATTCCGGAAGCGCTGCGGGAGAAGATTGAAAGCGCCGCGCCGCCGTTCGACCGCATTGAAGTGATTCTCGCCACCCATTCGCACGCCGATCACTTCGACGCCGCGGCTGTGGCGCGGCATCTGGAAGCGAACCCGCGCGCGCGGTTCGCGGGGGTTCCGGAGATGGCGTCGCTTCTGCCCGCGGGGCGGGCGGAGGCGATCACCCGGCCGGCGGCGCGGACGTTCGGACCGTTCGAAGTGACGTTTCAGGATCTGCCGCACCAGCGGCCCGTTCGCACCGTGGTGGAAAACACCCTCCACGTGATCCGCGCCTGCGGACAGACCGTGGCCTTCACCGGAGACGCCGGGCAGGAGTTGAGCCTGTACGCGCGCGCGCCGAAAGTGGACATCCTGGTGGCGCCTTACTGGTTCGTCACGTCGCCGCAAGGGCGCGCGGTGGTCGAGCAGGTATTTCAAGCCAAGGATGTTTGGGCAGTCCACGGCAACACAACGGCGGAGGAATGGGTGCCGAAGGTCAAGCAGGCGTATCCCCAGGCGAAGATCGGGGTGGCGGCGCAAGATCGGCGTTAGGGACGAAGCGTAAGCTGCTGGACGGCGACCCGACATACCGGGGCCGCTCTCGATCTGCTTCCGATTGCCCGCCCGCGATTACGCCTTGGCCTTCTTCACTTCCTCCACCAGCGCCGGGACCACCTCAAAGAGATCGCCCACCACCCCGTAGTCGGCTACTTCGAAGATGGGCGCGTTGCTGTCCTTGTTGATGGCGACGATGGTCTTGGCGCCCTTCATGCCCACCAGGTGCTGGATGGCGCCGGAGATGCCGATGGCCATATAGACCTTGGGCGCCACGGTTTGTCCGGAAGAGCCCACCTGGCGTTCCATGGGCAGCCAGCCGTTGTCGCAGATGGGGCGCGAGGCGGCGAGTTCGGCGCCGAGAGCCTTTGCCAGCTCCTCCACGATCGGGATGTTTTCCTTTTCCTTGATGCCGCGGCCCACCGAGACGATGATCTCGGCCGCGCCCAGGTCGACGGCGCGCGCCGACTCGCGGAACCACTCTTCGGGCCGGTTACGGATCTGCGAGGCTTCGAGCGACGGCGCGAAATTCTGCACTTCGGCGGACCCGGCTTCCAGCTTGTCCGCGCGGAACGCGCCGGCCTGCAGCGATACGAAGTGGGGCTCCGGCCCGCTCACGCGGACATCGCCGTTCAGCTTGCCTTGAAAGAGCAGGCGGACGTACACCGGAGCCCCGCCGTCCTGCTTGACGTTGATCACGTCGCTGACCAGCACCTGCTCGAAGCGAGTGGACAGCTTCGGCGCATAATCGCGGACCTGATAGCTGTGCGGCAACAGGACCAGCGTCGCGCCGGACCGGCGGATCAACTGCTCGAGCGCGGCGGTGTAGGCGTCCGGAGTGTATCCGGCGAGCAGGTCGTGCTCGACGGCGTGGACGGAGGTCACGTTCTTCCGGGCCACGTCCTGGGCCAGCGCCGCGATTCCCTTCCCCAGCACGGCCGCATGCAGAGGCTTGTTCAGCGTCTTGGCGAATTCCTGGCCGGCGGCCAGCGTCTCCCAGGACATCTTGTTCCAGGAGCCCTGCAACTGTTCCATTACGACAAGAATGCTCATGATTGTTCTCCTGTGAACTCAGATCACCCGTACCTCGAACTTCAGCTTCTCCACCAGTTGCGCGGCCACGGTCTTGGCGTCGCCCTCGAAGATCTGGGTCTGTTTGGATTTCTGGGGCACGTAGATCTTTTCAATCCGCGCGGTGGCGGCGGCCACGCCGCCGAGTTCGGAGGCCGACAGGGTCTTGATCTCCTTGGACTTCGCCTTCTTGATTCCCATCAACGTGGCGTAGCGAAGCTTGTTGATGCCGCTCTGGATGGTCAGCAGCGCGGGTAGAGGCATGTTGACGTACTGGAACCAGCCGTTTTCAAGCTCGCGCTTGACGCGGATGCCGCCGTCCTGCTTCTCCACCTGCATGATGATGGTGCCGTGCGGCAGGCCGAGGAGTTCGGCCAGCACGACGCCCATCTGTCCGTAGCCCAAGTCGTCGGACTGCAAGCCGGTGAGGATCAGGTCCGGCTGTTCCGGCTTCACCGCGGCGGCGAGGAGGCGGGCGATGCCGAGGGTGTCCATCGTGTTCAGGTTCTCTTCCTGGATGTGGATGGCGCGATCGGCGCCCTTGGCCAGAGCCTCACGGATGGTGGAGGTAGCGCGCTCGGGACCGGCGCAGAGGGCCACCACTTCGCCGCCATGCTTCTCCTTTAACTGGAGCGCTTCCTCGAGCGCGTAGGCGTCCGGCTCGTTGATCTCGAAGCTGAGGTCGCCTTCCTGAATCCACTTGCCGTCCGCGTCGACACGCAACTGCGAATCGCGGACGGGAACCTGCTTGATCGCGACGATGATTTTCATAAGATTCCCCCGACGGGGCAACCCCCGTCCTGTAGTTTTCCGATGTTCCGGGCAGCCGCGGCGCGTCAATTCCCGCGAGGGAACGGGCCGAAATCGCGAAACCGGATCAGAACTTCTTGAAGATCAAACAACCGTTGGTGCCTCCGAACCCGAAGGAGTTCGAGAGAGCATAATCCATCTTGACGTCGCGCGCCTGGTTGGGCACGTAATCCAGATCGCATTCCGGATCGGGCGTTTCGTAATTGATCGTCGGCGGCGCCACCTGCCCGCACAGGGAGAGCACGGTGATGCCGGCTTCAAGGCCCCCGGCGCCGCCCAGCAGGTGTCCGGTCATCGATTTCGTGGAACTGACGCAAAGCTCGCGGGCGTGGGCGCCGAAGACGCGCTTGATGGCGTGGGTCTCGATGCGATCGCCGACGGGAGTGGATGTGCCGTGGGCGTTAATGTAGTCGATTTTGTCGGCGCTGATTCCGGCATCGGACAGGGCGTTGCGCATCACTCGGTAGGCGCCGTCCCCGTCCTCGGACGGCGCGGTGATGTGGAACGCGTCACCGCTCATTCCGTAGCCGACGAGTTCGGCCAGAATGTTCGCGCCGCGCTTCCGGGCGTGCTCCAGTTCCTCCAGCACCAGGATGCCGGCGCCTTCGCCGACGACGAATCCGTCGCGATCCTTATCCCAGGGGCGGCTGGCGCGGTGCGGTTCGTCGTTGCGCTGGCTGAGAGCGCGCATCGCGGCAAATCCGCCGATGCCCATCGGCGTGATCGCGCCTTCGGTACCCCCGCAGATCATTACATCGGCGACATCCCGCTGGATCAGCTTCATGGAATCGCCGATGGAGTGCGCGCTGGTGGTGCAGGCGGTCGCGGTGGCCGAATTGGGCCCCTTGGCGCCGGTGCGGATGGAAACCCACCCGGATGCGAGGTTGATAATCGTCGCCGGAATAAAGAAGGGCGAGATGCGGTCCGGACCTTTTTCGATCAGGGTCCGGTATTCGCGTTCGATGACCTCGAAGCCGCCGATTCCGGATCCGATGTAAACGCCGACGCGCTCGGCCTCGGCCTCGGAAATCTCCAGGCCGCTCTGCTTCATCGCGAAGTCGCCGGCCGCGATCGCATACTGCACGAAGCGGCCCATCTTCTTGATTTCCTTCTTCTCGATGAACTGCGTGGGGTCGAAGTTCTTTACTTCCCCGGCGATGCGGGTGCTGAAAGCGGCCGCGTCGAATTGCGTGATAGGCCCGATGCCACTCTCGCCATTCTTGAGGGCTTTCCAAACTTCTTGCGTGCCGGAGCCAACCGAAGTAAGCAGACCGACACCGGTCACGACCACTCTGCGGGACAAACGATTCTCCGTGCGGGAAAAACTGGTGCTGTCTTTAGCTTACTTCTTCTTAGCCTCGATGTAGTCGATGGCTTCCTTGACAGTGGTGATCTTCTCGGCATCCTCATCGGGGATGTCAAGCTCGAACGCCTCTTCAAATGCCATCACCAGCTCGACGATGTCCAATGAATCGGCGCCGAGATCATCGACGAACGAGGCTGTGTTGTCGACCTGGCTTTCATCCACGCCCAACTGCTCGACGATGATTTGCTTCACCTTCTGCTCAACCGACATGAATCCTCCCTGCCTTCGTTGAAGGCATGCCCTCAAACTCATTGATTCTAGCCGCGCGACCCCCCGATCCGCAAGCGCGAGCTATGTAATCCTGTTGACTGGATGCGAATTGCGGCGTTTGGACTCTGCATAACAGCGGTTCTGGCGGCGGCGGAAACGCCGAGCCAACGGCTGGCGGCGAAGCTTGGCGAAGAAGCAGCGAAGTTCGCGGAGAAAGCGCCGAGATTGATCGCGCGGGAGACGCTTCGCCACCGCTCGCTGAAGCGGCCTCCGCGATTCCGGCCCAGGATGGGCGAAAGCGCCCGCAGGCCGCTGGAAGCCACGTGGCAGCAGCGCCAAGTGGTGTCGGAGTACGGCTTTGCGTCCTTTCAGGACGGCGGCTTCCATGAAATCCGGCAGGTGGTGGAGGTAGACGGCAAGAAGGTGGCCGGCGGTGGGCGAGCCGTGGACAGTCTGGCGGACATGCTGACCGCCAAGAACGAGGATCGGTTGCGGAAGCAACTTCGCGAACTGGAGAAACACGGCTTGCGGGGCGCGGCCAGCGACTTCGGCCAGGTGATTCTGCTGTTTTCGAAATCACGTCTGGTCCAGTTCGAAATCATGCCGGCGCGCATCACCGCGGGGGAAGCCGTCTTCGATTTCCGGCAAATCGACGGTTCTCCGGGGATGACGCTGTTCGACGCCGCGAAGGCGGATCGCCCGGTGGGGCTGGAGTTAAAGGGGCAGATCCTGGTGCGGCCGTCGGATTATCGTCCGTTCCGAATCACTTTGAGCGGCGCCCCGGCGATCGGCAAGGAGCAAGTCCGGCAGGAAGCCGTGATCGAATACGAGCAGAGCCCGCACGGACTGCTGGTGCCGTCGCGCGTGCTCCACCGCGAGTATCGCGACGGGAAGGTGACGTTGGAGAACGACTTCCGCTATCAGGAGTTCAAGCTCTTCGCCGCGTCCAGCGAGATCAAGTTCGAATGAAAATCGTTTATCTTCATGGGTTTGCTTCGAGCCCGCTCTCCAGCAAGGCGCAGTATTTCCGGCGCGGCTTCAAGGCTTTGGGGCGCGAGGTGTCGATCCCGGCGCTGGATGGCGGCAGTTTCGAGACGCTGACTATCACCGGGCAATTGAAGCGCGTGGCGGAGGCGGCGGGAGAGGACGAGGTCGCGTTGATCGGGTCGAGTCTGGGCGGCTATCTGGCGGCGTTATTCGCGGCGCGGCGCCCCGATCAGGTGCGCAAGGTGGTCCTGATGGCGCCCGCGCTGCGGTTCCCCAGACGGTGGCAGGCAGGTCTGGGGCCACAAGCGGTGGCGGAATGGGAGCGGACCGACCGGTTGCCGGTTTTTCACTACGGGTTTAACGAACGGCGATACCTGCGCTTCGAACTCCTGCGCGACGCGTTGACCTACGAGGACGATCCCCCGTTCCTACAAGCCGGATTGCTTTTCCACGGGCGTAACGATCCCGTGGTGCCGGTGTCCGACTCGATCGAATTTGCCGCGTCTCGATCGTGGGTGGAGTTGAGGCTGTTCGATTCCGGACATGAGCTGACGGATGTGGTGCAGGAGATGTTTGAGCAGACGGCTCACTTTCTGGGCTCCCCCTGACGCCGTTTCGGGTAGTTCCCATTTTCGGAAGCCGATCTCGAAGCTGTTACGTCTCTATGTTAGACTGGGCGAAGATACGGGACTTCCAAAATTGGAAACTCGTTTGGGAGTTCGGACGTCTGTAGAGTGATGGTAGCCCTGCCAGGGGGTGTGTAAGGCAGTGTCGTTCTTGAACTTAGAAGAAAAACGCAACACGGGGAGTTCGCTGCCGCCCGAGGCGGTGTCAAGTCCGGCCGTGCCGAATCCGGTCGCCGATGAACACCTGAGCAAACTACTCGTCAGAGAACCCTCGCGGTGGGAGACGCTCACCGGAAATCTGAAGGAGTTCTTCCAGCCCACGCCTCCCCCGCCGATGACTTCGAAGCCGCTATTGCAGCGGACTTATGACGAATCGAAGGACGACGCCGCGGGCGCCGAGAACCTGGCCCATCTGCTGCCCCCGCGTGAGCCGTGGTTTCAAAATTTCGTCCGGAACCTGAAAGATACGTTCAACCCTCCCAAGCTGCCGCCGCTGGAAGTTACTTCCAAGCCGGTGGAACTGAAGAGCATGTGGGGGCTGTATAAGGGTAATGAGACGTCGTCCGGCATGATGAGCCTGGCGATTCACGTCGGTGTGGTCGGTCTGTTGTTCCTGGTCGGCACGAACAAAGCGGTTCAGGACGCAGTGCAGGAGCAGGTGACGCTGATCGCGCCGGATCTGGCGCCGTACATCGCCAAGCCCGCCAAGGATCTGGCCGGGGGCGGAGGAGGCGGCGGCGATCGTTCTCCGCTGCCTGCCAGCAAAGGCAAGCTTCCCAAGCTTTCCACCAAGCAGTTTACGCCGCCGCAGGCGGTGATCAACAACCCCGATCCGAAGCTTCCGATGGAGCCGACCATCGTCGCGCCACCCGACGTTCCGAACATCAACGCGGCCAATATCGGCGATCCGCTGAGCAAGTTCGGGGTGCCGTCGAACGGAACGGGCTTCGGCAACGGCATCGGCTCCGGCAGCTACGGCGGCGTGGGATCCGGCTCGGGTCCGGGCTTCGGTCCGGGACGCGGGGGCGGGTTCGGCGGCGGTGTGTATCGCATCGGCGGCGGCGTGTCGGCTCCGCAATTGCTGGTGAAGGTGGAGCCGGAGTACTCCGAAGAGGCTCGCAAGGCGAAGTGGCAGGGTGTGGTGGTTCTGGCCGTAGTAGTGGACGAGAAGGGCCAGCCTCGCGACCTGCGTGTGGTGCGCTCGCTGGGGTTGGGCCTGGATCAGAAGGCGATCGAAGCCGTGGAGAAGTGGAAGTTCAAGCCCGGCATGAAGGAAGGCCGCCCCGTGGCGGTGGCCGCGACCATCGAAGTCAACTTCCGGCTATTGTAAGTTCTGAACGCAGCGTGTTTCCTCAACAAGGCGGGTCGAAAGACCCGCCTTTTTGTTTGCTTTGGTGTCACAAACGGGCAGTGAGCGGTGTTCCAGAGTCGTGGACTCAGTCAATCTGATTACCGGCAGCCTGACGCCCGCGAGCGGGGTAATGAACTCCGAGGAACTGTTTGCCCGCTGGTATCCGCACGCGGTTCGCATCGCGTGGCGGATCACAGGCGAACGCGCTCAGGCGGAGGAGGTGGCGGCGGATTCCGTGTGGAAGCTCGCGCGCCAGAATCTGACTCAGGAGAGCGCAATCCGCGCCTGGCTCAACCGGGTGGTGACGCGGGCGGCGTTGAACGAGATCCGGTCCGGGTCGCGGCGGGACCGCTATGAGCGGCTGTCCGCTCCGGCATCGGCCACCCGGCAGACCCCGTTGGACGACTTGATCGCGGGCGAACGGGCGCAGCAGGTGCGGGAGGTGCTCCGGGGCCTGCATCCGGAGCAGGCGGAGTTGCTACTGCTCCGATCCGCCGGGCTCTCCTATCGCGAACTCGCCACCGCGCTGGAGCTGAACCCGGCCTCTGTCGGCACTCTGATCGCCCGAGCCCAGAAAGCATTCGAGAAGGAGTATCGAACCCGCTATGGAAACCGTTAAGTCTCTTTGCCGATCCGAAGGCGAGTTACAGGAATACCTGGACGGCGAAGCGCCGGACCGGGAGGCGATCCGGAGGCATTTGCTGGTGTGCGCGGAGTGCCGGGCTGGGCTGGAGGAGATCGGGGCGGCAGATTCGTTCGCGCGGGAGCGATTGTCGGCGCTGCCCCGCCTGGATCAGCTTCCCGTCGCACCGCCGGTTCCCGAGCTGCACTTGCTGCCGCCCCATCAGCCATGGTTCGCGGCGTTCCCGCGCAACTTGCGGGATGCAGTGAATCCGCCGAAGTTGCCGCCGTTGCACGTGACCTCAAAGCCGGTGGAAGTGAAGAGCTTGGCGGGGCTGTACGGGGGCAACGAGAAGCGTTCCGGCGTGCTCAGCCTGGCGATTCACGGGGCGGCGGTTGTGCTGGCGTTTGCGCTGGGCGCCAATGAGAACGTGAGGGCGCTGGTGGAAGAGCGAGTGATGCTGACGGCGGTCGAACTGGCGCCGTACATCGCCAAACCCGCCAGGCAACCCGGAGGGGGAGGAGGAGGTGGGGGGGATCGTTCTCCCCTGGCCGCGAGTAAAGGCAAGCTTCCCAAGCTTTCCACCAAGCAGTTTACGCCGCCGCGGGCGGTGATCCACAACCCCGATCCGAAGCTTCCGATGGAGCCGACCATCGTCGCGCCGCCCGACGTTCCGAACATCAACGCGGCCAATATCGGCGATCCGCTGAGCAAGTTCGGGGTGCCGTCGAACGGAACGGGCTTCGGCAACGGCATGGGCTCCGGCAGCTACGGCGGCGTGGGATCCGGCTCGGGTCCGGGCTTCGGTCTGGGACGCGGCCCTGGGTTCGGCGGCGGTGTATATCGCGTTGGCGGGGGGGTATCGGCTCCGCAAGTGCTGCTGAAGGTAGAGCCGGAGTACTCCGAAGAGGCTCGCAAGGCGAGGTGGCAGGGTGTGGTGGTACTGTCCGTGGTGGTGGATGAAAAGGGCCAGCCTCGCGACCTGCGTGTAGTGCGCTCGCTGGGGTTGGGGCTGGATCAGAAGGCGATCGAAGCGGCGGAAAAGTGGAAGTTCAAGCCGGGCCTGAAGGACGGTCGCCCGGTGCCGGTGGCCGCGACGATCGAGGTTAACTTCCGGCTACTGTAACCTCCGGCAACGGCTGGCGGCGGCGAGAGCGAATGTTCAGCACCTCGACGCCGAGCGAGAAAGCCATGGCGAAGTAGATGTAGCCCTTCGGAATGTGAAGTGCCAGGCCTTCGCCCAGCAGCGCCACGCCGATCAGCAGCAGGAAGCTGAGGGCGAGCATCTTCACGGTGGGATGCCGCCCCACAAATGCGCTGATGGTTCCCGCCGAGAGCATCATGATTCCCACCGAAATCACCACGGCCAGCACCATGATGCTGATCTGGTTCGCCATGCCGACCGCGGTGATCACGCTGTCCAGCGAGAAGACGACGTCGATGAGCATGATCTGGAAGATCACGCCGCGAAACGTGTCGGCCTTGGCCTCATGAGTCGTTTCGGCGGCGCCTTCCACGCGGTGATGGATCTCGCGGGTCGCCTTGGCGATGAGGAACAGGCCTCCGGCCAGCAGAATGAGGTCCCGCCCGGAGATCTCCTGATTCAAAACGGTGAACAGCGGCGCGGTCAGGCCCATGATCCAGGAAAGGCTCAACAGCAGAGCCAGCCGTGAGCCCAGGGCCGCGAGCAGACCGAGCTGGCGGGCGCGCGGCTGCTGATCCGGAGGCAGCTTCCCGGCCAGGATCGAAATGAAGACAATGTTATCGATGCCGAGAACGATCTCAAGGGCGGTAAGAGTGCCCAGGGCGATCCAGGCTTCGGGGTCGGCCAGCCATTCGAACACTTACAGCTTCTCCGCCGTAAACGTTCCGGATCCGAGCGTTCCCAACGCGACCTTACCCTTCATCTTCTTTCCGGATGGATCCAAAGCGCCGGAGTATTTCACTTCCATCTCCTCGCCCGTGGGCGAGGCCTTGAAGGAGAACTCCACCGTGTCGCCCTGGACCGTTCCGGTGACCTTGTATTCGCCGATTTGCCCCTTGTAGTCGCCGGTGAGCTTGGCGCCGTCCTGCTTGAAGGTTGCCTCGGGGTTGGAGACGCCCAGTTCGGATTCGACGGTGAACCGCCACTTACCGGAGATGTCGGCGGCTAGGGAGAGGGTTGCGGCCAGCAGGAATGCGACGAGTGTCCTCATGCCCGGAGGATAGCAAAAGAGCGCGCAGAACCGCCAGAAATCGGGCAGATGAGCCAGTTTCGACGGTACTTCCGCGCACACAAGTGAGATGAGAAAACGGAACCTGACAACCGAAAGGCCTGCCGCTCTGCTACTTGCGGCCCTGGCGATGACCGTTCCCGTGGCGGGAAAGATAGCCGCTCCGGTACGGATGAGCCTGGGCAGCGCCGATACCCTGCGCGCGGGTCAGCCGGTAACAATTTGGGCGGTCTTCGAAGCCGGGCGCGATCTGCCGCACGCGGAGATGCGCGTGGCGAATGCCGTCGAATGGCAGATTCTGGATGGCGGCACGTTCTGGACCGGCGGATTGAAAGCCGGCCAGCGCGTGGAACTGCGGTTCCGGGCGGTCGCACTGAGCGATCAGCCGTCGCCGCTGGAAGCGTCCCTGTCGGTCCCAGGGTTTGATGAGACGCGGGCGAAGCTGGGAATGGAGCGATTTGGGCGCAACTTCCCGGAGCACGTGCCCTCGCTGCGAGAAATCGAGAGCAAGGACGAGGCCACCGCGAAGCCGGTCGCGCTGCGGGGAAACCCCGCTGACGGCGTCCAGCCGGAAGCGTCCCTGGAACCGGCTGTACCGGGCGAGCCACGCGAGCTGCCGGAGCGGGTAGCGTTAAAGGGCGATCGCAAGAAGGCGGCGGTGACGGTTCGGGCCACCGGGCGATTCACATTCGAGGACGATAAGGGCGTCCGCCGCGGCGTTCGGCGCGGCACGGTGGAAATGGTGAACCGCAATGACGCTCCCTTCCCGGACGAGGTCTGCGCCAGCGGTCTGACGGACAACGACGGCAACTTCGACCTGACCGGGACCTGCGGCGATCTCTTCGACGGACCGGACATCCGCGTACGGCTGGTGCTGAACAACAGCGTTGTACTGGTGAAGCCGGATAACGCGTTCGCGGGCAACTTCGTTTTCAGCTCGGCGGTGCGCAACAACGTCGCGCCGGGAACGCAGAGCTTCAACACGCTGTTGATCACCACTCGCGCCGACGCAGTACAGGCGCACAACCTGATCATGCGGGCGCAGCAGTTCATGGCGACGCAGGGCGAGACAATGCCCAAGGTGAACGTTCTGCTGGATACGGCCTCCGGCTCGCGGTACAACGGGTTCTTCTCGGATCTTTTCCTGTCTCCGGGCATTCCCTTCGACGACGAGTTCACGGTGTACCACGAGTACGGACATCACATCCTGGTGAAGCTGGCGGAGAGCCCCGCGCCGGACTACGACAACGGCATCTGCGACGATCCGTCGCCGGGGCACTGCATCTTCGGGCCCGAAAACGGCGACATCGCCTGGACGGAGGGCTGGCCGAACTTCTTCGGTGTGGTGCTGCACGAGCGGCACAATGAAGCCGACGGCTACGGCGTAAGCCCGCTCTTGAACTTCTTCGACGTTGACACGTACGCGCGTCCGTTCGACTTCCCGGGCCTGGAAGCGCAAACCGAAGGCATCATCGCCGCCATTCTGTGGGACATTGTGGATGCTGAAGACGACGATCAGTTGGGCGACGGCGCGGGGCGGCGGGATCGCCTGAACATGACCTTCGCCGACACGTGGCAGGTGATCCGGAGCTTCGATCCGTCGGCCGACCTGTTCCACAACCATCCTACGTCCATCCATGAGTTCTGGGAAGGCATGCGGGAGTTCCACCCGGAAAGCATCAACCTGGTGTCGGAAGTCTACGGCGAGCACAACATCGCGAAGCCGCTGCCGGAACTGAACGTGGCGGCGCTGGGGAACGGGCCGGGGACCATCAACCGGGGCGCTTCGTTCACGGTCTCCAACAGCGTCGATAATGACGGCGCGATTGTGGCGAACTCGGCTTTCACGGTGCGGTTCGAACTGGTTACGGGCCGGTCCCGTGTGACTCTTGGGACGCGGAATGTCGAGGCGAACCTCGCCGCCGGCGGGCGCAGCACCCAAATCACGACCCTGACGATTCCCGCGGTTGCCGCGACCGGGACCTATCAGTTGCGGGCCTGCGCGGATTCGGGATTCGCGGTCCCGGAATCCAACGAGACCAACAACTGCCGGACGGCGGCGGCGACGGTCACGGTTCGCTGAGGGAATCCAAAGACCGGCTGTAAGTTACCGCGGAGGCTCAGCCTTCGCGGTTTCGTTTTTGGAGCGGCACTCGGCGCAGTCGCAGATACGGCGGAACACGTCCCAGGAGTAGATGCCGGTGTTGTGGCCGTCGGACCACTGGATGCGGATCGCGTACTCGCCGACAGGCTCCGCCGAGAGCATCTTGAG
>JAIEPW010000095.1 GCA_019748195.1 Bryobacteraceae bacterium
GGCAGGCAACTGAGTTTCCTGTTGCGGATGGATCCCAGCGGCCCGAAGAGGGTGGACTTCGTGCTCGTCTACAAGCCAGCCGGCAGTTTTCTCGTGGGCGAATCGCTTCCAACCTCGGCTGAGGTCGCCAGAACCGACGTTCTCAGACCCGTCTCTGGCCTCGCGATTCCGAAGGCTGTCGATGCTGAGAAGGCCCTTGACCCACTTCAGGAAATCCTGAACCGGCAGAAACTCGCCCAACTGCCCACCCTGTATGGAGGCAAGCCTCCAACAGTGACTGGAGAAGGCGATCGAGTTCGAGCCGGCGTCTCCGAAGTCATCGATCAAGGGCGCACTGTGATGGTCCTCTTCTCGGTCGTCAATCCACAACCGAACGCGATCGAGATCATGCCTCCGCAGGTGCAACTGGCCGGGAAGACACGGAAAGGCGCGGTGATTCGGAAGGACCGGTGGACGACCAGCGAGCAACTCCCGGTGCAGGACTTCCGATTGTCGCGGCGGCGGCTCGGCCCTGGGGAGCGGGTGGATGGCGTGGTGGTGTTTTCACGGCCGGGGTTCAAGCAGTCGCACGAAAGCTTGCTTCTGCAAGTAGCCGAGAGCGGAGCGGTGGACCGGCCGGCTCTGGCACCGATTGGATTTGGTGTTTCAGCAACTCGAGAGGAAACTTCTCATGGCCAATGAACCTATCCCGCCGCGCGATCACGAAGAGGATGTCGCGGCCGACCTATCCAAGACGACGGCCGATCCGGGATCTCCCGGGCTGGAGGTTCCAGAAGTCGAGCCATCCGATCAGAATGCGAAGAAGATCTCGCTGCTCGACAGGATTCGTGCCCGCTTTGGGTCGGTTCCGGAGAGCCGCGACCTGAAGTCGGCGGAGCGAACACGCGGGCTTGTCATTCTTGTTGGAGCGAGCCTGGCGTGCCTGTTTCTATTTGTCGGGCTGTTCACTACGGACGCTGACAGCTCAAGAAAGCCGCGAGGAACGAGTCCCAATCTAGGAAGACCACCATCGGTCCCAGCAAGTCCGGAGGTCGCACAACGATCGGCGGTTCCTCAATTGAGCGTCAACCAGCAGCCGAATGAGGAGCCGAACGAATTGACTGAACGGGATCTGCTCGGAACGATGAGGAATCGTGGGGCGGCGCTGCCACCTGACCCGCCGTCGGCCAGTCCCACCAAAGCACTGCCTTCACCCGCCAGGGATCTGGCATCGGCGAACTTCTCCGATCCCGCACTCATGGAGGCGTACCGCCGCCAGCACATAGCGCCGCCTCGACAGCCTAGCAATGTGACCAATTGGGAGCAGGCCATCTCGGAGTATGAAAGCCGCCAGCAGAAGCCGGCGATTGCGCAGCCTGTTGCTCCGCCCGTGAAGGAAGTCCCCCAGCTCGGGAAGTCCTCACTCGTTTTTGTGCGCTCGCAGACGGCCGTTACGGCTGGGGCGCAACAGGTTCGACCGGCGATCCGGCGCGTGGAAGGGCGGTATCTGCCGCAGGGGACGGCGCTGATCGCACGACTTCAGCACGGAGTCAGTTCCGCGGCCAAAACTCCCGTGATCGCGGTCGTCGAGTACAACTACGAAGACAGTGGCCAAATTCTGATACCGGCTGGGACGAGGGCTTACGGTGAACTCACAGGTGCCACACCACAGGGTTGGGTAACGCTCAAGTTCCATTCGCTGGAGTTCCCGAACGGCGAAGCTGAGGAGATTGCGGGGACCGCTCTCGGCATGCAGCGCCAGGCTTTGCGAGGAGAGGTGTCGGGTCAGAACCACGGCAAACGTTTCCTGACGCGGGCGCTTACAGGCGTGGGCACGATCGCGGCCTTTGCGGTTGGCGGGAGGGGGCTCACCGGCGGTATTGACAACTCGATCCTCCTTCGCGAGCGGATTGCTTCAAACGTGGCGTTGGCGGGCGAGCAGGAGATGGCGCGCCTGGCGTACCAGCAAAACATCGTCGTGACGGTGCCGGCGAACACTAGGTTCTATCTCGTGTTGCATGAGGCGGAAGGTGGTCGATCCTCACGTTCGCAGGGTGCAGGACCATCTGGCGATCACCGCCAGACACCGGCAGCAACCTCCCAGACTGCGAGTCGGATGGGGCTGTCCGATCAAGAACTGGCGGAGATGATCGAGTTGCGCAATGAGATGCGGCAGATGAACCGCTTGCTGCAGATGAGCAATCCGAGGCAGGACCCTCCCCCACCTCCTCAGCCGTAAGCTAGGATCAAACGATTTCAGGATTTCCGGCGAAGCGGCTATTCTGGGGGTGTTCGGAAGGAATACTCCGCATGCCGCGAGCGGTCGGCTCCGAAGCTGGGAATTGGGGGCTGGCGTACTGGGTGGGCCAGCGCTTGCGCCGTGGTGTGGACGCGCTTGAGGACGAGACTGAGTTCCTGCGCGGCCGGATCCGTACGTCTACTCCCAGCGAGCGCTCTTCCTGGCTCTGGCGAGCTTCGTTCGGCACGGGGCTCGTAATTGCCGAATACTACTTCCTTTACCGAGTTCTGGATCGGCGCGACAGCGCGGTTGCTTTGGGCGTGAGTTGGGCCATTTTGTTCCTACTGCCTAAGCCGATCCCGAGGCTGGTGCTGGTGGCAGCCCGATCCTTAGCCTTTGTGACCGCTATCGCAGTGCTATCGGCTGCTCTCGACGCGATTGCTGGCGTGATCCCCGAGATTCGTCCCTGGAGTGCTGTTCTCTGGTTCGCTGCAATGGCGGCCCTGCTGATGTGGACTCTGTCGTCACTGCGGATACGAAGTCGAGGGGTAGCAACCAGCCAAGTAGTCCCTCCCTCGCCGGTTACGGTCAGTGTCGGGATCCCAAAGGTCCGCTTTGAGCATGTGGGGGGATCATCGGAAGCCAAACGGGAGATCGACGTCGTGGCGGGGAATCGCTTTCGCCGAGGAGGCCACGGAATTGTTCGAAATGGCGTGTTGCTTTACGGACCTCAAGGAACCGGCAAGAACCTCTTGGCGGAAGCCACAGCCGGGGAGTTCAACGCGAATTTTCACCATGTGCGCTGCCCCGAACTGGTAAGCATGGGGATCGGCTCCACGGCAGGCGAAATCCGCCGGGTCTTCGAGATGGCAGCCCAAAAGAGGCCAGTCGTGCTGTTCCTAGACGAAGTCGATTCCATTGGCAGCAGAAAGCAGCCTCAAGGTGTCGGGACCGATGCCGGCGGTGGGGGGCGAGAATACAACGCGGTCACCACGCAGCTTATGCAGTCGATCGACCGCTATCGATCCTTGGATGGCCTGCTGATCATGGCGGCGACAAACAGCCTCGACGGACTCGATCCGACGCTCATTCGCGACGGCCGCTTCGACTTGAAGTTGAGACTCGACCTCCCGAACCGGGCAGAACGCGAGGCCATCCTTACGAGCATGCTGAAGACAGGTGCTCATGCTGCGCCGACGATTGCGGAGATTGCGCGGCGGACGCCGGGGTGGAGTCCTGCACGGTTACGTGCACTGATTGACCGAGCCATCCTGCAGGCCGGCGGACGTCCCGTCACGGACGAGGACCTTCTGGCGGCGCTCGAGGAGTCCGGAGGTAAGGATCGCCCTCAGGTCGAATCCGTGAGCTGGGATGACGTTGTCCTTCCGGGTCCGGTGCTTTCCGATATCAAGGCGATTCTCCGGCTGCTCGTGCCTGGAATTGCGCAGCAACTCGGGGTCCCTCCGCCGACCGGCCTGGTGCTCGTTGGGCAACCCGGAACCGGCAAGACCTTGGCGGCGCGTCTGATCGCCTCCCAAGCGAACCGTAGCTTCTACGCCATCACGCCGAGCGATGTCCTGTCGGACGCTGTGGGCGGTTCGGTCAGAAGACTCACAGATGTCTTCGCCCGGGCGCGGGAACACGCGCCCTCAATCCTGTTCTTCGACGAGATGGACGCGCTTTTTCCATCGGCTTCCGGCTATGGAAGCCACCACGATGTTCAGTTGTTGGAGCAGGCGCTTATCGAGGTCAGCGAGCTTCGATCCGAGCATCAGGTCTTCCTGATTGGGACAACCAATGACCTTTCTCGGATCGACCCTCGAATTCTGCGAGGCGGGCGGTTCAGCGAGAAGATCGAGATCGGATTGCCGGACAATGATGGGTACCGTCGCCTCCTGGAGATGAACTTCGGACCCACTCAGTTGGCCTCCGACCTCACCACTCCGAAGCTTGTGGAAATGGTGCTGGGGCTTAGCCCGGCCGAGATCACCGCCGTTGTCACAGCCGCCAAGCGCTTCGCACTGGCCAGGACTCCCGAACACGCGACTGCGCTGCTGCCTATCGAAAAGAAGGACGTCGAGCAGGCCATCGCTCGCGTCCGGTAGCCGGATTCCACCAACTCGCTTCCGGAATCTGCAATCGCACCTTATTCTGCCTCCCAAGTTCATGCTTGCGCGTGAGCCCATCTCAGATCTGGGAGGTAAACCTCAATGATTAGACTCCTGGGTGACCGGCGTTCGGCCGCAATGCTGCTGGCTGCCGTTCTCCTGCTTCTCACAAGCACACACGCTGTCTTGCTGGCCCAGAACCTTGGCGCGGCGCCCCAGACAAACGTCGCCGTCCAAGGTCAGACCGGTGCTCAGCCGGAAGGCGCGTTCCTCAACCTCGTCAACTGGATCGGAAACGTCATCGCTCCGGTTGGCGCTGGCCTGGCGCTCGCCGGGGGACTGGTGTCCTACATCTCCGGGCGCGGCGTCATGCGGTACGTCGTGACGGCGCTCGGTTGTCTCGCTGTGTCGGGCGTCACCCGCCTGCTCGAGTTCTGGATCGCGCAGGGCGGCGGAGGTGTTTCTTAGCCCGCGTACGGACTGGGGCCGGGGGCGATAGTCAGACCGGCGCTCCCGGCTTCTGCAAGAGGACATCCCATGCCAACTCTTCTCTACGACGTGATGCGAGTGCTCCTGCTGCTGACAGGACCTGCGGCGTTCATCTGCCTCTTGAACGCCGGCATCGCATTGCGCAAAGAGGGAGGCACGGTCTTCTGGATTGGAGGCGGATTCTCGAAATGGATGCTCTGGGCGGTGATCTTCCTTGGCCTGGAGCCGACGCTGACGTGGTTTCAGTTTCTCGGCATACCGGTCTTCTTTCCTCCGGGTTTCGCGATTGGCACACCCTGGTTGGCCAACATCCAGCAAGGAGTCGCGACCTTCGTGAACTCATTCATCGTCGCGCGGATCGCACCTGTCGCCGCCGCGTACTTCGTCGTCAGGGCGGTGTTGGATACCGCATCTGGCTCAGGGCCGTTGCCCTCGCTGCTCAGCGCCATGTTCCTGCTCGCCATTTCCAGTACGCATGCTCTCATCGATGCCTGGACTCCGGTCGGGAACCGGTTCTCCGTCGCATTGGGCCTGGAGACGATGTGGACATACCTCGCGAGCCGCATCATGCCTATCGCGGCGGGACTGGCGATCTGTGGGGCTATCGTCCAGTTCGCTTTCAATCGGCCCGGATACCTCCGGCTTGTCGCCTGCGCGGGCGGCTTCCTAACCGTGAGTGCGCTTTGGATTCTGATCAACCGGATGATGTGACACGCGAGAGAACTCATGGACTTCCTGACCGGACTCACCAATCTGACGAACTGGTTCGGCAACGTCATCATGCCGACGCTCGCGGGCCTGTTATTCGTGGTCTCCGTGCTCCGGTTCTCGCGCGGCGGCTCCCATCAGTACTCCATGTACGCAGGCTTCGCAGCCCTGATGGTGTCCGGCCTGCTGAGAGCGATCGAACGCTTCGCTCTGCAGCGGGCTTGGAACGATCCGGACGCGATCTGGATCACGCTGTTGGGCCTGGTCAACTGGTCCGCCAATGTATTTCTGCCGCTCTACGGTGTGCTGCAAATCGTTATCGGGGTGATGCACTTCGGTGGTATGGGCTTTCGGATCTACCCCGGTGCACCGTGGGCGCGCCATATCTTCTCCGCCATGATCTGCTTCGGGCTGTCGGGGGTCCTGCGGTTGGCCGAGTTTTTCATCGCTCAGGGAACGGGAGGCGTGAGTTGAGGCCATGGCAATCGAAGTGACACCGGTTCATCGAAACCTGCACCAACGCGTGACGTTCTTCTACCTCGAATTCGAGGACCTGTTCATCGTGATCGGGTTGGCCGCCTTCATGAACATCTTCGGGCGGTTCCTGAATCGCGAAATGCACGGCATCCCGTTGGGGGTCGTGCTGCAATACGTCGTTCCCCTGATCGCCGTGCCGGTGCTGATGCTCTTCAAGTACGGCAAGCCGCGCGGGTATCTGCGCGATCTACTGGTCTGGCACGCCAAGCCTCACATCTACTGTGGACTCGAACCTGACCGGGAGTTCTATTCGGAGTTCTTGCGCTAGGAGGATTCAATGCCAGTCACTGCGGCTAAACACGAAGAATCGCTGCGACGGCCGGCGCTGTGCGAGTTGCTGCCGGTGCGGGAGTACCTCGACGGAGTGATGGTGCAGGTGGACGGGAGCCTCGTCGCCGGTTATGAACTCGGCGGGATCAACGGGTTCTACCACGATGACGAGATGCGGAACCGCTCAAAGCACGCGCTCGAAGCACTCATCCGGTCGCTGCCGGAACGCTCCATGCGCCTTCAGATGCGATTTGAAATCGCAGAAGGCATCGGGGATGTGCGCGGGGCCTATCCCCAGTTGAATCGGAACGAAAACTCCGTGCTCCAGGCAATTGACCGCGAACGGATGGAGCGCTGGGACATGAACGAACGCCGAGGGCATTATCTGCGCCATCTACTCCACGCCTACTTCGTCTGGAACCCTCAGATCCACCATGAACTGGCAGATCGCCTTCAAGGCAAGAAGCGCAACCTGTTCAGCTTGTCGGTCGAAAAATGCGTCGATCGTGCGCGGAGAGAGCATGAGGACCTGCTCTCGGAGTTCGGGAGCCTGCTGGCCGGCGTTGAGCAGACATTCGTCTCCACCGGGATGGAGGTTCGCAGGTTGTCCGATGACGAGATGTTCCTGGAAGCCAAGCGTGCCCTCAACCCTGCGGCTGAGGACCGGAGTCCCATGCGTCGAGCCGACTACGCACTCCACTACCGAAGCGCCCGGAGCCAGGTTGCCAACACCAGCATTGAGGACGAGCAGGAGAACTTCATCCAGGTGGGCGGGCTCCTCTACACGCTCGTGAGCCTGAAGGATCTCCCGGACGGTACGTTTCCCGGCATCCTGCGCGAATTGATGGTGCTCGACTTCCCCATCATCGTCAGCGCTGAGGTCACAATCCCGGACCAGGCGAAGATCCTCGAACACTTCAAGGGCCGTCTCCGGCGCATGCAGGCCGCTCAACGCGACTCGAACGGCGGGTTCAAGATCAACGTCGAAGCGCAGGTCGCGCAGAACCAGCTTCAAGAGGTTCTCCAGGCAGTCATCTCGTCATCGCTCAAGGTCTGTAACTACTCACTCGTGATCGCGGTTCGAACGTCGAAGCCCATCGTGAGCCGGGCTGACCTCGACGAGGCTCAGCGAACGCTCAACGACCGGAGGCAGCGAGTGATCCATGCCGTCACGCGAATGAACGGCGCGAGGGCGATTCCTGAATCGCTCGCGCAACGCCGGCTGCTCATCGGGACACTGCCGGGCATGGCCCAGGAGAACAAGCGGGATCTGAGCTGCCTCACTCTCCACGCTGCGGACCTGCTCCCCATTGAGACGCCCTGGCAGGGCACGCCGCAGTCTCCGCTCATGCTGCTCGAAACGCCGTACCGGCAACTGATTCCGTTCTCGCCCTATGACCCTTCAGTCGGCGACGCCAACATGCTCTTCATGGCGAAGTCCGGAGGAGGGAAGACCTTCATGGCGCAAGTGTTCCTGTTGATGATGGCGCGCGCGAATCCGCTGATCTCCATCGTGGAGCGAGGCGACTCATACCGGCCCTTGGTGGAAGTCATGGGTGGCCGGGTGATCGAGGTTGACCTGGAAGGAACGGAGACGTTGAACCCGTGGGACCTGCCACCCGGCCAGATCCAACCCACGAAGGACAAGATCGCGTTTCTGAAGAATCTGACCCGGCACATGATCGGCGATCTTGGGCAGTCCGATACCTCCATCCTCGACAACATCCTTTCGGAGGCAATTGCGAGGGTCTACAAGCGTGCGGCGGTCCGAGTCGACAACAAGACACCCACCTACACGGATCTTCGAAACGAGCTTTCGACCTGGACCGACGAGGAGCGGATTGAGCACATCCGTGAACTGGCCCTACTGGCCTCGGTGGCGCTTCGCCAATGGACGGGCGAGAAGGGCGTCTACTCGAAGCTCTTTGACCGGCACACGACGATCCGAACCGACGCAAACTGGCTTTTCTTCAACACCGAGGGCTTGAGCTCCGACCCACGGCTTGAGACCGCGATGAGCATGCTGATCGCACAGGCCATGTCGGAGCGGGCTTCCGGGAGATCAGGCCAGCCGTCCATCACGGTGCTGGACGAGTGCTGGTCGCTGCTCGAATCGCCGGTGCTTGCCGACTGCGTGGTTCAACTCTTCCGGACGGCCAGGAAGCGAGGGGCGAGCGTTTGGGGCATCTCGCAGACATTGGAGGATTTCGTCGGCACCAAGCAGCGCCCGAAAGAACATGGCGCCGGCATCCTGAGGAACACGTCGGTGAAGGTCATCGGCCAACAACCCGGAGACGTCAGCCCTTTGGTTGAGCACCTTGCGTTGAACGAGGTCGCGCTGAGTGAGATCAAGCGCTTTGCGGCACCGCGCAAGGGGCGTAGCGCCGAAGTCTTGCTTGTGCTCGGTGAGAAGTCCGAGACCACGCAGACTATTCGCCTGGTGCCAACTCCGATTGACTACTGGATTGCCACGACCTACCCGAGGGAGCGCGCGTTTCGTGCGTACTTCCTCGGTCAGGATCGGCATCGGGACCGCACCCTCATCGAGATCTACCGTGAACTGGGCGAGCGGTTCCCTAATGGACTGGCCGATGTAGAGCCACTCCCGGAGGAGCTTTCGGGGAGCGTTCAGATGGCTGCAGCCGTCAAGCGGCGGTTGATAGGACTGCCGGCAACAGGAGGCGACCGTGTTTGACTGGCGGCACCTGACGAAACTCCTTGCCGTTGGCTTGGCCATGGTCCTAGCCCTGGCGATTGTCGCGCCTCAGCCTGCGCATGCGCAACTGAGCCTTGTCGGAATCACCGGAGCGTTCAACCTGGTGAATCAGGTTGCCAACAGTATCCTTGGCTTCATCCACAACACCATGCGGCCGTTGCTGCAAGGTGTCCAATCCGCCGCGCAGGCCCTTCAGGGCTTTCTCAACCAACTGCGCAACCTCTGGGAGCAGGTAGTCTGGCCACTCTCGGAAATCAATCGTGCACGCAGTCTCGCCGCGAACCTGATCGCGACGTTCCGGGGCCTGCTGAACAACCTGTACGCAGTTGGCGTGAACAGCGCCCAGTTGCCGAACCCGAGCCGATTGGAGGCGGTGATGCGGAATCGCCAAATCGGGGATCACGCGCAACTTGTTTCGGAGTTCCAGCGCACCTTCGGCACGCTGCCGGCGCCGGCGGAAGTTCACCCTCAAGAGCGAAACCTGATCGACGTCGATGACGCCTTGGCGATCGATCAGCTGATGACGTTGAAGATGGGGGACGCCTCAGCCGACCAGACACTGCGGGCTGCGGAAGCGATTGAAGAGGAAGCCACGCGAATGGCCCCCGGAACCGCTGCCATGTCAGCAGCCGCCGCCTACATCGCCGCAGTCCAGAGCCAGGCGCACATCCAAAAGATGCTTGCCGGGCAACTCCGGCAGGAGGCCGCGCGACTGGCTCACGACACGATGACCCTGAAGCGAGGCGCCAACTTCACACGGGAATCGAGGACGAAGGTCACGGAGCTGAACAAGTAGAGGGCCAAATGCCAGCACTATCCCAACTCTGGAACATCCTCTTTCGTAACCGAACGCGGCTCCTTGCGTTGTTGTTGATCCTCTCGCTCTTTGCGCCGCAGCCGGCCAACGCGCAGTTCGGGTTCCTGTTCGGTTTGATCAACCTCGTCACGAGCGGCCTGAACACGCTGAACAACGTCATGACGAGCGTCAACAACGCTCTCAGAAACGTGATCGGCCCGATCCTGCAGCAGATTAACTCCATCATGACCACGGCGCAGCAGATCATGGGGGCGATCTTCGATTTCCAGAGGAACGTCATCTATCCCCAAGCGGCCATTGATCGTGCGCGCGCCCTGGTCGGACAGGTGCAGGGGATCTATGCGACTATCCGCGGGATCTGGAACGTCATTGTTCGAAGCGCGACGCTGCCGAGCCCGCGGCAACTCGAAGCCGTGATTCTATCTCGCGATGCCGGGCAGATCGGCGCCGTTGGTGGGAATTTCTCTGCGGTCTACACGCCGCTGCCCGCTGCGACCGAGGCCCATCCGGCACAACGCGACCTGATCGACAGCTCGGATGCCGCCGCACAGGCCGCCATGAAGCGAGCGATCGCCATCGACGCGATCGCGGATCAGGAACTCGCGGCAGCAGAGCAGATGATGACCGCCTTGCAGTCGACCGCCCCGGGAACCGCCGAGATGATCGGGGCACAGGCGGGCGCTTGGCTCGTTCGCTCGCACGCCTATACCCAACAAGCAATGGCGGAGTTAATGCGGATTCGGACGATTGAACTGGCCGCTCAAAGCGCCCGCATGAAGGAGTCGGCGCGGTTTGCGCGCGAGACGCGGAACAAGCTCACGGAGCTGAACAAGTAGGAGGTCAAGGCAGTGTTTTTGTTTGAGCAGATGTTCAATACCGCCCTGAATGGGATCAACTCGGCTGGCCTGATGAGCACGATCCTCACCGTCGCCTATGGGATCCTCCTTGCTTCGCTCTTGTTCTCGGCCTACGAGGCGTGGGTGCGCGGTGGCGATGTCCGTGCGCTCGGAGTGTCGGCCGTCAAGTACTTGGCCTTGGGACTGCTCTTCCTGAACGGAGGTGCGGTCTACGACTCGGTCGTCCGGGCAGTTCTGGGCGCCTTCAATCAGATTGCACACACTATGGCCGGTGCCGGTCCAAACGATGTGTTCACCAATTGGAAGACCGAACTGGTGGCTGCGGCGTCCTCGGGAACCTTCCTGAACGTGATCACGGGCAGTATTGCGGGGCTGTTGAGTGCGTTACTTCTGCTCATCGCAACGATCCTCTACCCGGTCGCCTACGCCATATTCACAATCCTATACGCGCTCTACGGCACGATCCTCTATACGACCGGCCCACTTGTTCTGGCGCTTCTGCCGACAATGGGGCTCGGCTCGCTTGCCCGTCGGTACGCGATCAACTTCATGATCTTCGGCGCCTGGGGCCTGATCTATGGTGTGTTCTGTCGGCTGGCAATTACCCTCAACATCAACAGCATGGCCGCAATCACTGGCGCTGGCAACCTTGGTGGTCTCCTGACCGGCGCCACAGCTGAAGTCCTGTTGGCAGCAGCGAGCATCCTTTTCTCCGTCTGCATCCTGCTCATTCCCTTCTTGGCGAAGCGGATCGTTGAGGGCGACCTGGGCTCGACCATGTTGACGGTCCTCGGGACCGCCGCGGCGATGGCGCAGGCGGCTGTGGCAACTGCATCCGGCGCCGCCGAAGGGTTCGGTCGCACCGCGTCTTCCGGTAGTGGGGCGGAGAGCGCGGGAATGGGTAGTGGGGTGCCAAGCGGCGCGCCACCGGCACCGCCGCCTTCTTCCGGCTCGGGACAGTCCGTTAGTGGCAACACAACACCTCAAACTGGCCCTCCGTCGGGTCCACAGCAATCAACGGGATCGATCGGCCAACATCGGCCGGTCAACATCCCCCATGCGGTTGGATGGCTTGCCGGCGCAGCGGCAGCGCTTGGCGTTCAAGGTGGCCAGCGAGTGGTTCAGGCAAGTCGAGGGCTCGCGGCGAGAGCGGTGACTCCAACTCGAAATTCAGGTTCAGCCTAAAGGAGGCGACAGGTGATGTTTGGCCTTCAACGCAAGGATCGATCAACGCTGCCGGAAAAGCAGCAGATCTCCAAATACTACGAGATGGACGGCACCCTACGCGCCTACGCCAATCGCATGGCCGTGCTCGGCCTCACCTGCGGCCTGTTGGCGCTGCTTGCCCTTGGACTCTTCGCCTACGTGCGACTGCAACCGCCGGTGGTAATCCGGGTGGATGGAACCGGAGAAGCAACGGTTGTCGGGGGAACCGCCCTGCATGTCCGGGCTCCGTTTGTGCCCTCCGTCCAGGCCCAGAGCGCGTCCTCTTCCGACACCGGAACTGCCCCGACGGACGTGGAGGGCCGCGCCATCGTGAGGAGGTTCCTCAACGCTTACCTGACCTACACCCCGGCGAACGTCGAACGCCAGTACGCAGACGCGTTAAATCTGATGACCGTCAACTTCCGCACCTTCACGATGAACAAGTTCCGGGAGGACGACACTCTGGGCAAGATCAAGGCGGAGTCCATCACATCCAGCATCAAAATCCGGTCCATCGAACCTGTCGTCGGAATGCCGTGGGCCTATCAGGTCTTCGCTGCCAAGGAAATCCATCGAGTGACGACCCAACGAATCGAGCAGACCGAAAAGATGGTCTGCCGCTATCAGGTCCGCTTGGTCTACTCTGGCCGCTCGCAACAGCATCCGTCAGGACTTCTTGTTGGAGAGTTTTGGGAGCAGCAAATGATTGGGAACCACGATATAGGGTTGAGCCAGAACAGTTCTTTGCTGGACCGATAAGATAAGCCAAGCCTAGGCTGAGTCAGAGCGTGACTAGCTGGCTGGCATCAGCTGCGCCCTCAAAACCCTCTTGGTCGCGATCTGCGGCCGCGCCTGTGTGCGAGCTGTGTACCTCCTGCCGGGCCGGAAGTGGACGTTGGACCCGGGACTCTGGACCGACGCGAACCTGCTTCTGTCGGCTTGGAAGCGAGGAACGTTCGCTGCGTGCCCGAATTGGCGTTCGTGATTACTCCGAAATTCCCACCCAGCGCAAGAATGCCCAATCTCCGTGTTGAGAACGATCACTGCGAGATTTGGTTATCGGACTGCCAGTTGGATCGCCGTGATGAATGGTGACTCGTTGAACCCGTACGTGAGATGGACGAGACGCTTCGCCCTCGTCACTCCAACGTAAAACAAGCGACTTGCTTCTTGGCGTTTCTCTTCCGTGTTGTCGTAGTTACTCGGGAAGACGCCCTCTTCCAGGCCGACCATAATGACGGCCTCGAATTCGAGCCCCTTCGAGCTGTGCAGCGTAATCAGGTTGATTAGATCAGCGCTTCTCCCCTGGTTTCCAAATGTCTCGATTGAATAGGATCCGAGCGCGCCGCCTGTATCAGCAGCGGCTAATAGAGCTGCCAGGTTGTCCTTTTCGTCGGCCAGACCGGGTTCCTGTTCGCACGCGGCGTGAAGGACAGCATCACTGAGCGCAAGGAGCCATTTGCCCAACGGCACTGCTCCGTCGCGATAGGAAAAAAGGGTCGAGATGAGCCGTGCCCTTTCGTGAAGGGCGTCCTTCTCCCGCGTCAGCGACCGTCGCATCGCCTTCCAGGTTTTCAGCAATTGGCCCAACGACACCGTGCCCGATTTCCATCCTCCTGCGCACCACTTGGCCGCGTCCGTTAGCCATTCGGTCAGGCGGGAGCGCTTGACCGGAGCTCCGTTGTCCAGCCGGAAATATGGTATCCCGAGGTGATCTGCCGCTTCAGCGATGGCGCTTCCTTCCTTGAGCGAGCGGTAGAGGAAGGCGATATCGCCACACTTCCAGCCGGAGTTCTGTTCAAGTAAACCGGGCACGATCTTTCTCAGGGCATAGGCGGCTTGGTCACCCACGTCGCACTCAAGCTTGTGGATCAGGATTTCACCTTGCCGCCCGTCGTGCGATTCAAAGTCCTGCGGTTCCGGCAGCAGCGCCCGCGATGCGGTGATGATCTGGTCGGCGCAACGATAGTTCAGCTTCAGCCCAATAGCCTCGACGCCGGGTATTTCGGAGAGCTTCCGCAGCAAGGCCGGCTTCGCCCCGGTGAAGCCGTAGATGGACTGGTCGGGGTCGCCGACTGCGATGATGCGGATGCCCGCATCATCCATCAGGGTGACGACCATCCTGTGCAGCGGCACGCCAAGGTCCTGATATTCGTCAATGACCATGACCGGGAACTTGGCCCTGATGCAATCGCGGACCCATTCATGCTTCTCGACCAGCTCAAGGCCCGCGAGGACAAGACCGTCGAAGTCGATGAGGCCACCGTCGAACAGCATGGCCTCGTAAGTTTCGACGACTTTCGTTTCCTTCAGCGGCCAGTGTTTCCACTTCTTGCCGCCGCGGTCCAGGACTGTGCGGCGGAGCTTGTCGAACTCTGTACGGTACCATTTCGGAGGTTGGCCGCCATGCACCTTGGCGTAGGCCTTCCGAAAGACATCAGTGGACTGGGATGGCGACGCTACAACCAAAGGATCGGGTACCCGCACCCCCGCGAGTCGGGCATAAGGCAGGACGAGTTCGGTTAGGCAGAACGAATGGACCGTCGATATCACAAGCCTGTCGTCATCCGCGAGGCCAAGCTTGCGCAGCCTCGCCTTGAGTTCTCCGACGCAGGCATTGCTGTAAGTGATGCAGGCAAGCCGCTGCGGCTTGCTCACGCTCTCGCACAGGAGCCGCGCGATCTTTATCGTGATCGTTTTCGTCTTTCCCGCACCGGGGCCCGCGAGGACCACGCAGTTTCCTTCGGACTCGTAAGCGGCCCACTGGCCCGGATTGTCTCTCAGCTCTCCCGCGGCTGCAACAAAGGGGGCAGCGCTCATGCAAGTTTCGCTTTCATGTAATCCAAAGCGGACCTGATATAGGGCGGCGAGACATCGTTTCCTTCAGCAAGAAGGAGGGAGGCCAGGCGCTGCGCGACGCGGCCTTTTCCAAGGGACTCGATGTCCTTCAGGAACACCGCCGGATCGAGTTCGTCCGGGTCGACGGCCACTTTTGCGAAGCGCGCGCGCATCTTCTTGTTCCCGGTCAGTTGCTTGATCGCCGCTGAGAACTGATCCTCGGTGCTTTCCCTCAAAAGGTCCACCTCGAACGTGAACGTATTCAGGAATACGCCATGCCCCTCGGCCTGCGCCAGAATGTCGTCACCATCGAGTTCATCCCATTTTTCCTCGGTCATGACTTCTTTCATGATCTGGTTGATGACGCGGTTTTCGCCATAACTGGAAGTGACCCCTTCACCGTCCGGATCGTCGTCTTCCTGGCTAGCGGTCTCGCCTTTCGGGTCATAGTCCGTCAGCACCGCGAAAGGAATACCCAGCCCCGTTGGCCCGAGAAGGCGGATGTACGGCGCGAAATTCGTGCCGCCGATGGAACAGACGCTGATGCCAAACGAATCGAAGTCGAGATCGGGATCGTGGAGTTTGGCGAGGGTCGGGAGAAGGAACTTCTCCGCGTCGCCCTCGACGAGAATGACGCCTTTCGAAAAGAAGATCTCGCCGCGCGTCACGTCGATATAGCGTTCGAGGTCTGCGAGGTCGGACGGCTCCAGCTTGATGCCTCTCAAGGATCTTCCGACCGTATGGTTCTCGTGCCGGATGCAGCGCAGGACGACGACATTCGGCAACGGCGTCACGCTCGCGACGTTTGGCGAGTGCGTGGTCAGAAGGATGCTGCGGGGCTCGAGCTCCACCTCGGCCTCGTCCCGCATTCGAAGATAGTTCCGGTAGATCAGCCGTTGCAGATGGGGGTGGAGATGCGCTTCCGGCTCCTCGATGGCGAGGAACGTGTGCTGTCGCTCGCCCTCTTCGACCAGATACTTATGTTCGAGTTCCTTCAGGGCGAGATAGAGCACGTTGGCGGAGCCGAGGCTCGCCTCCGCGACACCCCTTTTGCCCCCGTCGATCATCAGTTGCAGGGCGCGAAGAAGCCTGTCGGCCTCGGTCGGCGCGAAACCAAGCGCCGTTTCGATGGCGTGGACAGCGCCCACCATGTCGGTCAACTGCTGATTGACTGCGCCCACGACGGACGCAAGTTCGGGGAGTTTCGCGATCTTCGATGTGGTCTTGTGAACCTCGCCGGCGATTGTCTTCAGGGCGGCGGCGGCGACCGATTTCGCGGCGCGATCCAGTAAGGGACGCAATGGGGAGCGCGCCCAGCGGGCTAGATCGGCTTCGGCGTCGCGGAGGGCTGGAAACAGGTCCATCGGCATCCACCGGCGCAGATCATATCCTACGGTATTATCGGGCCGGTTTCCTCCGAAGATGACAAACTCATAGTCCGACTCGCTTCGGGGCGCTTCTTCAAGTCCCTGAACAGGTTGGTAACGATAGGTGATCCGCGCGACCATGGGGTCCGGCTTTACCAGGTGATCGGCGAGCACCGCGAGCAGGTTCTCGTTCTTCTCGAAGCCCCGAAATTCGACGGAGACTTCGATCGCGTCTTCTAGGGTCAGCGGACGCGGCAGGCCGTCCCAAAAGTCATCCAGCCGCAGTTTGCGCATGGTGTCCGGGAGCGACGGATCGAGGATCAGGCGCAGCGCGAACAGGAAATTGGTTTTGCCAACTTTGTTCTCGCCCAGCACGACGGCGTGTTCTCCGAGCCTCACGTCGAGAGACTTGAAATTGCGGAAGTTCTTGATGATTACCCGACTAAGCCGCATTGTTCATTTCCTTCAACGAATGTGAGACGACGGCGCAGGGTCATGAGGCTTGCTCGATCCAGGACATCGGCACCAGTTTCTGGCCCCTGCGCCAGCGCTCTACGACGGCATTCTGGAACCAGTCGTGTTTCAGGTCGGCATGATCCATGATGATGATTTGCAGGTCCGGGGCGAGTTCAGCTGCAGCATCGGCAATCAGCTTGAAAAGCTGGAAGACAGCCGTTTGGTCCTCGTCCGCGAGGACATCGAGCGACCCGTCCACATCGCGGTCGGGAGGATAGTGAGCCTGCGATGGCTGGTCGAACATGATGAATCCGGGGACCGGCCTGTTCTTAAGCCTGAACCACTTGTGCAAGGCAAGGTGCGCGAGGACGTGGTAGCCCACCCAGTTCTCGGCGCTTCCCATGCGGAATAGGGACACTGGGCCGTCGAGGGTATCCGCCACGACGGTCAGGTTTCTGAGGTCAAGACGAAGCTGGCTGCCGCGGTGCTCCAGGTCGAGCTTGTCGGAGTACTCGTTCATGTAGCGGCCAATCATGTTCGTAAAGGCGGTGAGCTTCTCACGGACTGCTTCGGGATCGAGTTCGCGCTCAAGCATGTCCACTCGCGCCTGTGCGACCTCTATTTGTCTCCGCAGGCTCGACCCCGTATCGCCGGTGCTTGCCGTCTCTACGTAGAGACTGATCTTTCCGATGGCGCGCGCCTGCATGATGAAGGCGTCCTGTTGGACGCGAAGTATCTCGTTCTCGCGCATGCGCGCGTTGATGCGGAACTGGTTGTCCTGAAGGCGCTCCTGGAGCTTGGCCTCCTCCGCGAGAAGGGAGGCAAGCCGCGTTTGCAGACGGGGATTCTCGGCTTCGACGGCTTCAAGTTCTTGGCTAAGGTCTCGGAGCGAACGCTGGATTTGCGCGACCGTCGGAGCCGGTGTTTGCAGATGACTGTCGCAGACCGGGCAAACGGCAGCAGAATGTCCATTCGAACGCACGAGCCCGATAGCGCTTAAGCGCGCGCGTTGCTCTTTGGCTTCGCGCTCGTAGCCGCTGGTCTCATGGGTAAAGGTCCGCGTCGAGCGAACTTCCGCGTTCACGCGCTCGAGCTCGTTGCGCAACCCCTGGCGTTCGGCCCTTAGGCTTGCGAGCATGTCCTCGCCGTCCGCCATCACGGATTCCACCTGAATCTGGTCGTCGCTTGTGATGCGCCTCAGTATCGCCAGGATGCCGTCATAGGTGGCGGCGACGGTCCTCTCGTCGACCAGGCCCACTTGCTTCGCCTCGTCTAGGAGCGCCTGGGCTCTCGGGAAGCTGGAGCTATCGATCGCCTCGGCATCCCGAAGCTGCCGTTCTAGTTGGCGAAGCTGCCGGCGGGCCTGATCGAGTTGCGCTTGCTTCAAGAGGCGGTCCTCGTCGATGGCGCCGAGGAAATACGGCAGCGTGTCCTTGATCGCCTGACCGATGAAGTCCTCGCCTTGTCTGTGAAACAGCCGCTGCTTGCTGTCGATGTCGTTCTGGTCCTGGAAGGAGAAGAGCAGCGCGTGACGGAAATTCGCCTCCAGCGAATCTCGCGTCGGAAGCGTCGGCCGGTGCTCGTTTTCGCTGATGCCGATGGAGGCACCCATGAGTGTTTCGAGCGCGTCCACGGTGATGTTCTTCGTCAGCTTCTCGACGGGCGGCGTTGCGATGTCCTTGCCCCGGATGAGGCAGACATCCGGGCTTGTCTTGTCACCCACAGCGGGATTGCGGCGCGCGACGAAGACTTGCGAACCATTGAGCTGGAAAAGAACCGCGTACCAGCCGACGTAGCGTCTAATAACGCCGTCCGCCACATTGCATTCGCTGCGGCCCGTGCAATAGTCGACGATGTCGATGATAGCCGACTTTCCGGTCTTGGAAGCGCCGGTCAGGACGTTGAAGCGTCCGGGATTGAATGCCAGCTCGCGTGTCTCGCCGTTGCGGCTGTAAAGAATGATCTTGGCAATTTGAAGGCTCATGGCGCTATTCCCCATGCTGAATAGATCGTTGCCGGAAGGCCTGCGGCTGCGAACCAGCGCCCGGTGAAGCCGGCTCTGTCGACGCATTCGCGCGCTTCAGCAGTGAAAAGCCCGGTTCTCTTTTCGGTCGGCGTCAATCTGCGCGCGCCTGCCGCAATGCCCCCAGTGCCGGCAATCGCGAGGGTCTCGTGCTGCAACCCGAACAGTATCGCTTCCTGCGTGATCTGCCGGAGCGATTGCACCCGTCCGGCGAAGTTCACGAGCTGCTCCCGGTTCTCCTGTACCCACGGCAGGAGCGACGTTAGCGTGCTGCCGGGGAGAGCTTGTCGCGTGCCGCGGTGAAGAACGATCGGCAGGACGAGAAATGCCAAGGCAAAGGGGAACGGCTGCTGCGCTTTCTTCGCGAATTCCTCCGACGCTTTCGCGAGGAGAACCGCGCAGAAGGCAGGATTGAACAGATTGGCTTCTTCAACTGCGCGTTGGGACCAAGCCTGCATTGATTGATCAGTCTTCCTCCGCCTTGGGCGGCTTTTGTTCCTTGAAATCGGGGTGCCAGCCGACGGTGTATCGGTTTGCGAGGATGTGGTAACTTCCGTGCGTGAGGAAACGCTCCCGCACCGTCCGCAGAGGGAAATTTGCATCCTGCTCAGCCCATTTGAACAGCGACTGGCCGAGGGCAACCTTGTCTTGCGAGGTGCGCGCCCCGGCGTATTCAACGATGGCCGCATGGCGGGGCTCCCAGGCCTCGGTTAATTCGCGCTCGTAGTGCTCGATTTCTCCATCAATGAGGAGTTCCTCCCGCGCCCAGCGCGACCGCTGTTCAGAAGCGCGGTAGTAATCGCGGATCGCATACTCGATTCGGGGAGTTCCAATCTCGATCTTGCGGAGTTGCTGGACGAAGGGGCGCTTATCCATCTCGGCGATGACTTCTTGCGCCGGGACGGCCGCCCTGTAATCAACAGGTAGGGCACTTCGCTTGAACTCTTCGCGCAACTCGTCGACTCGCTGTTCTATAGCCAAAACGGGTATGGCGGCGTGCGGCGTGCGGCTCAGCGCCCGTATCACCGTGCCGAACCACCAGCCTTCGAGCCGCTCCGCCAGCTTGTCAATATGGTCGCGGGTTGCCGCATGGTGCAGTTCGCCTTCGATCTCCTCGCGCACATCAATGATGTTCGGCGATCCGTCCAGGATGGTGACGGAACGCAGCATGCTGACACGGATGTGTTCCGACAATCTCACGTACTCTTCGCAGGTCTTTGCAATCGTCTTGTTCTTCGAGGTCTTGGCGAAGGTTAGGAGTATCTTGTCGGCAGCCTCGACATCCCTATCGCGCACGCGCAGCATTGAAACAGCCGACTTGTCGGGGGCATGGGCCGTCGTCAACAGCATGAACTTCATCCGGAAAGGCGCCTCAATGTCCTCCGCCACTCTGTCGAGCCAGATCGCGATTGACTTCCAGAGGTCCACGCTTGCATCCGACAAGTCGCCGACCCGATTGAGATGGTGCTTCGTCTGGATGAGGGCCGTTGGTTCTCCATTCGCCTCGAAAGCGACATCGTCAAACTTCTCCAACGAGATCGATAACTGTGGCGTCGCACGGACGGCGCGCAGCCCTTCAAGCAGTGCGTAGCGGCACTGAAAAAGATAACCTAGGGCGGCGGGGCCCGCTTCGTGCGAGTTCTTGAGTATCCCCATCGAAACTCCTCAAAAGGTTGAGCAAGCTACTACTTTCGCCCATTTTAGCGGCGTTCGCAGGCGAGGTGTCGACTGATTGTACGTCTGCACAGTCAAAGCACACTTGGGTAGGTGTTTCGAACTGTCTGGCGATGGCAAGAGCGTCTCTTTGATGGCGCATTTACTGATCCACTGAGCCGGGGCGTCATTGGTCGCTCACGGGGCAGGCGAAACGTTGAACTAGAACGACTCTATCGCACTGAAGTCGCTTCGTCGATGCGACCTTTGGCCGTATCCTGCAGGTCGATGCAGCCAGCGCCCATCGAACCATCGCCGCCGAACTGGGCTCCATTGGAGCGCCATTTGAGGCCGCCAGACTGTGCCGAGTTTATGTGGAAGTTCTGGCAGGGTGGACTCGAGCACTACAAGCACATCGAAACGCGGAGGTACTTGCGGCTGGACGGCGAGGGGAGGTGTTTTGTGCCGGCAGAGGTCGGGTGGAAGGAGGTGTCGTTTGAAGACGAATGGAAGCGAGTCTCCATACGATCGTAACGAGATGCATCCGAACTACCAATCGCCAAAGCCGGCTTCAGCAAAGCGCACTGGCTCAAAAGCATCTGCCCGCCGTGGAAACCGTCGGCGGCGGGCGGAGCCGGGTGATCAGTTGGTCCGCTATTTCGTCGGCCGACCCGCCGGCGACGATGGCAAACCTGCGCTGGAGCAAGAGGTTGTGAGCGAGCCGGAGGGGCTCGTGATCGCGTTCAAGAACGACAGCCGCGTGTACTTCGTCCACGAGTACCGGGTGACGGAGAGGATTGAGGGCAATGAGGTCCGGCTCGAAAAGGAGCCGGTCAGCTCAGCCAAACGGGTTTCTACTGCCAACGCAAGTTGAGTAGAAGGCACCCACACCTTATGTGGGAATCCGCTTTCGCAACCCTCACCGGTTCCGAGAGCAACCTGTCCAGCCGTATCGCGACAGGCAACACAACGGAATAGGGCGGCTTCCATTCGCGGAGGCCTGACCCGAAACACGAGTGTTTCGGCAGCAGGCCCGCGAAGGACCCAGCCCGGGTACTGCGCACGTGAGGACTCCCTCATGAACGGTCTGTTGTCCCATCCCACGACCGTTTTCAAGGAGAACTCATGACCAGCCCCGAACCCGTCACAACGAATTCCGGCCTGAAGGTCCTCAGCCTGATGGTCACCAAGGAAGGCAAGATCGAACGCAAGATGCCGAACCTGAGCCCACAAGCGCAGTTGAACAACACGCTGCTCGAAGCCCTCTGTCCGGGGATCAAGGTGGCGTCCGTCTCTGTGACTCCCGAACCGCTCGACCAGGTGGAACGCGCGAAGGTGGAAAGCACCCTTTCGCGATTCGCCCTCGACGGCACGGAGTACCGGCTCATCGGCGCATCCGGGTCGGCCAAGAACGGGAAGTATTACGCCGTGGACGCGCGTTACGAGCGTCCTCTGGCGGCGCGCTTCTCCGACTGGCCGCAAGCCGCGGTCACGTACTTCGGAATTCTGGTCTCGCCCTGCATGGTGCGGATGCAGATTCCAGATGGCCGTGTCACCGTGGTGCCGGATCACGAACTGGGAACGAACGATTGCCGCGGTTGGCTGCGCAAGTCGATCTTCGACAAGTTGGGCCTGCCCGAGAACCGCTTCTACCAGTTCCGTCTCGCGTTCGCCCAAACGCAAGCGAAGGGATCGTTCAAGATCATGACGGACGAGGTGGCCGATGCCCTCGACACCGACGTGATCCTGCCCGTCTCTTCCGTCAAGCCCGAATACAAGGGTCCGTCCAAACTACTCGCCTGGCTCACCGGTGAAGCACGCACGTTCGCCGGAGAGATGATCCTTGGGATTCGTGAATACTCGCGGCCACTGGCTTTCGAGTCGAGCTACACGGTCGTCCAGCACGCACCGGAAGATTCGTTCGAGCTCGAAATCAAGCCGCACGCCCTCGCCCAGACCGCCAAGTTGAAAGACCTCCTGGAATACCGCGACTACACGGGGCTCTTCGAGCTTCTCGGAATCTCGGAAACCCAGCGCCCGCTGGTGGACGAGATGCCCGCTGAAGACGATGAAGCGACATCGGTGGAGCGGACCGTTCTGGAAGGCGTTCTCAAGGCGGATCCGACTGGCTTTCTGATTCAGCATCCCTGGGTCAACAACCAGTTGGAGCGGATTCTGGCTCGTTGGGCGTTCAAGGTGTGCACAGCGGGTGGGTTTGAGATGCCGGCGTTCGCACTCGCGGATGACGGCTATCTGCTGCTGCACAACGGACAGGTGTACTCAGGTTCCGACTGGATGCCGCAGGACCGCTCGATCAACGCCCTGGCCACCAACCGGGGGTTGGTTGTCCGGTATCCCGTGCGCATGAAGGAGGACCTGTTGCCGTACACCAAGATCCCGCCGACGGAAACGCGTCAACTGCTCGCGAACGAGCTCACTCGCCAAGGCTGTCCGGATGCGGAACCGTTGGCGGCGAGAGTCACTTCGGAGCAACTCGAACTCGAAGGCACGTTTCTCCTTCATTCGAGGACGGCGGCGAAGAACGGCGGCGACTACGACTTCGACTTTGTCTGCGTGGTGGAGGGCGATCGCTTCCCGCGGTTTGTGGAGCATCGCTTCCAGTACAAGGGCAATGGTTCGGTCGAGAAAACCAAGGCGAAGAAGGCTCGGTCCCCGTGGTGGAATCTTCCGCAGGTGGCTGTGGGTGCGATGGGAAATCAGATCGGCACGATTACCGATCTGATGACCCAGTGCCTCGCGGCCGGCCGGGATGACTGCCATCGCGAACTGGTCGAGCAGCTTCAACTCGCCTTGGATCAACTGAAGCATGGCGTTACGCCAGACCAGGACAAGATCCGCGCAATCCGGGAGCAGATCAAGCAGACCCCGGCGGCGCAATGGCTTCGGGCGAAACGGCTCCGGTCCCTCAAGGATCTGCCGGAACGCGTCGAAGGTCCCGCAACCGATCGAATCGGCGGAATGTACAACCTGGTCCGCAAAGAACTGACCGACTTCTTCTCGAACCGGATGCCCGTCTCGCAGTTTCGCGGCCTCGTCCAGGGATATGAGTTCTCCCAGGAAATGGTCGATGAATGCAGACGGGTGAATCGGGCCTGGGCGCTGACGATCCAGGCTGGCATCGAGAAGAAGAAGGTGCTGATTGCAGGCGTTCAGGAAGCTGAGGCGGCCTTCGAATCCGGCAAGGACAACAAGGAACTCCGTTCGAAGCTTCTGCACACGCTCTGCCAGGCGCGCGCGGCTCTCGCTTCGTACGACCAGCAGTGGCAGGAGGAAATCCGGTCGCTGATCTGGTTCGTGAGGACATGGGCGGCGCGAAAAGACGACAACCGCATGGGTTGGCTGCAGGCGCTTCACACGATCGTCTGCGGCACGAAGAACGATCAGGCTTCGGGAGCGTTGCCGTTCTATGCGTTCCCGAACGAACTGCTCAAGGCCATAGTCGAGCGTACAGGAGGCCGGCCCGTTCAACTGGCGGCGCCGAAGGTGTGCGAAGGCATGGTCGAAATGGACGAGGAGGGCCGCTGCTTCCTCGTCGAAACCGTCATGGGCGACAACGGGCAAAGCTACTCGAAGATGACGTTCCTGATGGCCCTCACGCCGGATGGGAAGGTCGTTTACGACGGTGGCCGGGTCCAGTGGGTCCATCCGTTCCCTTGCAGCGCGGGAATTGGTGAGATTCGCAATGGGAAGCTCGAGGTTCCCGGGACGCGTCAACTGCCGCAAGTGGCTCCACCTGTCAAGCCCATGTGAACCAACCCCGACCGGTCCGGGATCCGCGCACGCCGCGCGGACTCCCGGGCCGCTTGGGCTCAACACTGGGAGGCCCCATGAAGCCGTCCGCACCTTTCCTTTGGCTGGTGCTGTTCGCGGCCAGCGATCTCAATGCACAGAAACTCGAAACCCAGACGCCCGACCCGAAGAGGGTGGTGCGTGTGGAAACTGCGCGGGATCACCTGACGGTGATCGAACTGAACGAGCCCGTGTCGATGGTGGCGGTCGGCAATCAGAATGCGTTCACGGTCGAGCGGCGGGAGAACAAGGTCTTCGTCAAGCCTGCGGAGGAAGACGCCCGGACAAACCTCTTCATCTGGACGGCTTCCGGCCGGTACAGCTACGAACTGGTGCCCGCGCCGAGCGTCGAACAGATGCACTTTGCCATCGATCAGCCGCCGCTGCAGTTGGTCTCGACAAACACACAGCCAAGGGAAACCGTGCCGGTGGATCGTGGGCCTCAACTTCCCGCTGAGATGCTCACGCAGTCCCAGGCAGTATTGCTGTACGGCGAGCGGGACCGGACCCGAAGGGTCGAAGTGCTACTGCGCGATCTCTACCGGGATGGGGACCGCTGCTATCTCCGATACGCGGTTTTGAATCACGGAAATCGGGCCTACCGGCCCGCGCGGCCGGCGGTGATCCACCTCGATCCGGTGAAATCATCCTTCTCTTTGATCCCGTTGGCTGGCAGCCAACTCAGCGAACGGGCGTTGCGTGAGATCAAGACCAGAGCTGCCGGGGAACTTCAAGTGGTCGCGGGGGAGGAGCCAGAGGCAATTCCCGCCGGAAAGCAGGCCGCCGGCTGGATCGCGTTCCGACTCGGCGCGTTTGAGAAACGCGAGCAACTCGTGCGAGTGGCGTTCGCACCTGATTCAACGTCGGCTGTCGATGCGGTCCTGGTGCTTGGGAAGGATCGCGCGGTTCGGGAGGTTGCCCATGGCCGCCCAGCCGGTGAATGAACGCCGCTCGTCTGTGACCCCGGGCGAAGTTCGCCGGGAGTTCGAGCGACTTCTGCGCGACCGCAAACACATGGGTCTGCGAAATCTCCTCGGGGATGTCGCAATGGAGCCGCGAAACCCATTTCAACAGGCGAGCCGAAAACCGAAGAAGTGGATCGTCGCTTTGGGCGGGTTGGGACTGCTGGCGACGTTGATCGTCTACTACTTTCACTTGCGTTGAAGGGGAGGTACGGAGATGGATGCGCAACCTGCACCCAACTACAAGTACCGGCCCTCGCTCATCGAGGAGAACCCGGCGCTTCTTCTTTGGCTGCTCTTGCTCGGCGCCTATTTCGTCGCGGCCGTGATCGCCAAATACGCCTGGCATCTGCATGACCGCCAGATTGTGGAGCTGACCCTCTGGGTTCTGCTTGGCGGCGTCAGTCTGTTCCTGGCTGTCTACCAACTGACGCGCGCGAAGAAGGCGCGCGAGGACTCCTGGCCAAACCAGTTGCCGACGATTCCGGTCCGCGCGGATCGCCGGATTGTCGAGACTGCATGGCAGGAGAACTCCGTAGTTCTTGGGTATGACGTGCACGGAATGCCTTGGCGGTGGAGTGATGAGACCCGCGTGATGCAGGCTCTCGTACTCGGTCAGACCGGCAGCGGCAAGACGACGTTGCTCCGCAACATCATCACGCAAGACTTAATGCGGCAGGTAGGTCAGCCGGGCGAGGCGCACCGGATCCCGATGGTCATCTTCGACGGCAAGGGAGACCTCGAGTTCTTCCACTCGCTCCTGCCCTACATCCACCGGGCCGGCCGGCTCAACGATCTTCGGCTGATGAACCCGTCGCGCCCCGATTACTCGGTCCAGTACAACCCGTTTTCGTCCGAAGACGACAACTACATGGCGCAGGTCTCTATGGTCTTCGGGTCGTTCGACCTCCACGACGAGTTTTTCGCCAAGCACCAGTTGAACTACCTGGCCGACATCGTCCGCATCCTGCACTACACCGGGCGCGCCTTCAACTTCTACGACGTGATGGTGATGGCGCTCGATCAAAGTGTGATCGAGGACCAGGTCGCACTGGCCCGGCATCAGATGGCGCGGGATTCAAGCATCTCCACGCAACGCCGGCTGAACTTCGAAATGTCCGCGAAGAATCTCTTCCAGTCGTTCTCCGACCGGGATCGGGTCCCGAAGATCCAGGGTTTGCTGAATGAGTGCATGACGTTCCTCGACGACGAGTTGAGCGTCATCACCGGCCCATACGACAACCTGCTCTCCATCAACGAAGTCATCGACCAGGAACTGATCCTGTTCGTGAGCCTGAACATCAACAAGAACACCGCGCCGGTTCGTGCGCTGGGGAAGATGCTCCTCCAGAATCTGCAACTGGTGGTCGGCAAGCGGTACGAGTCGGAGTCCGAGCGCAGGCGCACGAACAAGCCGCTGTTCTCGGTGGTGATGGATGAGTTCGCGCCGTTCGGGTATCGGAACTTTGCCCAGATTCTGAACACTGCGCGCGGCACGAACACGGCATTCCTGTTTTCGATGCAGTCGTTGCCGCAACTCCTGCAGGTGGGCCGTGGGTTTCAGCAGGACGTCTCATCGGCGCCGGGGACCACGATGCTCCTCCAGACGCGCGACGAGGAGACGGCTAAGTACTTCAAGCAGGCTTCCTCTCAGGTGCCCGTGCAGAAGCGGACACAGCAGCTCTGGCGCAAAGACTTCCTCGGATTTGAGCAGTTTCAGAAAGCCATCGGCGCGACCGAGCGCGAGCAACTCGAATACCGCGCGCTCGACCACCACATCAAGAACCTCGGGAAAGGAAAGATGGAGGTCCTCATGACCGATCCAATCCAGGGCACGATGCACGGCCGTTTGCATGTCCGGCCGCCGAGCGACATCCGGGTGCCGTGTTTCGAGCCCACGATGTTTCCGAAGCTCCGTTCATCGCGAGCGGATGTCCGGGGAGCAAACCTGCGATTCAAGGATCAGAAGCTGGCGGCAACGATCACCATGCCGAGACGGGGGACGCTATGACCACTGTCCATCGCTGTACCCTCGCGATCGCGCTGGGTGCTCTTTCGGTGCTGGCTCAAGCGCCGCGGCAGGATGAAAAGGCGGCTAAGGCGAGCAGCGCGCAGCCACTCCAGCCGGTACAGAACGGATCCGGCGCCGTCGGCGTCAACCCGAATCAGCCCTATCGACCGGTGCCGCTCAACCGTGCGTCGTCGCGCGAGACCATCTTCGAGTTCTACTTGCGTGCTCTCAACCCGCGTCAGATCCGCTGGGGCGATGAGATTGAACGTCGACTTGCGCAACTGGCCGAGCAGTCCGTGCTCAATCCCTATTTCCGGTGGAGCGCTCTCCAGACGGGCATCATTCTCTTCCTGCTGCTCGTTTGCTGGGTTTGGTGGGACAAGATGCGGCAGATCAAGTGGGTCGCGGCGGAGTGTCTTGCCGACGCGATCAACGCGAAGCGCATCGCGGAGGATCGGGCACTGGAGGCGATCGGGCTCTACAACCGGCACATCGAGCAGTGCAATCGCGTCATCGAGAGCCAGGAGTCGGGGCTGCCCGGCGCCAGTCCTAAGGACACCTGGCGTCAGGAAGTGCTCACCCTGAAGAACAAACTAACGGCCGAAGAAGCGAAGTCGATGCGATTGCAGAAGGCGCTGGAGGATCGGGAGGCGCTCCAGGCCGGTCTCGAACAGCGACTCCGGCAACTCGAAACACTGGTCCAGGAGCGGCAGAACGGCGCGAACGCCGAACTGGTCGCCCGGCTTCAGCGCGCGGAATCGCAACTCGGGGACAAGAAGACGCCCAAGCGGGGTGCGAAGTGATCGTGCGAGTGCACTCGTTGGGCAGTCTCTGGCAGATGAAAGACCTGCCGAACGGCGGCACCCGAGTGTGGAACACGACCGGTATCCGGGACGGCTGTCGCGTCCGGTCCTGCGCCACGCTGTTCGGCCAGTTGGTTTTCGGACCGAAGGCGAAGCCGCTGTTGCAGGACCCGTCCCACATTCACGGACGTAACTGGGTGACCAGCGACATCACCCAGACCTCTGCCGGCCGCAGCATCCGGCTCGCCTGCCCAGCAGCTTCGGGCGCACTGGCGGATTGGCACCTGCACACGGTGAACGAACAACTGGTGGGCGTTGTGCCGCCGGACGGCCTTGATCCGGACAACATCCTGGTCCTTTCAGCGTCACAGAGCAAGCAGCAGCAGGAACTCCTGCTCCTCGTGAAGCCGTTCGCCTGGTTCGCAGGGCCAACGGGATCGGCGATCTTTGAGTTCACCGATCGTGGCATCGGCCGCTGGAACGTACGCGAGAGGTGATCCTTGCGCTACTCGAAAGACTCCATTGTGATGTCCGAAACCGCGGACAAGCCGATCCTGCGCACTGTCTACGAGGCCGGACACGTCACGTTCGACCAGCTTCATTCCAGCCTTCATCCGTATGCCACCTCGAGGGCGGAGCGGAATTCGCTCGCCTGGAGGGTGCGCCGGCTGGTCCGTCACGGCTTCCTTGAGTCTCGGCGAGTCGAAGGGATGGAGCCGGCTTTGTCATTGGGTGAGTCCGGAGAGTTGTATTTGCAGAGCTTCGACGGCGCCATCGTTGAACGGCGAATCCGCTCGAAGGGCGGCAATGCGCGCAGTCAAGTGTGGCATGACGTCCAGCTATTCACGATTCAGTTGGCGCTTCGCCGCGCGGGAGTGGTGCTGACCTGGCAATCGGAGGCGGAAGTTCGGGCACAGAATCGTGTCGCAAGTCTGCGCTTCGCGAAGGAGTACGACGCGGTGGTGACGTTCCGCTTGGGCGAAGTGCAGGCCGACGTAGCCCTGGAGTTTGAGCGAACCGTGAAGTCCGCCGACGCCTACCTGCGCATCTTTTCTCAACTGAACGAGGAAACTCTGCTTGCGCGGTTTCTCTACCTGGTGCCAGACAGCAAATCTCAACTGCTCCTACGCGACGTTGCCCCGCGTCAATGCCCACGCATCTACGCCGCGCTGACCCACGAGTTTCGTGCGCAGCCGGCAACGGCTGGGCTATTGGATCTGCGCTCCGGCCAGACGGTCACTCTGGCAAGATGTCTCTCCTGAAGATCTCTTCCCGCCTGCGGTCCCTGCTATGTTTGCCCCTCGATTGCGCTCCGAATGCGTCTCTATTGCCATTTCACGATCCCGCGTAAGAGGTTGATCGGCTTGGGGCAGTTTTCCGATATCCCCGTGTTTTAGCAGTCAGAACTCCGAGCAGACCGGCGGCGAGCATGTCGGAGGGAAGCGACGAGGGAAGAAGGGATGGGTGGGAGTCCAGTGATAAGCGAAGCCGTGATTGGGGGTAGTGAGTGGCGGGCGGATGAAGTGTCGGGTGTGCCGGGTGGTTGCCAGGGGTTGAGAGGAATCGAGTGCTGAGGGGAAGGACGAAGAGGAAGTTGTGGGTGGTGCCGGTGGTTGGACCGTTGACAGGGCGCGGTGGCGCGCGCGCAAGTGTTGCCAGTTTGTGAGGGTGTGTGTGGCGTTGGGAGTGAAGAAGTAGCGCCGCCAGCGGCAGGAGGTTGTGCAGGAAACGGTGTGTGGATCCAGAGGTGATGCATGGATCGCGCACGCAAACCGCGTAGTGCAGAGAGAACCACGAAAGGAGCGAGTGACAAATGACGTACGTGAACGGCGCTGCCGGAGAGCAAACCGGTACAGTTCCCCCGGCGATAACCGCGCCGGTTTCGGGACTGACAGAGACCGCAACAATGAACAAGGAACGTTTCCAGGAGATCAAGCAGCGGCTCATTGAGCCGTTCGATCCCGAGGAGATCAAGTGGCGCGTGACGGCGACTTCGACGATTCAGACGAAGCACGGTCCGCAGAAACGTGGTCAACTGATCGCTTACGCTGACCAGCGTGCGTACACGGATCGGCTGAACTCCGTGTTTGGTGAATGGGGATGGACCCGCGACTACGACGTGCAGGTGGCGCAGAACTTCGAGCGGCGCACGGCCAGCGACAAATCCCAGTCTGCGGTAGCGGCCAAGGTCGTCGTCGTTTCGCGCGTCACGATTCATGGCCTGGGTGCGCACACCGGCGTCGGCGAGGAGTGGGCCGACGACGAGAACGCCGCGACTCGCGCCGAAGCGCAAGCGTTCAAGCGCGCCTGCGCGTGTTTCGGACTGGGCCGGTATCTCTACGACCTGGACAAGACATGGGTGGATTTGGATCAGTCGAACCGTCCCGCTTACACGCCCAGTCTTCCGGAATGGGCGCTCCCGGCGTCGCATCGGCCGCAACAGCGCGCGCCGGCGCCGGCGCCAAAGACGTCATCCACCGGCAACGGTGCGCCACGGAACGGCCTGGTTCGCGACGAAGCGCTGGCCGTAATCGCGACGCTGGGCGACAAGGTCGGCTTCAGCTTGTCGCAATCGACGCTACAGAAGTATGGCGGCACGACCGACCTCAAGCGGCTCGGCTACGCGAAGCTGACGCTGGTCATGGACAAGTTGACGGACCTCAGCCGCGGCATTGAACGGCTCGTGGCTGGCAGAGCTGCTCTCGGAGATGCTTCGTACAGCGTCCTGTGTCGCGAAATGAACCTGGCGAGCGACAGTATCGACGACATCCCGGACCGCGACACCTTGCGCGTTCTGGTCGAGAGAGTGGAAGAGCAGGCGCGCTCCAAGGCGCCCACTGCTGCAACGAGTCCGGCATCCGGGCGAATCGCCGAAGCGCGCGGGAGGCTCCTCCAAGCCGCGCGCAAGCATGCGGACCGCACCCGCAAGCGTCTGGCTGATGTGATCGAACAGGCTTCGGTCGGCACCTTGACCCTCGAAGGACTCAAGGATCTGACCGACGCGAACCTCCCTGAAGTCGAAGCCGCGACAGCCCGCCTCCAGTAGTCCCCACTTCCGAAGGCACCCTTCCTCCCGACCTCTCCGATACCTGCGGGCGCAGTGTCTCTGCGCCTGCGCACTCCTGAAGCTCGCAAAAGAAAGGACATCAACCATGAATCCGAATCCCGTCATCGCCTGCTCGGTGGTTTCGACCAAGGATCTGAACCTCCGCCCGCAGCACGACATCGCTGAAATCGTTGGCCGCTTCCTCACCTTTGGCGAGGGCGTGGTCGCTCACTGGGTCGAGTTCGCGCGCGGAGTGCTGTTGTTCGTGATGGCCCCGGGCGACGATCACTCCGGCGAGTTCTACGTCTACGACCGCAAGTGCGGCCAGTTCTGGCTGCTCGAACTCGCCGACGGCGTCTTCGGCGGGTACGGCGTCTGCCAGATGCGCGAGAAGATCCGCGAGTTTGGTCTGCTCCGTTTCGCCGAGAACCCCTCGGAGATCGCGGCGCTGCACTGAAGCGGCGAACTGGCTTTGGCATTTCGAGGATCGGGAGTAAACAGAGGCTATGCCGGACCTGCTTCGTGCAACGCCGGAATTGGCGACAGAGTATGCGCGGTGGTTCGTAAATCGCCGCGCATACGTCCGCCAATCGGATACGCCGCACCCGGCGAGCGGCCGACATTATTACTACCGCCCGAAGAAGAACGGCGCCGAGGCCGAACTTACCACGTGGGACATCCAACGGCACCTCGAAGGCCGAATCACGCTGGGGCTGTACGCCATCAACCCGCAGACGCAGCGGGTGAAGTGGATGGCGATTGACGCCGACTACCGCCGCGCGCTCGAAGACCTGCTCAAACTCCAGTTCGAACTGGGCCAGGCAGGCATTCAAGCTGCGCTGGAGCAAAGCCGGCGCGGTGGTCATCTCTGGATCCTCTTCGAGTCGCCCGTCCAGGCGAAACAGGCGCGCATCTACATCCGGCACCTGGCGGGAAAACTCTCGGTGGAGGTGAAGGGTTCCGGCAACACCGAAGGCATCGAGCTGTTTCCCAAGCAGGATCGCGTGCCGGACGGACAATTCGGGAACGCGATTCGCGGACCGCTCGGTGTGCATCGTGCCGCCGGCAAGCGGTACTGGTTCTATGGAGCGGCGTACGACTTGGTCGCTCAGATGGAGTACCTGAGGTCGCTGCGGCGCGTCAGCGAAGCGCAACTGGCCGAACTGGTTGCTGCGGTTCCTGCGGAATCAGAACCCGAACCGGTGCGCGTTGGGCCGCCAGCTTCGGACCGGCCATGCTTCCAAATCCTCGACTACGTCGAAGTGCGGCGGCGCGTGGGCCGCAACTGGGTGACTCAATGCCCGTCATGTGCCGCCTCCGGACACGACCGTTCGCGGGACAACCTGGCGATTTCTGTCGAGGAGCCATGGAAGTACCTCTGTTGGGCGGGATGTACGAAAGAACTGATTCGCGCGGCACTCGGCGCGCCCGCGCCTTCAGCGATGTACAAGGCGGTGTCCCAATGAATGCCCGCACGCCACGGCTCGTCTTGGCGAAGCCGTTCTTGAAGCGGCTCGAGGGCGCTGGTATCTACTGTCAGACCTGGGTGACTGCGGAACGTCAGGCGCGCACGGCCCGTTGGGTGCTGCGCGCGGTCGAGAGTGGTGGTGCGTCAAGAGACGTCGGCCGGTACATCGGCTTCTTCGCCATCACCGGCGACCGCTTGCCGTGGCTCCAGCGATTGGACCGTATCACCGCGAGCGGCGCGCACGCCGTAACGGTGGCCGACGAACTTCTTTCCGTCGAGATGGCGCGATGCGAGCAGACCTATCAACTGTTGATCGTCGCGCACCGTCTTGGAACGATGCAGGAATCGAAACGTCCGGCGGTTCTCTCCTCGGTTCTGTATCGCGGCGTCGATGGGCAACTGTCGCCTGAACTCCGGCAGCAGAATCTCACGCCGGAATTCTTCAGCCGGTCCGGCGAAGTCCGGCCGATACCCGAGCGGTACGTTGATGCGGTTCGCCTGGTCACGGCGGGAGTGACCTGCATCAATTGTCGGCATGCTCATGCGTTGGTCGAAAAGCTCGCACCGATCAGCGCCGCTTCATAGAGGTCACCCATGCAACAACTCAGCCGCAAGATCTGTCTCTTTCTGTTCCTGACCGCAGTCCTTTCCGGGAGGGCGAACGAACTCGGCACACTCGTCGGCGCAGTTACGGGCACGCTCTTGCTGTGGCCCTTGTACGAACGGTTCACCACCGGCCGGCCATCAGGGAGATCGCAGAGAGTTACCGCCGAGGAAGCGTGAGAGGAAGTCGCTACTCGTTAGGCAGTTCCAAGGAGGCAGCCATGCGCGTAGGTCTCAAGAGTTTGCTTGGCGGCGCGCACTGCTTCGCGCTCCATCCTTTCTTTGTGGCTTGGGGTTGGACCAAGCTCTACGGCTTCCCGTGGGACCCGAGGTTGTGGGCGGCATTCGGTCTTCATGACATCGGCTACATCACTTGCACGCAGATGGACGGCGAGGAAGGCGAGAAGCACGTGGTGCTCGGCGCCCGAATCATGGGTCGCCTTTTCGGGCCGAAGTGGGAAAGCGAGTGCTTCCGCCACTCCCGTTACTGGTGCCGCCGAACCGGACTGCCGGTCAGCCGGCTTTGTCTGGCCGACAAACTCGCGTTCGCGCTGACCCCGGCGTGGCTGTACCTGCCCATGGCGCGATGGACCGGCGAACTCGCCGAGTACATGGAACGCTCGCGCGACCGGCAGGCCGGCGACAAGGGCTTCACGCCCGACGAACTCGCCGACCTGAACTCGGGCGACGAGCGGCGCTGGTTGCGCGGACTTCAGTCCTACACGTTGCGCTGGGTGGACCGGCACCGCGACCAGGCGGTCGAGTTCGTCGAGAACCGCGAAGGCCTGACTACCGCGGTCTCGAGTAGCCACTCCAACTAATTCCACAAGGCTCAAGGAGGCAGCCCATGCCCAAGTCCATTTGTGATTTCTGCTCCAGCCCGAACGTGACCTGGGTTTACCCTGCGCGCACGTTCGCGGCGTACGTCTTCGAAGGCATCGTCGGCGAAAGCGTCGGCGACTGGGCAGCATGCCCAATCTGCCACGGTCTCATCGAATCCGGCCGGCACACGGAACTCACCGAGCGATCACTGGTGACTCTCCTCGAACGCCAACCCGAGATGAAAAGCGCGGAACAGGAACTACGGTCCCATATCCGCAGCTTCCACACGATGTTCTTTCGGAACCGTGTGGGATCAGCAATGACCGTTTCATAGCGCTGGCCGGACGGGTGGGCAGCCTGGGACGGTCGACTTCCGATTGGGGTGATCCAACAAATAGACATCGAAGGTGCTGCTTGGGAGCCTGCCCTTAGTTGCCCCGCATCAGTAGCTCTCGTTCTTCCAACAGCTCTGCTCCACGGTAAGCGCGCACGGCGGAGACAGGAACTTGCATCCGCTTGACCAAGTCATCCAGGAGCGCTTGGTGGGCCGTGCCTGCGGGGAAGTAGTCGCTCGTATATTCACGATCTTTGTAAATGTAGGCCGTCCTGACGGTATCGGCGCGAGCCGGATCGGCCCCATGTTTGATCACTTGGCCGTGACCGAGCGTCTTCATCTCCTCGAATCCTGGATCTGAATCATCTTCGACCCATTGGGGATGTGTCTTCGGCGGTACATGGCCATAGGCTGCCTTTATGGCCCGTCTACATACATCAATGGCACGATCAGCGACCGCGGCCTCGGGGAACCGGTTGCGGTTCGAGATTCCCTGGTGGACAAACTCCTTTCGGAGAGCCAACAACTCGCTGACTTCCCTCCAAAGTCCCTGCGACCAGTCAAGTCCAGGACACCCCTGGCCATGAACGGCTTGATCGAGGTTCTTCCGGAATGAGTACCCGATGTTTGTAACGCCGAACGCTTCGTTGCAGGCCATCTCCAAAACTGTCCAAGCGTTGGTGAGTGCGGCGCGAACGTACGTTCCACGATCCCAGCGATTCTTCGCCTGGTGAGCAATCGCCCGCAGATGCAGAGCGTCTGTCCACAGGTGGTAGTGGACGGTATCAATCAATTTGGGCTCAAAGTCCATAGTGGTAGGATTCACGAACAGGTTTCATTTCTCAGTTTCCGCCTCTAGCTGTTTCACGAGTTCGCGGAGTTCATCGAGGCACCACCTCAAATGCTCCGCCGCCCCAGGTTCGCCATTGCTGTTGGCCTGAAACCCGAGGCGAATGCTCTCCTTGAGAGTGTCAATATCGCGAATGAGTTTGTCCTTGGTTGTCATGAACACGGACCTCACACTTCCCTCTGAGGCAGCGATTTGATTGGCTTTGAAGTTGGCAGCATCGCGCTGAACTTAAGGATACGTGAAGTCCCTCGCGGCTGTAGTCGTGTGGAGTTACAGGAAGATCGCCACGGCCGTGGGTCGGCGATCTGGTAGCTCGCCCAGAGACCCGCGACGGTCTCTGCATACCCATGAAGCAGGTGTGTGTCTGGCAAGGCGGTGAATTGATGCGAATCCGAGGCAGGCTGAAGATCGGCTACTATCCGTTACCTGAGCCCGAAGCGCAGCGAATGAGGAGCTTCGTGAGGTTCCCCGCGGAACAGTGCCAGGCCCTGGACCCCTGTAGTGGCACGGGCGCGGCGCTCAAGACACTGGCGGCTGGGAGCAGTGCGCGCATGCATGGCATAGAACTCGACGCGTACCGGGCTGCTGAAGCGCGCGACGTCCTTGACGAGGTAATCCAGGGCAGTGCGTTCGACACGCATGCGCCGGTGGAATCGTTCTCGTTAGTCTATCTGAATCCGCCCTACGACTTCGAGATTGGCGAGGGCAAGAACAAGCGGATGGAGCGGCTGTTCCTGGAGCACGTGGCGCGATGGCTGAAGCCGGGCGGGGTGCTCATCTTTGTTCTGCCTTATGACCGGGTTTATGACTGTCGCGGCACGCTCACGACCCAGTTCCGGGACAAGGCGATCTACCGGTTTACCGCGCCCGAATCGGTCAGCTACAAGCAGGTCGTGCTCTTCGGGGTGCGCCGGTCTCGCCCGGAGCGGGAGCGCATGACCGATCGCGCGGTGAACGAAGGCAACTGGAAACTCCAACAACTCACCCGATCCTACGACGCAATCCCGCCGCTTCCGGATGAACCGGACCGGCAGTACGCCGTGCCTCCGGTGCCGCCGGCGCGACTGGAGTACCGCGGGTTGCCTCTCGACCTCATCGAAGACCTTCTCGACAACTCGCCGGCGTGGCGGCAAGCTCAGCGCATCACCCACGCGCCGAAGAGCGAGTTCTCCGGGCGGCCCCTGACGCCGCTGCACAAGGGGCACGTCGGCTTGCTCTGCACGAGCGGGCTGCTGAACGGCGTCTTTGGATCGGCTGAGGACCGGCACGTCGCGTACTGGGAGAGCGTCAAGGTTGTGGACCGGATCGAAGAGGAGGGGGAGCACGCCGATACGACCGTCGTCCGCGAGAAGGAGCGCTTTTCACAGCGGCTCACGTTGCTTTACGCGGATGGGCGCATCGAGCTTCTGTCGGAACGGGCCGCCCCAAACAAGAACGGAGACAGCCGCGATGAAGAACGCACATCTGCGAATGGGCAAGCTGACGTTCGTGCGCCAGACGCGGGATACGGTGACGAACGTCTCGATTCACCTGCATCGGCTTGGTGCTGAGCGGTCGCTCGAGCCGCACGCTTCGGCACAACTCCATCTTGTCTCCGCGTTCGGTGGAGATCAGGAGATCGGCGCCACAGTCGCGGCGGCGCTCGAAGGACTCCGGTTTCAGATCGCAGTGGGCGGTGAGGAGTTCATTGGTGGCTTGGGGGAGAAGCCCGCCATCTACCGCTCTTCGCTGCAGATCCCCGAGCGGAAGCGGCCAGTCCGGCATATCGTCCTACTGTCGCGCGAGTTGATGGAAACGACCCTCGGCGCGAACGGGGACGCCCGGCGCACCGTGCTATTCGATGAACAGGCAGATTTCGTGCTGCATCGCTTGTCGGTCCGGTTTGGCATGCCAGTGCTTCCGGAGTGGGCGGATTGGTTCCGCAAGGAACTCGATCGCCGCCGCCTGATCGAACCGGTATTCGGGTGGAACTGCTCACCGGTTGTCGTGAAAGGGACCAAGTTGCGGATGCTTCGGGTGCTGAGCCAGGGTCTCAAGCGCGGATCGATTCAGGTCCCGGACGAAGGTTCGTGGGATGTCCCGTCATCCTGAGTTCGCGCGTCGAGTTCAGACTCCAGTTCCTCGATGGATGGCAGCGTGGACTTCAAGACATCGGGGAGACTCTCGGTTAGCCTGAACTCTGCGATTCCCATTGGCTTCCCTATGTCGCGGAGTGCGTACTCCACCACAATGCCTTCCTTGGAACGGCAAAGGATCAGGCCGATGCTCGGCTGATCGTTGGGATGACGCAGGAGATCATCGACCGCGGACAAGTAGAAGTTCATCTTGCCGACATAGTCCGGGCGGAAGGGGCCGGCCTTTACCTCCGCGACGATGAAAACTCGGAGCTTGAGGTGGTAGAAGAGCAGGTCGAGGCGATAGTCCTCGCCGCCAACTTCTAATGGAACCTGACTGCCGACGAACGCGAAGCCGGAACCGAGTTCCAGAAGAAACTGCCGCAGGTGATCGAGGAGTCCGCGTTCGATATCGCGTTCGCGGGCGTCCTTGTCGAGCGTGAGGAAGTCGAAGTTATAGGGGTCCTTGAGGAGCTGCTGCGCCAGGTCTGATTGTGGCTTCGGCAGTGCCGCCTCGAAGTTCGAGATCGCCTTGCCCTGGCGGCGGTGGAGTCCTGATTCGATCTGAAGTATTAAGACGTTCCGGCTCCAGCCGTTCGCGATCGTCTGCTGGGCATACCAAAGGCGCTCCTCACTCGACTTCACATAGTCCAACAGGCGGACATTGTGCCCCCAAGGAATTTGTGCAACAACCTGTTGCACAATTGGCTCCTCCGGCCACGCCTCGGCGAAGGCCCTCATGTACTTGAGGTTACGGGGCGACAGTCCCTTCATCTCGGGGAACGACTGGTGCAGATCCCGCGCTAACGAATCGATCACTTTGGCGCCCCAACCTTCCCGGTCTTGGCGGGTCAAGATCTCTCGGCCAATCGACCAGTACAACAACACGAGTTCCCTGTTGACGGCTAATCCGGCCCGGACCTGGGCGGTCCGGATCCGAGTCTTGATGTCGTCGAGCAGTCTCTGGTAGTCCGCGGTGTGCTCAAGCGATTCGTTCATGGCTGATGCCAGCGTAAGGCCAGCCGGCATGCCACCGAAGCGAGGTAGCCCGTGTCCCTGGAAAACATCTCTTCATACCTCCGCACCTATGGTGCTGAGTTGGGCAACCGAGTCCTCGCTCAGTTCCCGCCGCTCCACTCCCCGGAAGACCCGCTCGCGGATGAACTTCGGCACCTGAAACGGCGGCCGTTTCCCGCCCAGGCGCTGGCGATCATGGGTATCGTCAAGCGCTGGCGCGAGGCGCGCTGCGCAGCGGCCGTAGCCGAATGCGGCACCGGCAAAACCTTGATCTCGCTCGGCAGCGTCCACGCCCACGCAGAGGGCCGGCCGTTCACGGCGCTGGCGATGGTGCCACCGCAGTTGGTCGAGAAGTGGGCGAGGGAGTGCTTCCTCACGATTCCCGGCGTGCGCGTCTTCGTCATCGACGGCGTCCGGAATGGCGTCGGCTCCAACGGATTCAGCGGCGTGAATGAGGTGCGGCTGCGGAATGGAAGGATCGTGCGCGAGGGGCTTCGAACGACGCTGAGCGAGGTCCGTCTGGCCCGCAATCACAGCTCCGCGCGTGCGAGGTGGCAGGCCACGGTTCCGGGTCCGAGCGTCTTCGTTGTTTCACGAGAGCGGGCGAAGCTCGGCTACTTCTGGCGGCACGTCATCCGCTCGGCGGGCAGCGGACCGTTCCTCGGCAATGTCGTCAACCCCGACACCGGTCGTCCCGTAATGACCAGCGACGACCAACTGAGGCGAGCCGACTTCCGCAAGGTGAAGCATTCCGAAGTGGTCATCCCAGAAACAAACCGGGACCGGCGGCCGTTCTTCAGCCCGCTCTGGCAGGCGGACAACCAGAAGATCCAGCGCATGGCGCCCATCGAATTCATCGGACGATACCTGAAGGGCTTCTTCGACTACGGTATCGCCGACGAGGTCCACGAACTGAAGGGCGAGACGGCGCAGGGCAATGCCTTGGGCACGTTGGCCGCGGCGTGCGGGCGAACGGTCATCCTCACCGGGACGCTGTTAGGTGGGTACGCGGATGAGTTGTTCAACATCCTGTACCGGCTCGATGCCCGCGCGATGCGCGAGGACGGCTTCGACCACGGCGAAGGCGGGTTGCGGCAATTTGCGGAAGCCTACGGGGTTCTGGAGAAGGTCACGACAATTGAGGCGTCCGAGAACTCCTGCTCCAAGGCGCGCGTAAGCACGACCGTCAAGCGGCGGCCGGGTGCGTCACCACTCTTGTTCGGGAAGTACCTCATGAACATGGCGGCGTTCGTGTCCCTCGAAGACATTTCGGACGCGCTGCCCAGCTACACGGAAGAGGTGATCTCGGTCGAGATGGACGCGGATCTCAAGAAGGCGTATTCGGATCTCGAGTCCGACATCCGGGAGGCCCTTCGAGAGCACCACGGGAACGCTTCGGTGATCAGCACCGCAATGAACGCTCTGCTGCTCTATCCGGACCGTCCGTTCGGCCTTGGCACCTTGTACGGCTATGCGCTCAATCCTGAGTCCGGGGAGCGAGAGCGGTTCGTGATCGCGGATCCGCCTGATCTGGATGAGACCGCCCACTACGCCAAGGAGCGGCGCCTGCTCGAAGAGGTGCAACGGGAGCTGGCGCACGGGCGCCGGGTACAGATCTATGCCGTGTACACGCAGAAGAGGGACGTCACACGACGCCTGCAGAGCATTCTGCGTGAAGCGGGAGTTCGCGCCGAAGTCCTGACCGCAGACACCCCGCCAGAACAGCGCGAGGCCTGGTACGAACGCCACTTGCGAAACGGGATGCAGGTCTGCATCTGTCATCCGAAGCTGGTGCAAACCGGCCTCGATCTCCTGGAGTTTCCGACAATCCTCTTCTACGAGACGGGGTATTCGACCTACGTTCTGCGCCAGGCCAGCCGACGCAGTTGGCGCATCGGACAGAAGCGGCCGGTGCGGGTTGGCTTCCTGACGTACGCAGGCACGGCCCAGGAAAGCTGTTTGCGCCTGATGGGCAAGAAGCTGCTGGTGTCGCTTGCCATGGAGGGCAAGCTCCAGGCCGAGGGGCTGCAGGCGATCGACGAGGACGACGATGTGCTCACGACGATGGCGCGCGAACTGGTCACACGGCAAGGGGTGGGAGAGGCTGCGGCGGAGGTTTGGCGATCTCTCCAGCAACAGGCACCACAGGAAAAGGCCACGACGCCAATGATTGAGCCACTCATTGACCTCGGCTCAACGCCGGAGCCCGAAATGCCGATGCCGACGCCCGCGATGGGACCGGCAGTCCAACTCTCCCTGTTCTGAAACCACCGCGGAGGTGACTCATGCCTGAGCAATCGACCGTTCGCGACCCTCGCTCGCTGTTCGACATCGACGAGCGGCTCGTCGAACTGATGGACCAGGTCGCCGATGCAGCCGCCGATGGACAAGAGCCTCTCGCGGAACTCATCGAGGAGATCAACGAGTACATCGAGGCCTTCCAGTCCAAGGTGGACCGCATCGCCGGCTACCTGCGCTGGCAGGAGTCGATCGCCTCGATCTGCGGCGCCGAAGCGGAGCGGCTTTCCACACGGAGGAAGTCTGCGGAAGGGCGGGTCAGCCGCCTGAAGAACATGTTGCTGCACTTCATGCTCTCCAGAGGGTTGAAGAAGCTTGAAGGAGACCGCGCGGCAATCGGGCTTCAGCCGAACTCGGCGGCCTCACTGGTCGTGGACGATCCGCTCAAGATCGGCGAGTGCTTCTTCGAGCGATCCATCGGCTTCACGAAGACCGAAATCCAGGAGTTGATCTACCAGTTGCCCGTAGGAGAGCTGAGGGGCAGGCTGGAGGCGCAACTCGCCGAGGAAGGGTGGCAGGTCAACGGCAGCGCGATCCGGGCCGCTATCGTCAACGGAAGTGAAGTCGCCGGCGCCCGGCTCGTGAAGGGCCATCACATCCGGATCCGATAGGGCAACTCACTCGCTCCGACGGATGGGTCGGCTGACAATTCGGGAGAGCGGTTTTGTCGATGCACTTTGCAGGAATCGCAATCACAGTCGGGTTGCTCTGGCTGATGTGGAGTGTCAGGGGAAAGCTGAACTCCCACGGCTTCGAGTACGTCCATTGGGTTCCCGCAAGCCGGCGTTCAATGGTCCGGGCGGCTGGCGCTGGCGCCGGAGCTGGCATCCTGGTCGCGTGGCTGTTCGGTGGCTATGACAAGAGCGCCAGTCCGATATTCACGGACGTCTGGATGGCGATCACGATCGGGCCCCTGGTGGAGGAGTTGATCTTTCGCGGTTACCTCTTCTGGGTGATCGGCGCGTTTCTCGCGCGCCTGAAGATTCGCCCTGGTGCTGCGACCGCATTAGGCGTCGCGGTGCTCTTCGCCTTGGCGCACGCGTCGAAGTTGGGGATCACCGGGCCCCAACTCGTAGCCATTTTCGGTACGGGCCTGCTCTACGGCTGGTTGCGGCTCGATTCCGGTTCAACGGTTCCCCCGGTCATCGCCCACATCCTCTTTAACGCGGTCATCTACCTGGCCGCCGTCTTCGTCTGATTCGACTTCCCATTCCAGGAGTCCCCCGCATGTCTCGTTCCACTGAGGAGTTCCGTAGTGTGTTCAAAGCAGCCCGGCGGGCGGGCACCCCTCTCGTTGCAGTTCGTACGGCCGACCCGGCCAGCGCCATGGCACAAGTCATGGCCAGCCTAAACGGCAAAAGCGAAATCCCGGTTGTGATCTGGGACATTCTCAATGGGCTGACGGGCCGCAACGAGCCTGGTAAGGCAGCGGTAGGCAGGCTGGTCGGGGAGAACGCCGGACCTCTAGGCCCCGCAGACTCCCTGGCGGCGGCGCAGAAGATCGCCAGGGACGCTGTCCTCTTCTTCCTGAACCCGCAACGCGTCTGGGAACAGATCGACGTGATTCAGGGAATCTGGAATCTGCGCGATGTTTTCAAGGCAAACGGCCAGATGCTCGTGCTGATCTCGACGCCCGGCGCCTCCTTGCCACCGGAACTCCAGAGTGACGTCATGGTGATCGACGAGCCTCTGCCATCGGCCGAGGAACTTGCCGTACTCGTGCAGGAGACCTTCGAGGCTGCCGAACTTCCGGCCCCGAGCGAGGAGACCGTCGAGAAAGCGGTCGATGCGCTCGTCGGCTTGGCCGCGTTCCCGGCGGAACAGGTGCTGGCCATGTCGCTTTCGAAGAGCGGTCTGGACTTCGGCCAGCTCTGGGATCGCAAGCGTCAGGCAGTGGAGCAGACACCGGGACTCACCATTTGGCGAGGCGGGGAGACGTTCGACCAGATCGGCGGCTGCGAAAACATCAAACGCTTCCTCGACGCCGTCATTCACGGCGAGGAAGCGCCCCGTGTCATCGTCTTCGTGGACGAGATCGAGAAGGCTTTCGCCGGCAGTGGAACGGACACTTCGGGCGTGAAGACCGAGATGACCGGCACGATGCTTAGTTGGATGCAGGACCGCGGAGCGGACGGTGTGATCTTCATCGGGCCGCCCGGCGCGGCGAAATCCGCTGTGGCAAAGGCCGCGGGCGCGACGGCGGGAATTCCGACGGTGGCGTTTGACCTGGCGGCCATGCAGACTTCGCTGGTCGGCGGCTCGGGTGAACGGCTGCGGGCGGCGCTCCAAGTGGTCGATGCCATCTCGCAAGGCCGAAGCCTCTGGATCGCCACTTGCAACTCCATCACGAGCCTCCCACCCGAACTGCGCAGGCGATTCACGCTCGGCACATTCTTCTTTGACCTGCCAACCGCTGACGAGCGCGAGGCCATTTGGAACATCTACGAGGATCGTTGGCAGTTGACCGGTGAGCGTCCGGACGACGATGGCTGGACCGGCGCGGAGATCAAGGAGTGCTGCCGGAAAGCGTGGCGACTGAAACTCTCTCTGCGGGAGTCAGCAGCATACATCGTGCCCGTTTCGCGATCGGCCGCAGACCAGATCGAGGTACTTCGGCGGCAGGCCTCCGGGCGATTCCTGAGTGCGTCCCAGCCCGGTGTGTACTCAGCCGAAAGCGAATCCCTGCCGGTTGGATCTGGGAGGCGCTCGTTCCGGGAAATTGGGGATTGATGGAGGATCGCCATGAGCAAGTATGAAGAACTGCGTACGGTTCTTTCCGATGAAGGTTTTCTCGTCGAGGCCCTCAGGGATCTTGGCTACAACCCGGACGTCTCGCGCGAAGGACTGAGCCTACATGGCTACCTTGGCGACGAGCGGCCGGAGAAAGCGCAGATCGTGATTCGACGGCGGCAACTCGATTCTGCAAGCAACGACATCGGCTTCGCCCGCGACGCGAACGGCATCTACCGCGCGCTCATCAGCGAGTACGACCGCGGCATCGGGTTCAATGACGCCTGGCTGGGACGTGTCGCCCAGACGTACAAGGAGCGCCAGACGATGGCGGTCGCGAAGTCGAAGGGCTACCGGTTCCTCGGGCGGCAGGTGGTCGAGACGCCTGCCGGCAAGAAGGTGCAGCTCCGGTTCGCGGTCCGCTGAGGAGGTTGATATGGGCGAGAAGACCATCACCGTCGAAATCGACGAACAGGGCAACAGTTCCATCGACCTCCACGGGTTTCACGGCAAAGGCTGCGGCGATGTGGCCGAAGCGCTGCGAGGCAAGGACAAGCTGGTCGTAGACCGGAAGAAGCGTGAATACCACGCTTCCGTCGACGAGAACCGGGTGGTTCGGAACAGGAAGGGAGGGTGAGCCGCCATGTTCCTCCGCGTTCATGCCTTAATGGAAAGCAGCGCGGTGAACGGCCCCGGCGCGCGAGCGGTGATCTGGGTCCAGGGGTGTTCACTGGGTTGCCCGGGTTGCTGGAACCCGGGGACGCACGATCCGCTACGGGGCTCCCGGCTTGATGTTTCGGAGATCCTCGAATGGTTCGCAAAGGCGAGCCGCGAGAACAAGGTCGAAGGGCTCACGATCAGCGGCGGCGATCCGATGGAGCAGGCACCCGCGGTTTTGGTACTGCTCCGCAGGTTGAAGGCGGCGCACCCCGGCATGACCACCGGGCTGTTCTCGGGCTACACGGAGCGGGAACTCCCTGAGGCCTTGTGGCGCGCCATGCAACGTCAACTGGATTTCGCCGTGCTTGGCCGCTTCAACGTAGGGCGGCGCAGTGACCATCCGATGGTCTCGTCAACCAACCAGGTGCTGCGTCTGTACACTGCCCGCTACTCGATGGCTGACTTCGCGGCACAATCCGTGGAAGTCCACATCGACGATACCGGCCTGACCCAGATCACCGGCTTCCCCGTTCTCGGCTCGCCAGTTCTTGGTTAGCCATCCCCGTTTCAATTTCCAACCTGGAGTCTTCTATGGCCACACAAGGCAGCCTCTTTGCGTCTGCCGGCGCGGTGCTCACCCTGCCGGTTCCCGTTATGCCGACCGGCAACAGCGCGGGCGGAGACCCGCCGACTCCGCCCCCGGCCGTACCCATCCACGATCCCGGCGTCGATCTCGCCCGGAAGACCGTCTGCATCAAGGTCCGCCTCTCGACGATGGGCAACACCCGGAAGGTTTCCACTGCCCAAATCGAGGCTGACGCCGACAAGGATCTTCTACGCGTCTCGAAGCACCTGCTCGATTCCGCCGAACTGAAGGCGATTGGCCGGTTCGACGGGGAGATCCGGCGGTTTCTCTACAACATCTGCCTACCGTTCGAGGTCGGCATTCACCTACTGCCGATCGCCGCCATCGAAGCCGTCGAGCAGAAGCTGCGCCAGTTCGCCGATCAACGGCAGGAACTGGTCAAGGCATTTCTCGCGGCCTACCCGGCACTGTGTCAGGACGCGGCGAAGCGCTTGCGGGGTCTCTACAATCCGGCGGACTACCCGCCAGCGGGCGACGTCGAGGGTGAGTTCGGTTTCTCGTGGCAGTACGTCAGCTTCGGCGTTCCCGATCAGCTCAAGGGCATCTCCCAGGAAGTCTGGCAACAGGAACGCGAGAAGGCGGCGCAACGCATGGCCGAGGCGTCGTCGGAGATCCAGCAGGTACTGCGCGAGACCATGGCGAGGCTCGTTCAGCACATGGCGGAGCGGCTGAAGGTATGCGCCGACGGGAAGCCCGTGCGTTTCAAGGAAACGACCGTCTCGAACCTGGTGGAGTTCCTGGCCAATTTCGAGTTCCGCAACGTCACCGATGATGCGGAGCTTCAGGGGCTCGTGAACCAGGCCCGGACTCTCCTGCAGGGTGTCGAGACCGACGACCTGCGATCGACTGGCGAACTCCGCGCTCGGGTACAGGCAGGCATGGAGGGTCTGGCTTCCCAACTCGACACGATGCTGACGAAGTCCGGCAGCCGGAAGTTCCGGTTCGACGAGGAGGATGCATGAGCGCCGGGTTCGTGGTCGCACTCGCGGAGGGCTTCGAGGCCACGCTGGAAGAAGTCCTTTCCCGGACTTTGTCAGCGGAACTGAGGGCAGTCGTAGTGGGGCTGCTGTCGCAGGTCGAGGCGGCACGTAGCGCGATCGCTGAACTCAGCGAGCAGTCAGACCCTTCCTGCGCCGGCTGCTAACCCACCGGCGTTTCCAACAACCCACGCGGCCGGGCGTTCCCGGCCATTTCTGAACAAAGGAGCAATAACACCATGAGCGGAGTCAATCAGATCACAATTGTCGGCAACGTCGGCGCCGCCCCGGAACTCAACTACGGCCAGAACAACCAGCCGTATTGCCGGTTCTCGGTCGCCGTGAACGAACAGTGGAAGAACAACGGCGAGAAACGCGAGCGGGTAACGTGGTTCCCGGTGGTCGCCTTCAACGGCCTATCGGAAAATTGCGCGGCCTATCTTGAACGCGGCCGGACCTGTGCCGTGATAGGGCGCGTTCAGACGCGCGAGTACGAGGACCGCGAGGGCACGAAGCATCACGTCATGCAGGTGATCGCGGAAAAGGTCACCTTCCTCGGCGCCTCTCGCAAGGATGAGTCATCGGCGACACCCCGACCAGGAAAGCCCGCTCCACAGAGCGAGAGCGACCCGGACTCGGTTCCATTTTGACCTGAGAGTGGGGGCGTTTCGTCGCCCCCATCAGGAGCGAATCCATGACTGATACATCTCAATCACCCGGTTTGTTTACGCAATTGCTGCCCTTGCTGGCGCAACGGGCCGTACTCATCACAATCTCGCAGATCGAGGAAGGCGACCGCCTTCAGGTCAACATCTGCCCGCGTCAGCTCAAGGACGGGGAGAACCAAGCGCTGACCACGCCGTTATCGGCGTGCGGTACCGCCACCGCACTCGACAACGAACTCGTGGCCCAGATCGCCTCATTCGTGGCCGCCCAGGTCGGACTCCATTCGAATCTCTCGGCCATCGAGAAGGAACTCGCAGAGGCCGAGCGGCTTGCTCGCGAAGAAGCCAAGAAGAAGCAGAAGACGGTCGGAAACGGCGGCAGAAAGGCCGATCCGGTCGCCAAGCCGGCGGAGGCGGAGGTGAAGCCCGAACCGCCCGCGGCACAAACGCTCAGCCTCTTCGACGCCCCCGTGGCCGAGGCCGCCAGGGAAGGAGCCTTGTAGGATGCCAGAGTAGCTGACATGGCGGGTGTTGATGGCAAAGGGCTGAACGCCCGCCTGTACCAGTGATCATGACATTTCGTGTCACGATTCCTGTCAATGTCCTACGGTCGTGTCACTGTTGGTGGCACAATCCTACAACCCTGCCGATGCAGGCAGCAGTAAAACAGCGGCGAGGTCACTGACTCCGAGTGGACCACTTCCGCTCTGTGTCAACAACCCTGAGATTTTGTGTCACGTTCTGTGACACGAATGTCAACAACTCTGAAATCCTACAAGCCTAGAAGCACATGCCACTCACCATCACCAAGATGACCCGGCTGTTCCAGTTCAACGGGATCCGGCTCCCGGATCCCAACCCAAACATGCCGGTAGACGAAGTTAAAGCGCTGTACGCGGCACAGTATCCAGAGTTGGCGACCGCCGTCGTCAACGGCCCGGAAGCCGTCGGCGACAAGATGCGCTACACCTTCGAGCGCGCCATCGGTAGCAAGGGGTAATCCATGCGCCGGTCGAAGCGAGCTACGCCTGAGAGTCTCCATCAGGTCTTCGCGGATCAAGACGCGCGCCGAGATCTTCTGCAACTCGCCGAAGGTCAACAGACGTCGCTGAATCCAGCCTTAGCGAGGTTCGTCGCATGCCCCGACTGGCAAATCGCATCCTCCCTGCTGCACGCCGCACTCCACGCGTCACTGAGCGACCGGCGGCGAGCACGCCTCGCCGCTCCGCCCGGTTGGCTCCATCCGCTCTGATGCCGCCCGGGGCGGGTTTCACAATTCCAAGGCTGGAGTTCGGCGACGGAAAACCTATTCCTGCAGAGTACCGAATCATCCAGGGAGAGCGGGCGGCGGCGCAGTTGGCACTGAATCTGTTGGAGGCGAGCGTTCTCTCTGGCGAGGACTGGGGGTCGTCGCAGGGCGATCCCCTGACATTCCTCCATCAAGGTCTGGAGCGCTGGCTCGATTCGAACGGCCGCGAGCAGATCCGTCAG
>JAIEPW010000060.1 GCA_019748195.1 Bryobacteraceae bacterium
GACGGCAGCGGCGAACCGGCTCCCTGTTCCTGCGTTCTGCGGACAATTTTCCGGGTCTGCCATGCCCGGTTCCGGCGCCTGATCAGCCAGGAGCGGTCGTTGAGCCGCATCAGTCTGGAGGCGGATTCGAAAGGCCGCCGCCGCTACAATTGGGGGCGAAAAAACGAGGAATTCATCGCGGATTTCTGCCTGGTTTCCAAACGATCGCTGACGGAAACGGAGCACCGGCTGTTCCGGGCTCATTTCCTGCTGGGAGCCGATTGGAAGCTGTGCTGCCGGCAACTGGGCATGGACCGGGGCCGGTTTTTCCACGCGGTGTACCGGATCCAGCAGAAGCTGGGCCGCGTTTTCCGGGAACTGGAGCCGTATCCGCTGTTCCCGCTGGACGATTACTTCCATGGGCCTTCGCGCGAGGTCGCGCCGCCCGCGCCCAAGCCAAAACCGTTGTCGGAGTATCGCTTGCGGGTGGGACCGCCGGTTCGAAAGGCGGCCTGAAGACTGTTTTCCACAATGAGCACCTGAGTGACCGGAGGCCGGCCCAGCGCCGGCCTTCCGATTCTGAGGCTATTCCTTGCGAGCGGACGCCGCCTGGTTAGGCTCCCACAGAACCTCGGGGGCTCCGGCGGTGTGGTTGACCCAGCGGCTCCAGACAAAGAGGGCGTCGCTGAGGCGGTTCAAGTATTGCACCGCTTCCGGCGGAACGGGCTCGGCGGCGGCCAGGGAGACGAGGAGACGCTCCGCGCGGCGGCAGATGGTGCGTCCCGCATGCAGTTCCGCGTTCAGGCGCAGGCCTCCGGGGAGAACGAAACTGCGCAGGGGCGCGAGCGGGGCATTCATGTCGTCAATTTCCCGCTCCAGTTGCCTCACTTCGGCTTCGGTGACGCGGGGCTGCTTGGGGTGGACATCCTCGGGCAGGGTGGCGAGGATGGAGCCGAGATTGAACAACTCGTGCTGGACGCGGAGAAGAATGGCCCGCAGCTTTTCAAGCCCCGGGTGAGTTGCGCGCAGCTCGTCGCAGGACACGCAGGCCAATCCGATGAAGGCATTTAACTCGTCAACGGCGCCATAGCAGTCGATGCGGGAGGAGTCCTTCCGGACGCGCTGGCCACCCACCAGGCTGGTCTCGCCGGCGTCGCCGCGCCGGGTGTAAACGCGGTTCAGCGCCAGACGCGGCTCATTGAAGGTCTGTTCGGACATTATTCCATTATCGTCTGAAGGGGATTGACACCGGCCGCGCGCCGGTACATGATCGGGCTGACGTTTTACGGCGGGCATTGGAGGTCCCTGTCATGTCGGCTGCTGCCATCTCAAGAACGGGTTCCACCCGAATGGACGATTCGCTCCGGTCCATTCTGCAGCGCAAGTCCGGCGCTGTTTACTCGGTTGGGCAGGATGATTCGGTATACGAAGCGGTCGCGAGGATGTCGGATAAGCAGGTGGGGGCCCTGCTGGTGCTGGCGAACGGGAAACTCGCCGGAATTGTTTCGGAGCGGGATTACGCGCGCAAAGTGATTCTGAAAGGCAAGTCGTCGCGCGAGACGCGGGTGGGCGAGATCATGAGCTCCCCGGTGATCACGGTGACCCCGGGCACGCCCGTGAGTCAATGCATGCGCCTGATGAGCAGCCACCGCATCCGGCATCTGGCCGTGCTGGAGGGGGAGCAGATCGCGGGCGTCGTTTCCATCGGGGACCTGGTGACCTGGCTGATCGAATCACAGGAGCAAACTATCCGCCATTTGGAGAGCTATATCAACGGCAGTTATCCCGGCTAGAGACGCAGTATTCGACTGCTGTTGACAAGTGGGCGAAGAAACGGCGAAACTGTTTCTTCGCCCATGTTGTTTCCCGACGCCCATGCGCCGCGCCTGATCGGTATCGCCAAGATGGCCGCGGGGAGCCGTGCGCTTGAAGAGAAGCGCCGGGTGGAATATCGCGAGATCGAAACGCGAAGCTTCATCGGGCGTTGTTCGGGAGGGGACCGGATGCCCTTCCGGTGGACGGTCAATCCGTACCGCGGCTGCGAGTTCGGCTGCCATTATTGCTATGCGCGCTACACGCACGAGTTCATGGAGCTGCGGGACGGGCGGAGCTTCGAGACGCGGATTTTCGCCAAGCAATGGAATGCGGGGGCGTTCGCGCGGGAGTTGAAGCGGATCCCGCTGGGGGAATGGATCGCGATCGGGACGGCGACCGACCCTTATCAGCCGGCGGAACGGCGATTCCGGGTGACGCGGGGCATCCTGGAGGCGTTCGCGAAGGAGAGCGGTTACCGGGTCAGCATCATCTCGAAATCGGACCTGATCGCCCGGGACGCGGACTTGTTCGCGGACATCGCGCGGAAGAACGAACTGCGGGTCAACGTGACGATCACCACGATGGATGAGGGGCTGGCGCGGGCGCTGGAGCCGTACGCTCCCAGGCCGTCGCTGCGGATCGCGGCGGCGGAGAAGCTCGCGTCGCGCGGGTTGAAGGTCTGCGTTTTCTGCGCGCCGGTGCTGCCGATGATCAATGACAGCGAGCGCAGCCTGGACGCCGTGGCGCGGGCGGCGGCGGCGGCGGGGGCGACGTCGTTTGGCGGCAACATTCTGTTTCTGAAATCGTGCTCGCGGCAGATCTTCCTGCCGTTTCTGAAAGAGCGATTTCCGGCGCTGGCGCAAAAGTACGAGACGGCGTATCGCGAAACGGCGTACCTGAAGGGTGCGTATCCGGAGCGGATCCGGGAGCGCATCCGCGAGATCCGGGAGCGGCACGGGTTGACGCAGGCGATGGACTACCGGCCCGAGCAATGGCCGGAGGGACAGCTCAGCCTGTTCGAGTAGGCTACTTCTTGTCCTTGTCGCCGAGGAACCGATCCACCCACCGATTGGGGGGCGCGGCGATCGCGACAATGGCAACAATCGCGAAGATCACCAGCAGCGCGAGCAGTACGACGGCCACGGTCCTATCGTATCCTCTGGAGCGTGTGATAATCCAGAGCGATGCCGATCCGCCTTCCGCTGCTGCTGATGCTGACGCCTCTGCTGTGGGGGCAATCGCCGCGATTGGAGGAGATGCGGGGAAAAACGGTGCTTCTGTTCACGCCGCATCCGGACGACGACGCGTTCTGCTGCGCGGGCACGCTGTCAATTCTGGTGAAGAACCAGAATCGCGTGATCCTGGCGATATACACCAACGACGACAAGGGATCGGCGGACCTGGAGATGACCAGCGAGCGGCTGGCCCGCATCCGCAAGGGCGAGCAGGAGCAGGCGGCGCGCGTGATGGGCATCCCCAAGGAGAACCTGATCTGGATGGGTCATCACGACGGAATGCTGGAGTACGTTCCGCCTCGGGAACTGGCCGAGCAGGCGACGTTGCTGATCCGCAAGTACCGGCCGGACGCGGTGCTGCTGCCCGATCCAGGCGGAGAGTACGTTCGCTGGCACAAGACCGACCACCGGATGGCGGCCAACAACTCGGCGGACGCGATCCGCGCGGCCGAGTGGCACCTGTATTTTCCCAATCACCGAACCCACCTGGGACTGGAACCGTGGCGAGTCCCGATGATGTACTTCTACTACACCGGCAAGGACGCCAATTACTGGGTGAACATCGACGGGGAGATCGATCGCAAGCTGGAGGCGATCACGGCGCACGTGAGCCAGTTTGAACCGGCGATCCGCCGGTACCGGCCGGAGTGGAATCCGGCCGATCTGGAGAAGACGAAGGCGGGCCTGAAGGCTCGCGCGCTGAAGAAAGATGGGCGATTCGTGGAGGCGTATCGGGCCGCCGGCGAATTTAACCCGATGTAGCCTCGGCCGCCGGGAGGTTCCAATCGGCGGGGGTGCGGCCGTCGGGAAGCAGTTCGCCCTTCTCCAGGTAGCGGATCTTGGAGGCGAAGCGGGCGGCGTGGGGGTCATGGGTGACCATCACGATGGTTTTGCCGAATTCCTTGTTGAGCCGCGACAGCATGTTCAGGACCTCCTGCGCGGAGGCGGCGTCCAGGTTTCCGGTAGGCTCGTCGGCGAGGATGAGGTCGGGGTCGGTGACGATGGCGCGGGCGATGGCGACGCGCTGTTCCTGGCCGCCGGAGAGCTGGCGCGGGAGGTTGTGGAGGCGGTCGCCGAGGCCGACCAGTTCCAGCGCGTTCCTGGCGTGTTCGCGGCGTTCCTGTTTCTTGAGCGCGGTGAGGTTCAGCGGCAGCTCGACGTTTTCGAGCGCGGAGAGCACGGGAATCAGGTTGAAGGACTGGAAGATGAAGCCGATGTGGACGTTGCGCCAATGGGCGATGTCGCGTTCATTCAGGCTGCTGAGGTCCTGGCCGAGCACCAGGATTTCGCCGCTGGTGGGCCGGTCCATGGCGGCGATGCAGTGCAGCAGCGTGGATTTGCCGGAACCGGAGGGGCCCATCAGGGCGACGAACTCGCCACGCCCGATCTCGATGTCGGCTTCCTTGAGCGCGAAGACGTGGTAATCCTCGCGAACGTATTCCTTGGTCAGCTTGCGGGTTTGAATCACGGTTTCCGGCATAGCATCACCCCTTCTTTTCCTTCACCTTGTCGCCGTCCTTGAGACCGGAGGGAGGCGCGACGATCAGGTCCTCGCCGCCGATGAGACCCTGTTCCACGCGGACTCCGTTGGCCATGGTTCCGCCGGTTTTCACGCTGCGGCGAATGGCTTTGCCGTCCACGACAATAAACACCGACCCGTCGCGGACCGCGCCGGCGGGGATCACGATGGAGGGCCTGGCGGGCGCGGAGGTGGTATCGCGCCGCGCGGCTTCGGCCAAGAAAGCGACGCTGGCGTTCATTTCCGGGCGCAGGAACGCGTCGGGATTGACGACTTTCACCTTCACCTGGACGGTGGCTTTCTGGCGGTTGGCCTCGGGCGAGACCTCGTAGATGACGCCTTCGTACTTGCGGTCCGGGTAGGCGTCGGTGGTGACGACGCCTTTCTGCCTGGGTCCCAGCTTGGCGAAGTCGTTCTGGTTGATGTCGAGCTCCACCTGCAGATCGCTGAGGTCGGCGAGGGAAACGACATAGCCCTTCGCGCCGCGGTCGCCGACGAAGCCGGTGGTGACGAACTCGCCTTTTTCGACGTTACGTTCGAGGATGGTGCCGGAGACGGGGGCCTTGATGAGCGTGTTCTCCAACTGCTGCTCGAAGAAGGCGAGCGAGCCCTTGGCCTGCTCCAGTTGCCCGCGCACGGAGTCGATCTGCTCCTTGCGGGGGCCGATGCGGACGAGTTCGAAGCTCTTATTCATGGCGTCGACGCGGGCAGCCTGGGCGTCGAACCGGGCCTGGGCGTCATCCAGCGACTGGCGGGAGAAAACGCCTTCCTTCACCAGCGTGCGCACGCGATCGAGGTTGACGCGGGCGTTGGTGAGATCGGCCTGGGCGTTTTCGAGCTCGGCCTTGGAGCGGGCGACCTCCTCCGGGCGGGAGCCGTTTGTGAGCTCGTCGAGTCGCGCCTGCAGGCTCGCGACCTGGCCCTTGGCCTGCTGCACCTGGGCCCGGTATTCGACGTCCTCGAGGCGCACCAGGGTCTGGCCCTGGCGGACGCGGTCGCCTTTCTCCACTCCGATCCATTCCACCTTGCCGACGACCTTGGAGGCGAGCTGGATCTTGTGCGCGGCGATGATATAGCCGGTGGCGTTCAGGATCACTTCGCCTTCGTCGGCCGTGGCGGCGGCGACGGTCGGGCGGACGCGCTGTATGGGTACTTCGACGGAGGAGTTGAAGTAGCTTCCGGCCAGGCGCCAGGCGCCGAGAAGCACCAGGATCGCGATGCCGGTGACGATCCAGGCGGTGGCCCATGCGGAGGGGCCGGACCGGCCCTTCTTCGACCGGTCGATTTTCAGCTTGTTCAAGTCAGCCATTTCAGATCTCGCGCAGCGCGGTGAGGATTTCCTTTCGTGCGGCGGAGCGGGCGGGGAACAGCCCGCCGAGCGCGCCCATCACCAGGGCGAAAACGATGCCGGTGGCCATGGTGTCCGGGCCCACGCGGAAGTTGAAGGCGATCTCGCTGAAGGTCAGGTTGTTGCCGACGCCGGTGGTCAGGCCGTTCAGCGGAAGGGCGAGCAGGCATCCGAGCACGCCTCCGACGAGCGCCAGCACCAGCGATTCGAGGAAGAAGCTGGTGAGGATGCTGCCCTTGGAGAAGCCGAGAACGCGCAAGGTTCCCACCTCGCGGGCGCGCCGCGATACAGCCGCGTACATGGTGTTCATCGCCGCGAAGCTGGAACCGACGGCCATGATCAGACTGACGAAGATGCCGATGAACTGGATGGGCGCGGCGGAAGAGGTTTGCGCTTCCAGATACTCCACTTCGCTCTTGGCCTGGGCGGTAAGCTTCACGTCATCGTTGATGGAGTTGATGAGCGACTTGGCGGTGATCTCATCCTCGGCCACCAGCCACATGGCGCTCAGGCCTTCCATGCGGTTCAGGTCGCCCGCCACCTGGTTGAGGTCGCCGAGGATTTCGCTGTTGATGGGGCCGGTTCCGGCGTCGACGACGCCGACAACAGTCCACTCGCCCTTGCCGAACTTCAGCGTGCCGCCGAGCCGGGCGTCGGGATAACGGGCCGCGATGCCCTTGCCGACCACGAGCTCGCGCCGTCCCGATTCGAACCACCGGCCCTCGGCGAGTTTCAGGTTGCGAATCTCAATGCCGGGTTGCAGCAGGCCGCGGGTGGTGACGTTCATGCCGGCCTCGGAATCGACGCTCGGCAGGTTGATCACGGTGACGATTTCGAGGGAGGCGAGCGGCTGTCCGGCGCTGTCGCGCGCGATGCCGGGCTTGAACTTCAGGTCCTGGAACGCCTGCCGGGTGACGCCGCTGGTCAGCTCCGCGGTCGCGCCCTTGCGCATCACCAGGATGCGCTTGGGATCGCCGCTGGAGCGCAGAGAGGTTTGCAGCCCGTTCACCAGCGCGAGCACGGAGAGCAGCACGGCCACGGTGAGCGCGATGCCCAGCGCGGTCATGATGGTGGTGGTCTTGCGAACCACCAGGTTGCGGATGTTGTAGCTGAACGGGATCCGCATGGCGTCAATCCGTCGCGCGCAGCGCGGTGAGAATGGGGGTTCGGGACGCGTTCCAGGCCGGCGTGAAGGAGCTGGCCACGCCGATCAGCAGCGCCGCGGCGATCCCGGCCAGCGCCACGGTGGGCGTGATGTACACCTGCTTCAACTGCTGGAAGACGGCTGGTCCCTGGCGGATTCCGGCGGCGAGCACCATCGCTAAGAACAGGCCGAGGGCGCCGCCCAGCACCGAGATCACCGCCGCTTCTCCGAGGATGATGCTGAGCACCGCCGAGGGAGTGTATCCCAGCGTCTTCAGGATGCCCACCTCGCGCTTGCGCTCGCGAACGCTCATCGCCACGGTGTTGGCGGTGACCAGCAGGATGGTGAAGACGATGGCGCCGCAGATGGCGGCGAGGAAGAGCTTGATGTTGCCCAGGAAGGCGGCGAACGCGAGTCCGAAGGCGAGCTCGGATTCGGTTCGCGTTTGCGCGGGCGAGTTCTCGAACATGGTGTCGATCGCCTTGGAAACGCGCGGCACGCTGTCGGCCGAATCGACGCGAATCCAGAACAGCCCCACCAGGTCGCGCCGGGCGCTACGCTGCGGGAAGGACTCGCGAATGTACTCGTGATGGAAATACAGCGATTCGTCGTCGGTGGCTTCCTCGTAGGTTCCCACCAGTTCGAGTTCCAGGTTGACGGGCCAGATGTCGCCGGTGAGGTTGATGCGCTCGCCGATCCGCCAACCTTTCTTGGCGGCGAGCGTCTTGCCGGCGATGGCGCCGCGGCGGTTGCGGAGAAAGGCCTGCTTTTGATCCTCGGCGATCTTCACGTCAGGCCGGACTTCGAAGAAGTTGGCCGGATCGGTGGAGAAGCGGGCGAACATGTTGCTGCGGTCGCGCTGTTCGTCCTTGTAGGTGCCGCCGAACCAATTCACGATGGAAACGGCCTGCACGCCGGGAACGGCCCGGATCTTCTGCTCGTAGGAGGCAGGCATGGACTGGGTCAGCGAGACGCGATGGCGCGTCATCAGGCGCAGCTCCTGTCCGGGCACTGGGTCGCTCCAGAACAGCGCGCGGTACATCGCGGCCAGCGTTCCCAGGAGAGCGAAGGAGGCTGCGATGCTGGCGACGGTGAGCAGCGTGCGGCGGCGATTGCGGATCGCATTCTTGAAAATCAACGGAATGTGACGAATCATGGTCCTCCCGGCGGCTACTTGGCTATTCTAATGGACAAACACGGCTGTCCGGTTTCACAACCGGCGAATCGACCCTTCTTATGGATGAATCGCGTCCCAGCGCGGATGAAGAGTTTTTGCGCCAGGCGTTGGCGCTGGCCCGCCAGGCCGAGTCGGAGGGCGAGGTCCCGGTGGGCGCGGTGGTGGCGCGGGGCGGGGAGGTGATCGGCCAGGGCTGGAACCGGCCGATCGGGCGCAACGATCCGACGGCGCACGCCGAGATTCTGGCGATCCGGCAGGCGGCGGAGAAGCTGGGGAATTACCGGCTGGAGGGATGCACGCTCTATGTGACGATGGAGCCATGCGTGATGTGCGCGGGGGCGATGGTGCAGGCGCGCGTGGGTCGCCTGGTGTTCGGGGCTCGCGACATCCGCTTCGGCGGGGTGCGGAGCAAGTTTCAGATCGCGGATTCGGAGCTGCTGAACCATCGCGTGGAGGTGGTGGAAGGGGTGCTGGCGGCGGAGTGTACGGAGCAGTTGCGGAGGTTTTTCGCGGCGAGGCGGTAAGGATCTACGGCGGCCCTACCGGCCTTAGCTGGCTGGACGCAAGGGTTCAACGGGCAAGGCCGTCACCGCCTCGCCCCTGACAGCCTTCTGGAGTGCTGCTGCAGGCGACTTACGGGGTGAAATCTCCGCAGTTTGGGCCGAGCCGAATTGGGACTGAGTTACAATTGTTGTGTCGGAGCAGACACATGCCACTTGACTTGTCCCAGGTCCTCGTGATCGGTATTTCCTCCCGTGCGCTCTTTGACTTGGAGGAGGAAAACAAAATCTTCGAAGACCACGGTTTGGAGGCATTTTTGGCATTCCAGCGCGATCATGAGAAGGACCTTCTTAAACCAGGAACGGGCTTTCATCTCGTTAAGGCGCTACTGAAGCTGAACACGCCCAATCATCACAAGGTTGAAGTGATCCTCATGTCGCGCAATCATCCTGATGTCTATTTGCGCGTTTCTAATAGCATAAAGCATTACGGCCTTAACGTCACGCGATCCATCCTAACGGGCGGTGAGCCACTGCAGAATTATCTTAAGGCCTTCAAGACTGACTTGTTCCTGTCTGCCAAAGAGGAGGACGTAGTTTCTGCACTGCGGCACGGCATCGCAGCTGGACGTATCTTCATTCCGCCGCAGGATGTACCTACAGATCCCGCTCAAATCCGCATCGCGTTTGACGGAGATTGCGTACTCTTCAGCGACGAGGCAGAGTTTATCAATCGCAACAACGGACTTGCTGCCTTTCACGAGCATGAACAGGACCGCGCGACTATACCATTGCCTGATGGACCGTTCGCGAAACTACTTAGAACCATTGTAACGATGCAAGGCGATGATCCTGTCACTCCGCCTTTTCGCGTAGGGCTTGTAACTGCAAGAAATGCTCCATCGCATGAGCGCGCACTTCGCACTCTGCGCGCATGGAAGGTTAGAGTTGATAGTGCTGCGTTCATGGGCGGAATTCCAAAGGAGCGATGGTTAGGTGCGTTCAAGCCACACATCTTCTTTGATGACCAAGAGCTTATTTGTGCTCCCGCTTCCCAAGTTGTTCCGACTGCATTCGTCCCATTCCCCGTACCAGAGGTGCTCATTGCCTGCGGACCCTCTGCAGCCGATGAGTCGCCTAAGAATCGCTTCCTTCTCATCTGTAAAGGCTACCTGAAGGGGAAAGATGCAGAAAAAGCGCCCATTGTCGACAGTTGGTATGTAAATAATCTGGCTGATTGCGACTGGGAGACAACGGAAGCCTTTTTAGATGAGCTCTCAGAAAGCATCAAAGGCACGCCGCAAGGTTTTGAGCGTCCGGCAAAGGGCGAGAAACAGTCGCAGACGGTGAAATTCATCGCGTTTCTAGACAGGCTCCTCAAGAAGCATCGGCATCATTAAATGGCTAGGCGCCTTGACATAACGGATCTCCGCAGTAGGATCGACTGGGCGCTTCGTCAGATGCAACGGGACGGTCAAACTGACTACCCGGTTGATCTTGAAGACTTAGCGCAAACGATCGGGATAAAGGTGGTGTGGCGTCCGATGGTTCCAGAAGGCGTCACCACCGTGACCCCGGAAGGCATCTGCATCTATCTGCAAAGCAATTTCCGCGATGTACGCTCTAGTCGGCGGGAGCGGTTTACCCTAGCTCACGAAATATGCCACGCGCTCTTCTATGAGCAGCTGAGCACACATCCACAGCTCATTGCCGGTACACCTTCAGGCGCTACTCTAGAAAAACTCTGCCAGCGGGGGGCCGGGTACCTACTCGTTCCGACAAGCAAGCTTTCGCAGCAGACTAATCGTCAGGGTCCGGTCTCATCCCTTGCGGCAATCCGATCGCTAGTAGAAAGGTGTGATGTTTCCATCGACGTAGTTCTGAGGCGACTTCACGAAGAGGGTGCAAACATCTCTAATGATTATGGGGCGTTTGTGGTGCGTTATCACGGGGGAGAAGCCACAATCGACAGCGCAGCATGCGGACTTACGTTGAGAGCGATAGGCGTTGTACCCACTTCGGGTCAGCTACTGCACACGTGGTTTACCTCGAAGCTGCGGGGCTTCCAAGAGATTGCAGCAGATACGTGGGTCAAAGAAGTCGGTGAGCGTAGGCTCGTCGCCCGACGCGTTAGCTGGTCGCCCCATTCCGATGTCATTGAGCTCAGAAGCGAGGCCGGTGACTCGCCATGAATTCAATTGACCGGTGGTTCTAAAGACAACCGTAGCTTACGGATGCGTTCCACCCACTACTGGCAAAACAAGATATCAATTCAGTATTACTTACCTTGACGGGCCATGCGGCAGATCCCGCTCCGATCAGGGATGTGTCGCGGTCCAGCCAGCGTGGCTAGATTGCATTCACGAGGCACCCTTCCCAGACTTAGTTAGGCTGCCACTGGCCGGAACCGCGCCGTGAAGTGGCGCAGGAACGGCGGCTCCCAGTCGATTTCGAAGCCGCGGATCTGCTGCTTGCGTTCGTTCACTTCCAGAATGGCTTCCACCAGGTAATCCACATGGCTCTGCGTGTACACGCGGCGGGGGATCGCCAGGCGCAGGAGCTCGTTCCTGGCGTGCTCGCCGAACATCACCGAGCCGATCTCCACGCTGCGGACGCCGGCGTGGCGATATAGCTCCACCGAGAGCGCCTGGCCCGGAAACTGATGCCGCGGAATGTGCGGCAACATACGGCCGGCGTCGATGTAGATCGCGTGCCCGCCTGGAGGCTCGACGATGGGCACTCCGTTGTCGGCGATGTGACGTCCCAGGTAGCGGGTGGAAGCGATGCGATATTCGAGGTAGTCGGGATGCAGCACTTCCTCCAGGCCCACGGCGATGGCTTCCAGGTCGCGCCCGGCCAGGCCGCCATAGGTGGGGAAGCCTTCGGTCAGGATCAGCAGATCCTTTTCGTGCTGCGCCAGCCGGTCGTCGTTGGTGCAGAGAAAGCCGCCGATGTTGGCGAAGGCGTCTTTCTTCGCCGAGAAGGTGCATCCGTCGGCGAGCGAGAACATCTTGCGCGCGATTTGCGTGGGAGTCCAGTTCTGGTAGCCGGGCTCGTCGTTGCGAATGAACCAGGCGTTCTCGGCGAAGCGGCAGGCGTCGAGATAGAGCGGGATGCCGTGCGCGCCGGCCACCTCGCGGACGGCCTCGAGGTTGGACAGGGAGACAGGCTGTCCGCCGCCCGAGTTGTTGGTCACCGTGACCATGATCAGCGGAATGCGCGCGGCGCCTTCCTTCGCGATCAGCTCACGCAGACCCGCGACGTTCATGTTGCCCTTGAAGGGGATTCGCAACTGCGTGTCGGCGGCCTCGGGGAGGGCGAGATCGACGGCCTTGGCGCCGGTGAACTCGACGTTGGCGCGCGTGGTGTCGAAGTGTGTGTTGTTGGGCACCAGGTGGCCCGGTTTGCACATCACGGTGAACAGGATGCGCTCGGCGGCGCGTCCCTGGTGGGTGGGGATGACGTGGCGGAATCCGGTAAGCTCCTGCACCGCGGCTTGGAAGCGGAAGAAGCTGGGGGAGCCGGCGTAGGATTCGTCGCCGCGCATGATGCCCGCCCACTGCCCGGTGGACATGGCGGAGGTGCCCGAGTCAGTGAGCAAATCGATCAGGATGTCTTCCGAGGGGATCTGGAACAGGTTGTAGCCGGCGCGCTGAAGGCAATGTTCGCGCTCTTCCGGCGTGGTCCGTTTCAGCGGCTCCACGCTCTTGATTCGAAAAGGCTCGATAATGGTTTTCACGATCCTCATCGTAACGCCTGGAGGCACGGATGCGTCGGACAAACATGCTGGTGGCCGCTGCGCGCTATTCGCTGGTGATGTTGTTGACGGCGGCGGCGCTTCAGGCGCAGCCTCCGGTGATGCGGCGGCGGCCGGCGGGATCGGCGCCCGCGCCCACTCAAACGGCGGGTGAAGCTCCTTCCCTGGTGACCGCCGGGATCCTGAAAACCCTGGATTCGGACAAGCTGGTGATGGAGGCCGCGGACCGGCGCGCTCTCACCTACAAGGTGACGAAGAACACGAAGTTCACCCGGCCCGCCGACAAGCTGGCGCCGGGGGATCACCTGATCGTGGAAGCGGAGATGCAGGAAGGCGGCGGGTTGAACGCGGTGCTGGTGAAGTTCGAAAAAGCAGGCGAGCCCGTGATGGAGACGGCCGAGGGCGGCGAGCCGGCGAGCCCCGTGGTGATGCGCGATGCGCGCGGGGAAAGCGAAAACCGGCCAAAGCTGCGCCGGGGTCCGCGAGATCCGTCGCAGCGGGCTCCGCTGGAGCAGGATCCGCCGCCGGCATCGGAACCGGAAGCGCCGCCGCCCTCGCGCGCGAGCAAGCCCGCGCCGCCGGCCGGCGATCCGGTGATCGACGCCGCCCGCGAACAGGCGGTCGCGTTCGTGGAATCGCTGCCGAATTACATCGTCCAGCAGTTCACCACCCGTTATCAGAGCGCGGACGCGGGGAAAAACTGGCGCGCCCTCGATGTGGTCTCGGCCGAGGTCGTATACGAGAACCGCAAGGAGTCCTATCGCAACGTCGCCATCAACGGCAAGAAGACCGGGAAGGGGATGCAGGACTTGGATGGCGCCTGGTCGACCGGCGAGTTCGGCACGGCGCTGGTGGACCTGTTCTCGCCGGCGACCAACGCGCGGTTCACTTACAAGCGGGAAGAGACCGCGGCGCGACGCCCTGCTCGCGTGTATGACTTCGCCGTGGAGGAGGAGTTCTCGCACTGGAACGTTTCGACGCCCGGACAGGCGGTGAAACCTGCCTATCGTGGTTCGGTGTGGGTGGACAAAGGCACCAAGCGCGTGCTGCGGATCGAAACCCAGGCGGTGAAGATTCCCAAACTGTTCCCGCTGGACACGGTGGAATCGGCGATCGATTACGATGTTGTCCGGCTGGGGACTGGCGATTACCTGTTGCCGGTGAAGGCGGAGAACCTGGGCTGCCAGCGCGGGACCTCGCAGTGCTTCCGCACCGTGATCGAGTTCCGCAACTATAAGAAGTTCAGCGGCGAAAGCTCCATTACGTTCGAAAAATAGCGAACCAAACCGAACGGCGGCGGCGCCGTCTGGGATCAGGATCATGACGGAAGCCAGGAGCAGGCGGTTGCGATTCGGGGTGTTCGACTTCGACCCCGCCTCCGGAGAATTGCGCCGGGAGGGAATCGCCGTCAAGTTGCAGGCGCAGCCGGCGCAGGTGCTCGGAATCCTGCTGGAGAACGCCGGCGCGGTAGTAAGCCGGGAAGCGCTGCGGCAGGCGGTGTGGGGCGGCGGGACGCATGTCGATTTCGACAGCGGACTGAACTTCTGTATCGCGCAGGTGCGGAGCGCGCTGGGTGACTCGGCGGAGTCGCCCGTGTTCGTGAAGACGGTCCCGAAGCGGGGCTACCAGTTCATCGCGCCGGTGAGCGCCGCGGAGGAGGCCGTGCTGCCGCCGGCGGGCCCATCGGTGCGATCGCGCCGGGCGTTGCTGTTGACCGCCGGGGCCTCGCTGGCGGGGTTCGGGGGATTGTATGCCTGGCTGCGGACTCGGCTCGGCTCCTCGCAACCGGTGCGGATCGCGGTGGCGCGGTTCGAGAATCAGAGCGGCGATCCCGCGCTGGATTCGTTTACGGACGGCCTCGGGGACGCCGTGGTCGCGGAGTTGACCAATTCCTTGAAGGAACGCTTTGAAGTGATTGGAAATGCTCCGCTTCTTCGCGGCGCTAGAATCACGCAAAACGTTGAGCGGATCGGCATAGAACTGAAAGCTCAGTTCGTGATTCTGGGGCAAGTAATGAGTTCCGGAGCGAGCGGGCGGGTGCTGATCCACCTGATCCGGATGCCGGATCAGGCGCACTTGACGGTAACTCGAGTGGACAATCCGGACTTCGCGGACGGCGTTCGGACGCAAGGCGAGATCGCGCGCCGGGCGGCGGCGGATTTCGCTTCGAAACTGGCGCCTTTGGACGCCTCAGGTTCACCGCAATCCCGCTGATTCTGTTACACTTCCATCCTCAGAAAAGTTTCAGACCGATTCTGCGTCGCAGGGGCGTAGGATTGGTTGCATGAACCTGAGCACACCCCGCCGGAAATTCCTGATTGCCGCGCCCTGCGGCATCGCCGCCGTTTACGCCGCCGATTCGTCGGTGCCGGACAACTTCCCGTCGCAACCTTATTCGTTGGTGAAGGAGATCGTGGGCGCTTCCCACACCGATCCGGCCAAGGTGCGGGAATTGCTAGCGTTGCGGCCGGCGCTGGCGAATGCCGCCTGGGACTGGGGTTTCGGAGATTGGGAAAGCGCCCTGGGCGCGGCGAGCCATGTCGGCCACCGCGAGATCGCGGAACTTCTGCTGGCCGGCGGCGCGCATCCGACCATCTTCTCGGCGACGATGCTTGGGCAACTGGAGGTGGTGAAGGCGATGGTCGCCGCCCGGCCGGGCATTCAAAAGACGCTCGGCCCGCACAGCATCACCCTTTTGGCGCACGCCCGCGCCGGAGGTAAGGAGTCAGAGGCGGTGCTGGACTACCTGAAATCGCTGGGCGATTCCGGGGGACCGACGGTTGCGGCTATCAGCGAGGAGGAGTTGGAAGCGCTAACCGGTAAATATTTGTTCGGCTCGGGCGCGAACGACCGGATCGACGTCACGCGGAAGGGCAAGCAGCTCTTGTTTCAGCGCCCCGGCGGCAACACGGTGTGGATTCACCATGTGGGCGATCGGGCGTTCCGGCCCGCGGGAGCAAGCTCCGTACGTATCCGCTTCGGGGGCGACGGCGTAATGACGATCCTGGATGGCGACCTGGTGTTGAAAGCCAGCCGGATCTGATCAGGGGGCCAGGGAGGCGGAGGCGGCGCCAGCGGGAGTTTTCAGAAACGAAACGAACTCGCCCGTATCGCGGGTGAGTCCGGGGAACGCCGCCACCACTTTCTCATCCGGCGTCAGGATGACGTAGTACGGAATGGCGACAGTCGCGAACCGGGTCTCCTGCAGCTTCTGGTTCTCTTCGGAAGCAGCGTCGGTCCCGTCGGTGTAGAGCTCGAGAAGCACCATTTCGTTGAGCGCGGCGCGGACATCCGGACGAGGGAACATGTTGGCCTTCATCCAATGGCAGTTGGTGCAGGCGTAGCCGGTGAAGCTGACGAGCACCAGCTTGTTTGCCGCGCGAGCCTGGTCCAGCGCCTGCCGGTAGGAGTTCTTGAGCCACGCGGTTTTGCCCCCGGACTCGCCGCCGTTCGCGGAAAGCGGTGAGCTGGTGGCGAAGGGAACATAGGGTTCCAGGAAGTCGGGCAGCTTGGCTCCGAACATGCCGGGCAGCAGGCTGACGGAGAAGATCAGGAACGCGGCGGCGGTGAGCGTGCGGCCGACGCCCAGATGCTCCTCGGGCTTGATCCCTTCCATCCGCAAAAAGCCGAGCAGATAAAGCCCGGGCAGAGCGAAGAGAACGAACCACGCCGCCAGGAAGAGCTCGCGGGGAAGGAAGTTCGTCTGCAGGACGGCGTCGACGTTGCTCACGTACTTGAGCATCGCTGCGAGCACCACGAAACCGAGCACGATCTTCACGCGCGACATCCAACCGCCGGCGCGCGGCAGGCTCTTCAGGTATCCAGGGAACAGCGCCAGGAAAAAGAACGGCAGGGCCAGCCCGGCGGCGAAGGCAGCCATGCCCAGCGTGGGGCGCAGCATGGAGCCCGTGACCGAAGCCGCCAGCAGAGTCCCCATGAAGGGACCGACGCACGCGAATGCCGTGAGCGAGAAGGTCAGACCCATGATCAGCGTGCCGGCGTAGCCGCCGCGATCGGACGCCGCGTTCAGCCGGGTGAGCAGTCCCGAGGGCAGCGTGATTTCAAACGCCCCCAGCAGGCTGAGCGCGAAGGCGAAGAACACCAGCGCGATGAAGCCGTTGACCCACGGGTTGGAGGCGATCTGTTTGACGCCCGACGCCCCCAGCAGCGCGGTGACGCCAAGTCCCAGGGCGGTGAACAGCAAAATAATGCCGAGGCAGAAGACCACGGCATTGGCTTTGGGATTCCGGTTCTCGCGGGAAAAGAACGAGACCGTAATGGGAATCATCGGGAATACGCAAGGCGTGAAGATCGCCGCGAGACCGAGTCCGAAGGCAGTCCAGAGGAATCCGGTGAGATCCTGGCCGGCGCCGGGGGTTGCGGCGGTAACCGGCGCGGACGCGGCAGTGGGGGAACCCACCAGGACATAGCCTTCGGGCGCGGAAAAGGAGACGGCAGGCGCCGCGGAATTCACGGTGATGGTGGCGGTCGCCGTCTTACGGCGGGGCGGCAGGCAGAGCTTGTCCGTGCAAGCCTGGTATCGCATTTTCGCGGTGACTTCGAAGGCGCCGGCCGGAGCATCGGGTTTGAGATGGAGCAGCACCAGGAACTCGGCGCGTCTCTCGAAGGTTTCGGTGTCCAGGTTGAAGTTGGGGTCAAGGGCGCGGACGGGCTTGGGCTGGTAGATCTGGAAGCCGCGAAACGCCGGGTGATCCTCGATCTCGATGGTGGTGACGATAGGGCCGCCCTTGGGGGTGGTCAGCGAGTACAGGTGCCAGGTGTCCTCGATGTTCGCGGTCAGCTTCAGGACTGCGCGGGAACCGGGCGGGGCCGCCGCCGGACCTTCGAAGGCCCACTTGATGGGATCGAGCTTCTGCGCGGACACGGCGGTGGGGAGCAACGCGGCGAGCAGCGCGAATGAGAAGAGCCGGTTCACTACCAACATTGTACGTATCCGTTTGGATGCCCGGACGGAAGCTGGGACTCAGCCTTCCTTCAGGGCGAGCTTGGTGGCGGCGGACTGAGCCAGTTCCTGCTCAATCTGTTCGTTGGTGTTTCCCTGAGCAAACTCACAGGCCACGCGAATGGCGTTCTTGATCGCGTTTGCGTTGGATCGCCCGTGGCAGATGATGCAGGTGCCCTTGACGCCGAGCAGCGGCGCGCCGCCGTACTCGGAGTAGTCGACGCGCTTGCGGAAATCCTGGAACGCGCCCTGGGAGAGCACGTAGCCGAGCTGGCGCATCGGGTTCGCTTTCAGCGACGCGGTGAGCATTTGCTTCACCATGTCCACCAGGCCCTCGCTGACTTTCAAGGCGACATTGCCCACAAAGCCGTCGCACACCACGACATCGGCCATGCCGGTATAGATGTCGCGGCCCTCGACGTTGCCGATGAAGTGAACGGGCATGTTGCGCAGCATCGCGGCGGCGGTCTTGGTGAGCTCGTTGCCCTTCAGATCTTCTTCGCCGATGGAGAGAATGCCGATGCGCGGGCGCTGATTGTGGAAGATGACGCGGGAATAGACGTCGCCCATCACGGCGAACTGCGCGAGCATGCGGGCGGAACAATCGACATTGGCGCCGACATCACAAACGATGACCGGCGCGCCCTTAATGGTCGGCAGGGCGCTGGCGAGGGCGGGGCGTTCGACGCCGGGCAGCATGCCCTGCACCATCTTGGCGGTGGCCATGACGGCGCCGGTATTACCCGCGGAGACCACCCCTTGCGCTTCCCCCTCGCGCACCAGGCGGCAGGCGACGCGAATCGAGGAATCGCGTTTGGTGCGGACCGCCTTGGCGGCGGAGTCCTCCATGGTGATCACTTCCGAGGCGTGATGGACGGCGAGCGCGAGATCCGCCGCGCCGGGGTGCCGGGCCAGCTCGGCCTTGAGGACGTCTTCCCGGCCGACCAGAATGACCCGGACGTGGAACGAGCGTACGGCTTGAATCGCCCCTTCGATTTCCGCTTGCGGGGCGTGGTCGCCGCCCATGGCGTCCAACGCAATGGTGGTCATGTGTCGGGGGATCAGGCCTCGGCTACTTCGATAACTTCGCGGCCTTTATACTTGCCGCAGCTCGCACACACACGATGGGGAAGCACGGGCTGCCCGCAACTGGGACAGTCGGAAACAACGGGTTTCTTCAGGGCGTCATGAGCGCGGCGCGTGGAGGTGCGGCGCTTGGAGTGACGTCGTTTGGGATTCGGCATGGCTCTCTTACTTCCTCGTTCTTTCTATAACTCTTTCAGCGCGCTCCAGCGGTCATCCACGGGGCCGGGGCGGCACTCGCAATCGGCGGCATTCCGGTTCCGGCCGCACTGCGGACAAATTCCCTTGCAATCCTCGCGGCAGACTTTCCGCATCGGGAGCTTCAGCAGAATCTCCTCGCGAAGGATGTTGTCCAACTCGATGCCGGAGCCGTCGTAGAACTCAACCGCGGTATCCGGCTCATGGATCTCTACTTCTTCCCCCGGTCCGCGGCGGTCATCCAGCGGGACGGCGAAGACCTCGAACGCCTCATCCAGAGGCATCCGAACGGGCTCCAGGCAGCGGTCGCATTCCGCTTCCATCTCGACGGCCAGACGGCCGCGGGTCCGGATTTCGCCCGAAACCGGGCTCATCAACTCCACCGAGCCGTGAGCTCGCAATGGGCTGATCTGCCTGAGCTTGGGATCGAAAAACTCGATCGTTCCGGGTTCCAGCGCGACGTCGAACCGCGCCGGCCGGCGCTCCAATTCCTGAATTGTAAACAACAACGCACACACCTCCGCCAACACCAGCGGCAAGCGCAAAAACCTATGGTAACAGATGGGTTTGGAGGTGGGCAACTGGAGGGTCGAGGTCCGGTTTCAGCCGATTCGCCTGAGCTAAGGGTTTCGCCTGGAATAGTGCTCGGAGATTCTACTACCTTACGCCAGATCCTGGTAAAGACATGGCAAGAAATGACTTAGGTGCGTTTCTCAGGTTGACCGCCCGCTCCTGTCTCGCCTACTCTGGGGATGCGAATAGTACAGATAGTACCGACCAGGGGATAGACTTTGAAGAAAATTCTGCTCGTTCTTACCACGCTTGCAATTGCCTCGGGGACGCTGGCCGCCGCGCCGATTGATTTTCAAGGCACCGGAGTTGTGGTCAATGCCGGCCAGGACCAGCGCTGGGGCATTCTGGACCCCAATGCGGCCTCCGTGTCCACGTTCGTTACCCAGTTATCCTCGAATTCGTTCCCATTCTTGAATCCGGGAAACGGACAACCTCTATGGGTGGCGAACAACGCGAACTCCAGTTGGGTGAGCCCGAACACATCCTACGAGACGTCTTCGGCGACGGCGGATGCCGCGGGCACGTGGGTGTTTTTTCAGTTCTTTGACCTCAGCAACTTCCTCCCGAGCACGACGCAGATCGTCTTCCGCATCGCGGCCGACAACGCGGTGGGCCGGGTTCTTTTGAACAACGTCGACATCACGAGCATTGTGAACGGGCAGCTCGCGGGGGGCCTGGCCGCGGTGGATTTCTTCGCCCTGAGCGGGGCGATCACGCTGAATAGCAGCAACGCGACGTTCCTGCCGGGCGCCAACCTCCTGTATTTTGAAATCCAGAATTTCGTCGGCGGCGGATCGAATCCGGTCGGGTTCCGGCTGGAGGTTCAGTCCGCGGATGCCGATCCGGCCGGCCCGATTCCCGAGCCGGCGACGTACGCGATGATGGGAGGCGGGCTGCTTCTGCTGGCGCTGCGCCGCCGGCTTGCCCGGTAACCAGCGTAACGAAATCCTCCGTGGAGACGGCCTCCCGCACCCCTCTGGGAACCAGCGGAGCGCGGAAGGCCGTCATTTTTGTTGCGGTACGGGATTGCCGGGTCCGCGTGGGGTAGGATGGTTAGATTCCTCCCATGTTGGCGACGGTCCCGGACATCCTCGCTCGAATTGTCGCATCCAAGCGAACAGAAGTCGCCGGGCTGGCGGCGCGCCGGGCGGAACTCGAGCGTCGGGCGGCGGACCGGATGCGGGAGCGCCGCGACTTCGCGGCGGCATTGGCCGGGGCGCGCCCGGCGATGATCGCCGAAGTGAAGCAAGCCTCGCCCAGCGCCGGGGTTCTAACGGGGCACTTCGACCCAGCGGCCATCGCGGCGCGATACGAAGCGGGCGGCGCGGCGGCCCTCTCGGTGCTCACCGATGGGACGTTTTTTCGCGGCAAGCTGAGCGACCTCGAATCCGCGCGCGCCTGCGTGCAGTCGCCCGTCCTGCGCAAGGACTTTACCATCGATCCGGTGTGCGTGCTGGAAGCCGCCGCGCACGGCGCCGACGCGATTCTGCTGATTGCCGCGATCCTCACCGAGCGGGAGATGCGGGATCTGCGCGAGCTCGCCGCCGGGTTCGGCATGGCCTCGCTGGTGGAAGTTCATGCCGAATCCGAGCTCGACGCCGCGTTGGGGTCGGGCGCGGTCATCGTGGGCGTCAACAACCGCAATCTCCACACGTTCGAAGTCCGGCTGGACACATCTTTGCGGCTGGCCGGGCGCATTCCGGCGGAGGTGCTTCGCGTCAGCGAAAGCGGCATCCGGTCGCGCGGTGATATCCGGCAGCTTCAGGACGCCGGATTTCAGGCGTTCCTGGTAGGCGAGCATCTGATGCGCAGCGCGGATCCGGCGGCGGCGTTGCGGGAGTTGATCACGTGATGGTGAAGATCTGCGGCATCACGCGGCGCGAGGATGCGGTAGCCGCGGCCGAAGCCGGCGCATCGGCGATCGGATTCGTGTTCGCCGTTTCCAGCCCGCGCGTGGTCAGCGCGAAGCAGGCGGCGGAGCTGGGCCGTGGCCTGGAGATCCCCAAGGTAGGCGTCTTTACGGATACTCCCGGAGCGGAAATCCTGGCCATCGCGGAGCGCGCGGGTCTGGACGCCGCGCAAGTTTACCGGGATCCCGGCGCGCTGACACTCCCCCTGTGGCGGGCCTATCGCGTCCGGGAGGCGATTCCCGAACTCGACGCCGATGCGGACGCGATTGTCCTGGACGGCTCGGCGAACGGAGTTCGATTCGACTGGCGGTTGGCGGCGGCGTTGCCGCGGCAACGGATCGTGCTGGCGGGCGGGTTGAACGCCGGCAATGTAGGCGAGGCGATCCGCGCCGCGACGCCGTGGGGCGTCGACGTCAGCTCAGGTGTGGAAACCTCCCCCGGCGTGAAGGATGCCCGCAAGATTCTGGAGTTCGTGAAAGCGGCGCGCGAGGCCGCGGCAACCTTATGAACGTTTCTGAACCCGATTCCACCGGACATTTCGGGCCGTATGGCGGCCGGTTTGTCCCCGAAATCTTGATGGCGCCGCTCGAGGAGCTCGAGAAGTCGTATCTGGAAGCACGCCAGGACCCGGAATTTCAATCGGAATTGCGGGACCTGCTGGCGAACTACGCCGGCCGGCCCACGCCTCTTTACCATGCGCGGAGGCTGAGCGAGTTGTGCGGCGGGGCGAAACTCTACCTGAAGCGGGAGGACCTGCTGCACACGGGCGCGCACAAGATCAACAACGCGCTGGGCCAGGCGTTGCTGGCGCGGCGCATGGGCAAGAAGCGAATTATCGCGGAAACGGGCGCCGGGCAGCACGGCGTGGCGACGGCGAGCGTGTGCGCGCTGCTCGGCTTGGAGTGCGTGGTGTACATGGGCGCCGAGGATATGCGGCGGCAGCGGCTGAACGTGTTCCGCATGCGCCTGTTGGGCGCCCGCGTGGTAGGCGTGCAAAGCGGGAGCCGCACGCTGAAGGACGCGATCAGCGAAGCCATGCGCGATTGGGTAACCAATATCGCGAGTTCGCACTACCTGCTGGGTTCGGCCCTGGGCGCGCACCCGTACCCGCTGATGGTTCGCGACTTCCACCGGGTGACCGGGGAAGAAGCGCGGCGTCAGATACTGGAGCGGGAGCAGCGGCTGCCCGATGTGATTTTCGCCTGCGTGGGTGGAGGCTCGAACGCCATCGGCATCTTCCATCCGTTCGTGAAGGACGAGGGCGTGAAACTGGTGGGCGTGGAAGCGGGAGGCCAGGGAGCGGAGCTGGGCTCCCACGCGGCGCGATTCAGCGGAGGGTCGCCGGGCGTGCTGCACGGCGCTCACAGTTACCTGCTGCAGGATACCGACGGGCAAGTGGCCCTGACGCACTCGGTTTCGGCGGGGCTCGATTACGCGCTGGTGGGACCGGAACATGCGTGGCTGCATGACCGCGGGCGCGCCGAATACGTGTCGGCGACGGACGCGGACGCACTGCGGGCGGCGCAGACGATGGCGCGTCAGGAAGGAATCATTCCGGCACTCGAGTCCGCCCACGCGGTAGCGGAGGCGCTGCGTCGCGCGCCGCTCGCGCGCGGGCAGTTGTTCCTCATCAATCTGTCGGGACGCGGCGACAAGGATACTGACATCTATCGGGAGAATCTGAAAGAGCTCGATGCCATCGACGCGAATTCCTGACCTGTTCCGCCGCGCGCGGGAGGAGAACCGCGCCGCGCTGGTCGCCTATATCACGGCCGGCGATCCCACGCCGGAATTGACGCCTTCTCTCGCGGCGGCGCTGGAGCGCGGCGGCGTGGATCTGATCGAACTGGGCGTGCCTTTCTCCGATCCCATCGCCGACGGCCCGATGATCCAGAGGGCTTCCGATCGAGCCTTGGGTCACGGGATGAACGTCCGCCGGGTGTTGGAGATCGCGCGCGAGATCCGCGCGATGTCCGAGATTCCGCTGCTGCTGTTCACCTACCTGAATCCGATCCTTCGCTATGGATTGGACAAACTGGCGGCCGATGCCGCCGCGGCAGGCATCGATGGCTGCCTGCTGACGGATCTGAGCGTGGAGGAAGCCGGGAGCTACGTGGGCGTGATGCGAGCCTCCGGCCTGGACACCGTTTTTCTTGCCGCGCCCACCAGCACCGCGGAGCGGCGGCAATTGGTGGCTCGGTATTCCACCGGGTTCGTTTACCTCGTCTCCCGGACGGGGGTGACGGGTGAGAGCGCGTCGCTTTCGGACTCAGCCGGTGCGCTGGTGAAGGCGATGCGCGAAGTCACGAAACTGCCCTTGGCGGTTGGCTTCGGGATTTCGACGCGGGAGCAGGTGGCGGCGGTGGCGCGGATCGCCGACGGAGTGGTGGTGGGCAGCGCGCTGGTGCGAGTGATCGAGGAGCACGGGGAGGACCCCAGGCTCGCCGGGCATGTGGAAGCGTTCGCCCGCGAACTGGCCGGGGGACTGCGGCGCGAGGTGCCCGCGTGAATCGCGGCGAGTGCGAACAGCGGCTGGCCGCGTGCCGCGCCGAGATCGATGAAATCGATCGCGAATTGATTTTGATGATGAACCGCCGCACTCGCGTGGTGGAGGAAATCGGCAGGCTGAAGCAGCACTTGAAGCTCGCCATCTACGAGCCCCGGCGGGAGGATCAGGTGTTTGAAAACGTGCTCTCCGCCAACGGCGGGCCGCTTTCCAACGATGCCGCGCGCCGCATTTTCGAGCGCATCATCGACGAAATGCGAACCGTGCAGCGCAACCGCATGATCGAGCGGGGAGAGAAGGACGAGTAGCCATGCTGGTGGTGATGGAGCATGGCGCCACGGAGCGCCAGATCGAAAATGTCATCGAGCGGCTGGTGACGCTGGGGTTCACGGTGCACCGCTCCACCGGAGTGGTGCACACGATTCTGGGCGGCGTCGGCCCGGTGGAGGACTGGGAACCGGCGGATTTCGAGGCGATGGAAGGCGTCAAGGAGTGTCATCGCATCGTTTCCCCCTATCAATTGGCGGCGCGGTACGCGCGAGCGCAGGGAACCCAGGTTCGCGCGGGGGAGGCGGTGTTCGGCGGTGGAACACCGGTGATCGCCGCCGCGGTTTCCAGTGACGATCCGGGCGTGATCGCGGAAGGCGCGCGGCGGATGAAGGCGGCGGGCGCAAAAGTGCTGCGGGTGCGGGCCGCCTACAGGAAGTCGTTGCCGCACGCAAGCGCAGCCGCCCGGGAACAAGGACTGACGCTATCGATTCCGTGGGGGCAGCCCGGGGATCTGGGATCGGGGATCGCTGAAATATCTGATATCTCAAATACCGCCTTCTGGAAGGAAGCGGGCTCGCGGCCGGGTCCGGTACTGCTGGAGCGGCCGGCGGGCGGGACGGTGGAAGACCTCCTGATCGCAGCCGAGCGCGTGCTTGTCGCGGGAAATTCGCAGGTAATCCTGTGCGAGGCGGGAAGCCGCGGGGCTCAGAACTCCGGCAGGCGGACACTGGATCTGGTTTGTGTCCCCTTATTGGCGCGCTTAACGCATTTACCGGTAGTAGTGGACTGTTCCTCGGGAACGGGAAGGCGGGATTTTGCGGCGCCGCTGGCGCAAGCGGCAACGGCGGCGGGTGCGGCCGGGATTTTCGTCGATATTCATCCCGATCCGGACCGGGCGGCCCGTTTATCAGGGCAAAGTCTGTCTTTTGAAGCATTTGAGAGGATGGCCGCACGGATCTTTGCACTTGCGGCCTGCTTGAGATAGGCTCGCCGGGATGGATACCGTCGTAATCGCCGGCGTCGGGCTGATCGGCGGATCCTTCGCGAAGGCGCTCAAGCAGCATGGAATCGCCCAACGGATTCTGGGCATCGACCGGCCGGAGGTGCTGGCGGAGGCGCTGGAGCTCGGGATTATCGACGAGCCGGCGGCGTGGGACGAGTCGGTGTCGCGGGCGGACCTTTTGTATCTGGCCGCGCCGATTTCCGGCATCATGGAGCTCCTGCCGGTGGCGGATGCGCTGGCGCGTCCGGGCGCTTTAATCACGGATACGGGCAGCACGAAGGTCGAGATTTGCCGGGCTGCGTCGCGCCTTGCGGGCCGGGGCTGCTTCATCGGCGGTCACCCAATGGCGGGGAAAGAAATCCAGGGCTGTTCCGCGGCGGACGCGGCGCTTTTTGAAGGAAAACCGTATTTTCTTACTCCCGCTGCCGGCCAAGAGCAAAGTGCGTCTTTACAGGTGCTCACACAGGTTCTCTCCACAATCGGCGCGCGGACGCGAGTGATCAGCGCCGAAGCGCACGACGAGACGGTGGCGTTTGTATCGCATTTGCCGCAACTGATGTCGACGGCGCTGGCGGAACTGCTGGGGCGAATTCCGGGAATGGAGAGCGCCGCGGGGCCGGGCGCCGTGGACATGACGCGGCTGGCGGGGAGCTCCTACCAGCTTTGGTCCGGCATCCTGGATACAAATGTAGACGCCATCCGTTTGGCGCTGGCAGAATACGTCCGGCAACTGTCGCGAATCGAGGCGGCGCTTGGCCACCCCGAGATGAAAAAACACTTCGAAGACGCCAGGAAATTCGCAAGACTGTTGCATAAGAAATAGAACCGGTCAATAATCATTGTTTGTTGCAGGGAGCGAACGAATGAACAGTGTTCCGGCTCACACCTCCTGCTGGGGGGCAAATGAAGTACTCCGGATTCCCGGCGCGATGCGAATTCGCTACGGACGGAACAGCCCGCCGGTCTTCGAGCAAGCGGAGGATTGCCAGAGCGTTTACTTCGTGGAAGCTGGATTTGTGAAGCTCCTGCGCAAGATACCGGACGGCTTGGACGCTCTCACCGGCCTGGCCGGACCGGGCGACTTGTTCGGAGAGGAAGCGCTGTTTGGAGCCTCCCGGCGATTCTGCACGGCGATTCCGATGCTGCCGGGCTCCGCTATTTCCGTTCCCTCGCCGGAGTTCCGCGCCTGGGTCGGAGAGATGGGCGCAGCGTGGCCGGACGTCTGGAAAGGCGCCATGCAGCGGCAGGAGTTCCTGCTGCGCAAGATCGAATTGCTCTGCACCCACGATGTCGAGTACCGGATGCTTTGCTGGCTGGGAGATCTGGGCGCGCGCTTTGCCGACGGCGAAGGCTGCGCCGCGGTCCTGCCGTTGACGCAGTTGGACCTGGCGCAATTGATCGGAGCCACGCGGGAGACCACTTCCACCCGGCTAAACTTACTCGCCCGGCGAGGCCTGCTGCAACTGCGCCGGGGCTCCATCGAAATTCCCTCGCTGGAGCAACTGAATCGCGAAGCGCTGCTGCGTCCGCCGGGGCGGGCCCGGCGCCCCGTGGTCGCCGATTCATGATCCCGGGCATTCGCGAACCGTGAGGCTGTAAATCCGCTGGTCCCCCCGCGTCTTCCTGTTACCGTTCGATATCCTGAAAACAGATGAAAAAGCTAGCTCTGCTGCCGGTACTGGTGGCCCTGGCGGCCTGCCGCCAAACGCCGACGCACGTACACATCGACCCCGCCCTGGCGACCATCGTGCCCCCGGACACGAAGATCCTGATGGGAGCGCGCCTGGACAAGCTGCGGGAAACCGAGATCTACCGGAAGTACTTCGCCACCGCCAAATTCGCCCCGCTGGATGAATTCGAGAAACGGACCGGACTGAACGCACGCAAGGACTTGTGGGAATTGCTGGTGGCTTCCAACGGCAAGGACGCGCTGATTCTGGGGCGCGGACGCTTCTCCGAAGGGGAACTCGAACCCCGATTGCAGGCAGAAGGCGCCGAGCGGTTCTCCTACCGCGGCAGAAATCTGTATGGGAATGAGCAGGGTGCGGTGACGTTCCTGAACATGAGCACCTGGATTGTCGGGCCCACGGCCGCGGTGAAGCGGCTGCTGGATGAGCAGAATTCCGGCAAACTCGGTATTCCTAGCGACATGCAGAGATTAGTCGAGGCAATTCCTTATCAATCGCAATTCTGGGCTGCCTACGGCGGCGGTGGTGTGGATTTCGGATTTCAACAGGGGTCGGCGCTCGGCAACGCAAATCGCATGATCCGCTCCATCCAGAGCGGGACGTTCAGCGCAAATCTGAACGGCGGAATCGACCTGAAGGCGGCTGGGTTGTGCGATACGGATCAGAATGCCAAGCAGGTTCACGATGCGCTGAAAGCCTTGGTGGGCATCGGCAGACTGTCGACGCCCGCGGATCAGCCGGCCCTGCTGAAAGTGTGGGACGCAATCATCGTGGTGCAGGACCAGCAATCGGTGCGGATGCAGGCGATGATCCCGATGGCGCTGATTGACAAGTTTGTGCCGCTGTTGACGCGTTAGGGGACGGACTATTTTCGTGGGGCGGGGATGGCGTCGCCGAGGTTCATGGACCCGCCGCCTTCGCTCACGTAGTTGCGGTTCCAACTGGGGATTTCGACCACGACGTCGCCTTTGATGACGCACTGGCAGCCCAAACGGGACTTCAGGCTCAGGTCCGCGGCCATATCGAGGCGATCCAGCTCATCGTCATCGGCGGGGGAGACGTTCTCCATCCCTTCCTTGATCCAGACATGGCAGGTGGTGCAGGCGCAACTCCCGCCGCAGGCGTGCTCCAGGTGCAGGCCGAAGTTCAGGGCGATGTCGAGCAGGCTTTCCGGTTTTCCATGGTCGGAGTAGGGCAATTTCCCGTTCTCGAACTCCACCGTCTGGTCATAGTTGACAAAAGTCACCTTGGGCATTCGAGAGTAGTTTAGCAAACCTGGACTCAAATGGTCCAGTTTCATCTAAGTGATTGACAGTCATAGGCAAGAGTGCCGGGTTGGTATACTGACAGACAATCGTGTTCCATCACCTTGAGAAATCGATCACCGAGGCCTTCGCGGCCCTGCTGGAGGCCCGCTACGGCGTCGCGATCGCGTGGGGAACGGAGCAGCCGAAACAGGCCGCGTTTGGGGAGCTGGCCGTACCGGCGGCGTTTCAGTTGGCGCGGACGTTGAAGAAGCCGCCGCGGGCGATCGCGCAGGAGATCGTGGACGGGCTGGGAGCGGTGCCCGGGGTCGCGGCGCTGGAGATCGCCGGCAACGGCTATATCAACGTACGGTTTGACCGGGGCTCCTATGGGGAGGCGGTTTTACGAGGCGACGGGGATGCGAGCCGGTCCTCGGGCGGCAAGCTGATTGTCGAGCACACCAACATCAATCCGAACAAAGCGGCGCATATCGGGCACCTGAGAAACGCCGTGCTGGGCGACACGTTCGTGAGGATGCTGCGCTTCACCGGCAACCAGGTGGAAGTCCAGAATTACATCGACAACACCGGGGTACAGGTGGCGGACGTGGTGGTTGGATTTCGTTTCCTGGAGAAGAAATCGCCCGCGCAGGTCCGGGAACTGATCGCCGGGACCCGGTTCGATTATGTCTGCTGGGATCTGTACGCGAAAGTCTCGCAGCATTACGCAAACAGCGAGGAAGCGAAACAGTGGCGCGCGCGGACGCTGCACGCGATCGAGGCCAACGAAGGCGAACTGGCGGAGTTGGGCCACCTGGTGGCGGATGCGATCGTGCGCTGTCACCTGAATACGATGTGGCGGCTGGGGATCGCCTATGATGTGCTGCCTCGCGAGAGCGAGATCCTGCACATGCAGTTCTGGGCGAAGGCGTTCGAGCAGTTGAAGGAACGCGGGGCCATCTACCTCGAGACCGAGGGCAAGAACCAGGGCTGTTGGGTGATGGCGGCCACCGCGTTCAAGGAACAGAGCGAGGAAGGCGATTCGAAGGTGATCGTGCGGTCGAACGGCACCGTGACCTACGTCGGCAAGGACATCGCCTACCAGCTCTGGAAGTTCGGGCTGCTGGGGAAGGACTTCCGGTACCGGCGGTTGCAGCAGGAGCCATACGAGTTATGGGTGGCCAGCGGTGAAGGCGAGGAGAAAGCATTCGGCCGCGGCTCGCGGGTGTACAACGTCATCGACTCGCGGCAATCGTACCTGCAGGATGTGGTGGTGGCGGGCCTGCGGGCGCTGCATTACGAGGAGCAAGCGAAGAACTCGATTCATTTCTCCTACGAGATGGTCGCGCTGAGCCCGCGCGCCTGCGCGGACCTGGGCATCGAGTTGTCCGAGGAAGATAAGCGCAAGGCCTACGTCGAGGTGTCCGGACGGAAGGGCCTCGGGGTGAAGGCGGACGATCTGCTGGACAAGCTGATCGAGAAGGCGTACGAGGAAGTGCAGTCCCGCAACGGGGATCAGCCGGAGGATCGCAACCGCGCGGTGGCCGAGCAGATCGCGGTGGCCGCGCTGCGCTACTTCATGCTGAAGTTCACGCGGAACACCGTGATCGCCTTCGACCTGCAAGAGGCATTGAGCTTCACCGGGGAGACCGGGCCCTATCTGCAATACGCCGCGGTGCGGGCGTCGAAGATCCTCGCCAAGCTGGCGGATCGCGGCGGCGCGATGCCGGATTTCGCAGCCCTGCTGCCGCGGGAAGCGTTCGCGCGGCAACTGGGCGATGAGGAGTTGTGGCAACTGCTGCTGGAGGCATCGAAGATGGAATCGGCGGTGGAGCGGGCGGTGGGCTCGGGCGAGCCTTCCCACGTGGCGCGGTTTGCCTTCCAACTGGGGCAGGCGTTCAACACCTTCTATCAGAAGTATCCGGTGCTGGACGAGCCGGACGCGGAGCGGCGGGCGTTTCTGTTGTGGATGACCGCTTATTTCCGGTCGCAACTGGAGCGGACGCTGCGGGTGTTGGGGATTCAGGCGCCGGAGTACATGTAGCGCGAAGGGCGCATCGCCGACCGCCTGCTACAATCGGGTCAAGATCCGGACGAGGCCGGATGATGAATGGCAATCATGAAAGACCTTCCCCAAACCCTCGGCCAGCTTCGCAAGAGTACGTTCTCCGAAGACCGCCTGAAAAGCCGCACCGTGAAGGATGAGCTGCGCGAGAATCTGATCTGCAAGCTGGACAGAGGCGAGACCCTGTTCCCGGGTGTCGTGGGCTACGACGACACCGTGGTGCCGCAGGTGGTGAACGCGATCCTTTCGCGGCACAACTTCATTCTCCTAGGCCTTCGCGGGCAGGCAAAGACGCGCCTGATTCGCATGCTGGTGACACTGCTGGACGAGTACGCGCCCTACATCGCCGGCTCGGAAATCCGCGACGACCCTTATCATCCGATCAGCCGGTTCGGGCGGGACCAGATTGAGAAGCTGGGGGACCAGGCGCCGATCGCCTGGCTGAGCCGCGATCAGCGTTATGTGGAAAAGCTGGCGACGCCGGACGTCACCATCGCGGACATGATCGGGGACATCGACCCGATCAAGGCGGCGCGCACGGGCGAGAACATCTCCAGCGAGATGACGGTGCACTACGGGCTGCTTCCGCGCGCCAACCGGGGCATCTTCGCCATCAACGAACTGCCGGACCTGGCGGGCAAGATCCAGGTGGGGCTGTTCAACATCATGCAGGAAGGCGACGTTCAGATTAAGGGGTATCCGGTCCGCCTGCCGCTGGATCTGATGCTGGTGTTCACGGCGAACCCGGAGGACTACACCGCGCGCGGCAAGATCATCACGCCGCTGAAGGATCGCATCGGCAGCGAGATCCGCACGCATTATCCGGCCACCGTGGATGAGGGGATGGAGATCACCGCGCAGGAAGCGTGGATCGATCGCAAGAGCGCGAAGGAAGTACGGATTCCGAAGTACATCCGCGAGGTGATCGAACAGATCGCGTTCCTGGCGCGCGAGGACAAGAAGGTGGACAAGCGATCGGGCGTCAGCCAGAGGCTGCCGATTTCGGTGCTGGAGAACGTGACCTCCAACGCGGAGCGGCGCGCGCTGCGGGCGCGCGACGACATGGCCGTGCCGCGGGTGCTGGATCTGTACGCCGCGCTGCCTTCCATGACCGGCAAGATCGAGCTGGAGTATGAAGGCGAACTGAAGGGCGGGGAAGCGGTGGCGCGGGAGCTGGTCCGCGCCGCGGTGGGCAAGGTGTTCACGCAGTATTTCGACGGCGTCAACATGAATCAGGTGGTGCAGTGGTTCGACCTGGGCGGCTCGCTGAGGATGGACGAATCGGTGCGGGCCGGAGACATGGTCCGGCAACTGGGTTCGATCCAGGGGCTGATGGAGAAGACCGGCGCGCTGGGGCTTTCGGTTAACGAGCCGGACGCGATCCGCGCCTCCGCGGCGGAGTTCATTCTGGAAGGGCTGTACGCCCATCGCCGCATCAGCCGCGACGAAGAGCGCGGCTTCGCCGCCGAGGAACGAAAGCGCGAATCGGGTGAGGGCGAGGAACGCCGCGGCAAGGGCAAGCGTCAGTTCATGTAAGCGTCGCTTCTGGGAGAACAGATGAAGTGGATCAAATACTCCCGCTACACCGGAGAGGACCTGGGCCTGAGCGCCGAGGACCTGATGAAGGCGCTCTCCGACTTCTTCCTGTCCAGCGGATTCGACAATCCTTACATGCGCTTCAGCGAGTGGAACCAGCACTCGCTCGAGGCGTTGAAGCAGGCCATCGAACAGGCGCTGTTGAACGGCGAGAACTTCGATCCGGAGCAGGCGGAGCGCATCCGGCAGGCGCTGGAAAAGATGTCGCCGGAGGAACTGGACCAACTGTTGAGCCGCATGGCCCAGAAGCTGGCCGATGAAGGTTACGTGAACCTGGAGCAGCCGAACGCGCAGGGCGAGGGCGGACCGGGCATCGGCGACGGCTCCGACACGAAGGTGGAAGTCACCGACAAGTCGCTGGACTTCCTGGGATACAAGACGCTGAAGGACCTGCTGGGATCGCTGGGCAAGTCGAGCTTCGGCGCGCACGATACGCGCGATATGTCCACTGGCGTGGAAGCATCGGGCTCGTCGAAGCCGTACGAGTTCGGTGATACGTTGAACCTGGACGTGCCGCAGACGCTCTTTCATGCCATCCAGCGCGAGGGGCTGAAGGTGCCGCTCGACCTGGAGTATCAGGATCTGCACGTGCATCAAAGCGAGTATCAGAGCTCGTGCGCGACGGTACTGATGCTGGACTGCTCGCATTCGATGATCCTGTACGGGGAGGATCGCTTTACGCCGGCGAAGAAGGTGGCGCTGGCGCTGGCGCATCTGATCCGCACACAGTATCCGGGCGATTCACTGCGGGTGGTGCTGTTCCACGACTCGGCGGAGGAACTCCGGATCGGGGAACTGGCGCGGGTGCAGGTGGGTCCGTACTACACCAACACGCGCGACGGACTGATCCTGGCGCAGAAGCTGCTGCAGCAGGAAAAGAAAGACATGAAGCAGATCATCATGATCACGGACGGAAAGCCGTCCGCGCTCACGCTGGAGGACGGGCGGATGTACCGCAACGCCTTCGGCCTGGACCCGCTGGTGATTTCGCGCACGCTTGAGGAAGTCAGCCGGTGCAAGCGGCAGGGGATTCTGATCAACACGTTCATGCTGGCCAGCGATTATGGTTTAGTGAACTTTGTGCAGAAAGTCACTGAGCTGTGTCGCGGGAAAGCGTATTTCACCACGCCGTACACGCTGGGGCAATACCTGCTGATGGACTACATGAACCGCAAGACGCGGACGATCCACTAATCTAAAGAACCGCGCGGATCTGTTCGATGGAGCAAGCGGATGCCGGCGCAAGTCAGGATTGTCGACGCAACCGTCTCCGGGGGGACCACCCAGGAGCTGCTGTACGAGGTGGATCTCGGGCGCATGACGCTGCGCAAGCTGATCGAGATCCGCAGCCGCAACGAAGTCGAGCGTCCCGATGCGGGCGGGCCGGAAGTCTTCGTGGGACTGGCGCAACCGGAGGGGCCGGAGGCGGGCGACTCCGGGTACCCGCTGCCGGTGCGCCGGGAAATCGACGCGGACGCGCGGATCAAGAGGGCGGTGAAAGCTTTCCAGCGCGGCGCTTTCTTGGTTCTGGTGGACGGCCGGCAGGTGACGAAGCTGGACGCGCCGCTGGAGATCACTTACCACAGCGAAGTGATGTTCGTGAAGCTGTTGCCGGTAACCGGGGGCTGAGAGCAGCCGGCCGGGGTCAGCCGAAGATGCGCACCAGAAAATAGACCAGGGGCACGGAGAACAAACTGGAATCGACGCGGTCGAGCCAGCCGCCATGTCCGGGCAGGAGCGTGGAGGAGTCCTTCAGATGCGCGCCGCGTTTCAGCGCGGACTCGCACAGGTCGCCGATCTGCCCCGCGACGTTGCCGGCCGCCGCGATCAGGAGCACCTGCCACAGCGGAGCAGGTTCCAGGAACCGGGCATACAAAGCGGCGAACGCCAATGACCCGGCGATGGAGCCGAGCGAGCCTTCCCACGTCTTGCCGGGGCTGACATGCGGTGCGAGCTTATTCCGGCCGAGCGCCTTGCCCGCGTACATCGCGGCGGTGTCGCCCACCCAGTTAATGGCAAGGGCGAACATCAGCCAGTGCGGGTTGATCCAGCGCAGTTCGGCGGCGCAACGCCAGGATCCAAAAACGTAAAGGACGCCCAGTAGCGCCGCGCCCGCGGCGGGAAGCACGGTGTTGAGCTCCCGCGCGCGGAGCGTGGCCACGGCCATGGCCAGCATCGCCACCAGCGCGGCGGCGTATCCGGCGTTGGGCGCCAGCAGCAGCGCAAGGCCCGCGGCGATGGCCCACGCGCCGGGACGATTGTCGCCGTGACCTTCGACCATCCCCGAGTATTCGTGGAAGCAGAGCAGGCCCACCGTCGCCAACACGGCCAGAAAGGCCCAGGCGTGCGCCCACAACACCAGGTACACGATCAGCGGGATCAGGATGGCCGCCGTGATCAGGCGCTTCATGAGGCGGGGACGCTCAAGGTGTCGGCGGCGGACGGCTCCCGCAGGCCGCCGAAGCGGCGGTCCCGCTTCTGGTAATCGAGGATGGCGCGGAGCAATTCGCCGCGATCGAAATCGGGCCACAGCGTGTTGGTGACGTACAGCTCGGCGTAAGCGATCTGCCAGAGCAGGAAGTTGCTGATGCGCATTTCGCCGGAGGTGCGGATCAGCAGGTCCGGGTCGGGGACGCCGGGGGCATAGAGGCGGGATGCGATGGCCGCTTCGTCGATCTGATCCGCGGGAACACCGGATTGGGCCAGGCTGCGGACCGCGTCGACGATTTCTGCCCGCCCGCCGTAGTTCAAAGCGACGTTCAATCGCATTCCGGAATTATCGGCGGTGGCCACGACGGCAAGATCGAGCTCGCGGCGGACGAAGTCGGGAAGCTGCTCCAGGCGTCCTATAGGCGTGAAGCGGATGCCGTGGCGCATCAGCGTGGGAAGCTCGCGGCCCAGGTAGATGCGCAGCAGCCGCCACAGCGACTCCACTTCGTGGCGCGGGCGTTTCCAGTTCTCCACCGAGAACGCGTAGAGGGTCAGCGCGCCGATGCCGAGGCGGGCGCACGTTTCCACCACCCCGCGCACCGGTTCGACACCGGCCTTATGCCCGGCGATGCGGGGCAGGCGGCGCTGGTTGGCCCAGCGGCCGTTGCCGTCCATGATGATGGCAATGTGAGCCGGCAGCCGGGCGGGGTCAAGCGCCATGGCCAGCTTTTCTTCTTCTTGCCCGGGAAGGATGGAGTCGAGCAGCGCCTTCATCGCTCAATCTGCTTTATGTTACCAACTCATCTGCGCCTTGCGTATTCTATTGCACGCCGAACCGGGGATACCAGCCGAGCACGAGTTCGCCCAGCAGCGCCACGGCCGCGGCGGCGATCCCCAGGAAGCTGCCGAAGGGAAGCTCGTAGGTGGAGGCGTCCTTTCCGGTCAGTTTGATGTAGGCCAGCCCCACGATAGAGCCGGCGAGAGAGCCGAACAACAGCGTCAGCAGCGCACCCTGCAGCCCGAGAAACGCGCCGATCATGGCGATCATCTTGACATCGCCGAAGCCGAGACCCTCGCGATGGCGGATTTTCTCATAGGCCCAGCCGACGAACCAGATGAGGCCGCCGGAGAAGGCGGCGGAGAACGCCGCTTCGGCCACCGAGATCCAGGAAAGCGGGGTTTCGAGCGGCGCCACCAGGTTGACGATGCCGAACAGCGGCACCCACCAGGCGATCGCGATACCGGCGACGATGCCGCCGATGGTGTATTCGTCGGGAAGAATACGCTCCTCCAGGTCGGAGACGATCAGCGTAATCAGAATCGCGGCGAAGATAGCGAGCTTGGCGGCGGGCATCGTGATGCCAAAGACGCCGGCGGCAAACGCGAACGAAGCTCCGGTGAGCAGTTCGACGATGGGGTAGCGGAGCGAGATGCGGGCGCGGCATTTGCGGCAGCGCCCGCCGAGCAGGGCGTAGCTGAGGACCGGGATGTTGTCGAACCAGGCGATGGGATGCTCGCAGGCGGGGCAGAAGCTGCGCGGCGCCACCACCGAGAGATCGCGGGGCATGCGGTATACGCAGACGTTCAGAAAACTGCCGATGATCATTCCAACCAGAAACGCCAGAGCGGTTTCGATCATGCCGGCACCATTGCGTAGGCTTCCAGAGTCCTGCTGATCATATGTTCGGTGGTGAAGCCGGAGAGCACCTGTTCGCGGCCGGCGGTGCTGAGACGCATGGCGAGCGGCGGGTCCTCCTTGAGGCGGCGGACGCTGCTGGCGATCTCCTCCGGCGAGTTCCCGGTGAGCAGCCCGGTGATTTCGTGCTCCACGATCTCGGTGAGGCCGCCCGTCCGGCTGGCGACCACCGGGACGCCGTAGGCCATGGCCAGCAAGGCGGCGGATCCGAGGCCTTCGGATCGCGAAATGTAGACGAACGCGCTGGCGCGCGCCAGGTCGTCCGGAAGGAAGTTGGAAAAAGTGACGGGCAGGCCGCTGGCCCGCAGCAGATCCTCGCCTTTCAGGACGTCGGCGCTGGCGGGCGCCACGACGGGTCCGGCCGCCCGCCGGGGGAACGGCTCCACGGTGGCGGGGGCGGAGACGCCGTCATACACCACGCTGATGCGATAGCGGTCCACTCCGGCGCGCTCCAGTTCCTCGGCGACATAGCGGGAGACGGCCAGAAAACGCCGCGGGCGCGAATACTTCCAGCGCGAAGCGAGAGTCTGTTTGACGGGAAAGGCGACGCGGCGGGAGACCACGAAGGGAGCTCGCGAAGCCAGCGCGCACAAGGTGTGGGAGTGCGCGTCGTGGGCATGCACCAGGTCCGCCTCGCGCGAAAATTCGATCAGGTTGGCGATGCTCAATGGCTTCACAAAAAGGCCCGCTTCCGCGGCGCGGTCGAACAGCGGAGATCCGGGCCGCGCCAGCAGAACCAGCTCATGATTGCGGCGCTCCAGCCCGCGCATCAGCTCCAGGGCCTGATACTGGCCGCCGCGCATCTCCCGGCCGCTGTCGAGGTGGATGAGTTTCATCGGCGGCCGCTATCCATGTAACGCGCCTTGGCGTATTTCAGGAAATTGTACAGGGAAGCCATGTTGGCGATCGCCAGCCCCTCCACGCCGTCCAGGAAACCCCGTTGCAGCACATAGCTGCGGAAGAAGGTCCAGGCGGGATTGCCGAGGAGTTTCAGCCAGGTGACTTCCTCCTTGTTGGCGATGAGCTGTTCGGCCGCAAGCGTAGTGTAACGGTCCATGGTCCGCAAGTGCTCGCTGAGTGATTCGCAGGTGAAATGGAGCAGGTTGCCTTCCAGATGTCCCACGCGGCCGTGCACTTTCACCGATTCGTGCACATAGTCGCCCACCCATACGGCCTTGCGGCGATCGTAGAGGCGGACCTTGCGATCCGGATACCAGCCCGAATAGCGGATCCACTTGCCGAGATACTGCGCCTGCCGGGGCATGGTATACGCGTCGAATTCGGGGCCGTTTTTCTTCAGGCGCCAGAGCTCGGCTTCGAGCGCCTCGCTGACGCTTTCGTCGGCGTCGATGGAAAGGATCCAGTCGTTGGCGGCTTTTTCCGCCGCGAAGTTCTTTTGCTTGGCGTATCCGGGCCAGGGGCTTTCGATGACGCGCGCGCCGAGCTTCCCGGCGAGTTCCACGGTGCGGTCGTTTGATCCGGAATCCACCACCAGCACTTCATCGGCGCAGCGCAGGCTCTCGATGGCGCGGGGCAGCTTGCGCTCTTCGTTGTAGGTGATGATGGTGGCGGAGAGTTTCACGCGGGGCCTAATTGGATGGGAGCGACGGTGAAGGAGAGCAGGAAGATCGCCAGCGCGATCCATCCCAGGTTCACGCGCGCCGGGCCCACGGGCCGGGGATCGTGGATCACCGGATGCCGCATCCCGAACAGAAACAGGAGCACAACCCAAACCAGCCAGCTATAAGAAAAGAACAAGCCAAGCGGGACCAGCGCCAGGGCGAAGATGCGCGAGAGCATACGCGTCCGCTCTCCGGCGAATGCGTAAATGATGTGGCCGCCGTCCAACTGCCCGATGGGCAGCAGGTTCAACGCCGTGGCCAGCAGGCCAACCCAGGCCGCGCGTCCGACGGGATGGAGGCTGATATCGGCGGCCGCGACGCCTGGAAAGAACATCCATTCGAGCAGACGCTGAATGGGCGGCGTTCCGAAGATGAGATCGCCGCCGGCGCCCGCGCCGGGAGAAACGCGGCTGAGCGAGACGCCCAGAATCAGGGCCGGCAGCAGGACGGCGAATCCGGCCAGCGGTCCGGCGATACCGATATCGAACAGCACGCGCTTGGAGTAAATCGGTGACTTGATGCGGATGAACGCGCCCAGCGTTCCGATCAGGGTCGGCGCCGGAATGAAATAGGGCAGGGAGGCGTCGACGCCGTAGCGAACGCAGGCGGCGTAATGCCCGAGTTCGTGCGCCAACAGGATTGTCAACAAGGTCAGCGAGAACGGAAGTCCGGTGACCAGGTAGCGCGGATCGGCCAGGATGCGGCGGTAGACTTCCAGGTCGGTTTCGACGGTGAAGGGCTGTCCGCTGTGAAAGCTGAGGGCCAGCCCGGCGCCTACCGCCGTGGTGCTCAGCAGGGTGACTAGAAACAAGCCCGCGTGGAGCCAATATCGGGGGCGGGCCCTTCTGCGCAGCAACGCCCAGCCGTCCAGCATCCCATGGGGTGATGGAGTCGACGGCGCCGCGGGGATACCCTGGAACGACACAACAGAGTTTATTGGAGCGACTGCAACTCTTTACCCGGCTTAAATCGAACCGCTTTGCCGGGCGGGATCGCCACCTCCGCGCCGGTGCGGGGGTTGCGCCCGATGCCGGTTTTCCGCGGCCGCACATTGAAGATGCCGAAACCGCGCAGTTCAATGCGTTCACCTTGCGCCAAAGCTTTCTTCATGCTGTTGAAGACGGTCTCCACCGCCATCTCCGCTTTGGTTTTCGTGATGCCGGTGCGATTGACCACTTCATTGATGATGTCGAGTTTGATCAAGGCGACGTCCTCCCCTTAGCTGCGCGATTTCGACTCAGCCGCAAACCTTATGATAGGATTGGAGTTATAAGAATGTCAAGAGCGGCTGCGGCAACACCCCCGGCGGAACTGAGGCGCGCCTGGGGTCAGTTCGCCACCGGGATCGCGGTGGCCACGGTGTGCGACGACGGAAACCCGCACGGTTTGACGGTAAACTCCTTCACTTCCGTATCCCTGAATCCGCCGCTGATCTCGATCGCGATCGACCGCGCTTCCACGGTTCTGCCGCATCTTAAAGCGGCGGAATCGTTTGCGGTCAACGTGCTGCGCGATTCGCAGCGGGAACTGTCCATTCGCTTCGCGCAGTGGCCGGAGGGGCGATTTGAGGGGCTGGAATGGTCCTTGGGCGAGCAGGGCGCGCCCCTGTTTCCGGGCATGCTGGCGATTTTCGAATGCCGCAAAACTCAAGCGATCGAGGCCGGAGATCACGTCCTTTTTCTAGGCGAGGTGATGCGGTTCGCCTGGGAAGAAGGCGAACCGCTTGTTTACTTTGCAAGCCGCTATCGAGAGCTGAAGGCGGACTAATTTCCCGAAGGCGCCGCTCCGTCGAGGTACGTCCGGAACCATTCGATCCAGCGTTTGTCGATGTCGCGCTGATGCACCGGGTCGGCGGCGTTGTGCCCCGGTAGAGGGTAGGCGAAGAACTTTACGGGAACGTTGTTATCCCGCAACGCGTGGTACAGCCGGTAGGACTGCGTGGGCGGAACGCGATAATCGCCGGTGAGCGCCAGGATCAGCGTGGGTGTCCTGGCCTGCGGGATGTAGGTGATCGGCGACTGCGCGATAAAGGCCTGCATGCGCTTGGGATCGGTGTAGGGAGATCCGCCGTAGCTGGCGCCGCGGCGCACATTCGAATCGCCCAAGTCGTATTGATGAATACCGTCGGTGACCGCGGCGCCGGCGACGGCCGCCTTCCACACGCCGGGATAGTTGCCGATGAGCCAGGTGGTCATGTAGCCGCCGTAGCTCCACCCGCTGACGCCGATGCGGGATTCATCGACGAAGCCGCGCTTTTTCAGCAGGTCGAGCCCGCTCATCACGTCGCGGCCGGGACCCGCGCCGGCGTCGTTCCAAATAGCGGCCTGAAAGGCGTTGCCGCGATTGTCGCTTCCGCGGTAGTTGGGTTCGAAGACCACCCAGCCTTGCGCGGCCATCAACTGGGCCCGCGGAGAGAAGGCTTCCTTGGAAGCCGATCGGGGCCCGCCGTGGATGTAAAGCACCAGCGGATACTTGCGGCCGGCCTGGAAATCCGGCGGGTAGGTGACGACGCCGTCCTGGCGGAAATTCTCGAAGTCCCACTCCACGGTTTCGGTCTTGCCGAGCTCGAGCGCGGCGATGTGGGCGTTAAAGTCGGTGAGGCGCTCCGGGCGGGCGGCGGGGTTGCTGAGAATATAGAGCTCGGCCGGGCGGTGCGGTTCGCTTGCCACCAGCGCGATTCGGCCGTCATTGGCGATGGAAGCGTCGAGACCGAAGCCGCCGGACGCAACCAGATTGCCGACATCCACCTTGCGGGCCGCGCCGTCCAGGGGATGAAAGTAGATCCCGGTCGTGGTCCGCTCATTAGCGGCGAGTAGAAGCGCCTTGGAGTCTGGAGTCCAGATAGCGCGCAGGATGTGCCGGTCCAGGCCGCTGGTCAGGCTGCGGCCCTCGCCGCCGCTGAGGGGCGTCACCCAGATTTCGTTAACGTTCTTCGTTTCGCCGCCACGGGGGAACCAATAGGTCACCAGCTTGCCGTCGGGCGAGACCACGGGCTGAGTTTCGTTGCGCGCGCGGCCGGTTAGCGGACGCATCGCGCCGGTCTCCGCGTCAACAACCTGGATGGTGGACTTGTCGAAATCGCCCGAGTACACGGTGGGCATCCTGACGATCACCAGCGACTTACCGTCAGCGGACCATTGCGCCGCGGGCGGAGGCGGTCCCGGCGGAAAGGCGATCGGGAGCGTCCATGTGCCGCTCGTCAGGCGCCGCGCCGGTCCACCGTCCAGAGTCTGAATCCAGAGATGCGAAGCCTTGGGCGCTTCCTGCATCAAATAGTGATTGTTCTGAACTTCAAAGGCGCGGTTGAAGCGGTCTTCGCCTTCCTTCTTTGGATCCTCGTCGAAGGCGTTGAACGCGATCGCCTTACTGTCGGGACGCCAGGAGTAATTCTGGACTCCGGTTGGCGACTTGGTGACCTGCCGGGAATCGCCGCCACCGAGCGGCAGCACGAAGACTTGCGCCTTGCCCTCGACATTTGCGAGGAACCCAAGACTCGCGCCGTCCGGGGACCACCTCGGATTCGCTAGGCCGCGCTTGCCGCTGGTCAGGATTCGTTGCGCCTTGGTGGCGGTGTCAACCAGAACGAGGTCGGCGTCCCAGCGATTCTCCTGGAAGTTGGCGCGAGAGACGGTAATGACAATGGACTTTCCGTCTGGGGCGATTTGCGGATCGCCGACACGGACGATCCTGCCGGGGGTGTGAAGATCGAACCGCGCGGCGATCAGCGCGGTGCCGAGGAGCAGGAGGAGGAAGTAACGTCGAGCCATGCGCCGGATTATATCGCTCTTTCCTGTAGCCGGGCGGTTTCCAAGGTCAGCGCTTTACTTGTGTAAGCGTGCTTACTCAAAATTTTTGGATCTTGACAGCACGAATCATCGTCCTTACACTGAACAGTGTTCAGTGAACATCGTTCTTATTAAGTTCGTCGTTTTCGTAAAGGCTACTGATGCATCCGCTGGCTTGGAAAAACCTGTTTCATGACAAAACGCGGCTGGTAGTGACACTGACGGGCATTGTCATCGCATTGGTCCTCATCATTGTGCTGTTCGGGTTGTTTCTGAACTTTCTCGACACCAGCGCCAACATCGTGGAACACTCCGGCGCGGATTTGTGGGTGAGCGCGCCGGAGATTCCTCACGTCAACGGCGGCGCGGTGATCCCGGAGAGCCGGCGCTACAAGGCGCTATCCGTTCCCGGAGTGCGGCGAGCCGCCAAATACGTGGTGCAGTTCGTGAATTGGAAGCTGCCCGGCGGCGCGACCCAATCGGCGCAGATTGTCGGTTTCGAGCTCGACAGCGGCATGGGCGGACCCTGGAACCTGGTGGAAGGCGACGTCAACGATCTGCGTAAGGAAGATACCGTCATCATCGACCAGCTCTACCGCTCCAAGCTCGGCGTGGAGAAGCTGGGCGACGAAGTGGAAATCAGCGGACGCCGCGCTCGCGTTGTCGGATTCACTTACGGGATCCGCAGCTTCACCACCGCTCCCTACGTGTTCACTTCCTTCAAGAACGCGCAGAACTACGTGGGACGGACGCAGATGGGACCCGAAGAAACGTTGTACCTGGTCATTAAGACCGAACCGGACGCGAATGTCGGCGCGGTGAAGGCCAGTCTCGCAGCGACCATTCCCGGTGTCGACATCTACACCAACCAGGAGATGCACCGGAAAACGCAGACCTATTGGGTGTTCGGCACCGGCGCGGGGATCACCACGCTGATGGGAGCGGCTCTGGGTCTGCTGGTGGGCATCGTCGTCGTCGCGCAGACGATCTACGCCGCCACGGTGGACCACATTCGCGAATACGGGACGCTGAAAGCGATGGGCGCCACCAACGGATTCATCTACAGCATCATCATCCAGCAAGCCGTGCTGGCGGCGCTGGCCGGATACTCGGTGGCGCTGGCGATCGGGCTGGTGGTGGTGGAGCAAAGCAAGGACGGGCAGGCGCCGATCCTGCTTCCGCCGGAAATGATCGCCGGGCTGTTCCTGCTCGCCGTGGGCATGTGTATTGGAGCCTCCATCCTGTCCATCCGCAAGGCGACTCAAATCGATCCGGCGCTGGTGTTCAAGGCCTGAGGGAGATGCGGCAATGATTCAGATTCGCGAACTGAGCAAGGTTTACGGGCAGGGGCCGGCCGCCTTCCGCGCGCTGGACAAGGCGGATCTCGACATTCATCCGTCGCAGGTGACGCTGCTGATGGGGCCGTCCGGATCCGGCAAGACGACGCTGGTGTCGATCATGGGCTGCATCCTGCGCGCGACCTCCGGCAGCGTGAAGTTCGAGGGCAGGGAACTGGCGAACCTGAAGGAACACGAGCTGCCGAAGGTGCGGCTGGACAACTTCGGCTTCGTATTCCAGGGGTTCAATCTTTTCCCCGCGCTCACCGCGCGGGAGAACGTGGAGGTCGCTCTGGGGCTGAAGGGCGTACGCGGCGCAACGGCCCACAGGCGCGCCGGCGAACTATTGGAACAGGTCGGCCTGGCATCGAAAACAGCGAGCTTCCCGGCCGACCTGAGCGGCGGCCAGAAGCAGCGGGTGGCGATCGCGCGGGCGCTGGCGGGGGAGCCGCGCGTGATTCTGGCCGATGAACCCACCGCCGCGCTGGATTCCAGCAGCGGCCAACTGGTGATGGAAACCCTGGCGGGGCTGGCGCGGGACAAGGGCCGCGCGGTGGTGATTGTCACGCACGACTCGCGTGTCCTGGGATATGCGGACCGGATCGTGGAACTCGAAGACGGCCGGATTGTGAGGGACTTCGTCCCTTCCAAGGAACTGGCGGCGGCGCACTAAGGAGCACGGACATGACGCGGAAAAGCATGATTCTGACAGCGGCGGGATTACTGGCGGCGGGACTGGTCTGGTCGAACCGGGGCGAACGCCTCGGGCCGGATACGGCCCTGGCGAAAACGGCGCGCGACACGTCGCTGATCGCGGCGGCAGGCCGAACGGAGCCTTCATCCGAGGAGGTGAAGATCGGACCGGAGGTGGCGGGCAAACTGCGGCGGGTGATGGTGGACGAGGGCGATCGCGTGCGCCAGGGACAAGTGATCGCGGTGCTCGAAAACGAGGATTATGCCGCGCGCATCGCGCTGGCGGAAGCGGCGCTGAAGGAGCGGCAGGCGGTGCTGGATCGCATTGTGAACGGCGCGCGGGCCGAGGAACGGCGGGAATCGCGCGCGCTGGTTCGCGAGGCGGAGGCGGTGGTGGAGAACGCGCGGGCGGAAGTGGAGCGGCGTCGTTCGCTGCTCGATCGCGGGGCCGTTTCACGCATGGAGTTCGATCAGGTGGAGCGTGAGCACCGCGTGGCGGCAGCGCGGCTGGATGCAGCCCGCGAGCGAGCCGCGTTCATCAACGCGGATGCGCGGGAGGACGAGCGGCGCCGCGCCGAAGCGGAACTGGACCGCGCCCGGGCGCAGATTGCCGAGGCGCGGGCGTTGCTCGATAAGACTCTGGTGAAGGCGCCGCTGAACGGCGTGGTGCTGCGGCGGCATCACAAGACCGGCGAGAGCGTCAGCCCGTCCGACCGGATCGTCACTCTGGGGGACACATCACGGCTGATGGTGCGCGTGGACGTCGACGAGACCGATGTCGCCAAGCTGGCCATCGGGCAGACGGCGTGGGTGCGGGCGGACGCGTACGGCGATCGCAAGTTCCCGGGCCGCGTGACCCGTGTCGGCGAGATGCTGGGCCGCAAGAACCTGCGGACGGACGAGCCGTCGGAACGCGTCGATAAGAAGATCCTGGAGACGCTGGTGCTGCTGGATACCGGCGTCCGCCTGCCGGTAGGGCTGCGCGTCGACGCCTACATACAAGTCCAGTAACGGAATCGGAGACCAACGATATGAAATGGATCATGCTGGCGCTCGTAGTGTGTCCGGGCGCATCCGGTCAAGCGCGGACGTTGAACTTACGGCAAGCGCTGGACCTTGCGGATCAGATCAATCCTCTGAACCAGGTTGCGAACCTGCGCGTGCTGGAGCAGGAGGCCGAGGTGCTGAACGCAAAGTCGGCCTACCGTCCGCGGTTGGATGCCGTGATTTCGCAAACGTATCAGACCTTGAACCTGCAGGCGTTGGGCCTGCTTTTTCCGGGCGTGCCCTCGCGTGTGGGTCCGTTCCGCGCGTTCGATGCTCGCCCGGTGCTGCGGCAACCGATTCTGGATGCCGGCGTGCTGAGCCGGATTCGCGCGGCGAAGGAACTGAAGGTAGCGGCTGGGCACGACGCCGACACGGTGCGGGAGACGACGCGGCTGACCGTTGTCGACCTGTACTTGCGCTCCTTCCAGGCGCAAAGCCGGATGCGCGCGGCGGCGGCCCGCCTGGAGACGGCGCGGGCTGTGTTGGCGCAGGCTCGCGATCAGGAGCAGGCGGGGCGAGCCAGCAAGCTGGACGTGGCGCGTGCGGAACAGCAGTACTTTGCCGAAGAGACGACGCAAATTGAAGCAGGCCGCGATCGCGAAGTGGTGGTCTCGCTGCTGAAGCGTGCGATCGGGCTGGAAGCGCCGGAAGCGGTGGATCTCTCCGAACCGACGCTGGCCGCACGGGCGTCACTGCCGGATCTGGAGCAGGCGCGCGCGGAAGCGCTGGCGCGGCGGCCGGAAATCCGCGCGCAGGAATCGCGCCTGCGCGCCGGCGGCTTCGAGGAGCAACAGGCGCGGCGGGAGCGCTGGCCGCGGCTGGGGTTTCAGGGCGACTTCGGGGTCAGCGGCGCGGGTCCGGATCGCAGCCTGTCCACCTGGACGGTGGGAGGATCTCTAACGATTCCGCTGTGGACCAGCGGCCGGATTGAGAGCGGGATTCAGGCGGCGAAAGCTCGCCGGGCGCAGGCCGAGCAGCAGGCGCGCGACGCGCGGCTGGGGGCCGCACAGGAAGTGGAGCAGGCGGCCATCGAATGGGCGGCGGCACGGCGTTCCGCTGTCGCGGCGGGACGCAGCCGGGACGCGGCACGGAGGGCGCTGGAACTGGCGCGTTTGCGGTTTGAGGCGGGTCTGACGACGAGCCTGGACGCGGTTCAGGCGCAAGGCGAGCTGGCGCAGGCGGAGGATCAGCAGATCCGGGCTGAGTTTGAGACGTGGCTGGCGGAGGCGAGGCTCGCGCGGGCAAGGGGGAGTGTGCGGGCGTTCTTGGAGCGGTGACGGATTTCGAGATGATTATCGAGTATGAAGCGGAATAAGATCACCGCAGAGGCGTTCCCCGCGAAGTGTCTGGTCTTGCTGGATCAAGTGCAAGAAACCGCGGAGACGCTGGCGATCACGAAAAGGGGGCAAGCCCGTCCCTAAAGTTGTTCCGCTGCGGATGGCGCCGCGTCCTTCGGCAGGAAAGCGCACAGGATCGAGTGGGCCGGCAGCAAGGAAGACATCATCAATTTCAGCCTTGCCGAAGTCTGACATCCACCTTTGATTCGGTTCCTGGGTGTTCTACAAGGAGCGGAGCTGGACGGCGCGAGGCTTATGGTTGGCGGCGATTCTGTCGCTGGGGAACATCGCGATGGCGGCGTATATGCTGTTACAGCTTGCGAAATGGAACCGGGGCGAGCCGGTGGAGCGGCTGCTGGTGCGATAGGCCGGCGGTTTACAACGCGCCTCGGGCCGCCGCGATCGCAGCGGCCATCGCGATCTTGTGATCGTGGTTCCAGGGCGGTCCGATGGCCTTTCTCGTAGTGAGGAAGTAAGCTTCGAAGTCGCCGATGCCCAACGCCCGGCCAGCCGCGCCGAGAATTTTCTTCGTGTCGTACCAGTGGACGGACCAACCGCGAGCCTCGGCCGCGGCTGCCAGCGCCCGCCGATACATCACCCAGTCGGCGACGTTGCTTGCGCGGTAATCCGTGATTCGATCGGCGACGGAACCCGGCAAATCCGGGCACTCGCGGAGGGCGACTCCGAAGATGCGACCAGGCAGCGTTGTCGCCACCGCATCCAACGCCAGTCTTGCGTGCCGTTCGACCGATAGGCCCACGCGCTCCACCAGGGCCACAGCCTCGTGGAGCGGCAGCGTCTGACCCTCGCTATGGTGCGGAATCTTCGGGAGGCCGGCGTCCACCAGTTCGACGCGCCTCCGGTCGAGAAGCGCGCCGTCGCGCGCCACCGTCACCAGTACGGCCCAGCCGCCATGATCCGATACGCCAATGATCGCGTCGGTCGCTGACATCACTGCACCCTCTACTTCCAATCTGGAAACTGCGGACCCTTCGCCAAACGCGCGCTCTCCACGAGGTCCGGGACCCGCCGGCCGCGCGCCAGCAGACGGCCGAGCAGCCGTTCCAGGGGCTCGCGATCCTCCTCCACCCATTCGCCGGGGATTCGCTTCAGCGCCCGGTCCAGAACCTCCTCCGGGAAATGCTCCACGCGCGACAGCCACGGCTCCAGGTCCGCCAGGCCGCGGACTCCGGCATAGACGCAGGGCCGGAAGTATACTCCCTGGGCGGGGGCGTCGCGGAACTCCCAGTTGGGGCCGTCGAACAGATAGCCGTTGTCCATCATCTGCGCCGCGAAGGCCGTCCGTCCGCCGCCGTTTTTCAGGCGGGCCCGGAAAAAGATCGCCTGGCGCGCGTCGGCATTGGCTGTCCACTTGTCGAACACGAGGATGGCGCGGAAGTCGGACAGGTTGGCCACTTTTTCGAGCAGGGCGTCCGGCAGATAGTCGTACACGGCGAGCGTGGCGGGATCGCCGGGAAATCGGGACCCGAAGTGCCAGCCCCGCTCGACGGGAATACGGCGGTTGCCGAGCTGAATACACACGTCCGGATGGGTGCGCAGGAATTCGGCGCTTAGCGAGACTACCGCCACCGGAGGTGTGGCGATCTCCAGGAACTCGAGCAAGGTATTGGCGATGAACTCGTTGATCAGGATGCGGCGGTGCTGCGGGTTGTTGCGGAACTTGACCACGTAGCAATGGCCGTCAGCGCACTCGATGAGGTGCGCCTGGGCGCCGCCACGCATTTTTCGGATGAGCCGCCGGGCCTCGACCGGCATATAGATAGAATGATTAGGGTAGCATCCGCAAGCACGGGTGCCGGAAGATCACACTATGGCGGAACTCAACAACGAATTGCCGCAGGCCTCGAACCTGCACGGCGCCAACAGGAACGAAGTCGCGCTGGAACTGATGAAGTTCATCGCGGTAACCACCGGGTACGGACGGGGTGCGGCCGCGGCCGGTTTCACGGGCGGGAAAACGAAGACACCGGAGGATTACGCCGAGGCGTTGCTGCAGTTGTTCGAGCGATGTCGCGAAGTAGTGGCTCGCGACGGGAAGTAACGGAAGGGGCCGGCCCGCGCAACCAGGCGGTCCAAGCCCCCTCCGATTAGCGCTTCTTACCCTTCTTGGCCGCTTTCCGGGCCGGCGGGCGCTTGGGCATCGCCTTCTTGGCCGGGCTCTTCTTGGTCGCGGCTTTCTTGCCGGGCGCTTTTTTGGCCGCTTTGGCGGGCGCCTTCTTCACGGCCGCCTTCTTGGCCGGACCCTTCTTCGCTGGACCCTTCTTCGCTGGACCCTTCTTGGCTGGACCCTTCTGGGCCGGGGCCGCCTTCTTCGCAGCCTTCCTTGGGGGCGCGGATTTCTTAGCCGGCGCCTTCTTGGCCACGGCCTTCGTTGCCGCGGCCTTCTTGGCCGCCGCAGGCGGCGCTTTCTTCACGGCTGCCTTCTTGGCCGGCGCCTTCTTCTTGGAGGAGGAAGCCTTCTTCACCGGCTTTCGTCCGGGGAGCTCACTTTCCTCGGCGTATCCGGTGGCGACGATGGCGCCGGACTCCAGGTCCTCATCGTCGTCATCGTCATCCCGGCTTCCCGCCGGCTCGGATACCGGCGCGGTCTCCTCGGGCTTTGACCTGCCCGGGAGCACGATCTCATCCTCATCGTCATCGTCGCTCGCGTTGTAATCGCCGATGTCGGAGTCGACGTCCAATCCCTCGGAGTCGTCGTCGAAGTCGTCGATATCGTCGTCATCAGCCGCAAAGCGATACTCATCAAACATTCAGTTAGGCCTCCCGTGCGCGGAGTCGGTTCTTAAGACATAGAT
>JAIEPW010000004.1 GCA_019748195.1 Bryobacteraceae bacterium
AGGGCTGAAGCGGATCTACCTGCAGGCGGTGGATCACACGAATGTCATTCAGCCGTGGCGGCAAATGGGCACGTGGACGCGATAGTCTGGCCGGAAAAATTCGCGTTATACTAGAATTTCGCGCTGGGCTCGCAAGACATTCCTGTAACCATGCACAACCACGCCGAACGGTTGCATCAACTCGCCAAGTTATTGGTGTTGTTGGCTTTAGTTTCCCTCGGCACGGGGGCTGCGGTGGTGTCGGGGTTTACCGGGGCGTTGCCCGCGCACAAGATGGTGTCACGCGGCCTGGTGGTGTTCGCGGCCGCGGGGACGTTCCTGGCCTTTCGTAGCGCTGCTCCGGCGGCGCGCAGAACATCAGTTGCCGGCTTTGCGGCTCTTCTGCTGGCTGCGTTCACCGGCGAACTCGTTGCGAACGGCGAAGCGGTGCGAATCCTGCATTCGGCACTCGCGCAGATCTATGCGGTCACCGCCTTTCTGCTGATCCTGTATTCGGCAGGCGACCGGGTGGAAGAGGCGAATCCGGCAGCCGACCAGGGCTGGCCTTCGCTGCGCTCCATGAGCGTGTTTAACGCCGTTCTGGTGGGGACGCAGATCGCGCTGGGAATTGGCATACGGCACGACCTTCTGGGTGTGCTGCCGCACGCCATCACGGGCTTTTTCGTTGCCGCTATTAGCCTGATGACGGGCATGTTCGCTCTCACGCAGCTTCCGTCGCATGCGCCCGTGCGAGAGGCGGCGCACGGCGTGCTCGGCCTGATGCTGCTTCAGGTGATGCTGGGAATCGGCGCGCTGCTGGCGCGCATGTCGGAGAATATTGACGCCTGGGCGGTCGTGCTGACATCCGGACATACGATGGTGGGAGCGGCGAGCTGGGGTGCGAGCGTAATCCTGGCAATCCGCGTGTTCCGATCCGTGAGGCCCCGACTCGCCGCGGGAAGCGAAGAGGCGGTGGCCGCGCGATGAAGGATTACATAGCGCTTACCAAGCCTCGCATCACTTGGCTGATCCTGATGAGCACCGGCGTCGGGTTCTGGTTCGGGCTGCGGGACGCTCTGGACTGGTGGGTCCTGCTGCACGCGATGGTGGGAACCGGGTTGATCGCCTCTGGAACGGCCGCGTTGAATCAGTGGTATGAGCGTGAGGCGGATGCCAAGATGCGGCGCACGCAGGACCGGCCACTTCCTGCGGGAAGGCTGACGGCTGGCCGAGCCGCGGCTTTCTCGATCGCGCTCTCGATCGCCGGATTCCTGGAGCTGGGATTCGGGGCCAACTGGTTAACGGCGTGGCTGGGCGCATTCACGCTGGCAACGTATTTGTTTCTGTACACGCCGCTGAAGCGGCGGACGCCGCATTCCACGACGATCGGGGCGGTGCCCGGCGCCATGCCGCCGCTAATCGGGTTCGCGGCCTCGGCGGGCGAGCTGAACGCGCAGGCGTGGGTTCTGTTCGCGATCCTGTTTCTGTGGCAGTTCCCGCACTTCTACGCGATCGCGTGGCTGTATCGCGAGGATTACGCCCGGGCCGGGATTCGCATGCTGCCGGTGGTGGAGCCGTCCGGCGAATCCACGGCCCGGCGCATGGTGTTCTGTTCGCTGGCGCTGGTCCCGGTGACCTTGCTGCCCACATTTCTGGGAATGACCGGCAGCCTCTACCTGGCCGCTGCGATTGTTTTGGGCGGCTGGTTTGTGTTCGCCACGATGAAGATCATGGCGGACCGCAGCCTGGTGCAGGCGCGCAACGTGCTGCTCGCGTCCGTGATCTACCTCCCGGTGCTTTATGCCCTCCTGGTGCTGGACCGGAGCTAGAGCCGTCCTGGCTGCCTGCCTCATCCTGCTTGCGGGCTGTGGACCGGACCTGCCGTCTTATGGCGTGGTATCGCGGTTTTCCCTTACGGACGCCCGGAATCGCACCATGAACAGCGCCGAACTCGACGGCAAAGTGTGGGTCGCGAACTTTATCTTCACCCACTGCGCCGGACCGTGCCCGCGCATGTCGGGTGACATGAAGCGGCTGGAGGAGGCGTTCCCGGGTGAACAGAAGCTGCGCTTTGTCTCGTTCACCGTGGACCCGGATCGCGACACGCCGGAGGTTCTAGGCGCTTATGCCAGGCGCTTCCGCGCGGGCGACCGATGGTATTTCCTGACCGGACCGCGGGCGACGCTGCATGAGCTGAAGCGCAACACCTTCAAGCTCGGTGACGTCGCCGGCAACCTGGAGCACTCTACTCGATTCGCCCTGGTGGATACGGAGGGCCGCATTCGAGGGTTTTACCGCTCCGAGGAGCCTGAGTTCATCCAACAGATCAGCAAGGACATCCGCAAACTCTTATGATCACCGTTACGGATCTGCCGGCGGTCAACGCGACTCTGAACGCGACGGCTGCGATTTTGCTGGTTGTGGGGCTGCTGCTGATCCGGCGCAAGCGGATGGAGGCTCACAAGCGGGTGATGGTCGCGGCGCTGGGCGTCTCGGTTGTGTTCCTTGCGTCGTACCTCGTGTATCACTACAACGTGGGGTCCGTGAGGTTCACGCGGCAGGACTGGACGCGACCGCTGTACTTCGCCATTTTGATTTCGCACACGGTGCTGGCCGCCTCGGTGCCGTTCCTGGCGATCGTGACGCTGCGGCGGGCCTGGAAGGGGGATTTCGCGAAGCACCGCCGGATCGCGAAGGTCACGTTGCCGATCTGGCTGTATGTCTCGGTGACGGGGGTGATCGTGTACTGGATGCTGTACCGGATGTGAGCCCGGACCAGCTATTTCACGACCAGCCGGACCTCCACGCGGATCTTCATCGCTTCGCCCGTAACTTCGATTTCTCCGACCTCGAAATGGGCGAGTTCGTTTTTCACGGGCAGCCCCGGGGGCACGGCTTCCAGCAACTTCGCCATGTCGGTACGCAGCGAGTAGGCGAACTCCCTGGCGAAGCCGGAAGCGAGGCCTTCCCGGACTTTGCGGGCGTAGAAGCCGTCCTTCAAGCTGGTGACTTCAATGTCCTTCAGCGTGATCAAACCCTCCTTGACGTAGGGAATTCCGGTGATGGTCACGTCGAACTCGTCGCCCGGGCCTACGCAGGCGCCCAGGAAATTGACACCGTTCCGCCCGCTGAAGCGGGTCTCGAAACGCAGCCTGCCGTTTTCAGCGGCGATGCGGGGCTGGTCCAGCCATCCGAAATGGCATTTGCTGTCGGCCTTGCCCTGCACCAGCCGGCGCCCGTCGACGGTGAACATCTGGCCGCCCAGAATGCGCTCCAGGGCAGGGAAGGTGATCTCCAGGTCGAGGGCCGCCGCGGGCAGGGACAGGAACAGGAGGAGGAGGGGCGAACGCATGAGAAATCAACATTATCCCATGCGATGATGAAAGCAGATGAGTGTTCCGCGGCGATGGTGGTTTGCCTTGGGGCTGGCGGGAGCAGCGGCCGCTCAGGTCCGCCCGCGGCCCGGCGAGCCGCGAAGCCCATTCCCCGAGGATGATGTCCGCCTTCCCAGCGGAAAAAGCCAGAAGGACGAAATCCTGAAGGCGGAGCATGCCAAGGCGCTCGAGGATTTGAAGAACATCAAGCGGCTGGCGGGCGAGATCGAGCAGGAGCTCGAAAAGAACGATCGCTTCATTCTTTCGCTCGGCGCCATCAAGAAGTCCGAGGAAATCGAAAAGCTGGCGCGCAAACTCAAGGATCGTCTGAAAATGTTCTGAAGCGCGACTGTGTTACGCTGATGCGTTTATGGCCGTCACGCGTGTGAAGTCGCAGTTGATGAGCGCTTCCGAAATCGACCGCACCCTGGTCCGGCTGGCGCATGAAGTTCTGGAGCGGACCAGCGACCTGGATCAGCTCGCTTTCATCGGCATCCGCCGCCGCGGCGTGCCGATGGCGCAGCGCCTGAGCCGGAAGATCAAGGATCTGGAATCGCGCGAGATCCCGTGCGGGATTCTGGACATCAACCTGTACCGGGACGACCTTTCCACGGTGGGAATCCAGCCGGTGCTCAACGCGACCGAGATCGGGTTCGACGTGAAGGGGCGCGACATCATCCTGATGGATGACGTGTTGTACACCGGGCGCACGGTGCGCGCCGCCCTGGACGCGCTGTTTGAACTGGGCAGGCCGGCGCGGGTGCGGCTGCTGGTGCTGATTGACCGCGGCCATCGCGAGCTGCCGATCGAAGCGAGTTTCGTGGGGCGCACGGTGCAGACCACGGCGATCGAGATCATCGAAGTGAAGTTCCAGGAGGTCGACGGCGTGGAGCGCGTATTGCTCTGCGAGAAAGCCGGCGAGCCCGAAGCAGCGTGAGCATGACGGGCGGTCTATTGGGGATCGAGGATCTGGATCGAGCGGAAATCCAGGCGGTGCTGGACCGCGCGCGCGATTTCCAGGCCGTGCAGCGGGCCAGCTTCTCCCGCCTGGATGTGTTGAAGGGGAAGATGGTGGTGAACCTGTTCTTTGAAGCGTCCACGCGGACCCGCACCAGCTTCGAAATCGCGGCGCGGCGGCTGGGCGCGGACGCGATCTCCATAACGGCGCAGGCCTCCAGCGTGGAAAAAGGCGAATCGCTGGTGGATACCCTGAATACGCTGGCGGCGATGCACCCCCACGCGATCATCATGCGCCACTCGGCTTCGGGAGCGCCGCACTTTCTGGCGCGCTACCTGCCGACGCCGATCATCAACGCCGGCGACGGGACGCATGAGCACCCCACGCAGGCGCTGCTGGACGCGCGCACGATTCTCGATCACCTGCCGTCGCTCGAAGGCCTGCGGGTGGCGATCATCGGCGACATCGCGCACAGCCGCGTGGCGCGGTCCAACCTGTACCTGCTCTCGAAGTTCGGCGCCGGAATCGTGCTCTGCGGCCCCGCCCCGCTGCTGCCGCAGGAAATGGGACGCCTGGCGCCTGGCGTCACGCTGACCACGCAGCTTGCGGAAGCGATCCGGGACGCCGACGTCATCATGATGCTTCGCGTGCAACTGGAACGCATGCACGAGGCGGCTTACCCGGGAAGTGAGTACTTCAAGTTTTACGGCCTGCGGCTGGAGCACCTGAAACTGGCCAAGCCGAACGTGATCGTGATGCACCCCGGACCGATCAACCGCGGGCGCGAGATCGCTTCCGAGGTCGCGGATTCGCAGCGCTCCGTGATCCTGAACCAGGTGGAGAACGGAATCGCCGTGCGCATGGCCGTGCTGGAACGCGTCCTGACAAACGGAGCCGTGGCATGAGCCGCGTGGTGATCGCGAACGGCCGGGTCATCGACCCCCTGTCGAAACTCGACGGTGTCGCCGACGTGGCGATGGTGGACGGGCGGATCGCCCAGGTGGGACGGGATCTCGACCGCACCGGCGCGGAGGTGTTCGACGCGGCGGGACTGATTGTCGCACCCGGCTTCATCGACATGCATGTGCACCTGCGGGAACCCGGTTTCGAGCACGCCGAGACCATCGAGAGCGGGGCTCGCGCGGCTGCCGCCGGTGGTTTCACATCGATTTGCCCGATGCCCAACACCTCGCCGGTGAACGACAACGCCACCGTTACCAGCTATATCGTGGAGCGCGCCAGCCGCCTGGCTTGCGTCAACGTCTTTCCCATCGGCGCAATCACCAAGGGTTCGCTGGGCGAGGAATTGGCCGCGATCGGCAGCATGAAGCAGGCCGGCATCGTAGCCATCTCCGACGACGGCAAACCGGTGATGAATGCGCGGGTGATGCGGCGCGCCATGGAGTACGCCGCGGGCTTCGGGCTCCCGGTGATCAACCATTGCGAAGATCTCCATCTCAGCGCCGGCGGCGATATGCACGAGGGCCAGGTGAGCACCAGGCTCGGACTTCGGGGCATCCCCTCGGCGTCGGAGGACGTGATGGTGGCGCGCGACCTTCTGCTGGCGGAGTTGACCGGGGCGCGATACCATGTCGCGCACATCTCCGCGCGCCACTCGGTGGCCATGGTGCGATTCGCCCGCCACCGTGGACTTCCCGTAACCTGCGAGGCGACGCCTCATCATTTCGCGTTGCACGACTGCGAGATGAAGCCCTACGACTCCAATTACAAGATGAAGCCGCCGCTGCGCCATTCGAGCGACGCCGAAGCGGTGGCGCAGGGGCTTGCGGACGGGACGGTGGGCGCCATCGCCACGGATCACGCGCCGCATCCCGGCAGCGAGAAAATGCAGGAGTTCGAGAAATGCCCCTTCGGGATTCTGGGTCTCGAAACCGCCCTGGGCCTCGCGCTGGAACACCTGGTGCATCCGGGGCGCATCACGGTAGGGAAGCTGGTGGAGCTGTTCACAACGGGTCCGGCCGGGATTCTTTCGCTGAATCGCGGCACGCTGGCGGAGGGAGCGCCCGGAGATGTCACGATCTTCTCGCTCGACCGCGAGTGGACTTATGATGTGAACAAGTCGTTTTCGAAGTCGCGGAATTCGCCGTTTCATGGGCATCCGTTTCGGGGCGGGCCGGTGGCCACCATTGTGAAGGGGGAATTCGTGTGGCGGATCTGAAGCGTCAACGGTACACCAGGCAGCCGCGAGCTTCGAGAGCTCCCAGCCACTCCGGTGGTTCGTAACCCGGAATCCAGCGAAGGTCCAGCTTGTCCAGGCGCGGCAACTCCGCCAGGCAACGGGGCAAGTACTCCAGGGGCGCTCCGCGCAGATCCAGGTGGCGCAGCTCGCGAAGGTGCTCCACCGTGTCCGGGATCCGCCGGATCCGGGTGTCGCGCAAATGCAGCTCCCGCAGGAGAGTCAATTCTCCGATGGCGCCGGGCAGCTCCTCAAACGGGTTCTCTCCGGCGCGCAACTCCACCAGGCCACGCATGCCGCAAACGCACTTGGGGAACGTATCCAGGCGATTCCGGCTGATGTTGAGGTAACGGAGCCGGGTCAAGCGCTCCAGCGATGCGGGAAGCCCGGCAAGTTGGTTGTCGTGGAGATATAGAAACCCGGTCAGATTCTCCAGTTCCGCAAGGGTCTCCGGAAGCGAGCGAAGCTGATTGTGGCCCAGGTCCAGCGTGCGCAGGCGCTTCAATCGTCCGATAGCGGGCGCGATCTCCGTCAGGTCGTTATCGGCCAGAATCAGCGTCTCCAGATCCACCCGGTCCCAGACGGACTCGGGAACCGCGCCCAGCCGCTGCTTCCACAGATCGAGAACGGCGCGGCTCATTTCAGGCCGCGGATGATGTTCGCCACGGACAAATCCACCAACTGGTCCTTCGGCGCCCAGGGGAACCCGGAATACTCCGTATGCGTGATCAGAAGATCCGTAACGCCGTGGATCATCATCCAGACGCTTTGCGCGGTCACCATGGAGTCGGCGGTCCGGATGTCGCCGGATTCCATGCAGCGCGCAATGATGCTCCGCAGATGCGAAAACGATTGCAGGCCGATGTTCCCGACGGCCTCACTCTCGATGGTTTTGCCCTGCTCATCACGGGCGGGTATGCCGAAGGTGGCCAGGTAATGGTGGGGGTGCTGTAATCCGAAATTGATGTAGCATCGCATTCCCTGTTCCAGCCGCTCCAGCGGCGCGAGATCCCGCTGATCCAGCTCGGTCATCGATTCGTTCAGCTTGGCGAACGTGTCGATGCAGATGCTCTCCAGCAGCTCCTGCTTGTCCTTGAAGTGCAAATAGATGGTGGAGGGAGCGTACTCGATCTTCTCTGCAATCTTGCGAATGGAGACGTTCTGATATCCGAGCTCCAGGAACAACTCGGATGCCGCTGCCTGAATTTTACTTCGAAGGGCTTCTTTCTCGCGAGCGTGACGTTCGGCTACTCCCATTTGGTGAACACCATTAGGCTACCAAACGCTGTTCAGGAAAGCAATCGGGCGCTGGGTCGAAACGCGCAGCCAGATGTTCGCAAGCTGAAAACACGATACTTGTGCACGTAGCTTCGGCACTTGATTCGGCTTGGCCGGTGCAATAGGCTGTTAAGAATGCTGACCTCCGGACAAACGGCGCCGCCCTTCCAGTTACCGGATCTGAACGGGACCGAGCATTCGCTCGATCAGCTACTAAGAGAGGGCCCGATTCTGGTGGCGTTGTTCAAAACGAGCTGCCCCACCTGCCAATTAACCTTTCCATACCTGGATCGCCTGGCAAAGTCGAAGAGCCTGCGGGTGGTCGGCATCTCGCAGGACGATGCGAGCACGACGCGGGCCTTCAACCAGAAGTTCGGTGTGCACTTCCCAACTCTTTTGGACGCAAAGGGTTATCCGGCCAGTAATGCATTCGGCATCGAATTCGTTCCGTCCCTATTCGTGATCGAACCTTCGGGCGAGATCTCCCACGCGGGTCACGGCTGGTCCAAAACTGAGATGCAGGCGCTGGGCGACCGCGCCGGAGTTCAAGTGTTCCGCGCGGGCGACGCGTCACCGGAGTGGAAATCGGGTTGAGGATCCCGGAATTAGCCTCCGGTCGGGAGGCACAAACGCGATAAAATGTTGTTGAGGCGGCCCGGGCGGGCTGCTTTCCCTAGGAGAACGAATGTCGTCCAAGATCGGCGGAGTGTTCGGCGCGGCCAAAGCGATCGCGACCGGCATGGGCATCACCTTCAAGGAGATGCTGAACCCCACCATCACCGAGGATTATCCCGATTCACCCCCCAAGTTCCAGGAGCGCTATCGCGGCGTACATGTGCTGCAGCGCGACGAACACGGCCTGGAGAAATGCGTGGCGTGCTTCCTTTGCGCGGCGGCCTGTCCGGCCAAGTGCATCTACATCGAGGCGGCGGAGAACACCGAGACCGGCCGGATTTCCGGCGGGGAACGCTACGCCAAGGTTTACAACATCGACTACACGCGATGCATCTTCTGCGGGTATTGCGTGGAGGCGTGCCCCACCGACGCGATCACCCACGGACACGATTTCGAGATCGCCAGCTACAACACGTCCACGCTGATCTACCGCAAGGAGCAAATGCTGGCCCCGATACCGTCCGGGGCGCAGTTCCCGCTGGTGCAGATCGGTTCCGCGCCCGCCGCGGACGGCCACTAACGAAGCCTTGGATCTTCTGATTACCATTGCCGCCGCGGCGATCGCCGCGGGACAGGCGCCATCGGCGCCCAGTCTGACACCGGCCGCCGCCCCGGCGGCGCCGGCGCCTGTTCTGCCGGCGCCCTTCTCCTCCTCCAAGTTCGCCGTTTCCACGGCGCAGGAGAAGTTCAACTGGAACGCCGCGATCGCGCAGTCGTTCTTCTTCCTCGGCATCCAGCAAGGCTACCGGATCGCCTTTCAGCCCTTCACGCGCGAGCAATTGAAGGGCAGGTATGTCCGGGATTGGTTCCGGTCCGTCACCAACTACCAGGGTTGGGAGGACGGCGATCCGTTCATCGCCAACTATATCGGGCACCCGCTGCAGGGCTCGGTGACCGCCTTCATCCAGGTGCAGAACGATCCGCGCGGCCGCGCGCTGGCGTTCCGCATGAACCGGGAATACTGGAACAGCCGGCTGCGGGCGCTGGGCTGGGCCACGTTAACCAGCGTGTTCTACGAGCTGGGTCCGCTGGGCGACGCGGCAATCGGCAACGTCGGCATGCCTCCGAAGCAGAAGAAGGGCCTGGTGGATCAGGTGATCACGCCGACCCTGGGGATGAGCTGGATGCTGGGCGAGGATCTGCTGGACCGCTATGTAATCGCCAAGCTGGAAGGCAACAACCGGGTGATCAAGATTCTGCTGCGAAGCTGGTTGAATCCCTCGCGCACGCTCGCCAACTTTCTGCGGATGCGCGATCCCTGGCACCGCGATTCGCGGCCCTGGCGGGTGGATCAACTGGTGGCGCCGGGCACGCGTTAGGCTCGCTCACTCGAACAAGCGGAATCGTACCGGCGAGATCTTCTCAAATCGCACATACGCGGCAATCACGGGGTTGGGAGACCGCGCGAGCCGTTCCTGGATCGCAGCGGGATTGTCCTTCGGAAGGATCATCGTCAGATCTTTCCCCTGCTTCTGCAGGTCGGCGATTTCCTGTTTCGTTTCCGCGTCGGGTGAACGCGTCATACGAATCAGGCGCTGGACCGGCACCAGCCACTCCATCGGACTCTCCTTCTGCAAGGCATCATTCTCCAGCAGTGACGCATAACGGTCCACTGCGCGATGCAGCAGCGGGCCATCCGGCAGAAGGGTGATGAGGTAGTGGTAGAACATGTCTTTCCGCAGGAACACGGCTGCGCTTTGTTGGGCATCCGGGTTCGCGTAGGGTTTCCAATCGGCGAGCTTGGCCAAAAATGTGGAGGCTCCCAGTTCCCACGCCTCCGGGTCGACGCCTTCGGCATGCTTACCGAGTAACCTTGGGCCGGAAACCTTCACCAGCAGGCCTCGCAGCACCCCTTCAAACGGCGTCGTCTCGGGCAGCAGAGGCGGCGGGGCGGCGTGTATCAACTTCGCACGCCGGGGATCCCATTCCACATAGGACGGCTGGGAGGAAAAGGGACGCATCTTCTGGTTATAATCGCGGACCAAGGATGTCCATTCGTCCACGTCCGAGGCGCACACCGATCCGTGCAACTGCATCTCCAGACCGCGCCGGTAGCCGTCGACGAGCACCGCGGCGGTGAGCGGCCTGGTAGCCCATGACTCGATCTGTCCCGCCAGGTGGTCCGAGGTGTTCGCCAGCAGGAAATCCCGCGGCGCGCCCGCAAGCATCGGCATTCGGACGCCGAGTGAACTCGCGAGCTCCTGCCGCAAAGCCGCGGGCAAATTGAGAAGATCCAGGTGCTTCATCAAGGGACCGGCGGCCCGCCAATGGAAAACACCAGCGGCGAGCCGGCGAAGGAAATTGAAATGTTCCCCTTTGGAAATCTGCGACGCCGTGAACGCCTGATTAAAAATGGCGGAGGCGGTGGCATAATATTCGCCCAACTCCGGCGCGAGCGTTTGCGCGCAGGACGCGAGCGGCGGTCGCGGTGAAGGGATCTGTTCGAAAAGCGCGAGCGCCTCCGCCGGACGCCGCGGCAACAGCAGCTTCACTACGCGAAGACGAACCGAGAGCTCGTCCAGGCGGCGGCGTGCGGCCCAGGCCGTTTGTCTTTCCCGAACATCCCCGCGGGTGTCACCGGTGTAGGCGACCAGAAAGGGAGCGGCCAGTCTAGGCGCCGTCTCCCAAACCGCCCGGAGCATTTCCTCCGCTTCGCCCGGGTCCTTCACCGCGCGAGCTTCCAGAGCCTGCAGTCGCAGGTCCACCTGGTAGTCGGCGGGCAGGCCATCGAGGAAAGCGAATTGGGGAACGGGCCGCTTCTGTGCGCTCCCGATCCCCAGGATCATTGCAGCGAGAATGCAAAGGCGGAACATCTTAGGCTACTTCGAACAGGCCCTTGCGCGTGGGCACGGGCATTGCACCCATTAAAGGCAGTGTATGGATGGTTCACATTGAAATCAAGGATATCTTGTGTGACCTTGCGGAAGCCGGATTTATCTGTCTGCGCGAAGACAAACTCGGTTAGTTACTTCTTCAGCAAAACCACGGCCTGCGCTTCCGCGGATCTGCCCTCGCCTACCGGCCCGACCTTTTCGTGCGTTTTGAACTTCACGGACACGCAACTCGGGTCGAGCCCCATGGTCTGCGCCAGGCAGTCGCGGATCGCTGTGCGATAGTCCTTCAGCTTGGGTTTTTCGAGGAGCACGCTGGAATCGACATTGACAATCTCCCAGCCTTCCGCTCGAACCAGTTCCACTGCGTGCGTCAGAAACTGCTTCGAATCCGCGCCCTTCCAGCGCGCGTCGGTGTCCGGGAAGTGCATGCCGATGTCGCCCAGCGCGAGCGCGCCGAGAAGAGCGTCGGTAATGGCATGGGACAGGATATCCGCGTCCGAATGACCGTCGAGGCCGAACTCGCTTTCCACGCGCACGCCGCCCAGGATCAGGGCGCGTCCGGGCGACAAGCGGTGCGTGTCCCAGCCCTGCCCGATCCGGAACTCGCTCACGCCTTATGCCCCGCCGTCTCCTCGGCCAGCAGCATCTTGGCGAGCTCCATGTCGGACGGCTTGGTGATCTTGATATTGCGGTCCGAGCCCTGCACCACGCTCACTTCGGTGTTCTCCAGCCGCTCCACCAGGCTTGATTCGTCGGTGCCGGTGAACTGATCGGCGCGCGCCTTGTCGAAGGCCTGCTTCAGCAGCAGGAAGCGAAAGACCTGCGGAGTTTGCGCCAGCACCAGATGATCCCGCGGGATGGTGTCGCGCACCTTGTTCTTGTGGATCTTCTTCACCGTGTCCACGGGCACGATGCCGACAATCGCCGCGCCCGTTTCGGCGGCGGTGGCGATGACGTGTTCCACCAGGGCAGGCTCGACGAACGGTCGCACCGCGTCATGCACCGCGACCAGGTCGGTGTCGGCGTCCAGAGTGGCCAGGGCGTTCTCCACCGACTGCTGCCGGGTGTCGCCGCCTTCCACCACGCGGACGGGCTTGGCGATCCGCTCCCGCGACAGCAGTTCGCCAAACCAATCCTGATCTTCCTGCCGCAGCGCGACCACGATCTCGCTCACCGAAGGGCAAGCCGCGAACTTGCGGATGGTATGCACCAGGATCGGGGAGCCGTCCAGCAGCATGAATTGCTTGCGGCTGGTGCCGGACTTCTCTTTACCCATGCGAGTGCCCAGGCCCGCCGCGGGCACAATGACGGAGACTTTCATTGGTGACTCTGATTGTACCTGGAATGCGGCGCAAGCCCAAGGCGAGGCCGTGCCCGAGGGGACCGGTTAGTTGGCGAAGCCGCCGCGCGGCCGGTATCCCGGACGGGCCTTTACGCGGTACTTCTTGCCCACATCGCTTACGATCTCCACGTTGATCTTGCGGAATCCTTCATTCGGGTTCGCCTGCGGATAATACGTGACCGTATAGGAGTTGCCCAGATCCTCGCGAATGGACTCGAACGCTTCCACCTGCTTCTGCCAGGTCTTGGCGAAGTAGCTGCGGCCGCCGGTCCTCTGGGAGATGCGGCGGAAAACGCCGCTCGACACCGGATCCTTGTTGACGTCGTTGGTGGAAATGACGTAAATCGGAATGCCTTCGTCCTCTGCCACCGCGCGTACGTCATCGGGCGCCACCATGCTGGCGTTGTCGGGACCATTGGAGAAGACGATCACCACCTTGCGTCCCGGAACCTTGGCGGCGTCGCGCAGGGTAAGCAGCAGGGCGTTGTACAGCGCGGAATCGTCGCCGGCCACCGCCTTGCGCAATCCCACGATCGCGTCTCCGCGGTCGCGCGACAACTGAGCCGCGCGCGAAAGGTTGCGCGAGTAGGTGTACACCGCGACCGAGTCCGCGCGGTCCAGGCCGCGAATGAAGTCGGCGATTGCGTCCGAGGCGTACACAAACCCCCGGTACATGTAGTTCGAGGTGTCGAACAGGACGAAGACGTTGGTGCCGACAAAGGCATCCGAGCGTCCATCCAGGCCCTTGTCCGCGGCGACCTCAATCGGCTCGGTCGATCCGTCTTCGCGGATCGCCACGGGCGGCTTGTTGCCTTCGGCGAAGGTGGCGAGTTTCTGCAGGATGCCGTCCTCGGTCACCCGGAAATCCCGAGGCTTCAGGTTGTTAATGTAGCGGCCCTTCGAATCGGTTACGGTGAAGCTGAGCACCACCATGTCCACCTTCACCCGGAAGACGGGACGCTCCTGCGCCGCCAGCCAGGCAACGCCGCCGCCCGCGCCGAGCAATGCGATTGTGCCTACGAGTGTCTTGATCAACCTGTTGCTCCTCCGTTGTTTCCGGGACTACTGATTCCCGGCTGCGTCGGCGTTCTGGGCCGCGCGGGACTTCTGCCGGACATTGTCGCCGACCGCGCGCAAGGACCTCAACAAGGCCGGCCAGTCCTCCAGGTGCGTCGCGAAGATCTGTTCCACGGTCTGCGCCGTCCATTGCGGAATCATTACGTTGAGTTGCCCCGGCTCCAGTTGCACTTCATCCGCCAGGGCGGCGAAAAACAGCAGATTCGACTCCCAACTCTCCGCCAGGATGCGGCTGGAGTAGCCCATCAGAGTGGGGAATGTCCGGAGATTCAGAAGCTGGGGCTGGAACGAGTTGGCCAGGGTCGGCTTGGGCGTTCCGAACGCCTTCCCCACCGCCGCGTAGGTCAGGCGATCCGCTGCCTGGGCCTGCAGGTTGCGTATGGCGGAGGCGAGCGGCGCAGCCGCCGCCTGGTTCGCGGTGAGACTTTCGGCCGCGATGAGGAACAGCTCCGACGGCGTCACCTGCTCGTGCGCGGCGGCGACCTCGGAAGCTTCCAGCAGCCGCTCCACGGCTCGCACACGCGAGGGCGCGGCATACTTCTCCGGGATGGCCACGACGGATCGCCGCGCGTCCTCATCCATGCCCGCCTCGGCTAGAAGGCTATCGCCGTACGCCATATGCAGATTGATCCAGTGCAGTTGCTCCCGCGATACGTTCCACCAGCGGGGAATCACCGCGCTCTGCAGCATCTGCGGAACCAGGTCTCCCCAGATCAAGGCCTGCTCCCGGGAGGGAATCAGGAAATTCTGTTCGGCTTCGGCGAGCGCGTAAGGCAGAGCCGCAAGCGATCCGATGAGGCGCCCTCCGGCGCTGGCCGGCCAGCCGCTGGCGAACACCTCGGTGCCCTTCCAGGTCTGATTCGCGCCCTGAATCCCAATGAAATCATGGCTGCGCACGAACAGCGGGTTGGTCATCAGCAATTGGGCGGAGGGCGGCGCGTAGTGGATGTAGTTCAAGCCCACCAGCGTGTCGCGGAGGATGGGCGTCAGCACTCCTTCAAGATCCTTCAGCTTGTTGGCGTCCGCTCCGGCGCGCTCAATCATCGCCCGGAGATTTAACTTGCGTTGCGAATCGATGTGCTTCTCGGTCCAGTAGCCGTAGGCGAAGGAGTTCCGCTCGTTCGCGCTCAACGCCGTCCGCGGCAGTTGTACTTCGGCGATCCGGGCGGCCAGCTTCTGCGCCAGTTGCACGTTCAGCTTCTCGCCTTTCGAAACGCTCTCCAGGTTATTGGCCAGGTCGAAGAGGGTATCGAGAGAAACCAGGCGCTGCGCCTCGAAGATGCGGATCATGTTCTGCATCATCTGCGTGTGCGCGTCGGTATCGTTGGGGATCGCCGTGCCCGCCAGCAGGTCGATCATGCGGTCCTGCACGGATACACCCTTCGGCGTGTTGGTCCTGGCGAGCAACAGCTCCACGCCGGAGCGGCCGGCCACGAAAATGTCGCGGGGACCATCCACGGTCTTGAAAGGCTGCAGCAGCGCCATCAGCGTCGCATCCGCGTCCCGCGCCGGGATTTCGCCCAGGCGGTAGCCGATCTGCCAGAAGGAAATCAGCGACTGCAGGACGCCCAGCGCATCGCTGCGCAGCGTCAGGTCGCGGATCCGGACCAGCGCCTTGGCCGTATCCAGAAACTCCACGATGGCGGCGTCCGAAACTGTCGACACCTCCGCGAAGATCGCGTACTGCGGCCCGAACGTGCGATACTCGCGCGCCAGGCGGTCGATCGTGGCCGGGGCGAGGGGCGCGGCGCGATTCGCCTCCACATCGCTGAGAGCCATGAAGATCTTGAGCGGCTCGTTGTCCACGGCCTTGCGCGACAGCCCGAACAACGCTTCCAGCACGTCGTCGCCGTTGCGCCATGCCGGGGCGGCCTTGGCGAGCTTCTGATCCAGCTTGCCTTGCGGATACTGCGCGAACAGCGCCTTCCAAACGTCCAATCCGCCGGGAATGTACGGCTGGCCGTTGGCGCCCATCCGCAGCCGGTTGGTCAACAGCATCATGTCCGTGTTCGACCGGAAAACCGGCCGGGCGGGACCGGGGCTGGTGACTCGCCCGCGAATCGCCGCGTAGAACCGCCGCAGACGGTCGGGATCGGTCAGGTACTCGCGCGTGGGACCTTGAATCCGCGCCAGCGCATCGAAGTAGCTGGCCAGCCAGCCGTCGTCGCGAGACAGCACCCGCTCAAAAAACGCCGCGCCGGTCTCCGGCCCCACACCCGCCAATTCGGTCCAGGCTTTCTCCGCCCGAACTCCTCCGGGCACCACCGCCTTCCCGTTGCGGATCTGAAACATGCCCCCATAGAAGTCCAGGACGTGGGCAAACGCCTTGATGCGCGCCACCGGCATCGCCGATTTCAGCGCTTCCGCCGTGGACGGGTCCAGCTTGGACAGCGCCAGGTACAACCGGCACAGGGAAGGATCGGCAATGAGGCTGTCCACCAGATCCGGAGCTTTGTCCCGGGCGGCTTCCTTGGCGCCTCCCGTCCAGTAATCCGGCGCATACAAAACCGGCAGCTCCGCCGGACGGTAGTCGAGGACGAAGGGGCGATTGGTGCGCAAAGCCTGCTCCAGGTCGGCCAGCGGAAATCCGCTGTCGATGGTCAGGAAGGCACGCGATGCGTTCACCGTTTCCAGAACGACGTCGGAGCCGCATCCCCCGCGCATCCGGTAGCCGAGGACGCGCAGCAGTTCTCCGGTCTGCGCCGATTCGCAGGTTTCGATCCGGATCGCCTTGTCGGCGCCGGTCAGCCGCTCCAGCTCGCGAGCCTGCGAAAGATAACGGATCACCAGCTTCAAGTACTCGGTCTGGTCCAGCGGCTCCGTGCTCGACACAGCCTGGTAGCCGTTGGTGACGATGTTTCTCACGAGCGCGGGCAGCACCTCGGCGGGTTTCAAGTCCGGGGAAAGGGCGGCCATGCGAGCGAAGGAGCGGAGCGGACCCGGAATGGCCGCAACCGCGTGGACCGCGGGGGGGGCGGGAGCGGGCTGCAGAGTCAGCCTGCCGCCGGCGGCGCGATACTCGGCCGCATGTTTCTCGGCGGCGGCGCGATCGCCCGCAAGCAGGGAAAGCTGCACCAGCCGGCGCTTCACCTTCGGATCCGCGGACACCGCGGCCAGGCGGGAATAGGCGGCGCGGGCGGAAGGATCGCGATGGCGATCCAGGAACTCGGCATAAGCCAGGATCGCTGCCGCATCCCCGGGCGACGCCCCGGCCGATTTCTGCAAAAGTTCCCGCGCTTCCGCGGATTTGCCTTGCGCCTCCAATTGCCAGGCCCGCGCGGCGAGATCCTGCCCGTGCGCCAGGCCGGCCGAGCCGCAAATCAAGAGTACGGAAATGAAAGCTCTCATCCGGCTTTCCTCCCCCAGCTAGTCTCCACCACGAGGCGTTGCCGCGCCTCGCCCAACCGAAAGCTGCCGCGGCGGACAGTCCCGCCCGATGGCGAGCACAAGCCCGCTAACGGCCACTACTCTATCATTTCCCAGGAAGCATTCACGGTCAGTGTTCCATACGATACACCGTCAACCCACTCAAAAGCTTGGGGTAGAAATCCGTGGACTTCTGCGGCATCACCCCGCCGCCGTATGCGACTTCCGCCATCTTTTCCACCGGCGTGGGATTTAACAGGAACGCCGCCTCCGCTTCGCCAGACCCGCACATCGCGATCGCGGCCTCGAAGCCACGCACATACTTCAAGCATCGTTCTTCCCGCACGGCCTCTTCGGAGATGCTTAAGGCCGCGCCTAAGATCTCCTGATGCAGCACGGGGACGTCCATTTCACCGGGCTGGCGGGGCCGTTCCAGGAGCCTGTACCCGGATGAGCCCCACGCCACGCCGATACGAATCGAGGTTTCGCGGTTGGCCTGCATCCTTGCCTTGAGCGCCGCGGCGTCGGCCACTCCGGTGCAAGTCCACGCGGAGGACAGCATTGCCGCGAAGTTCTCGCGGAACCCGGCGGTCAACACCCGGTGCGTCGCCAGAATCCGTAAACCAGGCGAGTATAGGTTCACAAAAGTCATCATCACCCAGCGGGCATCTTCCACTTCGGGATGCTCCTGCCGGAACGCTAATGCGGTTTCGTATCGATGATGGCCGTCGGCGATCAAGAGTTTCTTTTCCGCCATCAGATTTTGCGCGGCGCGGATTCGGGTATCGTTCGCCACACGCCACAGGCGATGAATCGCGCCGTACTCGTCCGCGATTTCGACGTCGGGTGCGGCAGCGGTCGCGAGTTCGCTCTCCACCGCTCCCTCGCGGTCCGGATAGAGCATGAAGATCTGGCCGAAGTGGGCTCGCGTTTGCCGCAGCAGCTCCAGCCGGTCCTTCTTGGGGCCGGAAAGCGTGCGCTCATGGCGAAAGACCACCCGGTCGGCGTAATCGCTCACTTCGCCCAGCCCGATGAATCCTTCGCGAACCAGCCGGTCGCCGGAGTCGGGGTCGTCGAATTCCTGGGTGTATCGGAACAGGGCAGGCTGCGGCTCTGGTTCCAGAATGCCTGTTGTAATCCAGTCCCTCAGGTGGCGGGCTGCCGCGCCGTAAGGGTCTGGCTCCGGGTTCAGAATGATTCGAACCATGTTGTACGGGCTGAGCTGAAGGTAGCGTTCGCGCATCGCCGGCGTGATCTTGTCGTAGGGCTGAGTCAGCAGGCGCGCCGGGTCGCCCGCGGAAGCGGAGTAGCGCAGGGCGCGGAACGGTCGGATGTTGGCCACGAGGGAAAGCCTAACACTCCAGCATTGTTGTGTTACGCCCGAGGGGAAGGCTGCATCCGATACTCTAGGTATTTATGGCCGACGAAATCAAAGCGGTGTTGAGCTATGCGGGAGACGAGCGATTTGTGGGCGTATCGGACAGCGGTCATGCCCACGTTATCGATTTTGGCGCGGAAAAAGCCGCAGCCAGCCCCATGGAGTACCTGTTGTTCGCGATCGCGGGATGCACCGGAGCGGATGTCGTCAGCATCCTGAAAAAGAAGCGTCAGGTGTTGACCGGCTACCGGATCGACATCTCCGGCGAGCGGCGGGAGGAACACCCGCGCAGTTACCGGCGCATCCAGGTGAAGCACACTCTGCGCGGGGACCGCCTGGACCCCGCGTCGGTGGCTCGCGCCATCGAGCTATCGGACCAGAAATACTGCTCCGTGGCGGCCACCGTGCGGCCGACCGCGGAAATCGTCACCACATTCGCCATCGAACAGGATCCCGCGTTCAGCGCCACCGAATCCGTTCCGGTCTAAAGGACGAGTTCCAGGCCGTACGCCGGGGCCAGACGGGTGATCAATTCCATTACCGCCGGGTCGGGATCGGGCGGGAGGTCATCGGTGGCGGGAGTGCCGATCTCCGTAAAGAACCTTTCGAAGCCCGCCGGGGCGATGGTCAGCAGAATGCGCGTCCGCTCGCCGCTGATCTTGTGAAACGTATGCGGCTGACCTTCCGGTACGTTAGCGAAGCTGCCGGCGCGCAGAATCAGATCCGACGAACCCAGCCGCAGGGAAATACTGCCTTCCAGCACCAGAAAGCCTTCATTCATTCCCCGATGCAGATGGAGCGGCGGAGCCTGCTGGCCATTCAACGTCAGTTCGATCACTGCATAGGCGCCCCCGGTCTCTTCTCCGCTCACCACCGTGCGGTAATGATCGCCGAGCACCCAGTAGCAGCGGCCTTCGTTGGACTTGCGGATTACCGGTTCCATCATTCCTCAGTGTAGCGATGACACGGGGGAAGCTGTGTGATGGGCGGATCGCAGTACCTCGGCGGCTGCCTTCGCGGTGTTGGCGTGGATGGTTACCGTATCATTTACGTCGATGGCATAACCGCCCGCCAAGGTTACCACCGCCGGGATCTTGCGCTGGCGAGCCATCGCAAGAACCAGCAAATCGCGTTCCTTTAGACCTTCGAGCGTCAGATTCAGCCCGCCCAGTTGATCCTGGCAGTAGGGGTCCGCGCCGGCCACATACATCAGCAAGTCCGGCTGAAAGCCGTCCATGCTCACCTTCACCGCGGCGCCCAACTTGTCCAGGTACTCGGCGTCCTCAACGCCGTCAGGGAGATGGATATCGACGGTGGAAGGCGGTTTCTCGCTTGGATAGTTGTTCCATTGATGGATGCTGAGCGTGAAAACGCCGGTGTCGCCGGCGAAAATGCCCGCTGTTCCATTGCCGTGGTGAACGTCGACATCCACCACCATGGCGGTGCGGATCGCGCCGGCCCGCTGCAGCCAGCGGATGGCGACGGCGACGTCGTGTATCGCGCAGAAGCCCTCGCCATGACCCGGAAAGGCGTGGTGGAAACCGCCGCCGATGTTGAAACCGATACCGTCCCGCAACGCGTTCTTCGCCGCCAGCATGGTTCCTCCGGCGGCCAGCCAGAAGCCCTCGATCATGCGCCGGGAATACGGGATCTCCAGCTTCATCAGTTCCAGGTAGCTGAGCGTGCCGCTCTTCAGTCGCGTGACCCAGCCCGGATCATGGACCAGCATCAGATCTTCATCCGTGGCGGCTTCGGGGATCTGAATGTCGCCGGGCTCGGCGAATTTTTCCGCCAGCAGGCGGTCGTGGATCATGCGGTACTTCTTGCAGGGAAATACGTGCGAGCCCAGGTTCAGGTCGTAGCCGTCGTGGTAAATCAGCCGGAAAGGAAGCAAATCGTTACTCCGCTTGCAGCGCCGTCAGCAGCGCGACGCTATATATATCATCCGCCGAACAGCCTCGCGACAGGTCGTTGGCGGGTTTGGCCAGGCCCTGCAGGATGGGGCCGAGCGCCACCGCGCCACCCAGGCGCTCGACCAGTTTATACGCGATGTTGCCGGCGTCGAGGTTGGGGAAGATGAGCACGTTGGCCCGCCCGGCCACCGGGGAGCCCGGCGCCTTGGAGGCGCCGATGCCGGCCACCAGCGCGGCGTCACCTTGCAACTCGCCGTCGATCAGCAACTCCGGGTCGCGCAGACGCGCCAGGCGCAGGGCCTCCCTCACCTTGTGGACGCAGGGATGATCGGCGCTTCCGCGCGTGGAAAACGACAGCAGCGCCACCCGCGGTTCGACTCCGGTTACCGAGCGGAACGACCGCGCGGTACGGACCGCGATTTCCGCCAGTTGCGCCGCATCGGGGTCAACCACGATGCCGCAGTCAGCGAACGCCAGCACGCCGCCGGCGCCGAACTCCCGGTCTTGTACGCACATCAGGAAGTAGCTGGAAAGCAGCGTCGCGGCCGGCGCCAACCCAATGGAGTGAATGGCGGAGCGAACTGTCTCAGCCGTGGTGTTGGCGGCGCCTCCCACCATCCCGTCGGCTTGACCCGCGGCAACCATCAAGGCGGCGTGATACAACGGCGTGGACGCCAGCCTCTCGGCCTCTTGCCGCGACATACCCTTGGCCGCGCGTTTCTCGTACAGCAGCTCGGCGTAACGCCCGTCGGGAGCGTCTATTATCACCGGATCGAGGCGCCGTTCCAGGCGCTGGGCGGCTTCGATTACCCGCGGATCACGGCCTTCGGGGAATACGATTTTGCGGCGGGGTTGACCCGCAAGGTGAGTTTCAAGATGGCCGCGTAACCAAGCCTCGGATTCCGGAGCCGGCATTACACCTGATTATACAGTCACTTACAAAATCCTCTTGACAGTTGATCTGATCATACGTTTAATTGAAACATACGTATGAGTGACACAAAGACCCGAATACTCGACGCAGCCGAACAGCTCTTCGGAAGAAACGGGTTTGAGTCCACGTCTCTGCGAGCGATCACCACGGAGGCGCAGGTGAATTTAGCGGCCGTGAACTATCATTTCCAGTCGAAAGACGCGCTGATCGACGCCGTGCTCGAACGGCGGATCGGGCCCGTGACGCGGCGCCGCCTGGAGATGCTGGATGTCGCCGAAGCGGATCCGGCGGGGTTGACGCTGGAGAAGGTCATCGAGGCCTTCGCGGCGCCGGTGGTGGAGGCGGCGATGGGGCAGCCGGGGCTCGCGCCGCTGATGGGCCGGATCATGGCCACGCCGGGCGCATTCCTGGAACGGGTTTTTCTGCGTTACATGGAGGCCGTGAAGTCGCGGTTCCTACCCGCGCTCCTCCGATCCGGCGTGCGCCTTCCGCCGGAAGAACTATTCTGGCGGCTGCATTTCATGGTGGGTTCGCTGGCGCATGTGTTGGTTTTCGCGCCGGTGATGCCGGCCATGAGCAACGGGTTGTGCCAGCTAAACGATGGGCGCGCGATTGTGAACCGGCTGGTGGCGTTTTGCGCGGCTGGCATGAGAGCGCCGGTGGAGCAAATGGAGAAGGAAGCATGAGATACGCTGCGATCGCCCTGACCTGGATGGCGGCGGCCGCCGCGCAGCAGCCCGCCGCGCCCGTAGCGGCCGATCTGAGTCTGGAGCAGGCCATTCGCATCGCGCTGGCGCCCGATGGAGCGGCGCGAGCGGAATTGGCCGCGGAGGCGGTCCGGCTGGCGGAAGCGCGAAGGGCGCAGAGCCGCTCCGCGCTGCTGCCCAACCTTGAGGCATACACCGAGTATCGGGACCAGACGGTGAACCTGGAAGCGTTCGGGATCAACTTCAGCGCCATTCCGATTCCCGGCTTGCGCAGCAACGCGATCTCCGGGCCATTCCCGGTGTTCGACGCCCGCCTTACGGCGCGGCAATCGCTGTTCGACTTTTCGAGCATCCGGCGGTTTCAATCGGCGCGAGCCGCGGCGCGGGCGAGTGAAGCGGAGCGGGAAGCGGCTCGCACGCAGACCGCCGATCAGGTGGCGAGGGCCTACGCCGCGGCGCTACGCGCGGAAGCGGCCGTGGACACCGCGCGGGCGAACATGGGGCTGGCGGAAGCGATCCTGAAGCAGGCGCGAAGCGTGAAGGAGGCGGGAACGGGAACCGGCATCGAGGTGACGCGCGCGCAGGTGCAGCTCGCCAACAATCGCCAGCGGCTGATTGTCGCGGAGAACGAATTGACGCGCGCCCGGCTGTCGCTGCTGCGCGCCATGGGCGCGAATTTGAACCTGGAGCCGCGGTTGACGGACCGCATGGAGTACGAGCGGGTGGAGCCATCGCCGATTCGCGAAGCGCTGGATACGGCTCGAGCCCGGCGATCCGAACTGCGGGCGCAGCGCGGTCGCGAGGATGCGGCGCGCCTCTCCCATCAGGCGGCGAACGCGGAGCGCCTGCCCAGCGCCGGCGCGTTCGGCAACTACGGAACGATTGGACGGGGCATCCATGACAACCGCCCCACCTACACCGTCGGGGTTTCGGTGCGCGTCCCGATCTTCAACGGCGGCGCCACGGAAGCCCGGCGGGCGGAGACCGCTTCGGCGCTGCGGCAGGAGCGGATTCGAACCCACGATCTGGAAGAACAGATCGAATTTGAGGTGCGCACCGCGCTCGATTCGCTGGAGTCGGCCGATGCGCAGGTGGCTGCCGCGCGGGAAGGCGTGGATCTGGCGCAGAACGAGCTGGCGCAGGCGCAACGGCGTTACGAAGCCGGCGTGGCCAATTCGCTGGAAGTCACCGATGCGCAGACGCGGCTGGAGCGCGCCCGCGACAACCAGATCGCGGCGCTGTACAGCTACAACCTGGCCAGGATCGCGCTGGCCACCGCGACCGGAGCGGCGATCCGCTAAAGGAGGCAGCAAGCATGAAGAAAATCATTCCCTTGATCGCCGTGATCGCCCTGGCGGCGGCCGGCGTGTGGTTCTGGAGCACGCGCACGGCGAGCGCCGACGGACGTCTCACTGTGTCCGGCAACATCGAGCTGACGGAGGTCGATATCGCGTTCAAGACTCCCGGCAAGCTGGTGGAGCTCACGGTTCGCGAGGGCGATCCGGTGAAGCGCGGCGACCTGATCGCGCGTATCGATCCGCGGCAAACGCAGGAAGCGCGACTCCGGGACGAAGCCGGAGTGGAGGCGACGCAATCGCAGTTGCGGCAGTTGGAGACCGGAATCGCGTACCAGCGCGCGACGATTGCCGGCGATATCGAGCTGCGATCAGCCGAAGTGCGCGCGGCCCAGGCGCACCTGGATGAACTGCTGGCTGGCGCCCGCAAACAGGAAATCCAACAGTCCGAGGCGGCGGTGGCCGATCTGCGCTCCCAATACGAGTGGGCGATTCGGGAATGGGAACGGGCGCAGCGCCTGTACAAGAACGAAGACATTTCCACCGCCCAGTATGAGCAGGCGCAAACGCGGCACCGGCAGTCGCGCGCGCAGCTCGAGCAGGCCGAACAGCGTCTGGCGATGGTGAAGGAAGGTCCGAGGCGGGAGCAGATCGAGGCGGCGCGCGCCCAACTGGCGCGAGCCCAGGCCGGGCTGAAGCTGGCGCAGGCCAACCGCATCGAGCTGCAGCGCAAGGAGGAGGAGCTGGCCGTGCGCAAGGCGGAGATCGCGCGGGCTCGCGCGCAACTCGCCATCACCTCGGCGCAGCTCGAGGACATGAGCGTCGCTTCGCCGGTGAGCGGCGTGGTGCTGGTGAAGTCGGCCGAGCCGGGCGAGATTCTCGCCGCCGGAACACCGGTGGTCACAGTGGGCGACCTCAGCCGACCCTGGGTGCGTGCCTACGTCGGCGAGGCCGCGCTCGGCCGGGTGCGAATCGGACAAGCGGTGAAGATCAGCACCGACTCGTATCACGGAAAAGTATACGAAGGACGCATATCCTTCATCTCTTCCGAGGCGGAGTTCACGCCGAAGCAGATCCAGACTCGGGAGGAGCGCGTGAAGCTGGTGTACCGGATCAAGATCGACGTCGCGAATCCGAATCAGGAGCTGAAGAACAACATGCCGGTGGACGCCGAGATCGTATTGGAGTAGCGATGGCGGCCATCGAAATCACGAATCTGACGAGGAGCTTTGACGGGCTGAAGGCCGTCGACGGCTTGACGCTGCGGATCGACAAGGGCGAGATCTTCGGACTGGTGGGTCCGGACGGCGCGGGGAAGACCACCACGCTGCGAATGCTGTGCGGGCTGCTGAACCCCGACTACGGGCAGGCCACGGTAGCCGGCCACGACACCGTGCGCGAGGCCGAGGCGGTTCGCGACCGGATCGGCTACATGGCGCAGCGCTTCGGCATGTATCCAGACCTGACGGTGGAAGAGAACATGATCTTCTACGCGGATCTGTTCGGGGTAACGGGCGAAGCGCGGCGCCGGCTGATGACGGATCTGCTGCGCATGACGCGCATGGAGCCGTTCCGCAAGCGCCAGGCGGCGAAGCTCTCGGGCGGGATGAAGCAGAAGCTGGCGCTGATGTGCTCCCTGCTGCACCGGCCGGAGGTTCTGTTTCTGGACGAGCCCACGAACGGCGTGGACCCGGTGTCGAGACGCGATTTCTGGCGCATTCTGTACCAACTGGTTCGCGACGGGCTGACCGTGCTGGTGGCGACGGCGTATCTGGACGAGGCCGAACGCTGCAACCGGGTGGGACTGATGCATCGCGGCAAGCTGATCCGCGTGGACGCGCCAAAAGTGCTGCGAGCCAGCCTGGCGGAGCCGTGCTACGCGGTATCGGCGCCCGACGCGCGGGCGGTGGGCGCGGCGCTGCGCGAAACGCCGGGGGTGGTCAGCGCCGATCCGGCGGGCGCGGAGATGCACGTGTTCTTCGATCCGCGGCGCACCACTCTCGAAGCCGTGCGAAGCGCCGCCGGCGCGGACGCCGTCTTCCGCGAGATTCTTCCGTCGCTGGAGGACGTGTTCATCGCCTTGATTCGCAAGCAGGAGGCGGCATGAGCGGATACGCGGTGGAGATCGACAACCTGGTGAAGAAGTTCGGCGATTTCACCGCCGTGGATCAGGTGACCCTACGGGTGAAGCGGGGGGAGATCTTCGGTTTTCTGGGACCCAACGGGGCGGGCAAGTCGACGGTAATCCGCATGTTATGCGGATTACTGACGCCGACCTCGGGAAGCGCGTCAGTGAATGGTTTCGCGGTGGGTTCAGAATCCGAGGCGATCCGCCGCAGCATCGGCTACATGTCGCAGAAGTTTTCCCTTTACGACGACTTGACGGTGGAGGAAAACATCGACTTCTTCGCCGGCATCTACGGCGTGCCGTTGGGACGGCGCGCGGAACGCAAGGATTTCGCGCTGCGGATGGCGGGATTGCAGGACCGGCGCAGCGACATGACGCGGCTGCTGGCGGGCGGCTGGAAGCAGCGGCTGGCGCTGGGCTGCGCGATCCTGCACGAACCCCCGGTGCTGTTCCTCGACGAGCCGACCTCCGGCGTGGATCCGATCGCACGGCGGGGCTTCTGGGATCTGATTTACCAGCTTTCCGAAGCCGGCAATACGATTTTCGTTTCCACGCACTACATGGATGAGGCCGAGTACTGCCATCGCGCGGCGCTGATGTACCGCGGGCGGGTGATCGCGCTGGGTTCGCCGGCGGAGTTGAAGGGCGAGTTGCGGGACCATCACCTTCTGGAGATCGAGGCGCAGGATCTGCTGGGGGCGATGAGCGTGCTCGGCACTGTGCGGGGCGTTCGCGACACCGCGGTGTTTGGTGGCGGTCTGCACGCCGTGGTCGATGACCCGGAATCCGCCTTGGCGAGTATCCCGCCGGCGCTGGAGCGCGCCGGCCTAGGAGCAGGCGCGATGCGGCGGATCGAGCCTTCCATGGAGGACGTTTTCGTGGCGCTGATCGAGCGCGAGGACAGGGCTCCGGAATGAACTGGCGAAGGACCAGGGCGGTGGCGCGAAAGGAGTTCCTGCACATCCTGCGGGACTCGCGGAGCCTGGCGCTGGCGCTGGTGTTGCCCCTGATGATGCTGGTGCTGTTCGGTTATGCGCTGAGCCTGGACGTGGACCGTGTGCCGATGATCATCGAGGACCGGGACCGCACGCCGGAGAGCCGCGAGCTGATCTCGCGGTTCGCCGGCTCGCGCTACTTCGATATCCGGGAGTTTGCCTCGAATCCGGGCGACGTGAACCGCGGCCTCAGCTCCGCCGAGCACTTGCTGGCGCTGGTGATTCCGGAGGGCTTCGGCGGCGATCTACGGTCCGGGCGCGAGGCTCGCGTGCAGGCGCTGCTCGACGGCAGCGACTCCAACACGGCGTCGATCGCGATGGGGTATGTGGAAGGATTGGTCCAGATCTACACCGCGGAGTTGCGTAGCGAGGCGCAGAAGGCGCGGGGCGCCGGCGACTTCCGCCCCGCCGTCGAGCCGCGCGCGCGCGTCTGGTACAACCCGGACCTGAAATCCAAGAACTTCATTGTGCCGGGGCTGGTGGCCGTGATTCTGATGATCATCGCCTCCCTGCTGACCTCGCTGACCATCGCGCGCGAGTGGGAGACCGGGACCATGGAGCAACTGCTGTCGACTCCGGTGCGTCCGGCTGAGCTGGTGCTGGGGAAGCTGGCGGCCTTCTTCACATTGGGCGTGGTGGACATGGCCGTGACGCTGGTCTCGGGCGTGGTGATCTTCGACGTCCCGCTGCGGGGCAGCGTGATCCTGCTGGTAGTCTCCAGCGGCATTTTCCTGTTCGGAGCGCTGTGCTGGGGCGTAATGATCTCGGCGATCGCCCGCACGCAGTTGATGGCTTACCAGATGGGGACCATCACCAGCTTCCTGCCGGCCTTCCTGCTCTCCGGTTTCATTTTTTCCGTGGAGAGCATGCCCGCGGTGATCCAGATGATCTCCTATATCGTGCCCGCGAAGTACTTCATTACGGTGATCAAGGGCATTTTCCTGAAGGGCTCGGGGATCGAGCTGTTGTGGGGGCAGATCGCGCTGCTGGCGGGGTACGCGGCGGTGGTGTTCCTGATGGCAACGCGACGTTTGAAGCAGAAGGTGGCTTAAATGTGGGAACGAATTCGCTGGATCGTATGGAAGGAATTCCGGCAGGTTCTGCGGGAGCCGCGGCTGCGGGCCATGCTGTTCGTCCCGCCGATTGTCCAACTGCTGGTTTTCGGATTCGCGGTAAACCTGGACGTGGAGCGGGCGCGCATCGGATGGATGGACCTGGACGGGACGCAGCAGAGCCGGCAGTTGTTGAGCGCCTTTACCGGATCGCCGCGATTCGAGCTGGTGGCGGCGCCCATGACCGGCCCGGCCTTCCAGGAACTGCTGGATCGCGGGCAGGTGGACGCGGTGATCCGGGTGATGCCCGGCTTCGCCGCCGATGTGCGCCGCGGGCGCACCGCCGAGGTGCAGATCCTGGTGGACGGCACGAATTCGAATACGGCGTCGATCGTGGCCAGCTATGCGTCGCAGGCGATCGGCCGGTACGCGCGGGAAGCGCTGGGAGGGCAGCAGCGGATGCGGCTGGCGGCGCAGACGCTGAACACCGGATCGCCGGTGCGTCCCAACATGCCGGACCTGAGGGTGGAGACTCGCGTCTGGTTCAATCCCGATCTGCGCAGCAAGGATTACTTCGTGCCGGGCGTGGTGGTGAACATCGTGACGCTGATCACGCTGTCGCTGACGGCGATGGCCATCGTCCGGGAAAAGGAGATCGGGACCATGGAACAGTTGATGGTGACGCCAATCCGTCCCCTGGAGCTGATGTTGGGCAAGACCATCCCCTTCGCCCTGATCGGATTCTTCGATACGGCGCTGGTGGTGGTGGCCGCGCTCCTGATCTTCGATGTTCCGTTCCGCGGCAACCTGCTGGTGCTGTTTTTCTCGACCGCGCTGTTCCTGCTGACCACGCTGGGAGCGGGCTTGTTCATTTCGACGGTGGCGCGCACCCAGCAGCAGGCGATGATGTCCACGTTCCTGTTCTTCATGCCGTTCTTTCTGCTGAGCGGATTCACGTTTCCGGTCCGCAACATGCCCACGGCGGTTCAATACCTGACGCTGGTGAACCCGGTGCGGTACTTCATGGACATCGTGCGCGGCATCTTCCTGCGAGGCTCCGGGGTGGAGATCCTGTGGCCTTCGATGCTCGGCTTAGGCGTTTTGGGCGTCGCGATTTTGTCGATGAGCGTATTGCGGTTCCGCCGCACGTTGGATTAGGCCGAGCATCGGAAAAGGTATCGAAACTTACGGCCGCTATACTGGGAGTTTGCCGGCTCTCGAATGGAAAAATACGATCTACTAGTCATCGGCACCGGACCGGCCGGCCAGCGGGCCGCCATCCAGGGCGCCAAGTGCGGACGCCGCGTGGCGTGCGTGGAACAGCGTGAGGTGGTGGGCGGAGTCTGCGTCAACACCGGGACGATTCCCAGCAAGACGTTCCGGGAAGCCGTCCTGAACCTCTCGGGATACTACACTCAGGCTCTTTACGGCCGCGGATACCGCGCCAAGGAGAAGATCACGATGGCGGACCTGGCGTTTCGCGTCCAGCACGTGGTCAAGACCGAAATCGACGTCACCATGGCGCAATTGGCGCGCAACAACATCGACGTTCTCACCGGCACCGCCAGCTTCATCGATAAGCACTCCATCACGGTGCTGAACAGCCGCGGCATCACCGGTTATACAGCGGACCAGATCATCATCGCGACGGGCACCAAGCCGGCCGTGTCGGCGAAGGTCCCGGTGAACCACCGCAACATCATCACCAGCGACGACGTGATCGGACTGCCGGAGATCCCGAAAACGCTGATCGTCGTGGGCGGCGGGGTCATCGGCGTCGAGTACACCTGCATGTTCGCGATGCTGGGGGTGCGCGTGATCCTGGTGGAGAAACGTGGGCGGCTGCTGGAATTCGCGGACGCGGAGATGGTGGAGGCGTTGTCCTACCATCTGCGCGACAACCGGGTGACCATGCGTTTGAACGAAGAGGTGTCGAGCGTCGAGGAGCTGCCCGACGGCACGGTGGTGGCGAACCTGGAGAGCCGCAAGAAAATCTCGGGCGATGTGCTGCTATACGCCGTGGGCCGCCAGGGGAATGTGGAGGATCTGAATCTCTCTTCCGCCGGAGTCACCGCGGACGCACGGGGCAGAATTCCGGTGGACGCCGACTACCGGACGTCCACGCCCAACATCTATGCCGTGGGCGACGTCATCGGCTTCCCCAGTCTTGCGTCAGTATCCATGGAGCAGGGGCGGCTGGCGGCCGCGCACGCGTTCCAGATCCCGGCGCACTCGAATCCCGCGAACTACCCGTATGGCATCTACACGATTCCGGAGATCTCCTTCATCGGCAAGACCGAGGAGCAACTGACCGAGGAAGACGTTCCCTATGAAGTAGGCGTGGCTTTCTACCGCGAGATCGCCCGCGGCCAGATCCGCGGCGACACCACTGGACGGCTGAAGATCATTTTTCACCGGGAAACCAAGGAACTGCTGGGCGTCCACATTATCGGCGAGGGCGCCAGCGAACTGCTGCACATCGGGCAGGCGGTTCTGATCCTCGGCGGCACGGTTGACTATTTCGTCAATACGGTGTTCAATTACCCCACGCTGGCCGAATGCTACAAGGCGGCCGCCTTCAACGGGCTGAACAAGCTCGCGAAGCTCTGAACATATGGACTCCGTGGGAATTTTCGCGGCGGAGCATCTGGCGGTGGGCCTGGTATCGGGCAACGCGCTGGCGGGACCCTTGCAGTTGTTTCCGGAGGAGCCGGCCGACGCGGGTGACCTCATCGAAATGCCCGTGGAAGACCTGGCCCGCCAGATCTGCACGCAGGTGCAAGTGGTCCTGGGAGGTTGCGCCGCGTCAGCCGTGGGATTGGCCGTGCCGGGGCTGATCCGGGGGGGAGTGATCGAGGAATCGCCCAACCTGCCGCAACTGAAAGGCGTCAACCTCGGGGAGCGGATCGCGGCGCTGCTGCGCGACAACGGAATCGGCGTGCCGGTGGTGGTGATCAACGATGCGGCGGCGGTGGCGGCCGGGCTGGCGGCCACGCGGGAGCAGCTTCACAAAGTGGTTCGCGTATGGACCCTCGGCGACGGAGTCGGCTTCGGACGCTACCCGGCGGTAGAGGGCGCAAACGAAGGCGGGCACATGATCGTGACGCTGGACCCGGCGGAGCGCTACTGCGGCTGCGGCGGCCGGGGCCATCTGGAGAGCATCATGGGCCACCGCGCCATGCGCAAACGCTTCCTGGACATGGAGCCGGAGGAGGTGTTCGCGGAGGCGCGCGAAGGCGATATCCGCTGCCGCGACTTCGTCCGCCTGTGGCACCGCGCTTTCGCGGCCGCCACCGCCACCAGCATTCATCTCGACGGACCCGGGCACTTCTACATCACCGGGCCGAACGCCCGCTTCGTCGATCTGGAGTTATTCGACTCGTATCTCGACCAGATGGTGACCATGAGCCCGCTGCAAAGCAACTCCTTTGAGATGGTGCCTCGCAACGATGAGATCGCTGTGATCGGGGCCGCGGTGGCGGCTCAGGTGGCCGGCGGACAAAAACAATCCTGATCAGGCTGGAGGCGCGGGTCGGAATCGAACCGACGAATAAGGGTTTTGCAGACCCTGGCCTTACCACTTGGCTACCGCGCCGTACCTTTTAGGATCATCCGATTCCGTTGCGATGTCAAACTCGGCGGCCCTGGCCGGATGTCCGGCCCGCATCTAGCCGATCGGCCAGTTTCGCGCCGCGACGCCCTGACCTAACCTCGAATCATGAACGACAGTCTGATGGCGTTTTCGCATTCGCTGGCCGAGGTGGTGGAACGCGCGTCCCGTGCGATTGTCACGGTGCATGGGCGGCCGCGCATCGCCTCCAGCGGTATTCATTGGGCCGCCGGAATCGTTGTGACCGCCGATCACACGCTGCGCCGGGAAGAAGAAATTCAGGTGACGCTGCCCGGCGGGGAAACGGTTCCAGCGGAGCTTGCGGGGCGCGACGCGGGGACCGACCTGGCAGTGCTGCGCATGGCTACGCTGGTCACGCCGGACGCCGCCATCCGGGAAGGATCGCCGTTTCGCGCGGGCGAACTGGTTCTTGCCGTGGGACGCTCGCAAACGGCCGGCGTCAACGCGGCCATGGGAATTTTGAGCACCTCGGGCGGCCCCTGGCGCACCTGGCGCGGCGGTCACATCGAACAACTGCTGAAGCTTGACCTCGCGCTTTATCCGGGCTCCTCGGGCGGCGCCGTGGTGGACGCCGCGGGCCGCATCGCCGGCCTGGCGACCTCGGGGTTGTCGCGCGTCTCTCCCATCGCCGTACCCGTGGAGACCATTCGCCGGGTAGTGCGAGACATCCTGGATAAAGGCCGCGTGGCGCGGGGGTACCTGGGCGTCGGCCTGCAACCGATCGCCCTTCCGGATCATCTGAAAACCGCCCTGCGGCGCGAAACACGATCGGCGTTGATCGTGCTCAGCGTGGAACCCGATGCGCCGGCCGCGCGCGCCGGTGTAGGGATCGGCGACATTCTTCTGGCGTTGGACGGAAAGCCCGTCGCGGACACCGACGACGTGCAGGCGGTATTGGGTCCGGACTGCATCGGCAAAAAGGTGGCGGTGGAGATTCTGCGGGGCGGGGAACGGAAGGAAGCCGTCATCACCATCGCGGAGAAACCAGGGAGGAACGCATGAACTTCGGGGAAGTCGGGGAAATGCTCCGCCGCGGCACGGTGGCGATCTCCGGCCACGGCCGCGCCGGTCAAGGCTCGGGGATCGTATGGGAGGCGGGCGGGTTAATCGTTACGAACGCCCATGTCGTCGCCGGCGCCGCCAATACCGTCACAATGTGGGACGGTCGCAAGTTTGCGGCGCGGGTTCTCACGCGCGACGCGAGGCGCGACCTCGCTTTGCTGGAGGTGAACGCTTCCGCGCTGCCGATGATCCCCCGCGGCCGCGACGGCAGTCCGCGGGCCGGCGAACTGGTGATCGCGGTCGGCAATCCACTCGGCTTCGCGGGCGCGCTTTCCACTGGGGTTGTGCATGCCGTGGGACCAGTACCAGGGCTGGGACCGCGGGAGTGGGTGCAGGCCGATGTCCGGCTCGCGCCCGGGAACTCGGGAGGGCCGCTGGCGGACGCCGAAGGCCGCCTGGCGGGCATCAACACCATGGTGATCGCGCCGGGCCGCCGCGCGCTGGGCCTCTCTATCCCTGCCGCGGCGGTAGAGCAATTTCTGAGGCACGGCCCCGACCAGCGATCGCTCGGGGTCACCGTGCGTGCCGTGCGGGGCGGGCTACTGCTGCTGGAGGTGGAGCCCGGGCGCCCCGCTGACCGCGCCTCGCTTCTGGCGGGCGATCTGATTCTCAGCGCCGCAGCGGCGCGGATGCGCACGCCGGGCGATCTAAGCGTCGCGCTGGATCAGGCCGCGGGCACCCTCGAGATCGAGTTCCTGCGCGGCGGCGCGTCCCCGCGCCGCGTGACCGTGGCGTTTCCCCCCGCGAGGGCTTCGGCCGCGTGATCCGGGTCCGCATCGCCGCCGCCTCGCCAGTGTCCCGCGCCGGCATGGAGGCACTGGTTCGCGCGGCCGGAATGGAAGTTGGCGGCGAGGACGCCGACGTGATTCTCGCGGACGCCGATTTGCCCGAGGCCGGGACCGGACTTCCGATCGTCCTGCTCAGCGATTCGCCGGAATGGACAACGGAGTTGCTCCGCGAAGGCGTCCGCGCGATCCTTCCGGACCTGGCGCGGCAGGAGGAGATCGCCGCGGCGCTGCAGGCCGCGGCGGCGGGATTCGCGATTCTTGCGCCGGGCGAACTCGAGCAACTGCTCCCGGAGCCCACCGCCCCGGCGGAGCCGTTAAGCGCCCGAGAAAACGAAGTTTTGCGGATGCTGGCCGACGGTCACGCCAACAAGGAGATCGCCTACCGGCTGGGCATTTCCGAGCACACCGTCAAGTTCCACGTCGCTTCGATTCTGGCGAAGCTGGGCGCGGGCACGCGTACCGAGGCGGTCCGCCTCGGCATCCGGCGCGGCCTGGTCCCGCTTTAGTTCAGCCCGAGAGCCAGCGTCAGGAACGCGATTTCGTCCGCCAGGTTCTCGGCCTGCCGGTCCACGGGCAAGCCGGTCGAATGTCCCGCCTTTGTGTCGTAGTGCAACAGGACGGGCTTGTCAGAGCCCGTGGAAGCCTGCATCATCGCCGCCATCTTGCGCACGTGCAGCGGATCTACACGGGTGTCGGCGTCGCCCGAGACGAACATCACCGCCGGGTACTTGGCGCCTTTCTCCACGCGATGATAGGGCGAGTACTTGAAGATGTACGGGAATTGCTTGGGATCGCTGGCGGAGCCGTACTCGGGAATCCAGTAACGCGCCACCAGGAACTTGTCGTAGCGCACCATGTCCAGCAACGGAACGGAGCAGATCACCGCGCCGAACAGGTCGGGGCGCTGGGTCATGGCCGCGCCCACCAGCAGTCCGCCGTTGGACCCGCCGGAAATCGCGAGCTTGTCCTTGCGCGTGTACTTCTGGTTCACCAGATACTCGGCGGCTGCGATGAAATCGTCGAACACGTTCTGCTTCTTCTCGAACATGCCCGCCTTGTGCCACTCCTCGCCGAACTCGCCCCCGCCGCGCAGGTTGGCCACGGCCCAGACGCCGCCCATCTCCATCCACACGGTTGAAAGCGGCGCGTAAGCGGGCAGCCGGACCAGGTTGAAGCCGCCGTAGCCGGTCAGCATCGCCGGGTTCGACCCGTCGCGCTTGAGGCCCTTCTTGTAGGCGAGGAACATGGGAACCCGTGTTCCATCCTTGGAGTTGTACCAGACTTGCTCCACCTGCACGGTGGAGGAGTCGAACGGGATCCTCGTCTGGCTCCAGATGGCGCGCTCGCCGGTTTTGACGTTGTAACGGTAGATCGTGCCGGGCTCGCCGAAGGTGCTGAAGCTGTAGAACGCTTCCCCGCTATCGGCGCGGCCGGAGGGTGTGCTGACCGTCCCCAGCTTGGTGTGCTCCAGCTCCCGCTCCATTCTGCCGTCCAGCGAGAACATGCGGATCTTGGGCTGGACGTTCTCCAGCGTGTTCGTGAAGAGCTTTCCGCCCACAATGGACATCGACTCCAGCCGGGACTTGCCCTCCGCGATCAACTCCTTCCACTGGTCCTGCGCGGGGTTCTTAAGGTCCACCACCAGAACGCGCCCGTTCGGCGCCTTCCAATCGGTGAGGGCGTAAACCCGGTCGCCGTGAACTTCGGTGTCGAAATGCGCGTCGATTCCGCTGATCACCGGCTGAATCGGGCCGCGTCCGGTCAGGTCCTTCAGATAAAGCTCATTGCGGCCGGATGAACCCTGCGAAAACCCGATTTGCAGCCACTTGCCGTCCTCGCTGATGCTGCATCCCAGTATGTGACCCGCGTTGTATTTCTCGCCGAAAATCATGTGGTGCTCGCCCGTGTTCAGGGGATGATGATAGATCCGCGGCCCTTCCGGGGTGAACTTCGAGTAGTAGATGTGCTTGCGATCGTTGGTGATTCCAACGCCGGAATAACGCGCCCGAGGCATTCGGTCGCCGAGTTCCTTGCGCCCGTCCACCTCCAGGAAACGCACCTCCACTTCATCCTCGCCGCCCTTGCGGACACCGTAAGCCACCAGCTTTCCATCGTTGGAGATATCCAGAAGCGACGCCGAAAGCGTGGCGTCCGGGCTCCATGGATTCGGATCGATGAGCACCTCGTCCTTGCCGTTCCATCCCTCGCGCACATACCAGACGCTTTGGCGTTGACCGGGCTTGCGCTTGGCGAAGAAGTAGCGGCCGCCGGCGACCCGCGGCGCGCCCATGGTCTCGATATTCATCAAGTCCATGAAACGCTTCTTCACCGCGTCGTAATTGGCTGCCTTCGCCAGATACTGCTTCGTATACCGCATCTGGGCGTCCACCCAGGCGCGCGTCTCGGGCGAGTTCTGATCTTCCAGCCAGCGGTATGGGTCCGTGATCGAGACGCCGTGCATGGTGTCCGTCACTGGCGCCGATTTCGTCTGTGGCGGCTGAGCCTGCGGCGCCTGGGCAAAGATCGCCGGCGCAAGCAGAAGGGCGATTGCAAGTCTCATTTCCTTCTAATGTAGCGAAAAGCCGCCAATGCGGCACCTGGAATCGAAGCTATCTGGCTGCTCGAGGCTTGCCCGGCGCCGGATCGGCCCGTGCCGCCACCGCTCCGCTGGCGGTAATCGACGATGAGTCCGGAAGCCGCCACATGGGATCGAAATAACCCTCCGCCAGAACGTTTTCCAGCGATCCGCGAAACAGGATGTAATCGCCGAAGCTGCGCAGCAGGCGATACCGCCACGGCAGATAGAACTCGCCCGGACGCGCCGATTCCGGTCCGGACCACCACGGCAATCCGCTGTTCACCAGCGCCAGACGATTGCCCACCGGCGCGACAAACACCAGCCCGTAATCGGCGGCGCCCGGGCTCAGGCTCAACGGCCAGGCGCCGGCATGTTGCGCGATCAGGCGGTTGGTGGCGGCGGTCCCGAACAGAATGAGATTCGCCTCGCGGAGTTCCTCGGCCGTGACCTGATCATCCGCCAGGATCCTAGGCGACAGCAGGAGCCGGGGGAACAGGTTGCTGCCCCACTCCGCCGCCTGCAGTGCGATCTTGCGCCGGGCGTCCAGTTCTCCCGGATCTGGATTGTCGAGCGTTCCGTACACGTATACATGCCTCGAAGCCACGACCTCGGCGATCGGGCCCTCCAGGCCGGGGCGCTTGGCGTCCGCGGCGGGCCGCGCCAGGCCGGGTTTCCATCCCTTCGGAGTCAGGGCGAAGCTCGCCGGGCCGCCGGGTTTCGGGATGCTGAGCGCCTGACCGTTGATCGTCACTTGAAGCGGCTTCCCTGGTGTGAACCGAGGGTGGCCCTGGAGGATCAAGGTGAACCCCTCCGCCTTCTGAATCGCGATTTCCAACCGGTTCGGACCGGTGAATTGCGCGTCGGCCGACGCCAGGCTTCCCGGCGTAAGGCTGTCGATCCGCAGCCAATAAGCGCCCGGGTACTTGTACCAGCGCGAGGAAAACGTGACCCGGTCCGGCATCCGGTTGCGGCGAAATTGGCCAAGCCACTCAAAAACCGCCGCGTTGCGATACGCCACGTCCCAGGCATTATGCCGCACCCGAGGGTACTCGGCATACTGGACGCGCGCGCCGCCAGCGAGCAGGCGCTTGTGCCATTGCCGCGATCGCGCGGCGGGCACAATGGAATCGGACTCTCCGTGGTACAGGTGGAGCGGCAGTCCACGGCCGTTGGCCGCCAGCTCCTCGCTGCCTTCCGGCGCGGCGGGGGCCACCGCCGCGACGGCTGCCCAAACGTCGGGACGCGTCAGCGCCAGCCACAGCGCGCCGCCGCCTCCCATCGACAAGCCGGTCAGGTAAATGCGATCCTCATCCACGGGGTAGCGGCGCTTCACATCCGCCAGCACATCGTAAATGTCCTTCTCCGCCGGCCCCTGATACCCCATCGTTCCCCGAGCCAGCGGGCTGGCGACCAGGAAGTCCACGTCCGGTAGTTGCGGGAAGGGCCGCGCCGCCTCCGCGATCGTGCCGCCCAAAGCATTCCCCAAGCCAAACACGCGACGCATGTTCAACCGGTGGTTTGAGCCCGGCCCATGCAGCGAAATTACCAGCGGATATCCGCGCGATGGGTCCAGATTCCTCGGAACGTAAAGCGCGTAGGGTTGCTCCGATCCGTCCAGATCGGAAGGGAAGGTGACGACGCGCGGACCGGAGGACTGCGCCGCGAGCATCGCGGCGCCGAACAGGATCGCGGGCAAAGTAGGATCTCGCACGGCGGGAAATCGCTCTCCTGCCTCTACTGTTCCACAGTTTTCGTCAGGCCAGCGCGCGGGCGGCGTCCTTGGCGAAATACGTCAGGATGAAATCCGCTCCCGCGCGGCGAATCGAAATCAGCGATTCGAGCATCGCGCGTTCCTGATCCAGCCAGCCATTTCCCGCGGCCGCCACGATCATCGAAAATTCGCCCGACACCTGGTAGGCGGCCAGCGGCACATCGAAGCGGTCGCGCGCCATCCGCAGCACGTCCAGATAAGGCATTGCGGGTTTCACCATCAGCATATCCGCGCCTTCCTCCAGGTCGAGCCTCATCTCTTCCATCGCTTCCCGGGCGTTCGGCGGATCCATCTGGTAGGAGCGCCGGTCGCCGAACCGCGGCGTGGATTCCGCCGCCTCCCGGAACGGGCCGTAGAACACGCTGGCGTACTTCGCCGCGTAGGACAGAATCGGCAGCGCGGGGAAGCCCGCCCCGTCCAACGCGCGCCGGATCGCTTGCACCCGTCCGTCCATCATGTCCGAGGGGGCCACGATATCCGCTCCCGCCTTGGCATGGGATACCGCGGAAGCAGCCAGCCACTCCAGGGTCTTGTCGTTGTCGACCTCCTGGTCCACGATCAATCCGCAATGGCCATGGCTGGTGTATTCACAGTTGCAGACATCGGTGATCACCAGCAGGCCGGGAACTTCCGCTTTCAGAGCCTGGATCGCCCGCTGCACGATTCCGTTGTCGTCGTAGGCGCCGCTGGCGCGCTCGTCCTTGCTTTCGGGAATCCCGAACAGGAGCACGCCGCCCACCCCGAGCGATTTGGCTTCCGCGCATTCCTTCACCAGGAGATCGACCGAAAGCTGCGCGTTTCCGGGCATGGAACGGATCTCTCTGCGCACTCCTTCGCCCGGACAGGCGAACAGAGGCAGGATCAATTGCGAGGGCGCAAGGTGGGTTTCGCGGACCAGGGAGCGGATCTGCTCCGTACGGCGCAGCCTGCGCTTGCGGTGAATCGGGTAGGCCATGAACCTACGATTGTAGCCGCCCGCGCAGGCTGTCCTGACAGGTAACTTCAGCTTTCCCGGCGGCGCCGGGCCAGACCGGCGGCGGCGAGCCCCAGGGCCATTAAGCCCATGGTCGCCGGTTCCGGAACCTCGTCGGAGGGGATCGGTTCGATCATCAGGTCCTGCCCCGCCTGGCGCAGCACATTCAGGGGAACTGCGTCCGCGGCGGTCCGCGACTTCAGGTCATCCAGCAAGCTGGTGGCGTAAGTCAGGGCCGCGCCTCCGGTGTATAGGCGGAAAGTTCCGTTCGCCAACCGGTTCGCGCCAGTTTCCAGCGCCCCGATCGCGCCGTTGTAGGCGATTTCCCAGAAGGCGATCTGGTAGCCGACCTCTCTGGACGTGGTGATGGTCGCGTTGCCGATCTCATTCTTCCACTTGGCCCAAAGAATCGACAACTGCAGACCCTCCGCGGCGTCATAGGGCGGCGAATCCGCGCCGAACGGGTTCAGGCTCTGCACCTCGAACGACGGCGGAGACAGGTCCAGGGAAACGTCCGGATCCAGGCAGAACGTCAGGAAGGTCTCGTCGTAAACGCCGTCACGCTCATAGTCGATCCGCAGGCCGAAGGCCCCTGCGTTCACCGAGCGGGAAGTTCCGTTCACGATGATGGTCAGCCCCTGCGAGCCGCGAGGCCCGAATACGCCGCTCCACATCGGCGAGTCGATGACATTAACCAACGGTCCGGCCGTAAGAGCGGCCGGACCTACAATAACGGCCAGCGCGGCCAGCGAAAAATACCGGTAAAACAAGAGCATTCTCCCTCGTTGATTTGCTGCGCGGGCGTGGGATGCGTCCGCCGCTATCTCAACTTACCGGGGGCCCCGGCCCGGGAGAATGGCAAGACAGTACTTAAACCTGCCGCCGGATGTCTAGTACCTGGGCCGCTAATGCAACGTGGAGTACTTGGGAAACTTGGGCCGCACCGGTTTCTTGGGCGGCGCCTTGGCCAATTCGGCCATCACCGTCTCCACGGCCTTCTCCAACTGCGGATCCCGTCCCTTTCGCACCAGTTCCGGATCGTGCTCCACCTCGATATCCGGCGAAACGCCGATATTCTCTGCGATCCACTGGCTCTCCACCGGATCCCAGACCGCGGAAGAAGGCGAACTCACGATCCCGCCATCCATCAATGGCGGCGCGAAAGCGCGGCCCACCAGGCCGCCCCAGGTGCGTTTTCCGATCAGCTTACCCGCTCCCGCCCGGCGAAAATACCACGGCATCGCGTCCCCGCCCGATCCGGCGAACTCGTTGATCAGCATCACCTTGGGGCCGAAAATCGCCCCTTGGGGCTGCACTTCGTCCTCGCCGTCGCGCGTGGCAACGCTCGACATATGCTTTCGGATCAGATGCTCCACGATGTCGGTGGCCAGCGCGCCGCCCCCGTTGAACCGCTCATCCACGATCATTGCGTTCTTGTCCACCTGCGCGTAAAAATAGCGGGTGAAGTTCGTCAAGCCGCCGAACGCGGTGTCGGGCAGGTGAACGTAAGCCACCTTTCCGGCCGTCATTTGATCGACCTTGCGGCGGTTGTCCTCGATCCATGCCAGGTTCCGCAAGCGGCCTTCATTCGGAACGGGCACGACCGTCACCTCGCGCGCATTCGCGCCCGACGGATCGGATGCCACCTTCAGCCGAACCTGCCGCCCGGCCGTGCCCTCGAAGAAGCTGAACACGTTCTCGGCGGCAGTGACATTGCGGCCGTTCACCTCGATCAGGTAATCGCCGGCCGCGACATTCACTCCAGGCTGCGTCAGCGGCGCGCGGGCCTCCGGGTTCCAGTTCTCGCCGTCGAACACGCGGGCGAACCGGTAGCGTCCGTTCTCGATCCGGTAATCGCAGCCGAGCAGTCCGGTCTGGATGCGCTTGACTTCCGGCTGCTCGCCGCCGCCCACTCCCAGGTGGCCCACCACCATGTTCCCCATCATTTCCGCGAACAGGTAATTCAGGTCCGCGCGGGAGGCGATGCCCTCCAGATAAGGTTCATACCGCTTTTCCGCCGCTTTCAGGTCCAGGCCGTGGTAGCCGGGATCGTAGAAGTGATCCCGTTGCACACGCCACGCCTCGTGATACATCTGCTTCCATTCGGCGCGAGGCGAGATGCGGATCTCCAGATTTGCGATGTTCAACTGCCCGCCGCCCGCACCCGGAGCGGCCGGAGGCGGCTGTTGCGGGGGTGACGCGGCGCCCGCCGGAGGAGCCGGCGGCATGGCGCGGATGAACCAGTTGTCGCCCTGGCGCACCAGCATCTTCTCGCCGTTTCGCGCGGCTTGAAAGTACTGCACGCCGGAGGCCGCCACGTCCGTTCGCCGCGTCGCCAGATTGTGGCGGTGGATCACGAGGCCGCCGGGTTGCCCGGGCACACCCGCCGGCGACTCCGCCGCCAGCAGCATTCCGGCCCGCGCCACGTCCAGCCCCACATAGCGGCGCGGCGGCAGGGGCATCGCCAGGATGCGCTGCCGGATGCCGTCCAGGTCAATCTTCACGTCGGGAACGCGCCCCCCCTGGGGCTTGGCGCCTTCCGGCTTGGGGGCGTCCGGCTTGGGACCCTCCGGTCGCGAGGCTTCCACCTTCTCCTCGTCGCTTTCCGGCGCAAACGGCGACGGCTGGTCCTTGGAAAGCACCGCGATGTACACGTTCCGGCTGGACGGACGTCCGGTGAGCCCCACCTCCGGTTGCAGCGACGGGCCCGCGTCGGTAGACGCCGTGAAGTACAGATACTTGCCGTCCCTGTCGAAGACCGGGTGCTTGGCGTCGCTCATGCCGTCCGTGACCTGCGTGACCTTCTTGTCCGCCAGGGAATACACGTGGATCGCGCCCATGTAATTGCTCAGGCGCTTGGAATAAGCCAGCCATTTCGAATCCGGCGACCATACGGGAATCCAGTCCCCGCCGGGATTCCAGAATCGCTCCTTGTCCACCTGCGTCGCCGCCTTGGTCTCCACATCCACGTACCAGATCCGCAGCCGTGAATCGACCAGCGAAATCTTCTTTGAATCCGGAGACCACTGCAGGCCGCGATAGAAGCCCGGTTCGGGCAGCGGAATTTCGATGGCTGGGCCCGCGCCGTTCTGAGGCGCGACAAACAATTGATACTCGCCGCTGGAGTCCGACAGGTAGGCGATACTGCGGCCGTCCGGCGACCAAGCCGGAGACCGCTCCATCACCGCCGGGGTGTTGGTGAGGATGCGCGGATCGCCCTTCTCGGCGGGAACCGTCAAAATTTCGCCTCGCGCTTCGAACACCACGCGAGCCGCGTTCGGCGACAGATGCGGATTCGTCAGACGCCGAGCGACATTCACCATGCGCTCCCGGACTTCCGGCAGATCGCTGGCGATCCTCACTTTGACCGGCGACGTCTTGCCGGATTTCAGATCGAACAGCATCAGGGCTCCGAACTGCTCCATCACGATCGCGTCCGGCCCCGCGCCGATCGATTTCAGATCCAACCCCGCGTTCTTGAACTCTTCCTTAACGCGTCTGGCTCGTGTGTCGTAGGAATAGAGCGTCACCGGGCCGTTCCGGTCGCTCAGGAAGTAAACCTTGTCGCCGATCCACAGCGGATTATAGTCGTTCGAAGTCTCCCGCGGCACTTTCTCGATCTTGGAATCCGCCAGATTCGCCAGCCAGATGGGAGTCGCGGTGCCCCCGCGATATTGCTTCCAGGCGGTGAACGCCCTGCGCGACGGAACATAAGCCAGCCGCGCGCCGTCGGGTGAGTAAGCCGCTTCCCAACCCCAGGGCAGCGGAAGCTTCTCTGGAAATGCGCCGTTTCGGTCCGTCGTGAACAATTCGACAAAACCCGCATAGCTGTCGCGCGAGGAGCCGAACAGGACACGCTTGCCGTCGGGCGACCAGCCCAGCGCCGTGTCCCCCGCCGGATGCCACGTGAGCCGCTTCGGAATGCCGCCCGACGCGGGCACTATGTAGACATCGACGTTGCCGTCGTATTCGCCGGTGAAGGCGATTGTCGCCCCGTCGGGCGAAAACACCGGGTTCGTCTCAATTCCCACCGCGGTGGTGAGGCGCACCGCATCGCCGCCTTGCCGCGGAACCGTCCAAAGGTCGCCGGCGTAAACGAACGCGATTTGCGTTTTGCTCAAGGTCGGACGCTGCAGCAGCAGGGGAGCGCTGCCTTCGGAGTAAACGAATTGCACGGATAGAACCAGGCTCAACGCGGCGAGTCGGAAATTCATGGACGCCTCCACGCTGCAGTATAGCGTTCGCCTCGAAATTTGGCGAATCTAAGGGACGAATTCCCACTGCCGCGTGCTGCTGCTTTTCGCCACGGCCGCCAACAGCCGCATCCCGCGCAACCCGTCGGCGAACGTCGGATAATCCACGGGCGCGGCGGCGTCCGCTATGCGAGCGTAAAAGCGGCGGAACGTCTGCTTGTGCGTGTCATCATATCCCTCGCTGTGTCCGCCGGGGAGATCGGCGTACGCGGCCGCCGGCGCAAGCATGAGCGATCCGTCCTTGATCAAGACCTGGTTCGGCTCGTTGCGGCGTCCGATCCAAAGCTCGTCCGGACGCTCCTGGCTCCACGCGGCGCCTGCCCGCGTCCCGTAGATCTCAAACGCGAACCGGTTCTTGCGTCCCGCCGACACCTGGCTGACACTGAAGACGCCGCGGGCCAACTCGCCCATTTCGAACAGCACCGCGCCGAAGTCGTCGGTGCGAATCGCCACCGGCTCGTATTGGTCCGGATTCAGCCGCTTGCCGGTGAACGTTTCCACCGGACCCCGAGGCCGCTTCCGCGTTTGGTGAAATGTCGCCAGCGCCGCGTTCACCGCCGTGATCGGCAGCCCGGTCAGGTGCTGCACCAGATCCATCCAGTGCGAACCGATATCGCCCATCGCGCGCAGCGGTCCGTTGTCGGCTTCCTCCACGCGCCAGTTGTAGTCCGTGTCGTACAGCAGCCAGTCCTGGTAATACGTTCCCTGCGCGATCAGAATCTCGCCGAGTTCTCCCGCCGCGATCATCGCGCGCGCCTGCTGAACCACCGGGTAGGCGCGCAGGTTGTGATTCACGCAGTGCGCGACGCCCTTGGCCTCGGCTTGCCGCAGCAGAGCCTCCGCTTCGGCGGCATCCATGGTAAGCGGCTTCTCCAGCAGCACGTGCTTGCCGCCGTCGATCGCGGCCGCGGCCATCGGGTAGTGAAGCGCGTTCGGGGTGCAAATGTGGACGGCGTCAATGGCAGGGTCCGCGCAGAGGCTCTTCCAGTCGGACGTGGATCGCGGAATCCAGTTCGCCTCGGCAAACGCCACGGCCTTGTCCTCCGTGGAGGCCGCCACGGCGGCCACCTCCACGCCGCCCAGCCGCCGGATGGCTTCCGCGTGGACCTTGCCCATGAAGCCAGTCCCGAAGATCGCGGCGCGCAGTTTTCGCATTGCTGCTCATCATAACCAAGACGCGGCCTTCCCGAGCGCGAAACCGCGGGCGCGGTTCCTGCATCGAACTTGGTAGACTCGAAAGTCGGGCCCGATGATTATCCGCCTCCGGCTTAAAAAAGGCCGTCCCGTATCCCGAAAACGCGGCAAGAACCGCCACATGGCGCAGGCGCTCGCGGCCCTGCTGATGCCCGTCTCGGTTGCCGTCTACGCTCTGGCGGCCTGGAGGGTCGCGGCCGACATCGGCATCGCCGGCGCTTTCCCTTTCAGCGGCATCTTCTCCCACTGGCAGGTATGGCTGCCCATCGGCGTCCTCATCTCCTTTTCCATTTTCTCGCTGAACCGCTACGGAATTCAGCGCGGAACCCCGGCGGAGCCGGTCGCGGAAATCCGTTTGGAGCGGGAACAGACACCAACCCGCTAGCGCACCAGCAATCGCCGCATCAGGCGATGCAGCTTTCCGTAGGGCGGCCGTAGGGACGCTCCGGCGCTCGGACCGGTCCGCTCGAACACCGGCTTCATCTTGGAGAAGGTCTCGAAGCCCTCGCGCCCGTGATACGCCCCCATGCCGCTGGCGCCCACGCCCCCGAACGGGATGTTATCGTCCGCCACGTGCACCAGCGTGTCGTTCACGCACACGCCCCCGGAAATCGTTCCCTTCAACACCCGCTCCCGCACTCCGGAATCGCGTGTGAACAGGTACAGCGTCAGCGGACGGGGATGCGAGTTCACGTAGCCGATGGCTTCCTGCAGGGACCCGTACGTCTTGATGGGCAGAATCGGCCCGAAAATCTCCTCGCGCATCAGCGCGACGTCGTCGGGCGGGTCCATCACCAGCAGCGGCGCCAGCTTGTTGCCCTCTCCCCCTTCGAGCAGCGGCACGACCTCGAGTCCTCGCGCGCGCGCCTCCTGCACGTACGACTGCAGCCGCGCCACATGCCGCGCGTTGACGATCGAAGTGTAGTCGGGCGCGCCCGCGCCTTCCGGGTACAATTTGCGCGCGGCGTCTCGCAGGCCTTGCACGAACTCGTCTCGCTGCCGTGCCGCCACCAGCACGTAATCCGGAGCAATGCAGGTCTGTCCCGCGTTCAGCAGCTTGCCGTAGGCGATATCGGCGGCGCTCCGCGCCAGGTTCGCATCCTCGGCGACAATCGCCGGCGACTTCCCGCCGAGTTCCAGCGTCACCGGCGTCAGATTTTCGGCCGCCGCCCGCATCACCTGCCGTCCCACCTGCGTCGAGCCAGTGAACAGGAGGTGGTCGAAGGGCAGGGAAGCGAACGCCCGCCCGGCTTCCGCGCCCCCGGTGGCGACGCTCACCAGGCTGGCCGGGAACAGATCCCCGATGACGCGCTTCAGCAGGTCCGAGGTCGCGGGCGTGAACTCGCTGGGCTTGATCATGGCCCGGTTGCCGGCCGCCAGAGCCGCCGCCAGCGGCGCGAGCGCCAGCAAAACCGGGTAATTCCACGGCGAAATAATCCCGATCACCCCCAGCGGCTGCGGCAGAATGTAGGTCCGGGCCGGCTGCAGCGTCAGCGGCACGTCCCGATACCGCTTCCGCATCCACGAGTCCAGATTCGATACCGCGTCCCGGATCGCGTTGGCCGATGTGAAAATCTCGGCGAATACGGTTTCGTGGTGGGACCTGCCGCCGAAGTCCTGGTCCACTGCCTCCACGAATTCGTTCTGGCGCGCCATCAGCCCGTCCTTCAACTTGCGCAGATTCTGCTTCCGTTCCTGCCCGCTGGGGAAGGGATTCGCCTGGTAACCGGCGCGAAGCTTCTCCAGCATGGGCTGCAAATCGGCTGTGGGAACGGCTGCGGTAGTCATGCTGGCCGTTATTCTAGCGCCCCAAAACACAAGAGCGGGCGCCTGCAATCCGAAAACTGCCGGCGCCCGCCTGCTTGAACGGGGATCTACTCCTGGGACGCGCAGGCGCGGCATCCGGTTTCGAGGGGCGAAGATCAGGCAAAATAGGTACTTGGACCTCGCCTCCCAGCGACGCCTAGTGCAGGCGGCCTCCAGCCGCGCGGCCCTGCAGGAAGCCTCGCGATTCCTTCGCGATCATGCAGGCGCGGAGATTCTCGCGATCGCGCACACCCGGGCCGCGGCGGATGACCTGGTGCGAGGACTGGAGTCCGGCGCCGTCGGAGTCCATCGCGTGACGCCGGCGATGCTGGCCCACGATCTCGCCACGCGGGCGATGGCGGATCGAGGCTTGTCGCGGGTGCCGCCCCTGGGCATGGAAGCGCTGGCGGCGCGCGTCGCTTTCTCGCTGCGAACGAAACTCAAGTACTTTGCTCCGGTCGCCGCGATGCCGGGGTTCGCTCGCGCTCTCGCCGCCACGCTGCGGGATCTCCGGCTGGCGGGCGTAGCCCCCGCCGCGCTGAAGAAGCGAGGCGGCGCTTGCGCGGACCTCGCCCGCCTGCTGGATGCCTACGAATCTGAACTGGCCGCCCGCAAGCTTGCCGATCGTGCCCTGTTGTTCGCGCTGGCAACGGAATCGGCGGCTTCCGGCGTTCACCGGCTTCTGGGACACCCGCTGCTGCTGCTGTGCGTCTCGCTCGATGACGAGCCCGCGCGCCGCCTTCTGCGTGAGGTCGCCCGGCGCGCCTCCTCCGTCCTCGCGGTCTCCCTCACCGGCGATCCGCAAAACGCCGGGCTGTCCGCCGTCGTGGACGCCGAACCGGAACACCTCTGCGGTGGCGGCAACACGCGGCTTCGGCATCTGCAACGCAATCTGTTCGTGGCCGGCTCGGTTGCCGCCGGCGCGCCGGATGATTCCTTCGAATTCTTCTCCGCGCCCGGCGAGGGCCTGGAGTGTATCGAAATCGCCAGGCGCATCCGCAAGCTGGGCCGCGCCCAAGTCCCGCTCGACCGCATCGCAATCCTGCTTCGCAGCCCGGAACGCTACCAGCCTTTGCTAGAGGAGGCGATGCGCCGCGCCCGCATCCCCGCCTCCTTCACGCGGGGATCGGCCCGCCCGGATGTCGCTGGGCGAGCCTTCCTCACGTTGCTCGAATGCGCGCAGGAAGGCTGCACCGCTTCCCGTTTCGCCGAGTACCTGTCGCTGGGCCAGGTGCCTGACCCGCAACCCGACGGATCGCCCGGCCGCGGCGACTTCGGGTTCGTTCCTCCGCGAGACGACGCTTACGCCAATCTGAACCCCTATCCGGAGCCGGATCCGCCCGCTCCAGACTCGCCTGCCGGCGTCGACAGCCCGGTGGTGAGCGGCACGCTCCAAACGCCCGCAGGGTGGGAAAAGCTGATTGTCGATGCCTCGGTGATCGGAGGCGGGGAGGAGCGATGGGCCCGGCGACTGCAAGGATTGCGCGCGGAGATGACCGTCCGCCTCCATTCGCTGGATCGCGACGACGACGGCCAGCGGTCCTATCTGGAAACGCAGATCGCTCGCCTGGGCAACCTGGAGCGCTTCGCGCTTCCGATCATCGCCCGCCTCTCCGCGCTCCCCGAGGAGGCAACCTGGGCAGACTGGCTGGACCAGCTTGCGGACCTCGCCTCCGCCGCGTTGCGCCAACCCGGCCGGGTTCTCGCGGTGTTCAGCGAGCTGGAGCCGATGGCCAAGGTCGGACCCGTGACTCTTGACGAGGTCTTCCAGACTCTGTTCGACCGCCTGCGCTTCCTTCGCGCGGACCCGCCTCTCGATCGCTACGGCCGCGTCTGGGTCGGCTCCATCGAGGAAGCGCGCGGGCGCGAGTTCACCGTTGTGTTCCTTCCCGGTCTTGCGGAAGGGCTCTTTCCGGGGCGCGTCTTCGAAGACCCCCTGTTGCTCGATCAGCACCGCGCGTCCATCTCGCCGAGCCTGCCGGTCCGCGACGACAAGGTGGACGCCGAGCGATTTCTGCTGCACGCAGCCTCGGCCGCCGCGTCGGAGAAGCTGATCGCCAGCTACCCGCGGATGGAGGTGGCGCAGGCCCGGCCGCGCGTGCCGTCTTTCTACGCGCTGGAGCTTCCGCGATCCGTGGAAGGCGCGCTGCCCAACCTGCGGCGATTCGAGCGTCAGGCCCGCGAAGCCGCGCCGGCGCGGTTGAACTGGCCCGCGCCGCGCGATCCCGCGGACGCCATCGACGCCGCCGAGTACGACCTGGCCGTGCTCGCGCCCGCCGCGGCGGCCGGCGATCCGGAGCCCGGCATCGCCCATTACCTCATGGAGGCCAGCCCCGTGCTCGCGCGCAGTCTACGCTCCCGCTGGCGCCGCTGGAACAGCAAATGGAGCGAAGCCGACGGCATCGTCGAGCCCGATCCCGAAGCGCGGCAACTGCTGCTGCACCACCGCGGGTCCCAGCGGGCGTACTCGCCCACCGCGCTGCAACAGTTCGCCGCCTGCCCTTACAAGTTCGCGCTGCACGCGATCCACGGCTTGCGCCCCAGGGAATGCCCGTCCGCATTGGAACGCATGGACCCGCTGACGCGAGGCAGCCTCTTCCATCAGGTGCAGTTCGAGCTCTTCCGCGATCTGCAGGCCGCCGGAATGCTGCCGATGAGTCCCTGGAAGCGCGAGCAAATCCTCCAGGCCTCCGATCGCGTTCTGAACCGGGTCGCCGCGGAGTTCGCCGAGGAACTCGCGCCCGCGCTCGATCGGGTGTGGCGCAGTGAAGTCGAGGATCTGCGCACGGACTTGCGCGGCTGGATCCAGCACGCGCTCGAAGAAGACGCCGACTGGATTCCAGCCCACTTCGAGCTCGGCTTCGGCCGCGCGCTGGACGGCTCGCATGACGCGGCAAGCTCAGCGGAGGAAATCCGCGTTCTGGACGGCCTGAAGCTGCGCGGCTCGGTGGATCTGGTGGAGAAGCATCGCACCCGCGGCGTGTATCGGGTGACGGATCACAAGACCGGAAAACCGCCGGACCGTGTTCCGGGGTCGGTCGGCGGCGGCGCGGTGCTCCAGCCCGCCTTATACGGTTTGGCCGTGGAACGAATCCTCGGGGCGACCGTCGAATCCGGCCGTCTGTTCTACGCCACCCAGCGCGGCAACTTCCAGCGCTTCTCCATCCCGCTGCATGAGGTCACCCGCAACCGCGTCCGCCAGGTGGCGGAGGCGATCGACCGCGCGCTCAGCTCCGGATTTCTGCCCGCCGCGCCGCAGCGCGGCGCCTGCGGCCTCTGCGATTACGCGGTGATCTGCGGCCCTTATGAGGAAGATCGCATCCGGCGCAAGCCTAAAGACGCGCTGGAGAATCTGAACCACGTGAGGAGTCTGCCGTGAACCCGGCGTTCACTCCCTCGGGCGACGAGCTGGCCCGCCGGCGAATCCGCGCTTCGCTGCACGAAAGCCTGATCGTGGAGGCAGCCGCCGGAACCGGCAAAACCACCGAACTGGTGAAGCGGATCGTGGCGGTAATCGCGGCCGGCGCGCGAATCGGCAGCATTGTCGCCGTGACCTTCACCCACAAAGCCGCCGGCGAATTGAAGCTGCGCCTGCGCCAGGAGATCGATGAGACGCGAGCGGCCGCCGCCGATCCCGAGGTGAGAAGCAATCTGGAACGGGCGCTGGCGCAACTGGAGCGAGCCTCCATCGGCACCATCCACTCCTTCTGCGCCCAGCTTCTGCGCGAGCGTCCGGTGGAGGCCGGTGTCGATCCGGCCTTTGAGGAACTCGCCGAGGCGGACGGCGCGCGCCTCTATCAACGCGCCTTCCGCCTCTGGCTGGAGAATCGCCTGAACGAGGATTCCCCGGCGCTCGCCCGTGCCTTCGCGCGCCTGGCGTGGCGCGACCAATGGGAAACCGGCGAGCCTGGCGAGCAACTGCAATTCGCCGGAAGAAAGCTGGTGGAGTGGCGCGACTTCACCGCTCCCTGGCGGCGCGAACCCTTCGATCGCAAGGCCTGCGTCGATGTCGCCGTCCAACTGGTGGAGGCTCTCACCGCCGTCGCGCGCAAGGTCCGCAGGAATGACGACGCGCTGTACCGGTCATTGCGCCCGGCGTTCGATTTCGAGGCCTGGCGAAGCCGCGCGGAGGCGGCCTCCCCCCGCGACTACGACCAGTTGGAGGCGCTGCTGGTGAAGCTTCCCGCGCGGCTGAACAAGGACTTCCGCAAGGGAACCGGCCAGTACGGCGAAGCCGTCACGCGCGAGGACGTGCTGCAAAAGCGCGAGGAGGTAATCCGCACGCTGGCCGCGTTCGCCCGCCACGCCGACGCCGATCTCGCCGCCGGGTTGCGCGACGAAATGTCCGGCCTGGTCGCCGGCTACGCCCAACTGAAACGCGTCTCCGGCAAGCTCGATTTCGTCGACCTGCTGCTGCTCTCGCGCGACCTGGTCCGCGGCAATCCCTCCGTGCGCGAGTACTTCCAGCGCAAGTTCAGCCACATCTTCGTGGACGAATTCCAGGACACCGACCCCTTGCAGGCCGAGCTCCTGTTGCTGCTGTCGGCCGGGGATCCGGCCGTCGCCGATTGGAGGCAGGTGACGCCCGCCCCCGGCAAGTTCTTCGCCGTCGGCGATCCCAAGCAGTCGATTTACAAGTTCCGCCGCGCCGATGTCGTGCTCTATCACGAGATCCGCGCCTCGCTGATGGAGCGCGGCGTGGGCCTGGTGAATCTCTCCCGCGGCTTCCGCTCCTCTCGCCCGCTGCAGCTCTTCGTGAACGCGGCGTTCGCGCCGGAAATGACCGGCGACCCCGTTTCCGGCCAGGCCGGGTATGTGCCTCTCGAAGAGCACCTGCCCGCGTTCGAAAGCCAGCCCGCGATCGTCGCTCTTCCCGTGCCGCGCCCCTACGGACATAAGGGGATCACCAAGTCCGCCATCAACGACAGCCTCCCCGGCGCGGTGTGCGCCTACGCCGAATGGCTGGTGCGCCGCAGCAACTGGCGTGTCCGCGATCCCGAGGATCCCGCTACGCTGACGGCGCTGGAGGCCCGGCACATCGCCATCCTCTTCCGGCGCTTCGTCAACAACGGCCGCGACGTCACGCGCGATTACGTCCGCGGGCTGGAGGATCGCGGTCTCGCGCATCTGCTGGTCGGCAGCAAAAGCTACCACCACCGCGAGGAGGTCGAAACCGTTCGCGCCGCGCTGGCGGCAATCGAATGGCCCTCCGACGAACTGTCCGTCTTCGCGGCGCTGAAAGGACCGCTGTTCGCCATCGGCGACGCGGCCTTGTTGCGTTTCCGCGCGCTTTGCGGACGCTTTCACCCCTTCGTGCAGCCGCCGCCCGAACTCGATCCTCCGTTGCGGCCCGTTGCGTCCGCGCTCGCGCTGCTCGCCGCATTGCACCGCCGCCGCAACCATCGCCCCTTCGCGGACACCGTGAACGAACTGCTGGAGGAAACGCGGGCGCACGCCGGATTCGTCCTTAGGCCCGGCGGTCACCAGGTCTTGGCCAACGTCTACCGCGTCGTGGACCTCGCGCGCAACTTCGAGATCGGCGGCGGCGTCAGCTTCCGCGCCTTCGTCGAGGAGTTGGAAGCTCAGGCCGAAAAAACCGAGGCCGGGGAGGCGCCCGTGCTGGAGGAAGGGGCGGACGGGGTTCGCCTGATGACCGTCCACACCGCCAAGGGACTCGAATTTCCCGTCGTGATCCTCGCCGACATGAGCGCCAATCTCGCCAGCCCCGAGCCCGACCGTTACATCGACGCCGCGCGCGGCCTCTGCGCCACCCGCCTGTTGCGCTGCGCGCCGTGGGAGCTAAGCGATCACCAGCAGGTGGAGCACGCGCGCGAAGAGGCCGAAGGTATCCGCGTCGCCTACGTGGCCGCCACCCGCGCCCGGGATCTGCTGGTGGTGCCCGCCATCGGCGATGACCAATGGGAAGGCGGGTGGCTGCGCCCGTTGGCCAAGGCGCTCTATCCCGAAAACGGCCAGCATCGCAAGCCGCGCCTTCTCTCTCCCGGATGTCCCAAGTTCGGCGACGCCAGCATCATTCCGGACAACCGGCCTCCGCAGTTGTCTTCCGGCGGCGAGTGCTCGGTGCGACCGGGCTTGCACCAGCCGGGAACGGGCGGACATGAGGTCGTCTGGTGGGATCCTTCCCTGCTCGATCTCGCCTCCGATCCCGCGCGCGGCCTGAAGAGCGAGGACCTGCTGGCCAAGGACCAGGCGGGAGTTGCCGGGCAAGGCGCGGAGCGATATCGCAGATGGAGCGCCGCCCGCGAGTCCGATCTGGATGCGGCGGCGCGGCCGAGGCACCTGCTGGTGGTCGCGAGCCTCACCTCCGTCGATCCGCCCGCGCCGCAGCAGGTCGAAATCGTGCGTATGCCCGGCGCGGCGCGTCCCGCGGGCAGACGTTTCGGACTGCTGCTGCACGCGGTGATGCGCGACGTCCCCTGGACGGCGTCGCCGGCGGAAATCCAAGCGATCGCCGGCGTACACGGCAGGATGCTGGGCGCCACGGAGGAGGAATGCGAGGCCGCGGTGGACCGCGCCCAGGCCGCGCTCGCAGGCGAATGGCTGCGCCGCGCCCGGTCCGCGGCGCGCGCCCATCGGGAACTGCCCCTCACGGTCCCCGCGGGGGATGGCCGCGTGCTCGAAGGAATCCTGGACGTCGCCTTCCTGGAGCCGTCCGGCTGGATCATCCTCGATTTCAAGACCGATCGCGATGTGGAGGCCGCCCGCGACCGCTACCTCCGGCAACTGAGCTGGTACGCATGGGGGCTCGCGCGCGCCTCCGGGGCGCCCGCGCGCGCTGTGCAGCTATCGCTTTGATTGCTGCGCCGGGCGCGTTTTCGTTAGTCTGAACTAGATGGCTTCTTCAACCCGGTCGCCGCGGAAGCGGATTCGCGCTCGCGCCGCCGCCCCCGCGGTGAACGGCGCCGCCCATCGCGACGGCGCCGCGGCGCCCAAGGAAACCCGTTACCTGTTCCTGAACCGCGAGATCAGCCTGCTGGAATTCCAACGCCGCGTTCTGCAGGAAGCCAGCGATCCGAAAACGCCGCTGCTGGAGCGCATCAAGTTTCTCTCCATTGTCGGCTCCAACCTGGATGAACTGTTCATGGTCCGCGTCACCGGCCTGAAGGAACAGATGGCGGCGGGAATCCTGGAGGTGGGGCCGGACGGGATGACGCCGGCCGAACAGTTGGCCGAGGTCCGCTCCCGTGTCGCTTCGCTGATGGCCGACTGCCACCGGCTGCTGCGCGACGAGTTGATTCCGGCGCTCGCCCGGCACGGCGTTTCCGTGGTCGCCTACGCGGCGCTGGAGGAAGCCCAGCGCGCCCGCGCGAACGATTACTTCCGCGAAATCGTGTTCCC